>NZ_PDCP01000272.1 GCF_002553505.1 Mycolicibacterium agri | reverse complement strand
GGCGACTGTTCCTTCGGCATACCTGCATCCTCGTTTCCAAGGTCAGGAGCCTCCAGCATTTCCAGGGCGATTCAAACTGCTGTCGAAGACTCGCCACGGCGCCAAAGTGTCCAAAAAGCACGACCAAACCACCACCCCGTTTCATCGCACAGTCGACCACCCCACCATGAACGTGGAACGCATCGTGGCACTGACCCGGACCTAC
>NZ_PDCP01000271.1 GCF_002553505.1 Mycolicibacterium agri | reverse complement strand
GCTGCACCTGCCCGATGACCATGGTGCATTGGCGGTGCAGGAGGCCATCGTGGCCAAAATGGCCCAGCTGCCGGCGACCTTGCGTCGCACCTTGACGTGGGATCAGGGTCGTGAGATGGCCAATCACGCTGCCATCGCCGCGGCCACCGAGCTCGATATCTACTTCTGCGATCCGCACTCGCCATGGCAACGCGGCAGTAACGAGAACACCAA
>NZ_PDCP01000270.1 GCF_002553505.1 Mycolicibacterium agri | reverse complement strand
AGGCTGCACGTACTGGAGGCGCGCGACCGCGCCAAGAGCAGCAAGCTGGCGCCGGTCTTCATCGATGCCAGCGTCGACCAGGAGACAGTCTACGTGCAGGCCCAGGCGATCCTCACCCTGCGCATCTACCACTCGGTGTCGCTATACGACGACAGCAGCCTGACCCCGCTGGCGATGAACGACGCGAAGGTCGAACAGCTCGGCGAGGCGCGCACCTACGAGAAGGAGATCAACGGCA
>NZ_PDCP01000026.1 GCF_002553505.1 Mycolicibacterium agri | reverse complement strand
GGAGCCGGCGCAGGGGCGGGGTTGTTCACGGCGGGACCGTTCACCCGCACCGGGGCTGGGTTGTTGACGATCACCGGGACGGAGGCCGGGCCGTCGCCCGACGAGGTCAGCGACGGGATGTCGATCGTGGACGGCAGGTTGATGACAGTCGAAGGCGCGGCCGCGGTGCTGGCCGCCGGCTCGGCGCTGGTCGAATTCATCAGGTAGACACCGCCGAACGCGGCGGCGCCTGCGACTGCCAGGCCCGCGACGGCCAGCAGGCCTTTGTTCGCTGTCGAGGGCTGCGCGGGCGCCTGCACCGGATGCGGCGCCGGGGCGTAGCCGTTGTGGTATGGGCCGTAGGTGGGGTGCTGCGGGTAGTGGCTGTACATGATCTCTCCTGTTCTGTGTTTGCCGCCCGGTGGCGGGTGCTGTCACAGGTAGGAGCGATCGGCGTAGACACATCGCACACTTTTTTCGAAGGATTTTTTCAAGCGGGCGGGAGAAACCCCATCCACGCTGGTCAGAGCCAGATTCGATACTCCCAGACGGGTGCACCGGTCAGAGGTCGGAAGCCCCGCCGTCGACCACCAGTTCGGTGCCGGTCGTATAGGTGGCGTCGAACCCCAGGTAGAGGATCGCCCTGGCGATCTCCTCGGGTTCACCGAACCGCCCCATCGGGTTGGTGGCCTTGACCTGCTCCAGGAATTCCCGCGCCGCCGCCGCGGGCATGGTCCGTTCCAGGATGCCGGTGTCGATCGGGCCGGGGGAGACGGCGTTGACCCGGATACCGCGGTCGATCAGTTCCCGGGCGAACGTCCGCGTCAACGACCGCAGGGCCGCCTTCGTCGCGGAGTACACGCTCGTCGTCGCGATGCCCTTGGAGTTGCTCACCGATGTCGTGAGTACCGCGGCACTGCCGGATGGCATGAGCGGCAGGAATTTCTGCAAGGTGAAGAACGGAGCCCTGGTGTTGACCGCGAACAGCTCGTCGTAGGTCGCCGCACCGGTGTCCTCGATGGTGGCGTTGGCGGTGATGCCGGCGTTGAGTACCAACAGGTCGACGGCACCGAATTCTGCAGCGGCACGTTCGGCCAGGGCGTCGATGCCGGTGACGGCGTCGGAGGCCAGCACGACCGCATCCGGACCCAGTGCGGCCCTCGCGGTTTCGAGTGATGACGGTGTCCGTCCAGTGACCAGGACGCGTGCCCGTCCGGCGATCAGCAGTCTGGCGGTGGCCAGACCGATGCCGCTGGTCCCGCCGGTGATGACGACCCGTTTGCCCGCATAGTCGCTCACAGCTGGGACTCCCCACCGTCGACGACGAGTTCGATGCCGGCGACGTATGTCGCGTCAAACGCCAAAAAGGCCACCGCCGGAGCGAATTCGTCTGGATGACCCCACCGCTTCATCGGGCTGCTCTGCTCGAATTCCGCCTTGAGCGCAGCGGCCTTGTCCGGAACCTCCTTGTCCAACTTCCCCGTCTCGATCGAGCCCGGGCTCAGGGCGTTGACCCGGATACCCCGGGGTAGCAGTTCCCGGCTCAGCGTCCGGGCCATCGAGCGCAGCGCGGCCTTGCTGGCCGAATACACGCTGAGAGCGTCCCATCCCGTTTGGTTGGCGATCGAGGTCGTCAGCACCACTCCGGCGCCGTCGGACAGTAGCGGCGCCAGTTTCTGCACCGTGAAGAACGGCCCTTTGGTGTTGATCGCGAACACCTCGTCGAAAGTCTGCTCGGTGACGGCGAAGAACGGGTCGAAACTACCGATGCCCCCGTTGGCCACCAACGCGTCCGCGGTACCGAACACGTCCCGGACCCGGCCGGCCAGCGCCTCGATGTCCGCGAGCGAACTGGCGTCGCTGCGCACGGCGATGCCGTTGTCGCCGAGGCGTCGGGCGGCGTCGTCGAGAGTGTCCCGGTTGCGCCCGGTGACCAGAACCCGGGCACCGTTGTCCACCAGATACTGCGCGGCCGCCAACCCGAGCCCGCTGCTCCCGCCGGTGATGACCACGCTCTTGCCCTCGTATCTACTCATGCACCCGAGTGTTCGGCCGTCCCGTGCCGCTGTCCAAGACCTGCTCGGCACCGCGATATTCCGAAATTGCATAGCGCGGAATATGGCCGAATGACGGCAGGTTGGACGGCGCATGGAGATGACCGGTGAATGATTACGGGGCCGACCTGGAGTTACGCCTGGTCCGATATTTCACGGTGCTGGCCGAGCATCTGAACTTCAGTCGGGCGGCCGCGGAGTTGCACCTGGCACAGCCCGCGCTGAGCCGGCAGATCCGGCGCCTGGAGCACAGTCTGGGTGTCTCCCTACTGGACCGCACCCCGCAGGGGGCGCTGCTCACCGAGGCCGGTAAGTCGTTTCTCCCCGAGGCGCATGCGCTGCTGCGGGCCGCGCGCCGGGCGACGCTCACCGCCCGCGCTTACACGCCCACCGGCCGGATCGTCATCGGATACGTAGAGGACCTCATCATCACACCCGCTGTTCGGGAACTTCGCCGCCGCCACCCCGAGGCCGACATCGGCACCCGCCATCTCGGCTGTCATGAGGAGGGTGCGTTCACCGATGGGCAGGTCGACGTGCTGGTGGCCAGGGCGCCGCTGCTCATCCCGACCGACGGGGTGCGGACCACGGTGCTCTATGAAGAGCCGCGGATGTTGGTGCTGCAGGCGGATCACCCACTGGCCGGCCGGGAGTCGGTGTGGTTGGAGGACTTCGCACCCGGCGAATCGGTCATCTGTTCACACGGCGGTGCCCGGGCGATCTTCCCGGCAGGCTCCTATCGGCCGAGCGAACCCGGCCCGCTGTCGGCCGGACCGCTCATCGAGAGTTTCGAGGACAGGCTGGAGCTCGTCGCGGCCGGACAGGCGGTCGCGGTCCTCCCGGTCGGCGACCGGCGTAGCTCGGTGCGCCCCGACCTGACCACCGTGCCGTTGAGCGGGTTCCCCGCCAGCACCGTCGTCGTCGCGACCCGCATCGGTGAGGCGAACCCGCTGGTCGCCGAGTTCGTCGCCGCGGCGCGCGAGCACCTCAACGGGTGAGCACCCGAACACCCCGAGACGAGATTGTCTGGGTGTACCCCGGCCTGGACGGGGCGATCGCCAAGCGGCTGGACGGGCCGTACCTGCCGGGCAAGCGCGAGATGGGAAAGGTTCAACACCACCGCAACTCACAGTCGGCGTGCGAGCATATCCTTGCCCGGCCCGTCGAGATCCTTGACCGCGTCGCGGCGGCCGGCCATCGCCATCAACAGCGCCTCGCCGCTGCCGCGCACTTCCGGCCCCTTGCCGTGCGACCAACCCATATCGGTGGCCACCAGGCGCAGCCCGCGGACTTGTCGCGCGCCCAACAGCCGCGGTGCATACAGCGAGAACTGCAACGCCACGCGGAGGCGGTCGGGATCGATGGTGCGCGGTATGCCGAGCGGTCGGCGGATGTCCTGCTGATGGATCATGCCGTCAGTCAACGCGATCTTTCCGCCGAAACCCGCGGTGATGCCCTGCGGTTCGGCGAATCGACGCACCAGCGCGAGCAGCTCCCCCGGCGGCACATCGGCGTACTCCGCGACGCCGACGGCGTTCGCCCCGCCGCGCGTCACCAGCCCTTTCGCCATGCGCTTGAGCAGCTGGGTGCGCGTCAGTGGATCGAAGCCGATGGCGTGGGCGACGACGTCGCGGACCCGCCACTTCTCGCACAACGAGGGACTATCCCATTGTTCGGGTGTCAGGCCCTCAAGCAGCGCGGCCAGTTCCACACGCTCGTCGCGGGCCATCCTCATGATCGACGCTCTCTCGTTTTCCACTTGCGCCAGCCTTCGCCCCGACGGACGTGGGCGTCAACCCGCGGTTTGGACGCAGACACCGACCGCGCCCGCGCCCACGTGCACCGCGAGCACCGCGCCCATCTCCGTCACGACCGGCGGCGCGATCTGCGGCAGCCGCACGGTCAACTCCTTGGCGATGTCGTCGGCGTCGTCGGGGTTGTCGACGTGATGCACCGCTACCGTCGCCGCGCCGTCCCCGACGACCTCGGCGACCTGGTCGATCATTGCCGCGTGTGCCTTCGTCGCGGTGCGGATCCGCTGCCCGAGCACCAACCGGCCGTCGACATCGAGGCACAACAACGGCTTCAATGACAGCGCCGAACCCAATAGCGACGCGCCGCGGCGAATCCGTCCGCTGCGCCGCAGGTTGTCCAGGCGATGCACCACGATGAACGCGTGGCCGAACGGCACGACCGCACGGGCCGCGGCTTCGACCGCGTCGAGATCTGCCCCCTCGGCCGCCGTCTGTGCGGCGGTCAACGCGACGAAGCCGACGCCCATCGCCGCCGAGCGTGAGTTCACAACCCGCACGGCGGGCCCGAATTCGCGTGCCGCCGACACCGCCGAGCCGTAGGTGCTCGACAGCGCCGCGGAGATGTGCACGGCCACCACCCCGTCGCCGCCGCTCTGTTCGAGCGCATCGCGATACGCGTCGGCCAGCTCGGCCGGGGTCGCCCCGGCGGTCGTGACGTGGCGTTGATGAGCGTCGGCGGGTACCTCGTCGACGCCGTCACGAAAGTCCTTGCCGTCCAGCAGGATATGCAGCGGAACCTGGCGGATGCCATAGCGTTGCAGCTCCTCCTGCGCCAGGCGGGAAGACGAATCGGTCACTACGACGACGGCCATGCTCAGGCCGAATCCTCACCGGTGACGCCGGCCTGCTGCAGCGCCTTGAGCATCAGTTCGGCCACCGCTTGGTGCGCCTCGAAGTTCCAGTGAATACCGTCTGGGTTGCCGCGCCCGTCCATGATGTGTTCGGCGACAGCGGCTTTCAGGTCGACAAGCGGAACATCGTGCTGTTCGGCCCATTCGGATATCGCCCTGGCGGTCGCCGCCCTGCCGTGGTGCGCCTTGCCGTAGGTGTCGGCGATGTGCACGGACGGCAGCGAGGCGACGATTGGTATGCCCGGCCGGTTGAAATCGATCGCGCCCCTGGTCAACTCGAGGTATTCGACAGACACGTGCGGCGGCAACGCGTTTCGCGCGACCGGCGAGAGCCTGGGCTGGACCCAGCCGTAGCCGTCGCGCACCCAGCGGCGCAGCCACGGCGGACGCACGTAGCGGATGAGTTCCCGCAACGCCGTCGGCAGCGGCGACGGCAGCGAGTCCATTCCCCCGGTCGCGAAGATCACCGCACCGGCGCGCGGCAGCGCGGCCCATGCGCGCGGATCCTGCGTCGCGGCCCACCACACGTCCCGGCAGGTCCAGCCGATCCGGCCGATCAACTCGACATCCCAATCAAGATGTGCGGCAACAATATTGGGCCAAATCCGTGGATCGTCGGCCGGTAGCCCGCCGGTAGGCCCGTAGTAGGCAAGCGAATCGCAGAACACGAGCAGAGTGCGCCGGTCAGAGGACATCGGTGGCGACCTGTGCCGAGGCGTTCCATACATCGAGCCGCCACCGGATGTCGCTCAACACCGCATCCTCGGCGGAATGACCCGACAGCTGCACCCAGCTGGCGTTGCCCATGCCGCCCAGCGCGGGCCAGTTCTCCACCGGCAGCTTCAGTAACGCCGCCGTCAGGGCGGCGATCAAGCCGCCATGCGCGACGAGGATCACGGGCCGCTCGGGTTCGTCGTTGCCCCAATCGGTTTGGGCTTCGACGAGCTCGGCCATCAGCGGCATGCTGCGGTGCGCGACGTCGACGCGGCTCTCCCCGCCGTGCGGCGCCCAGGTGGCGTCGTCGCGCCAGGCCATGCGCGCACCCGGCGCCGTCGCGTCGACCTCCAGATGGGTCATGCCCTGCCACTCGCCCAGATGTGTTTCGCGCAGCCTGGCGTCCACGTCCACCGGTACACCCGACCGCTCGCCGAGCGCGACGGCGGTGTCCAGGGCGCGGCGCAGATCTGACGAGACGATCAGCAGCGGCTGCCGCTTGGCGAGCACCTCGGCGACGGCGACGGCCTGGTCGCGGCCGAGATCGCTGAGTTCGGTGTCGAGCTGACCCTGCATCCGGTTGCCGGCGTTGAACTCGGTCTGCCCGTGCCGCAGCATCACCAGGCGGCGGGTTCTCATGACCCCGAATCCAGGTCGACCGGGACGGTGGGGCAGTCCCGCCACAACCGGTCCAGCGCATAGAAGTTGCGCTCGTCCTGATGCTGGATGTGCACGACGATGTCGATGTAGTCCAGCAGCGTCCACCGCCCTTCGCGGGCGCCCTCGCGGCGGGCCGGTTTATAGCCGGCAAGGCGCATCTTCTCCTCGACCTCGTCGACGATCGCGTTGACCTGACGCTCGTTGGAGGCCGACGCGATGACGAAGCAGTCGGTGATGACCAGTTGATTCGACACGTCGATGACCACGACATCGTCGGCCAGCTTGGAGGCGGCCGCCCGCGCGGCTATGGTTGCCATCGCGATCGCTTCTCCGGAGGCGGTCACCGCGAATGCTCCTTCTTTGCAACGTTTTCCGTGCGATAGAGGCGACGCTTGGAGACGTATTGCACCACCCCGTCAGGCACCAGATACCAGATCGGTCTGCCCTCCTCGGCGCGTTTGCGGCAGTCAGTCGACGAGATCGACAGCGCGGGGACCTCGACGAGCGTCAGCGCGTCGTCGGGCAACTCCTCCAGCGCGTTCTTGATGTGTTTGCCGTCGAGGTCGTAGCCGGGCCTGCTCACCCCGACGAATCGGGCGAGCCCGAACATCTCCTCCCAATCCTGCCACGTCAGGATGGAGGCCAGCGCGTCGGCGCCGGTGATGAAGAACAGGTCGGTGTCCGGGTTCTGCGCCCGCAGGTCGCGAAGTGTGTCGCGGGTGTAGGTCGGGCCGCCGCGGTCGATGTCGACCCGGCTCACCGAGAACCGCGGGTTGGAGGCGGTCGCGATGACCGTCATCAAGTAGCGGTCCTCCGCCGCGGTGACGTGGCGGTCCTTTTGCCACGGCTGCCCCGTCGGCACGAACACCACTTCATCGAGCCGGAACAGAGCGGCCACCTCGCTCGCCGCGACCAGGTGCCCGTTGTGGATGGGGTCGAACGTCCCACCCATCACGCCCAGCCTGCGTCGGGATTGCACGAATAGCCAGCTTACGGCAGTGCCGCGGGCGGTCAGACGCCCGAGAGCCGATGCGCCCCCAGCAGTTCGGACACCTCGAACGACGCGCGATCGGCCCGGTAGACGTCGCGGGCGTACTCGACGCAGCGGCCCGTGCTGTCCTCGGTGCGGCGGGTCAGCAGCGTGCCGGCCGATCCGGCGCGCACGTCGAGCTGGGTACTTGTCGCGTCGTCGAGCACGATCGACTCCAGCACCGCGGTCGAGCGGGCCAGGTCGATGCCGTATCGGTCGCGCAGGATCGCCCACAGCGATCCGTCGTCGGACACGTCGAGAATCCCTGGCGTCAGGTCCGCCGGCAGAAACGTCGTCTCCAGCGCGAACGGCACGTCATCGACCGAGCGCAGCCGGTGAAACACGTTGACCATCGCGTCGTCGTCGAGGCCGAGCGCCAGCCGCACGGCAGGCGTCGGATGCTGGTGTTCGGCCCACAGCAGGCGTGCGGCAGGCCGGCGCCCCATCCGAGACACCTCCTCCGAGAAGCTGCCGATGTGGAAGCGCACCCGCGGTTCGGCGACGAAGGTGCCGCGCGGCGGCTTGCGGTACACCACCCCTTCGCTTTCCAGCAGCGACAGCGCCTGGCGCGCGGTCATCCGGCTGACGCCGTGCTGCTCGGCCAACTCGCGCTCCGAGGGCAGCAGCGTGTGCGGGCCGAGTTGTTCGGTGGCGATGCGGTCGCGGACGAGAGCCGCGATCGCGATGTACCTGGGGGTGGCGGGTGGGGAACTATCCCGCGTCGCGGCGGTGCTGGCCGGTAGGCGGCGGCGCCGTTTGGCGGCGCGGTTGCGCGCGGGTGGCATATCTGCAGCGTAACCACGTCCACCAACCACGTGGTCTAGGCCATCGGGTTTGTAAACACTTCGTGATCGCCATTCCGGTGTCTTGACGGTGCGCTGCGCCACACCCATACTACGGTTCAACCGCATGGTCTATACCACTGGAGGGAACGATGACCAATCCGGAACCTTCGGCCGCCAGCGACGCCGCTGACCTGGCAAAATTCGGCTACAAGGAAGCCCTGGAGCGGCGCACCGGACGGTTCGCCTCGTTCGCCGTCGCGTTCGCGTTCGTCTCGATCGCGACCGGCATCTTCACCACCTACGGTTCGGTGCTGAACTCGTCGGGGCCGATGGGCATCTGGACGTGGCCGATCGCAACCATCGGTCAGCTGGCCGTCGCGTTCGTGCTGGGCGCGCTGGCCGCGCGGATCCCGGTGACCGGCTACCACTACCAGTGGATGTCGCGGCTGGCCAACCCGATTCTGGGCTGGATCCTGGGCTGGATCTCGTTCACCTTCCTGGCCATCGTCGTCTGCGCGGTCGACTACACCATCGCGTCGACGATCTTCCCGGTGCTGCTGCACTACGAGGGCACCCCGACCATCGCGTGGCTGGTCACCGGCGCCGTGCTGCTGCTGCAGGCGCTGTTGGTCGGCTTCTCGACGCCGTGGGCCGAGCGGGTGAACAACACCTTCGTCTCGCTGGAGCTCATCGGCATGGTGTCGCTGACGGTGCTGCTGCTGGTCGTCGCGGCCGTGCGCGGCGAGATGGACTTCTCGAACCTGTTCAGCAAGGGCGCCATTCCCGCCGAGGGTTATTGGGACTTCGGCGACCTGACGACGGCGGGGCCGTGGATGCTCGGCTTCCTGCTCGGCGCCTTTACCATTGTCGGGTTCGAGTCGGCCGCCAACCTCGCCGAGGAGACCAACGACCCGGAACGGGTTGTGCCGCGCGCGATGTGGCAGGCGGTGCTGGCGTCGGGCGTGCTGGGTTTCCTGTTCATCCTCGCGGTGACGCTGGCCGCCGGTGACCCGATCGCGCTGGCCGAGTCCGGCACGCCGATCGCCGATGTCATCGAGAAGACGCTCGGTTCGGCGGTGGCCACCCTGCTGCTGGTGATGGTGGTGCTGGCGATCTTCGCGTGCGGTCTGGTCATCATGATCACCGGTGTGCGGTTGACGTGGGCGATGTCGCGTGACAAGCGCTTCCCCGGCTGGCAGCAGTGGAGCCAGATCTCGCCGAAATTCCACACCCCGCTGAAGGCCACGGTGCTGTATGTGGTTCTGGCCGAACTGATCCTGGCGATCTTCTCGCAGTCGGAGACCGCGCTGTTCACCTTGTTCGGCGCCGCGACGCTGCTGCCCGCGGTGATGTACGCCTCGACGGTGGTGCTGTATCTGATCAAGCGCAAGAGCCTGCCGGTCAGCGACAAGTTCAACCTCGGCGCGTGGGAGATCCCGGTGCTGGCGGTGGCGGTGGTGTGGCTGGTGTTCGAGCTCTCGCTGTTCCGGGACTCCAGCTTCAAGGAAGCGTGGGCATACGTCATCGTGATGGTGGTGATCGGCGCCTGCTATCTCGGTTACCTGTTGGCCACCCGCGGTAAGAGCGGGCTGACCATGCCGGGTATGGGCTCGATCGACGCCGAACTGGAGGCCGAGGCCGCAAAGGATTGACGATGCAGCATTACCTGGCGATTGACCAGGGCACTTCGGGCACGAAGGCCATCGTGGTCGACGACGCCGGGCAGATCGTGTCCATCGCCGAGGTCGCCGTCCGGCCGGACTATCTGGCCGGCGGCGCCGTCGAGCAGGATCCCGAGGCGCTGTTCGACTCCGTCGTCAGTGCCGGGCGGAAAGCCTTGGCGCAGGCCGGTGTTCCCGTCGCCGCGGTGGCGTTGGCCAACCAGGGTGAGACGGTGCTGGCGTGGGACCGCGACACCGGTCGACCGCTGACCCCCGCGGTGGTCTGGCAGGACCGGCGCGCCGAATCTGTGTGTGCGCCGCTGTCGTCCTCGGCCGACGTGATCGCCCGACGCACCGGTCTGGTGCTCGATCCGTATTTCTCCGCGCCGAAAATGGCGTGGATCCGGGCGAACATGACCACCGACGGCGTCGTCACCACCACCGACACATGGCTGGTACACCGGCTGTGCGGCGCGTTCGTCACCGACGCGGCCACCGCGAGCCGGTCGCTGTTGCTCGCGTTGGACTCGGTGGCCTGGGACGACGAACTGGTCGGCCTGTTCGGGCTGACCGGCGAAGCGATGCCCGAGATTGTGGCGTGCGATCAGATTGTCGGCCGCACAGACGTTTTCGGTCCCACAATCCCGGTGGCCGGGCTGATCGTCGACCAGCAGGCGGCGCTGCTGGCCGAAAGCTGCCTGGCGCCGGGCGACGCCAAGTGCACGTACGGCACCGGTGCTTTCCTGTTGGCCCAGCTCGGCGGCAACCCGGCACGATCGGCGTCGGGGCTGACCACCTCGGTGGCCTGGCGACTGCGTGACGAGACGGCCTACTGTGTCGACGGGCAGGTCTACACGGCGGCATCGGCGGTGCGGTGGGCCGTCGACCTCGGGCTGATCCCGTCCGCTGATCAAATCGATTCCGTTGCAGCCGATTCCAGCGACGGTGTGCTGTGCGTTCCCGCACTGGCCGGGCTGGCCGCGCCGTGGTGGGATTCGGCCGCGGCGGCGTCGTTCACCGGGATGACGCTCAGCAGCGGGCGCGGACAGCTGGTCCGGGCGCTGTTGGAGGGCATCGCCGCTCAGGTGGCCGCGCTGGCCGACCTGGTGGCCACGGACCTGGGCCAGCCGCTGACCCGGCTGCGGGTCGACGGCGGGCTCACGCAGTCGAAGGTGCTGATGCAGGCGCAGGCCGACCTGGCCCGCATACCCGTCGACGTGTATCCGTCGTTGCACGCCACCGCGCTCGGTGCCGCCGCATGCGCCAGGCTGGCGCTCGAGCCCGGCCTCGAGGTGGCACAGGCCGTCGGCACGTGGACACCGGAACACACCTACGAGCCTCAGTGGTCGGCCGACCGCGCCGCGGAATTCATGACTCGATGGATGCGCGCAGCCGAAGCCGTTGCCGCACAGAAGGAGACGACAACCGCATGAGCGGTACCCAGGTCAGCGACGTCATCGTGGTCGGCGCCGGAATCGTCGGCTGCGCGATCGCGCGGGCACTGGCAGGCACGAACCTGTCGGTGACGCTGCTGGAGGCGCGCGACGACGTCGGCGACGGCACCAGCAAGGCCAACACCGCGCTGCTGCACACCGGATTCGACGCCACGCCGGGAACGCTGGAGTCGCGCCTGGTGGCGCGCGGCTACCAACTGCTGGGCGACTACGCCGAGCAGACCGGCATTCCGGTCGAGCGCACCGGCGCACTGCTGGTGGCGTGGACGGACGAGGAGCTTGCCGCCCTTCCCGGGCTCAAGGAGAAGGCCGAACGCAACTCCTACCACGACTGCGAAATCGTCGACACCGACGAGGTGTATCGCCGTGTTCCCGACCTCGGGCCCGGCGTGCTGGGCGGGTTGACGGTGCCCGGCGAGTCGATCATCTGCACGTGGACCACCAACCTCGCGCTGGCCACCGACGCCGTCGCGCGCGGCGCGCAGTTGACGCGCGGCGCCCGGGTCACCGCCGCCACGGTCGGCGACGAGTACACGACGCTGCAGACCACCCGCGGCGAGGTCCACGGCCGCTGGATCATCAACGCGGCGGGTTTGGGCGCCGACTATCTCGACGCCGCATTCGGTTACGACCGCTTCACGGTCACGCCGCGGCGCGGCGAACTGCTGGTGTTCGACAAGCTGACTCGGCCGATGGTGCCGTGCATCGTGTTGGCGGTGCCGTCGTCGCGCGGCAAGGGTGTGCTGGTGAGCCCGACCATCTACGGCAACGTGATGGTCGGGCCAACCTCGGAGAATCTCGAAGACCGCAGCGCCACAGGCACTACCGAGAAGGGCTTCGAGTTCCTGGTCTCCAAGGGCGAGGCGCTGATGCCGTCGCTGTTCGACGAGGAGATCACCGCCACCTACGCCGGCCTGCGCGCGGCGATCGACCGCGACGACTACCTGATCGACCTCGACGCGGCGGCGCGCTACGTGCTTGTCGGCGGTATCCGCTCCACCGGGCTGACGTCGGGGATGGCGATCGCCGAGTACGTGACGGGGCTGCTGTCGGATGCCGGCGTCGACGTCACCGAACGACCGGATCTTCCTGCGCCCCCGCGGATGCCGAACATCGGCGAGGCGTTTCTCCGGCCGTATCAGGACAACGCGCGCATCGCCGCCGACCCCGAGTACGGCCGCATCATCTGCTTCTGTGAACGCGTTACCGCGGGCGAGATCCGCGACGCGTTCGCCTCGCCCATACCGCCAGCCGACCTGGACGGTCTGCGCCGTCGCACCCGGGTGATGAACGGCCGCTGCCAAGGCTTTTACTGCGGCGCCAACACCAAGGCGGCGCTCGAGACTCGCGGCGGTGTGCGATGAGCGACCAACATGTGGCCGTCGCGATCGTGGGCGGCGGGCCGTCGGGGCTGACCGCGGCCGCCGCGCTCGCCGGGCAGGTCGACGGCGAGGTCCTCGTCATCGAACGCGAAGCCGAGACCGGCGGAATCCCCCGCCACAGCGACCATCCCGGCTACGGCATGCGCGATCTGAAGCGGTTCATCTCCGGCCCCGCCTACGCCCGACGGCTCACCGCGATGGCGCAGGACGCCGGCGCCCTGCTGGAGACCGAGGCGATGGTGACGGGCTGGGCCGGTAACCGGGCGCTGCGGATCACCTCACCGCGGGGCGTGCGGACCGTGACGGCCGACGCGGTGGTGTTGGCCACCGGCGCACGCGAACGGCCGCGGCCTGC
Source organism: Mycolicibacterium agri (assembly GCF_002553505.1). Classification (GTDB taxonomy): domain Bacteria; phylum Actinomycetota; class Actinomycetes; order Mycobacteriales; family Mycobacteriaceae; genus Mycobacterium; species Mycobacterium agri. The sequence continues at coordinate 76,002 of NZ_PDCP01000026.1, read as the reverse complement.
CCGACTGGTGCCCGGCGACCGCGCCGACGGCGTGTACACCACCGGGCAGTTGCAGAACCTGGTGCACATCCACCACGCCGACGTCGGCCGCCGCGCGTTGATCGTCGGCGCGGAACTGGTGAGCTGGTCGGCGGTGCTCACCCTGCGCGAAGCCGGTTGCGCGACAGTGGGAATGGTCAGCGCCTACCCGCAGTCGGAGGCCTACGCCGCGTTCCGGCTGCCGGGGCGCTTCCTGTTGGACGGGCCGGTGTACACCCGCAGCCGCATCGTCGACATCAAAGGCAAGGGCCGCGTCCGCAGCGCGGTCGTCGAGCACCTCGACACCGGCGAGCGCACCACCGTCGACTGCGACACCGTGGTGTTCACCGGCGACTGGATTCCCGACCACGAACTGGCCCGCACCGGCGGCCTGGCGATGGATGCCGCCACCCGCGGCCCCGTCGTCGACGCCGCGCTGAGGACCAGCAGCCCAGGGGTTTTCGCGGTCGGCAACCTTTTGCATCCCGTCGACACCGCCGACGGCGCCGCGCTGGACGGACGCCATGTCGCCGGCGCCGTGTCGCGCTGGCTGACCACTCGCGTGCAGCCGCCGAAGGCGGTGCGTATCCGGACCGATGGCCCGTTCAGATGGGTTGCGCCGCAGCTTGTCTCGTCCGAGGGCGGCGCCGCCGCGAGGGGTGACCTGCTGTTCTGGGTCGACGAGTACCGCAGGCTGCCCAAGCTGCGGGCCGTGCAGGACGGCCGGACGCTGGCGGTCGAGCGCACGCCGTGGCCCGCCGCGCCGGGGCGGGTGTATCGGGCGCCGTGGTCGCTGGTGGCCGACGCCGACCCGGCGGGCGGCGATGTCACGGTGTCGTTCGCCTGATCACCCGGCACCGACATACCACCCTGCGCCGAGATCGACTTTTTGGCGGCTTTTTCTCGCACTTTCCCGCCCGTGTGTCGGTTTGGGCGTAAAGGGGGGCGGCTAGATCGGGGCGTAAGGTGGGGGCTAGACCGGGAGGAGGGCGTCGATCACGCCGGCCAGCTGTTTGGCTGACCGGCATTCGTGCATCGTGATGACCTCTTCATAGCGGGGCACCGCCGAATCGCCGCTACCCCACAGATGCCTCGGCTCAGGGTTGAGCCAGTGCGCATGCCGCGACGCGTTGACCATGTGCGCCAGCAGTTCGGTTTCGGGATTGCGGTAGTTGTTGCGGCCGTCGCCGAGCACCAGCAGAGAACTGCGCGGCGACAACACATTCGGGTACTTGTCCAAAAACGACACGAAAGCGTGCCCGTAGTCGGAATGGCCGTCGCGGGTGTAGACCCCGGCTTCCCTGGTGATGCGCTGCACCGCGACGGCGAGATCGGCGTCGGGGCCGAACAGGTCGGTGACCTCGTCGGTGGTGTCGATGAACGCGAAAACCCGCACCCGGCTGAACTGCTGGCGCAGCGCGTGCACCAGCAGCAGCGTGAAATGGCTGAAGCCCGCGACCGAACCGGACACGTCGCACAGCACCACCAGTTCCGGCCGCGCCGGGTGCGGCTTCTTGAGCACCACGTCGATCGGCACCCCGCCGGTGGACATCGACTTGCGCAGCGTCTTGCGCAGGTCGATCTCGCCGGCGCGCGACCGCCGCCGCCGCGCCGCCAACCGGGTGGCCAGCGTGCGGGCCAGCGGCGCCACCACCCGGCGCATCTGCCGCAGCTGTTCGCCGGAGGCACGCAGGAATTCGACGTTCTCGGCCAACTGCGGCACGCCGTACATCTGCACGTGGTCGCGGCCCAGCTGCTCGGCGGTGCGCCGCTTCGTCTCGCCCTCAACCATCTTGCGAAGCTGCGCAATGCGTTGAGCCGCAATGGCTTTGGCGATCTGCTCCTGCGTCGGGGTCGGCTCGTCGCCGTAGGGCGCCAGCAGGCCGGCCAGCAGCCTGCCCTCGAGATCGTCGAGGTTCATCGCCTTGAGCGCCTGATACGACGAGTACGAAGGGCCGCGGCTGGAGTTGTACCGGCCGTAGGCCTCGACGATCTGGGCGATCATCGCGGCCAGTCGCTCGTCCATGTCGGCCAGCTCTTCGTTGTCGGTCAGCAGATCGAGCAGCATCTGCCGCATCGCCTCGACGTCTTCGGGCGGCAGCCCCTCGCCGTCGGAATCCTCGTCGTCGAGCACGGTCTTGGCGCCCAGCGCCGCCGGGAAATACAGGTCGAACATCGCGTTGTAGGTGTCGCGGTGATCGGATCGGCGCAGCACCGCGCACGCGATGCCTTCCCGCAGCGCCTCGCGGTCGCCGAGCCCCAACACCGACACCACCCGACCGGCGTCGACAGTCTCCGACGGGCCCACCGCAATGCCTTGCGCCCGCAGCGCTTCCACGAACTCCACCAGATGGCCCGGCAGGCCGTGCGGGGCCAGCGGCTGCGGAGGTCGGGTGCGGCGGACGGCCATCGCTACTCCTAGAGGACTAGTTGAGCCGGAGCTCGCCTGCGGCCTTGACCTGATCGGACTGGTGCTTGAGCACGACGCCGAGCGTGGCCGCGATCAGTTGGTCGTCGATGGTGTCGAGGCCCAACGCCAGCACCGTGCGGCCCCAGTCGATGGTCTCGGCCACCGACGGCAGCTTCTTGAGCTGCATGCCCCGCAGCACACCGATGATGCGAACCAGCTCGTCGGCCAGGTGCTCAGGAAGCTCGGGCACCCGCGACAGCAGGATGCGCCGCTCGAGGTCGGGATCGGGAAAGTCGATGTGCAGGAACAGGCATCGCCGCTTGAGCGCCTCGGACAGCTCGCGGGTGGCGTTCGACGTCAGCACGACGAACGGCGCCCGCTCGGCCTCGATCGTGCCGAGTTCGGGCACGGTCACCGCGAAATCGCTCAGCACCTCCAGCAGCAGGCCCTCGATCTCGATGTCGGCCTTGTCCGTCTCGTCGATCAGCAGCACCGTCGGCTCGGTGCGCCGGATCGCGGTCAGCAGCGGACGCGACAGCAGGAACTCCTCGGAGAACACGTCATCGCGGGTCTGCTCCCAGTCGCCGTGTCCGGCCTGGATGCGCAGGATCTGCTTGGCGTGGTTCCACTCGTACAGCGCGCGCGCCTCGTCGACGCCCTCGTAGCACTGCAACCGCACCAGACCCGAACCGGTGGCTTGGGCCACCGCGCGGGCCAGTTCGGTCTTGCCGACACCTGCGGGCCCTTCCACCAACAGCGGCTTGCCCAGCCGGTCGGCGAGGAAAACCGCGGTGGCGGTTGCGGTGTCGGGCAGATAGCCGGTTTCGGCCAGCCGTCGCGCCACATCGTCGATGTCGGCGAACAGCGGCGCGGGGCGTGCGGGGACGCTCACGTATGTCTCCTAATCAGGCCGGGCGGGTGTGGCCGTCTCCCCACACAATCCACTTGGTCGAGGTCAATTCGGGCAGGCCCATCGGTCCGCGGGCATGCAGCTTTTGAGTGGAGATGCCGATCTCGGCGCCGAACCCGAACTGCTCGCCGTCGGTGAACGCCGTCGACGCGTTCACCATCACCGCGGCGGCGTCGACGCGTTCGGTGAACCGTTGCGCCGCAGCGAGATCCGTCGTCACGATGGCTTCGGTGTGGCCGGTGCCGTACTCGCTGATGTGGTCGATCGCGGCGTCGACGCCGTCGACCACCGCCAGCGCGATGTCCATCGACAGGAACTCGGCGCGCAACTCCTCCTCCGAGGGATCGGCGTGCACCGTCACACCCGCGTCTTGAAGCGCCTTGGTCAGCCGCGGCACCGCGGTGTCGGCGATGGCCTTGTCGATCAGCACCGACTCGGCGGCGTTGCAGACGCTGACCCGACGGGTCTTGGCGTTCAACAGGATTCGTTCGGCGACGTCAAGGTCGGCGGAGCTGTGCACGTAGACATGGCAGTTGCCGACACCCGTTTCGATCGTCGGCACCTGCGCGTCGCGCACCACCGCGTTGATCAGACCCGCTCCCCCGCGCGGAATCACCACGTCGACAAGGCCGCGCGCCTGAATCAAATGGGTGACGCTGGCGCGGTCCTCGCAGGGCAGCAGCTGCACGGCGTCGGGCATCCGGTTCTCCATCGCCAACGCGTCGCGCAGCGCGGTGACGAGGGCCTGGTTCGACCGCGCCGCCGACGAGCTGCCGCGCAGCAGCACCGCGCTGCCCGCCTTGAACGTCAACCCGAACGCGTCGACGGTCACGTTCGGCCTGCCCTCGTAGACCATTCCGATCACGCCGATCGGGACCCGCTGCTGACGCAGCTGCAGGCCATTGGGCAGGGTGCGGCCGCGCAGCACCTCACCGATCGGGTCGGGCAGCCCGGCGACCTGCCGCAGCCCCGAGGCGATGGCGTCGATTCGCTGCGGGTTGAGCGCCAACCGGTCCAGCATCGCGTCAGGTGTGCCCGCGGCCTTGGCGGCGGCCAGGTCCTCTTTGTTCGCCTCGATGACGGTGCCCGCCTCGCGCAGCACGTTGTCGGCCGCCGCATGCAACACCGAGTTCTTGGCTTCGGTGCTCAGCGTGGCCAGTTCCCGCGCGGCCACGCGGGCCCGGCGTGCCGCGTCGTGCACCTGCTGGCGCAAGTCGGGCATCGACGGTGCGTCCAGACTCATCGGTCCAGCGTATCGGACCTGATTACGGCGCCGACGGCGGCGCTGGTCTAACTTTTACTTTCATGGCGACTCGGGTGTGCGTGGTGGGCAGCGTCAACGCCGACCTGACGTTCCGAGTCGACGCGCTGCCGCGCCCCGGGCAGACGGTGCTCGCCTCGTCGCTGTCGTCGGCGCCCGGCGGCAAGGGCGGCAATCAGGCCGTCGCGGCATCGCGGGCAGGCGCCTCGGTTCAGTTGGTTGCCGCGCTGGGCACCGACGGGGCCGCCGAACAGCTGCGCATCCACCTGCGCGACAACGAGGTCGGGTTGGACGGTGTCATCACGGTGCCCGGACCGAGCGGCTCGGCGGTGCTCATCGTCGACTCGACCGCCGAGAACACCATCGTCGTCGCGCCGGGCGCGAACGCCCATCTAAGCGTCGGCTCCCCCGAGATCCGGGCGGTGATCACTAACAGCGACGTGGTGCTCATGCAGCTGGAGATACCGATCGCCACCGCCATCGCGGCCGCAGGCATCGCGCGGGCGGCAGACGCCGTCGTCATGGTCAACGCCTCGCCGGCGGGCGCCAAACCCCACGAGCTGCTCGCCCTGTCCGAGCTGGCCGACGTCGTCATCGTCAACGAGGCCGAGGCGCGCGAATGGCATTGGCCGGTGCCCAATCTCGTCATCACCCGCGGCCGTCGCGGCGCCAGCTACCTCGGCAACGACGAGCGGTTCGACGTGCGCGCCCCCGCGGTCAAGGCGGTCGACACCACCGGCGCCGGCGACGTCTTCGCCGGCGTGCTGGCCGCGTTCTGGGCCGACGGCCACGAGCAGGCACTGCAGCGGGCGTGCGCGGCGGGGGCACTGTCGACACTGGTGCCCGGCGCAGGAGACTGTGCACCGTACGCCGAGGCTATCGAGGACGCGGTAGCCAATCGACGAACGCAAGAAAGGCAACTATGACGCCGACCGCGAAGCCTCGGCCGCCCGAAGGCGACTGGCTGGGCACGCCCTTTTTGAGCTTTCGACGGGAGGGCCCGTTCGCGATCTGCACGCTCGACCGCCCCGAGGCGCGCAATGCCATGACGCCCGCGATGTACTTCGGCATCAAGTACGCGATCGGACGCGTCGAGCAGGACCCCGACCTGGCGGGCCTGCTGATCACCGGCACGGGCGATGTCTTCGCGCCCGGCGGCGACATGGGCGGCGGCGGGGACGACGACAACTGGCTGACGTTCGGCGCGGCGCTCGGCATGGATGTCACGCCGTTCGAAAAGCTGCGCCAGTCCACCAAGCCGGTGGTGTCCGCGGTCAACGGGCTGTGTCAGGGCGGCGGCCTGCAGATCGCGTTGTGCAGCGACATGGCGGTGGTCAGCGAGCGCGCGACGTTTCGGGTGCCCGAGCTGTTCCGCGGGCTCGCCGACACCTACTACAGCCAGATGCTGGCCCGGCTGATCGGGCCGGTGCGCACCCGCGACCTCATGCTCACCGGTCGCACGCTGTCGGCCGCCGAGGCCGAGCAGTGGGGCATGGTCGCCCGCGTGGTGCCGCACGACGAGCTGATGGACACCGCCCGCGACATCCTCGCCCAGTGCTGCCGCACCGCCCCGGCGGCCAGGCGGGTGGTCAAGGCCAGCCTGGACAACTACATGGGGTTGTTCGACCGCATCGGCATGCAGGCCAGCTACAGCGGCGAGGAGGCGATCGAGGGCTTCCGCGCGTTCAAGGAGCGCCGCTCGCCCAACTGGGTGCACCCCGATCTGCGGGTCGACGGTCGCCTCTAGCCGTCAGCGCTTGCTCGACAGCACTTCGGCGCAGGCCTGCCCCAGCAGCGCGATGCCGGGCTCGATGGAGTTCAGCCCGATCGCGCCGTAGCCGATCCGGATCATGTTGCGCGGCGGGTTGTCCTGCATATAGAAGATGTCGCCGCGCTCGATGAGTACGCCGCGGCTCTGCGCGGCGCGCAGCAATTCGCGGCAGTCGAGCGCGTCGGGACCCTCCACCCACAGGCTGACGCCGCCCGGCGCGAACGGCCCGGTGGCAAACGGCAGATACTTGTGCACCGCGGCGACCAGCCGCTCCCATTTGCGCTTCATCTTGGTGCGGTGCTGGCGCAGCGCGCGGTGGTAGTTGCCGCTGTCGATCAGCAGCGCCAGCGCCCGCTGCGTGTGCCCGGGCGGGTGGCGCAGCACGTAGCGGCGCACGTGGCGCAGCTCGCGCACCAGGTCGGCGGGCCCGACGAGATAGCCCAGCCGCAGTCCTGGCGCCAGGAACTTGGAGAACGTGCCCAGATAGATGGCGTCGCCGCTGGTGTCGAGCGACTTCAGCGACGGGCTGGGGCTGCCGTGGTAGCGGAACTCGCTGTCGTAGTCGTCCTCGACGACGACGGTGCCGGACTCGGCCGCCAGCGCCAGCAGCCGACGCCGACGCTCGATGCCCAGCGTCGCGTTGGTCGGGTGGTGGTGGCTGGGCGTGCAGTGGATCAGGTGCGTGCCCGCCAAAGTGTCGGGCGGGCGCAGGCCATCGGCGTCGACGTCGATGCCGTACACGGTCGCGCCGGTGCGCACGAAGATGTGCCGGGCGTCGAGATAGCCCGGGTTCTCGACGGCGACCCGCTGGCCCGGCCCGAGCAGCGCCCGCCCCACGAGGTCGAGCCCCTGCTGCGAGCCGACCGTGACGAGGATTTCGTCCGGCCCGGCCTCGATGCCGCGCGGCGGAAGGATCTGCTGGCGGATCATGTCGATCAGCATCGGATCGTCGGCGGCCACGCTGTCCTGCAGGCTCGGGTAGGCGTGCGGCTGAAACAACGCGTCGCGCAGGCACCGATTCCAGCTGCGCGCCGGGAAGCTTCGGATGTCGATCTGGCCGGCGAGGAACGGATACGGGTACTGATACCAGTCGCTGGTCTTCTCGATCTCGGGAATGTCGGCGTCGGGCTGGCGCCGGATCCGGCTCTGCCAATCGATGCGCGGAACGGTGTCGACGGTTTCCGCGGCGGCCGCCTCCAGCATCTCGGGATTGACGAACATCCCGGACCGTTCGTGGCTGCGCACGAAGCCCTCGGCGATCAGTTCCTGGTAGGCGAGGTTGATCGTGTTGCGGGACACCGCCAGTTCGATCGCCAGTTCCCGCGAGCTCGGCAGCCGGTGATGGACATCGAAGACACCGCTGGCGATTCCGTGCTCGATGGCCCGCCGAACCTGCCGATACAGCGGCTCGGGCGAGCTGCGATCGATCTCGATGAGCGTCCTGGGCACCGCGCATAGTATGCCGGGCGCGCCGGTCGTTGGGCCGAGGATGCCGGGCGCGCGCCGCGGCGGCCAACCCACGTCTGGACCTGTCATTTACTCCAATTCTGGCTCTGACCTGGACCCCTTTTCCTCGTTATGGTCAAACCATTCCCCCAACCATTCGTCAAGAAAGCGAAGGAGACAGATAGGTGTGAACGGAAACGAGTTGCGGGCCCGGGCCCGCCGTCATCTCGGTCCTCATTTCACCCGTAAGCCCGCGTGGGACAGCGAATTTCCGGTATTCGTCCGCGGCGACGGCTGCTACCTCGTCGACACCGAGGGCGACCGCTACCTCGACGGCCTCGCCGGCCTGTTCTGCGTGAACATGGGGCACGGCAGGCAGGACATCGCCGCGGCCGCCGCCGAACAGGTCGGCACGCTGGCCTACGCCTCCAACTGGGGCATGGCCCATCCCCCGGCGATCGAAGCCGCAAGCCTGATCGCCGAACTCGCACCGGGCGACCTCGGCACCACCTTCTTCGTCAACTCCGGGTCGGAGGCCGTGGAGACGGCGGTGAAGTTCGCCCGCCAGTATCACCGCAGCCAGGGCCAGCCGCAGCGCACCAAGATCATCAGCCGCGAAATGGCTTACCATGGGACGACTTTGGGCGCGCTGTCAGTCACCCAGCTGCCCAAGATCAAGGAGCCGTTCGGCCCCCTGCTGCCCGGTGTGCGCGCGGTCCCCAACACCCTCGGGTATCTCGGCGATTGCGGGCCCGCCCACGAACTGCCCTGCGTGCAGGCCATCGAGCAGGTCATCGAAGAGGAGGGCCCGGAGACGATCGCGGCGCTGTTCGCCGAGCCGGTGCAGAACGGAAGGGGTGCTCTGGTGCCGCCGCTGGGCTACTGGCAGGCGCTTCGCGACATCTGCGACAAGCACGGCATCCTGCTGGTCTCCGACGAGGTGATCTGCTCGTTCGGTCGGCTGGGGTACTGGTTCGGCCACGGGCTGACGGGCGTCGTCCCGGACATGATCACATTCGCGAAGGGATCGACGTCGGGCTACGCACCGCTGGGCGGCATGATCGCGCGTGAACAACTGGTCCAGGAGTTGTTCGGTTCCTCGAAGGGCGGCGTGTTCACCCACGGCGCGACATGGGGCGGCCATCCGGTGTCGACGGCCGTCGCGACCGCCAACATCAGCGCGATGCGCGACGAGAACGTGCTCGACAACGTGCAAGGCCACGCACCCGCCTTCCGGGCCGCGCTCGACTCGTTGCAGAAGTCGCACCGTTGCGTGAAAGACGTTCGGGGAACGGGGTTCTTCTACGCCATCGAGTTGATGGCCGACCACAACAGCGGCCGCGAGTTCACCGAGCAGGAGTCGCTGACCGTGCTGCGCGAAGTGCTGCCCGAATCGTTCAAGCGCACCAAGGTGATCCTGCGTGGCGACGACAGGGGCGCCACGATGCTGATGGTGTCACCGCCGTTGGTCGCCGACGACGACGTGCTCGACGACCTGCTGCACGGCATCGACGGCATGCTCACCGACGTCGAGAAGGCGGTACAGCCCTAGCACTAACGCGAATCCCCGCTGGCAAATCACAGCGAACCACGAAGCCAGCAACAAGAAATCGGCGCCGTCCCGGTGGGGCGGCGCCGATTCTTGTGCGATCGGATTACACGTAATCCTTGTACTTCTCCAGCAACCGGACCGGCTTGGAGAGCGCGTCGCGACGGAACGGGTCACCCAGCTCGCGAGTGCACATGATCTCGACGACGGTGGTCTTGCCGTCGTTCATCTGCGCGTCGACCGCGCGCTGCAGCGCCGGCCCGACCTCTTCGAGCTTCTCGACGACGATGCCCTGGGCGCCCATCGCCTCGCCGATGCCGGCGAACGACTGGTTGTCCAGCTCGCCGGCGACGAACCGGCGGTTGTAGAAGTCCACCTGGTTCTTCTTCTCCGCGCCCCACTGCCGGTTGTGGAAAACCACTGCGGTGACGGGGATGTCGTGCCGAACGGCGGTCATGATCTCGCCCATGCTCATGCCCCATGCGCCGTCGCCGGCGTAGGCGATCGCGGGGCGCTCGGGCGCGGCGACCTTGGCCCCGATGATCGTCGGCAGCGCGTAACCGCAGTTGCCGAAGCTCATCGGTGCGAGGAAGCTGCGCGGCCGCTCGAACCGCAGGTAGCTGTTGGCGATCGCGTTGATGTTGCCGATGTCGGTGGACACCATCACGTCCGGCGGCATCGCCTTCTCCAGCTCACGCAGCACCTGACGCGGATGCAGCCAGTTGCCTTCCTCGGCTTCGGCTTCGGCGATCATGTCCAGGCTGAACGGATCGCGCTCGTGCGTCCACTCCTCGAGTTCCTTCTCCCAGGCGTCCTTTTCGGCCTTGATGGTCGCGGCGCGCTGCTCGCGGGTGGAGTCGACGGCCAGCGTCCTGTTCTGCAGGCGCTCGACCAGGGCGACGGCTGCGGCCTTGGCGTCGCCGCAGATGCCGACGTTGATCTTCTTGACCAGCCCCAACATCTTGTGGTCGGCGTCGATCTGGATGATCTTGGCGTTCTTGGGCCAGTAGTCCAGGCCGTGCTGCGGCAGCGTGCCGAACGGGCCGAGCCGGGTGCCCAGCGCGATCACCACGTCCGCCTTCGAGATCAGCTTCATCGCGGCCTTGGAGCCCTGGTAGCCCAGCGGCCCGGTCCACAGCGGGTGGCTGGCGGGGAACGAGTCGTTGTGCAGGTAGCTGTTGACCACCGGCGCGCCGAGCCGTTCGGCCAGCGCCTTGCACTCCTCGACGGCGTCGCCCATCACCACGCCGCCACCGGAGATGATCACGGGGAACTCGGCTTCGGCGATCAACGCGGCGGCCTCGTCGAGGCTCTTCGTGCCGCCGGGGCCGCGCTCGATCCGTTGCGGCTGCGGGATCTCGGCTTCGATCTCGCCGTAGAAGAAGTCACGCGGGATGTTGAGCTGCGTGGGACCCATCTCCGACATTGCGCGGTCGAAGCAACGCCCGGTCAGCTCGGCCATGCGGCGCGGATTGTTCACGTGGCCTTGGTATTTCGTGAACTCTTGGAACATCGGAAGCTGATTGGCCTCCTGGAAACCGCCGAGCCCCATGCCCATCGTGCCCGCCTCGGGGGTGACGATGACGACCGGGCTGTGCGCCCAGAACGCGGCGGCGATGGCAGTGACGCAGTTGCTGATGCCCGGGCCGTTCTGCCCGATCACCACGCCGTGCCTACCGCTGACACGCGAGTAGCCGTCGGCCATGTGGGCGGCGCCCTGCTCGTGCACCACCGGGATGAGCCGGATACCGGCAGGCGCGAAGATGTCCATGGCGTCCATGAACGCCGAGCCCATGATGCCGAAGATGTCGGTGACCCCGTTGGCCACCATCGTCTCGACGAACGCCTCGGACGGCGTCATTCGCTGCACGCCGGATACGACGGTGCGGGCGTTTGACTGGGTCATGTGCAGTCGTCCTCTCCTGGTTTTGAGACCAGCTATCTCGAAGATCGGAACGAATCATTCCTTATTTTGTGATCAGGGATCACACTAGGACCCCAGGCGGCCTTGAGTCAATGCAGATACCGGAAACCGGTATGGGCCGTGTTGCATTTTGAGACAAATGCCGGTTCTATGGATCAGACGACAAGGGAGGGACCAATGGGTGAGGTCCGCAGGATCGAGGAGGCAGGCGCGCTCACCGGCAAAGAACTGGCCGGTGACACACCGACGCTGCGGCTGTTCTCCCTGCTCGAACTGATCGCATCGAAGGACCGCCTGTTCACCCTGCAGGGCCTGGTCGAAGAGACGGGGATGGCCAAGCCGACCCTGCACCGCATGCTCCAGCAACTCGAAGGCGCGGGGCTGCTGATTCGGGAGAACAACGGCCGACACTACGGGATCGGCGCGCGGCTGCGCCGCATGGCCGAGAACCTGCTGCTCAATGACAGTCACCACGGCGCGCGCCACGCGGTGCTGCGCGATCTGGTGGAAGAGCTGGGCGAGAGCTGCAACCTGACAACGCTGTCGGGCAACGAGATCGTCTACCTTGACCGCGTCGAGACCCCCGAGCCGTTGCGCTTCACCCTGCAAGCGGGGTCGCGGGTGCCCGCGCACTGCTCGGCGAGCGGCAAGATGATCCTGTCCCAGCTGGCACCCGCCCAGCGGCGCCGGTTGTTGGAAGCGGCCCCGCTGCGGCGCTACACCCCCAATACCGTCACCGACGTGGACAAGATCGAGGAGGAACTGCGGCGGGTCCGGCGCGACGGCTACGCGATCGACGCCGAGGAGTTCCTGCCCGGCCTTGTCTGCGCGGCGGTTCTGGTGCCGTCGCCCACCGGCATCTCCAACCTCGGGATCGCCGTCCAGGCGCCGGTCATGCGGTTGACGCCCGACAAGGCGATCAGACTGCTGCCCGCGCTGCGTCGCGCCGCCAAAGCCATCGGCGACATCGAAGCCGAAGTCGCCGCAGGCGAATCATCACAGGAGAGTTCATGACCCACTTGGTAAGCGTCCGAGACGTCTTCGGCATCGACACCGACTTGGCGGTGCCTGCGCTCACCGAACCGGATGAGCATGTGCCCGAAGTAGATCCGGCCTACCGTTTCGACCGCGCGGTCACGCTGGCGTTGCTCGCCGGTTTCGCGCGCAACCGCCGCGTGCTGGTGCAGGGCCTGCACGGCACCGGCAAGTCCACCCACATCGAGCAGGTCGCGGCGCGGCTGAACTGGCCGTGTGTGCGGGTGAACCTGGACGGGCAACTCAGCCGCATGGACCTGATCGGGCGCGACGGGGTCGTTGTGCGCGACGGGCAGCAGGTCACCGAGTTCCAGGAGGGCATCCTGCCGTGGGCGCTTCAGCGTCCGGTCGCGCTGGTCCTCGACGAGTACGACGCCGGCAGGCCCGACGTCATGTTCGTGATCCAGCGCGTCTTGGAGCAGGACGGCAAGCTGACGCTGCTGGACCAGAACCGAGTCATCGCACCGCATCCCCAGTTCCGGCTCTTCGCGACCGCCAACACCGTCGGGTTGGGCAACCTCAACGGGCTCTACCACGGCGCGCAGAAACTCAACCACGCCCAGATCGACCGGTGGAACATCGTCGCCTCGCTGGATCACCTGCCGCCGCAGGCGGAGGCCGGCATCGTCGCGGCCAGGGTGCCCGACGTCGATGCCGACCTGATCGAATCGATGGTCGCGGTGGCGAACCTGACGCGGGCCGGCTTCCGGGTCGGCGACCTGTCGACGCTGATGTCGCCGCGCACGGTGATCACATGGGCCGAGAACGTGACGATCTTCGGCGACGTGGGCCTGGCCTTCCAGCTGTCGTTCCTCAACAAGTGCGACGACGCGGAGCGGCCGATCGTCGCCGAATACTTCCAGCGCTGCTTCGACCGCGAACTCGACGAACCGCCCGTCCGCGTCGCATGACCGACTCGGCCGCCCTGCGGCGCGAGCACCGCGTCCGTGAACTGCGCGCCGCCTCCATCCGCGCGCTGAGCAGGCAGCGTGGCCTGCACTTCCGCGGCTCGACGTTGTATCGGGGCAGGCGGTCGGTGCCGATGGCCGCGCCCCACCTGCATCCGCCGACCGAACGCGGCAGCGCCGACGGGATGGCCCTTCGGTTGCGGCACAACGACCCCGACGTGCACGCCGAACTGCGCCCGCAACGCACCGCCGGCAGGCTGGTCTTCGAGATGCTCGAGCAGTATCGGGTGGAGTCGCTGGTTCCCGACTCGTGGCCGGGTGTGCGGCGCAACCTCGCCGACCGCTTCCGCGACTGGTCGCAGGCGTTCGAGGCGTCACGCTCGATCGAGACGGATGCCGGGCTGGTGCTCTACACCGTCGCCCAGGTCTGCCGTGCCCGCATCACCGCCGAGGCGATCACACCCCGCACCGAGGACCTGATCGAATCGACCCGGTTCGCGCTGGCGTCGACGTTCGGCCGTGATCTCGCGGCGCTGCGGCCGAACCGGCACTGCCAGAAGACTTTCGGGCAGCACGCCCGCGCCATCGCGGAACGGGTCGCCGACCTCGAGCAGCTACAGGTCGAGGCCGGTCGTCCGGACCGGAGGTGGGACGGGTTCGAGTGGTTGTTCGACCCGGACGACGACGGCGACGCCACGGCCTCGGCACCCGGCGGTGCGCGCCGCGCTCTGAGCAGTGAGGACAGCGGCTACCGCGTCTACACCCGGGTCTACGACGAGGTGCGGCCCATCGCGAGCCTGGTGCGAGACGCTCAACTACACGAATACCGCGAACAGCTCGACCGTGCGGTGCAGGCCAGCGGCGTGAGCGCCCGTGCTCTCGGCCGCCGGCTGGGCAACCTGCTGGCCGAGCCGCGCCGCGACAGCTGGGCGGGCGGGCACGAGTCCGGCCTGATCGACGGGCGCAGGCTCGCGCAGCTGGTGACCACGCCGAGCGAGCGCAACATCTTTCGGGCACCGGAGTCGACATCGCGGACGGACACGGTGGTGTCCTTCCTCGTTGACTGCTCGGGATCGATGAAGGCGTTCAGCGAACCGGTGGCGGTGCTGGTCGACGTGTTCGCCCGCGCGTTGGACCTGGCCGGCGTCGGCTGTGAGGTGCTCGGGTTCACCACAGCCGCGTGGAACGGCGGGCGCGCAAGACGCGACTGGATGCGCGGGGGTAGGTCGCCAAACCCCGGACGGCTCAACGAGATTCGCCATCTCGTCATCAAAGAAGCCGACACGCCGTATCGTTCCGCGCGTCGCGCGTTCGGCGGACTGCTGAAAGACGACCTGTACCGGGAAGGCATCGACGGTGAGGCGGTCGAGTGGGCCCGCAACAGGCTCGCCGCCCGCGAGGAACACCGGCGAATCCTCGTCGTGATCTCCGACGGCAGCCCGATGGACGCCGCGACGTCGCTGGCCAACGAGCAGGACTACCTCGACCAGCATCTGCGCGATGTCGTCGCCGCATCGGACGTCGAGATCTGCTCCGTCGGCGTGGGTTTGGACCCCAGCCTCTACTACGACCGCTACACCGCCCTGGATCTGGCCAGCGGGGCGAACCGGCGAACGATGTCCCATGTGCTCGACCTGATCGCGGCGGCGGCGGCAGGAGCGCCATACCGGTGACGGATCGACCGATCGACCTGGTCGCGCTGGACATCGCCGGCACAAGCGTCGACGAGGGCGGGGCCGTCTACCACGCGCTGCGCAGCGCGGTCGAGTCTCACACCGGGGTGCCGGTCCCCGACGACCACTTCGACCGGTGGAAGGGCGCCGGTAAACGTGAGGCCATCGCCGCACTCCTCGGCGCGACGGCAAACGACACGACCGAAATCGATGCCGTAGAACGTGATTTCACCGCCCGGCTGCTCGACGCGTACCGCGCGGTGCCGCCGACGCCGATACCGGGCATCGTCGACACCTTCGCCCTGTTGCGGGAGCAGGGAATCAAAGTCGTTCTGCAAACCGGGTATTCACGCACGATCACCGGCCCGCTGATCGACCAGGTGGGCTGGCGCGTCGGCCGCGAGATCGACGCGGTCATCACCAGTGACTCGGTGCGGGCCAGCCGTCCGGCGCCGTATCTGATCTTTCACGCGATGGAAGAAGCCGCAGTCACCGACGTCGCGAAGGTGCTCGTCGCCGGAGATACACCCAACGACCTACGCGCCGGAGCGAACGCCGGGGTGAGGTTCATCGCCGGTGTTTTGACCGGCGCTTACGTTGCCAACACCCTGCGCCGCGAGCCGCATACGCACATACTGACAAGCGCGGCCGCGATTCCCGAGGCTCTCGGGTTAGGGAAGCCGGCGCGGCGCACGTAGGCACTGAAGACAAGGGAGAGGACGCCCACTCTGGTACCCCCAAAACGCAACGAAGTGGACCTATTCTGGTCTTGTGGGCTCCGTCACCATTACACTGTGCCCTCGCGATGGGGGCGCTACCGCGGCACGAAGGGTTTTGAATGACCAGGAGCACCACCACTCCTTCGCCGGCGCCCGTACCCGAGGTAACCGCCGACCCGGAGCAGGCTGCGCGTGAGGCGCAGCGCCGCGAAACCCGGGACCGTCGACGCCAGCTGCTGCGGCGCGTGCTCGTCCGGGTCGCAGCACTCGTGGTCTTCCTCGGCGTGTGGTGGTTGATCACCGCACTGCAGCTGATCAAGCCGCTGTATCTGCCCTCGCCCGGCGCGGTGTGGGATGCGTTTGTGCTGGCCAACACCGATCATCCGATCGCCCCGGGCGTGCCGAGGATGGTCAAGGGTGAACAGAACTACTACCTGTGGGAACACCTGATCGCCAGCCTGCAGCGGATCGGCGTCGGTGTCGGCTGGGCCATCATCTTCGGGCCGATTCTCGGGTTCGTCATGGCCAGCTTCCGGCCCGTCGCCACCATCGTCGAGCCCTATCTGAACTTCCTGCGCGCGCTGCCGCCGCTTGGCTACATCGGCATCCTGATCGTCTGGTTCGGCATCGGCGACACCTCCAAGATGTGGCTGCTGTTCTTGGCCGCGTTCCCGCCGATCACGATCGCCACCATCAACGGCGTCCGCAGCGTCAAGGAGGAACGCATCAATGGCGCGCTTTCCCTCGGCGCCAGCAGGCTGCAGACGATCACCCACGTCGTGCTGCCCTCCACGCTGCCCGACGTCATCAGCGGCATCCGGATCGCCATCGGCTTCGCCTGGACCACCGTCGTCGCCGCCGAACTCAACAACGGCATCCCCGGCATCGGCGGCCTGGCCTACCTGTCCGGCACCGAATTGAAGACACCCCTGACCATCGCCTGCATCATCGTGATCGGCATCGCGGCAATCCTTCTCGACCTAGCCATCAAGGGCGTGGAGAAGATCCTCGTTCCGTGGCGCGGCAAAGCATGACCCGTTATTCGACCGACCCTTCCGCAACCCAGGAGCCCTCATGAGAACCCCAACCCGTCCCGCCCGCAGGGTCCTCGCCGCCACGGTCATCGCCGTCGGCGTCACCGCGTTGAGCGGCTGCGTCGAGTCGAACCGGCCCGCCGAAGACTCCGCGGCCGGCACGGAATGCCCGTTCGAGGCCGACGAATCGGTGACGTCGACCGTCCGCATCGCCTACCAGAACATCCCCAACGGTGACCTGATCGTGAAGGACCAAAGGATGCTGGAGAACTGCCTGCCGAACGCGAACATCACCTGGAACAAGTTCGACTCGGGCGGCGACGTCATCCAGGCCTTCGGCTCCAACAGCGCCGACCTCGGGCTGATCGGCTCCAGCCCGGCCACCAAGGCGCTCTCGGCGCCGTTGAACATCCCGATGAAGGTGATCTGGATTCACGACGTCATCGGCAAGGCCGAATCGCTTGTGGTGAGGGACGAGTCGATCAACGACATCAAGCAACTCGCCGGCAAGACCGTCGCCGTCGCGTTCAGCTCGACCGCGCACTACAGCCTGCTGCAGGCGCTGCAGGACGCGGGCATGGATCCGGCCAAGGACGTCTCGCTGGTCAACCTGTCGCCGGACAAGATGCCGTCGGCCTGGGAAGGCGGACAGATCGACGCGGCATGGGTGTGGGACCCGACGCTGTCGGAGTTGCTCAAGAGCGGCGGGCACATCGTGCTGTCCAGCGAGGACACCGCGAAGGCCGGTAAGCCGACATACGATCTGGGCGCCGCGACGACCGCCTTCATCGACGCCAATCCCGGCTTCATGACGGCGTGGGCGAAGGCGCAGAACGCGGCCGTCGAGCAGATTCACAACCAGCCCGACGAGGCGGCGGTGAGCATCGGCGCTGTGATGGGCATCAGCCCCGACGACGTGAAGTCGCAGTTCGACGGCTACGAGTACCTGACGGCGGCCGAGCAGGCCGGCCCCGACTACCTCGGCGGCAAGATGGCCAAGGACCTGCAGGACACCGCCGGCTTCCTGCTGGCGCAGGGCGGCATCACCGCGGTCAGCCCGCCGCAGGTGTACGAGGGCGGTGTGGACGCCAAGCCGGCGGAGGCGGCGGCCCAGTGACCGGGGCGGCGACGGTCGGCGCGGCCACCAGCACCACACAGCGGCTGGTGGTCGACCACGTCACGCACCGGTACATGAGCAAGGGCAGCCAGGTGCATGCGCTCGCCGACATCGACCTCGTGATCGAGCCAGGCGAATTCGTCTGTGTCGCAGGGCCATCCGGCTGCGGCAAGACAACCCTGCTGCAACTGCTGGCCGGTTTCATCACCCCCACCGAGGGCGAGATCACCATCGACGGCAAGCAGATCACCGCTCCCGGCGCCGAGCGGGGTGTGGTGTTTCAGCAGTCCAACCTGTACCCGTGGCTGTCGGTGTTGGGCAACGTCGAGTTGGGCCCGCGGCTGCGCGGCGTGAACAAGGCCACCCGCCGCGCCGACGCCCACCGCTACCTGGAGATGGTGGGGTTGGCCGACTTCGTGGAACGCCGCCCCTACGAGTTGTCCGGCGGCATGCAGCAGCGCTGCCAGATCGCCCGCGTGCTGGCCAACGACCCGAAGATCGTGTTGATGGACGAGCCGTTCGGCGCACTCGACGCACTCACCAGGGAACGCCTGCAACTCGAGTTGCTCAACATCTGGCGCGACACGCACAAGACGATCTTCTTCATCACACACAGCGTGGAGGAGGCGATCTTCCTCGGCAGTCGGGTGATCGTGATGAGTGCCCGCCCCGGGCGCATCGTGTTCGACGAGCCGGTCAGCTTCTCACAGCAGGTCGGCGAGCGGCTCGGCGCCGAACTGCGCAGCCTGCCCGAGTTCACCGCGCTGCGCGACAGGGTGAGCAGCAAGATCTACGAGTCTGCCGCCCACTGAGGGCAGGCAGCTAAGGAGTGATTCATTGATGGCCGCCGTCAACGGCATGCAACCGGACGGTCGCGAGGACATCGTCAACCGATGGCGGGAAACCGTTGCCGACGCCGGATTGGTTGTGGCCCTTCCCGATTCGGAGGACCCGCGCGCGCTGCAAGCCGCCGCGCAACTGAGCGCCGACGGCCTCGTCGCTCCCCGGCTGTTCGGGGATCCGTCGCGCATCCACGCCGCCGCCGATGAGCACGGGGTCAAACTTCGCGAGGAGACCGTCGTCGACCTCGCCGACGTGCTTGCCGACGACGACGTGCGGGCCTGTCTGGAGGACGGTTTGGCACGCCAGCCCGAACGCATCCCCGCGGCCACCAAAGATCCGGTGTCGGTGGCGGCGGCGGCCGTGCGGGCCGAACGCGTGCACGCGTGTGTCGCGGGCGCCACCCGGCCCACGGCCGACGTGCTGCGGGCCGGACTGCGCATCGTCGGGTTGGCTCCCGGCATCAAGACGTTGAGCAGCGCCTTTCTGATGCTGCTGCCCGACGGTCGCCAACTCACGTTCTCCGACTGCGCCGTCGTGCCCGCCCCATCGGCCGAGGAGTTGGCCGACATCGCCATCGCGGCCGCCGCCACCCACCGAAGCCTCACCGACACCGAGCCGGTGATCGCGATGCTGTCGTTCAGCACCAAGGGCAGCGCCAGCCATCCCGACGTCGAAACAGTCTGTCAAGCAACGGAATTGGTGCGCCAGCGGGCACCGGAGCTGCGCGTCGACGGCGAACTGCAGCTGGACGCCGCGCTGGTCGAATCGGTCGCGGCCGCCAAAGCCCCCGACTCCGACGCCGCCGGTGAGGCCAACGTGCTGGTCTTTCCCAATCTCGGTGCGGGCAACATCGGCTACAAGATCGCCGAGCGGCTGGGCGGTGCGATGGCGCTCGGTCCGATCCTGCAGGGTCTGTTGGCGCCGCTGAACGACCTGTCCCGCGGATGCAGCAGCCAGGACATCGAGGTGATGTCTCTGGTGAGCGCGGTGCAAGCGGTGGCGCTGCGGCAGTAAGCGTTCGTCACGCCGTCAGCGCCGTCAGCGCACCGGCGATGATCACCAGGGCGATGACGGCGAACCGGAACACGCGCACCGGAAGTCGGCGTGCGATCCACAACCCCGCGGCGTTTCCGCTGAGCCCCGCCGCCAACATGATCGGCAGCGCAGGCCACAGCACCGAGTGCGGAATCTGGCCGCGTGCTCCGAGGATGATCAGCGACACCGCGCTGACGACGGTGAGGTATCCGGCCAGGTCGGCGATGAAGACCAGGGGCGGTACGCCGGCGCGGGCGAGCAGCAGCGCCGGCGGCGGGCCGTTCAAAGACGTTGTGGTGCTGAGGAACCCGCCCACAGCGCCGGTGGCAGCCGTCGCGCCCCGCGAGGGTGCGTGGTGCCCCTCGGGGTCGGGCACCAGCATCGCGATCCCGCACAGCGCTACCACGACACCCGCCCCGAGCTTGAGGTGATGCAGGGGAAGCATGTGCAAGACCTCGGCCCCGATCCAGGCGCCGGGAATGCTTCCGAGCGCGAACAGACCGACACGCGGCAGGACCATGTGGGCGCGCAGCGACCAGGTCACGGTGCCTCGGGTGACCAGTCCGACGACGAGATTGACGAACACCACCTCGGGCACGCTGAAACCGGCGAGCAACAGCAGCGGCGTCGAGACCAGTGCGTAGCCGAAACCGGTTGCCCCGCCGACGAGGCAGCCGAATGCGACGCACACGACGCCGAGCGCAAGCGTCAATCGCTCGCCTCTACAGCTGGTAGCCGGAGGGCATGATGTCGGCGATCGCGCGGGCGGTTTCGATGACGTGCTCTCCGAGTTCGGGGACGCGTTCGTCGGGGATGCGGGTCTCGGGTCCCTGCACGGCGAGCGCGGTGGTGGCGACCCCACCGGCGGTCAACACCGGTGCGGCCACACCGTAGACACCGGGGATTCGCTCTCCCCTGTTGACGCTGTAGCCGCGCTCGCGGATCGCCTCCAGTTCGCGCAGCAGGTCGCGCGGCGAGGTGATCGTCGTCGGGGTCAGCCGGTTCAGCTCGCCGAGCCGGGCCACCTCCTCGTGGAGGTCGCCGGCGAACGCCAGCAGCACTTTCCCAGTACTCGTGCAGTACAACGGGATTCGCGCGCCCACGGGCTGGATGAAGCGCAGCGGATGTTTGGACTCCACGCGAAGCACGACCAGGCCCTCGTCGCCGTCGCGGACCACGAGGTTGACCGACTCCCCGGTGGCTTCCGCCAGTTGCTCCAGAAGCGGTGTCGCCTGGTCGAATCCGAGCGTGTGCTCGGCGGCGCGTCCCAGCAGCACCGCGGCGGGCCCCAGCCGATACCGTTCGGTCTGGGTGTTCTGCACGACGTATCCGGCGGCCACCAGGGCCCGCAGAATCCGGTGCGCGGTGCTCGCGCGCAGGTCCAGCGCCCGCGCCAGCTCGATGACCCCGACGTCGTCGTCGGCGTCCCGCAGCACCGCCAGCACGGACAGCGCCCGCGCGATCGTCTGCGTGCCGGCGACCTGCTCGTTTCGGGGTTGCTCCGCGGTCGAGCTCACGCCTGACCTCTCTCCCACATGGTGACCGCAATCTAACAAGTGGCCCCGCGGTCGCTGGGGACTTCGCGCCGTGATTCGGGTTGCCGGAACCATGCTCCGGCCCTCGCCTGCCAGCGATTACACCCGTGCCGCGGTCGGCATCACGCCGAAGCGCTGCAGCGCGTCACTGACCTGGCTGGGCACGTCGATCACCGCGACACCCGCCTTGGTGAGGGCGTCGACCTTGGACTGGCCGCTGCCACGGTTGCCGGTCACGATGGCTCCCGCGTGCCCCATGCGACGGTCGGGCGGAGCGCTGCGCCCGGCGATGAACGACACGACGGGCTTGTCGATGCCCGCGATCACCTCGGCGGCGTCCTCCTCCATGGTCCCGCCGATCTCGCCGACCAGCACGATCGCGTCGGTGCGGGGGTCGGCGTCGAGGATGCGGACCGCGTCGGTCGTGGTGGTGCCCAGGATCGGGTCGCCGCCGATGCCGATGAACGCCGACTGCCCGTAGCCCGCGGTGACCAGGTTCATCGCGAGCAGGGTGCCGAGGCTGCCGCTGCGCGACACCACGCCGATGTTGCCCGACTGGAAGATGTTCTTCGCGAAGCCCGGCATGATGCCCACCGACGCTTCACCCGGCACGACCAGCCCGGCGGTGTTCGGGCCCAGCACCTGCACGCCGTTGTCGCGCGCCTCGGCCAGCACGTGCATCACGTCGTGGTAGGGCACGTGCTCGGTGAGGAACACGATCTTGCGCACACCGGCCTCGATGGCGTCCAGCACCGCGGCCTTGGCGGCCAGCGGCGGGACGAACAACACCGACACGTCGAGCCGCTGATCCTTCGCGGCCTCGACGACCGAGTTGTAGACCGGTATCCCGGCCACCTCGCGGCCGCCCTTGTTCGGGGTCGCGCCGGCCACCACGTTGGTGCCGCACTCGATCATCCGCTCGGTCCAGAAGGAGCCTTGCTTGCCGGTAATGCCCTGGACGACAACCGTTTCGGTTCCGGTGACGATCATCAGCGCGCTCCCTCGTTGACTAGCTCTTGTTGCTTGTACCCGGCAGCGGCCACAGCGGCGCGCACCGCGTCGTCCATCAGGTCATACGGTTCCAACCCCAGCCGGTTGCGGACAAGGGCGATGGCCTCTTCCTCTCCGGTGCCGTGGATGGAGAAGTACACCGGGATCTCGGGGCGCAGGGCCTCGATCGCGTTGACGACGCCTTCGGTCATCACGTCGGTACGGGCGAAGGCGCCGCAGAAGTTGACCAGCAGGCTGCGCACGTTGGGGTTCTTCAACACCAGCGCAAGCGCCGGGGTGGCCTTGGTGTAGGCGTCGCCGCCGATCTCCAGGAAGTTCGCCGGTCGGCCGCCGTAGTGGTTGACCGCGTCGAGGGTGGCCATCGTGAGCCCGGCTCCGTTGGCGAGCACCCCGACCGAGCCGTCGAGTTCGATGAACTGCAGACCCAGTTGGGCGCCTTCCTCTTCCAGAGCCGACCGGTCGGGGGGTTGGTCGCCCTCCAGGTTCTGCATGAATTCGGCGGGCTGGCGCGCCAGCGCGCCGGGGTCCAGGCTGACCTTCGCGTCGAGCGCGACGACCCGCCCGTCCTCGGTGACCACCAGCGGGTTGACCTCCACCAGGTCGGCCTCCACCTGCAGATACACCGAGTAGAGCCGGACCAGCGCGTCGGCGACGGCGGCCTGCTCGGCTTCACTCAGGTCGGTGCCGGACAACAGCGTCGCCGCATCCTGATGCGAGAGCCCGACGCGGATGTCGACCGGCAGCCGCAGCACCTTCTCCGGTGACTGCGCGTTGACCTCCTCGATGTCCATGCCGCCCTCGACCGAGAACAGCACGAGCGGTCCCTTGCTGGCCGGGTCGTTGAGCACGGCGGCATAGAGTTCGCGCGCGATCGGCAACGCCTGCTCGATGAGCACTGCGGTGACGGGGAATCCGTTGATCGGCTTGCCGATGAGATCGGCCGCGGCCTGGTGAGCCTGTGCCGGGCTGTCGGCGAAGCGGATCGCACCGGACTTGCCGCGCTTGCCCGCTGGGATCTGCGCCTTGATGACCACACGCCCGCCGATCGCGTTGGCGATGGTCGCGGCCTCGCTGGCCTCGGCGGCCACCGCACCGTCGGGTGTGGTCAGCCCTTCCCGGGACAGCAGGCTCTTGCCTTGGTGTTCAAGAAGTTTCACGATTCACCGTCCATAGGTCTCGAAGTAGCGGCCCCACAGCTGTTCCTCCGTGGGAACACGCGGGGGGATGACGCGCGCCACTCGAGTGGTGTTGAGGAAGTGCCGGTAGGAGAGGTTGTCACTGATGCTGTTGCCGGCCCAGGTGCCCGCACCCATGGTCAGGGTGAAGCCGAGGCCGTTGTCGAATCCGCCGCCGGTGCCGAAGCAGTGCGCCTGGTTGACCAGGACACGGGCCACCCGCAACCGCTCGGCAACCGCCGCAACCTTTTTCTCGTCGAAGGTGTGGATGCCGCACGAGTGGCCTGCCCCTTGGAAATCGAGCAGCCGCTGGATGCGCTGCAGCCCCTCGGTGAGGTCCTGGTAGCGGTAGACGGTCAGCACCACCGACAGCTTCTCGCCGCTGAACGGGTAGTCGGGGCCGACGCCGTCCTCCTCCACCATGAAGAAGTCGGCTTCGCGCGCCTCCGGCGCATCGAGACCAGCAAGTGCGGCGATCTTCTCCGGTGGTTGCGCCGTGACAGCGGAGTTCAACTTGCCGTCCGGCCACATCACCGACTGCAGCCGCGCCTTCTCCGGCGCGGTCAGCAGATAACCGCCCTGCGCGCGCAACTGCGCCAGCGCATCGTCGTAGACGGCGGCGTCGATGTGCACGGAGTTCTCCGACGAGCAACTCGTCGCGTAGTCAAATACCTTGCTGCGCTTGATCTTTTCGGCGGCATCGGCGAGGTTCGCGTCGGCCGCGATGATCACGGGGGCATTGCCTGCCCCCACCCCGATCGCGGGGGTGCCGCTGCTGTAGGCGCCCCGCACATTGCGCTGCGAACCGGTGACTACGACCAGATCCGCCTGCCGCATCAGCTCGTTCGTCAGCGCCTTGCTCGGCTGGGCGATGTACTGCACCAGTTCGCGCGGGGCGCCGACCTTGTCGAGTTCGGCGTGCATGTACTGGACCAACAGGGCGCAGGTCGAGGCGCCCTTCGGCGACGGCGAGAGGATCACGGCGTTGCCGCCCTTGAGCGCCATCATCGTCTTGTTCGCGGGCGTGGCCGCCGGGTTGGTCGACGGGCACACCGCGGCCACCACGCCCACCGGCTTGGCGTATTCGGTGATGCCGTTGTCCGGGTCCTCGTGGATGATCCCGACGGATCGTGCCCCGGTCAGGTCGCGCAGAGTTCCGATGGTCTTGCGCTGGTTCTTGGTGATCTTGTCGGCCACATTGCCCAGGCCGGTGGCCTGCACGCTGAGTTCGGCCAGCGCCTTGGCGCGTTCGGGCTCGTAGATGGCCCACGCGACCGCGGCCACCACGTCATCGACGCGCTCCTGCGGATAGGTCTCGAACACAGCCTGCGCGGCCCGCGCCTTGGCGATGAGTTCTGCGATCTCCGCGGCGACATTCGCCGAGTCGGTCGAGTTTGGTTTCTCCGACATATCGATCCTTCCGAGACGATGTCGACGACGGTGGCGACTGAACACCGATGGGCCGATGGCAAAATGCCTGTTCAACGGGTCCAAGCCGGTAATTCCACATTATGGTAGCAGGTTCCACTTACTGCTGTGAACCACCGTAAAGCATGTCGTTGCCCCCACTTTTTGCTGGCCATGTGAGCGTTGACACATGAATCTCAACGGGTCTACGGTCGCCTGTGGTATTCGATTCCACATTCTGGAAAGAAGGCTTGCACATGGCGAACGCAGTCAGCGAGGACGGCCCAGCCCACCACAACAGCCCCGCCGCCACCGCTTCCCTCGCACCAGACTCGCAGACCCGAACCGACCAGCCCTCCCCACCGGGACGCAGCTTCCTCGACGCGTTCCGCCATCGGGTACGAACCAAGATCCTGGTCCTGCTGTGCTTGATGTACCTGATCACCTACATGGACCGGGTCAACATCTCCACGGCCGCCCCGTTCATCAAAGAAGACCTCGGGCTCGACAACACCCAACTCGGGTTGGCGCTCGCCGCGTTCTCGATCCCGTACGCGTTCTTCCAGATTTTCGGCGGCATCCTCGGCGACAAGTTCGGGCCGCGCAGAGTCCTCTTCGTCGTCGGCCTGGTATGGGCGACGGCCACTCTGCTGACCGGATTCGCCGTCGGACTGATCTCGCTCTTCGCCGCCCGCCTGGCGCTCGGGTTCGGGGAGGGCGCGTCCTTCCCGACGGCCACCACTGCGATGGCCAAGTGGCTGCCTCTGGAACGCAGAGCATTCGGTCAGGGCATTACGCACGCGTTCGCCCGGATCGGCAACGCGATCGCCCCGCTGGCAGTGGCGGCGCTGATCGGCCTGTGGAACTGGCGGCTGGCGTTCTTCGTCTTCGGCGTCATCAGCCTGCTCTGGGCGTTCGCCTGGGTGGTCAGCTATCGGGACCGGCCCGCCGATCACCCGAAGATGACCGAGGAAGAACTCGCCGAGCTGACCGTCGATCAGCAGCGGGACGCACGCCCGCCGGTGCCGTGGAAGCTGATGTTCGCCCGCATCCTGCCGGTGACCTTCGTCGACTTCTGCTACGGCTGGATGCTGTGGGTCTACCTCACCTGGATCCCGTCGTTCTTCCACGAGAGCTATGGCCTGGAACTGAAGAAGTTCGCGTTGTTCTCGGCGCTGGTGCTGATCGGCGGCGTGGTCGGCGACACCGTCGGCGGCGTGCTGTCCGACTACCTGCTGCGCCGCACCGGAAGCCTGAAGATCGCGCGCCGTGCCGTGCTGGTCGTCGGGCTGCTGGGCTCGTTCGTGTTCATCCTGCCGACGCTTTTCACCCACAACCTCGCGTTGACCACGGTGTGCCTGGGCGTGGCGTTCTTCCTGCTGGAGCTGACCAACCCGGTGATCTGGTCGATCCCGATGGACATCGCGCCCAACCACGCCGGCACCGCAGGTGGGCTGATGAACACCGGCTTCGGCATCGCGGGCATCGTGTCGCCGATCATCTTCGGTCACCTCATCGATGCCACCGGCACGTTCATCGCGTCGTTCACACTGTCGGCCGCCCTGCTGGTCGTCGGCGGTCTCGCGGCGCTGTGGATCGATCCGACCAAGCGGCTGCCCGATGTGGCGGCCAGCGTGCCCGCGAAGGCCCACTGAGGCTATCGGCGGCCCACTGAGGCTATCGGCCCGCCCGTGCTACCCCTGTCCGGGCGGGCCGATCACACTTTCTAGCCGAAATCCCTTGCGCCCCAGTCAGAGTTGAAAGCCTGAGGGCATGATGGCGGCGATCGTATCGGCAGTCTCGATGACGAGGCGTCCCAGTTCGGGGACCCGTTCATCGGTGATCCGGATCTCGGGACCCTGGACGGCCAGGGCGGTGGTGGCGATCCCGTCGGTGGTCAGCACGGGGGCGGCGACACCGTAGACGCCGGGGATCCGCTCTCCCCTGTTGACGCCGTACCCGCGTGCGCGGATCTCCTCCAATTCGCCCAGCAGGTCGCGCGGCGAGGTGATCGTCCTCGGCGTCAGGCGTTGCATCTCGCCGAGTCGCGCCACCTCTTCGTGCAGGTCGCCGCCGAAGGCGAGCAACACTTTGCCGGTACTGCTGCAGTACAACGGGATTCGCGCACCGACGGGCTGAATGAAGCGCAGCGGATGTTCGGACTCGACGCGTAAGACGACCAAACCCTCGTCGCCGTCGCGGATAACGAGGTTGACCGATTCCTCGGTGACCGCGGCGAGTTTCTCGAGCAGCGGCATCGCCTCGTCGAATCCGAGCGTGCGTTCGGCGGCGCGGCCGAGCAGAAAAGCCGCAGGCCCCAAGCGATAACGCTCGGTCTGCGCGTTCTGCACGACGTAGTTGGCGGCCACCAGGGCCCGCAGGATCCGGTGAGTTGTGCTCGCGTGCAGGTCCAGTGCCCGTGCCAGTTCGATGACTCCGACGTCGGTGTTGGCGTCTCTCAGCACGCCGAGCACGTTGAGCGCCCTGGTGATGGTCTGCGTGCCCGCAACCTGTTCGTTCCGGGGCGGCTCCGCCGCGGTCATGACGCCTGTCCCCCTTCCCACCTAGTCACCGCAATCTAACAAGAGCGGCATGGGGTCGCCGGGAGCTTCCTGACGCCCCGTATGGGGACGCGTGACCGCCTCTCATGGTTCCGCCGGTCTCCGCAAGCTTTTTGGAGCGGCTGATTTTGATCCTGTGGCTTGTCCGTTCCCTCTGGCACGATGCCTTCCGAGATGGCGACGGAGCACCCTGGCCACAACCTGCAAAAGGCCTGTTCAACCGCTGTAATGCCATTCCACATTATGGTAACAAGTTTCACTAACTGTCCAGGGAATCGCCAGATTGGTTGTCGCGGCGCTCACATTTTGCTGGCCATGTGACCGTTGACACAGGAAACCTGAGTGTTCTACGGTCGCATGTGGTATTCGATTCCATATTTTGAAAGAGGCCAGACATGCAGGATCCGCTCGCCACGCTGGATCCGATCGCTGGCGACGGGGTGCGTAGGCCGGGCACAGTCCCCCAGCACGACCCTTTTCGAGCGTCTTTCCGAACATTCGTAGCGTCGCCGGCGAGGGGTCCGAATCTGGTGGCTGAGGTCACATTCCCCCCGAGTAGCCTCCGTGGAAGCTTCCTCAGCCTGCGGAATCACGGCCGGCCGACGCCAGTCCCGATGGAGAGGTAGCGCATGACTGAAACGGATTCGAGCGCCCCACCGCGACAG
Source organism: Mycolicibacterium agri (assembly GCF_002553505.1). GTDB lineage: Bacteria > Actinomycetota > Actinomycetes > Mycobacteriales > Mycobacteriaceae > Mycobacterium > Mycobacterium agri. The sequence goes on along the minus strand of NZ_PDCP01000026.1, from coordinate 47,995 downwards.
AAGTCAGAACCCCGGGGCCAGGAAGTGAAGGCGAGCGGGATGTCCCAAATGCGGCGGTGGGCGGTGCTAGTGCCGCCGCTGGCCGGGATAGCCTTGTGTGTTCCGCTCTGGATGGCGACCACACAGTGGCCGACCGGGGGTGCGGAGGGTCCGGGACCCGCGTTCTTCCCGCGACTGCTGATCGGGCTCTTCGCGCTGTCCATGGTGGTCAGAATCGTGCAGGACATCCGCACGGTGCGCCGCGGCGCGCCCGTCGCGCAGGAAGAAGACGACGAGGCGATGCCGGAGGAGGGCGCCGAACTCGAAGCCTCTCTCATCAGCCCGCGCCGGGTCGCGATCGTCATCGCGCTGTCGGTGGCCTACGTCATCGGCACGATCTACCTCGGCTGGGTGATCGGCACCTTCCTCTTGGTCATCGCCTTCCTGGTGCTGGCAGGCAAGCGGAACCTCCTCATCGTCGTCCCGCTTGCCGCAGTGGTCTCGATCGGCTTTGCGTACATGTTCGTCAAGGTCGTCTACCTGTCGCTGCCGACCGGCGTGGGCGTCTTCGACGAGTTCTCGATCCGGCTCTTCGAGCTGATCGGCGCCTACTGACCCGCCCCCACCGCTTTCGGAGAAACAGATGGAAACTTTGACAGGAGTGATGAACGAGTTCGCCTCGTTCTCGCCCACGGTGTGGATCATCCTCGTCCTCGGCGTGATCACGGGGCTGATCGTGGGCGTGCTGCCGGGTCTGACGTTCGTGATGGGCGTCATCCTGATCCTGCCCTTCACCTACGGCATGGACCCCGAGACCGGCATCGTCTTGATGCTGGCGGTCTATGTCGCAGGCACCTACGGCGGGGCGATCACCTCGATCCTGCTGCACATACCCGGTGAACCGAACAATGTGCCGCTGCTGTGGGACGGCTACACCATGGCGCGCAAGGGCCGTGCCGCAGAGGCACTCGGCTGGGCGGCGTTCGCGGCCCTCGTCGGCGGCCTGGCGGCGTGGGTGTTGCTGGTGTTCGCGGCCCGCCCCATCGCGCATGTGGCATTGAAGTTCGGTCAGGCCGAATACTTCGTGATCGTTCTGCTGGGCCTCACCAGCGTGCTCGCCCTCGCCGAGCGCTCGGTCACCAAATCCCTTGCCGCCCTGCTGATCGGCATGCTGCTGGCGACGGTCGGCGTGGACGCCGTGTACGGAACGGTCCGCTTCGACTTCGGCTCTGAAACGCTGCGCGACGGGATCGATTACCTCCCCGTCATGGTCGGCATCTATGCACTCGGTCACGTGCTGGTGCGGTTCGGCGAGGGCTTCGCGGCCGAGAACGCCCCGCAGCCGGGTCGGGTGAAGACGAAGATCCCGTCGCTTCGGCAGTTCCGCGAGCGCAGCGGCAGCATGGGCCGCGGCGTTGTCACCGGTTCGCTGCTCGGTGGTGTGCCCGGCGCGGGCGCGACGGTGGCGTCGTTCGTCTCCTACGGTCTGGAGAAGCAGTTCGGCAAGGACCGAGCCCAGGTGGGCAAGGGATCACCCAACGGCGTCATCGGCCCTCAGGCTGCGTCGACGGCAACCGTTGGCGGAGCGTTCATTCCGCTGCTGGTGCTGGGGATCCCGGGCAGCGCCGCCACGGCGGTGATCCTCGGCGCGATGCTGTTGCACAACGTGCAGCCGGGTCCGCAGATCTTCCAGACCCAGCCCGAGCTCGTCTACACCATCATCGCCGCCCTGTTGGTGAGCGTCATCCTCATGTTCGTGCTCGGCATCGCGACGAGCGGGCCGATGGTGCGACTACTCAAGGTGCCCGAGCAGTACATCGCGGTGATCATCGTCCTGTTCGCCTACATCGGCGCGTTCGCGATCCGCAATTCGATGTCGGACGTGTGGATCATGACGTTGTTCGCGGTCCTCGGCTTCTTCCTGCAGAAGTGGGGATATCCGCTTGCCCCACTGGTGCTCGGCGCCATCCTCGGTCCGCTGGCCGAGCGCTACTTCACCACCGCGATGATCTCGTCGGGCAACGATCCGACGATCTTCGTCACGCGCCCGATCTCGGCCGTGCTCTTAGTCATTTGGGTCGCGGTGCTCGCATTCCTCGTCTACCGCAGCGTCACCCAGGCACGCAGGGGCCGCATCAGCGCCGCCGTAGGACCGCGAGAAGACGATCCAGTGCAAACAACCGGTGTACCAGCAGAGGAGACCAAAGATGTCCGATAAGTCCAGACGCCGCAAAGCATTCGTGGTCGGATCGGTCGCGGCGCTCGCGATGGTTGCCGCCAGCTGTGGCGAGAGCAGTAGCGGAAGCAGCGGCAGCGCCGACGGCAAGAACGTCTTCCGCAGACCGGTCGATCTCGTGGTGCCGTTCGGGCCCGGTGGCGGCGCCGACCAGGTGGCCCGCGCGTCGGCCGCGGCGATGGAAGGCATCATCGACCAGCAGATCCCCGTGGTGAACGTGCCCGGCGCGACGGGAAGCACCGGCATGACCAAGATGCTGTCCGGACGGCCGGGCGAGTCGATGGCCATCCTCATCCAGGACACGCTGACCACGGTTCCCGCAGGCACGGCATCGTTCAAGCTCGACGAAGTGCGCGGCGCCTGCCGGTTGCAGTCGATGCCGTCGGCGATCATGGTCCGCAAGGGCACATTCCCCAACTGGGATGCGCTGGCCGCCGCCGCCAAGGAGCGGCCGGGACAGCTCAAGGTCGCGACGGTAGGCACCAACAGCGTCGACGACATCGTGCTGGCCGCGCTGCGCGACAAGCTCGGCACCCAGTTCCGTGCGGTGCCCTTCTCCGAGCCGAGCGAGCGGTACGCCGCGCTGCTGGGCGGCGGCGTCGATGTGCTCTACGAGCAGCTCGGCGACGTCAAGCAGTACCTGGATTCCGGCGACTTCGTGCCGGTGATCCTGATCTCCGACGAGAAGGTCAAGGGCTTCGAGAACGTTCCCACGGCCGGCGAACTAGGGCTTCCCGAAGAAGTGGTGCTCCCGCAGTTCCGCGGACTCGTCGTCTCGTCGAAGTCCTCCGACGACGTCGTCCAGGCGCTCTCCGATGCCTGCGGCGAAGCCGTCAAGACGCCCGAGATGACCAAGTTCCAGGAGCAGGTGTTCGCCGCGGCGGACAGCTATCAGCCCGCCGACGAGTTCCAGTCCTTCCTGGAGGAACAGCAGACGCTGATCGGTGAGCAGCTGAAGTCCTACAACATCGGCGGCTGATCATCGGGCCTGATTCTGGCCTGATTCTGCCCTCGTGGGAGTGACTAACCGCACGCCGTATTTGTGGCGCGCGTTATAGCCGGGACCTCCGACCTTCCGGATGATGGAAGTCAAATCCATCATGTGAAAGAGGTCGAAAAATGCTCAGCCAGTTTGTGGATCCCGGTCCTGGTGCGGACGCCGTTCTGGCCCCGCCCCGTGAGGGTGGAGCCGCAACTGAACAGCGCGCGGAAGCGCCGCCGTCGGTCCTGCGCCGCACCTTGGTGGCGTTGACCGACGCGCTGGCCGCCACCCGCCGCGGGCTCGGCGACTGAGTTTCCCGCCGCGAGCGTCAGGTTCCCGCCCCGAGCGCTAACGCGCTCCCCCGCGAGACGGAATCCACACAGGCGCGTACTCGCATTTTCGCTGCCTAAATTCCGTTTCGCGGTCGATGGACTAGGGCTCAGCGCGTTCGCGGAGGTTGGCTGAGGATATGCGCGAGCAGGTCGCGCACCGGACCCGCGGGCCGATTGCGGGGCCCGATCCAGATCGCCCGCAATGGGCGCCGCAGATCGATGCCGCTGACCATCACCCGGCCGAGGCGGTTGCTGGCCAGGTCGTCGGCCACCGCCAGTTCGCTGAGGACCGCGGGCCCGGCGCCCGCGAGAACGGCGGCCCGCACCGCCGAAGTGGTGGACAACACCAGCGCCGGCGGCGCCTGAGGGGTGTGCCGCCCGAGCGCCGCTTCCAGCGCGGCGCGTAGCGCATAGCGCGTGCCCGACCCCTCCTCGCGGCTGACCAAGGGAATCTCGTTCAGCTCGGCGGCGGTCAGCACGCGCCGTTTACGCACCCACGGGTGATCGGGACGCACCACCACGACCAGTTCGTCGCGGGCGATCACCCGGCTGCGGATACCACGCGGAATGTAGGGCCCCTCGACGAACCCGATGTCGGCCTCGCCCTCGCGCACCTGCTGGATCACGGTGTCGCTGTTGGCAGCGGTGAGCACCACCTCGGCCGACTCGTTGCGGTCGGGCGCCACGGCCCGCATCGACACCAGCCATCCCGGCAGCAGATGCTCGGCGATGGTCAGGCTGGAGCTCACCCGCACATGCATGCGCAGGTCGTGGCGCAGCGCCGCAATCCCGGCATCCAGCTCGCCTGCGACGTCGAGCAGCCGCGCCGCCCACTGCGACACGAGCACCCCGGCCGGCGTCAGGGTCGAGCCGTGCTTGCTGCGGATCACCATCTGCACACCGGTCTGCGCCTCGATCGACGCGATGCGCGCCGACACGGCCTGCTGGGTGACGCCGACTTCGCGCGCGGCAGCGTTCAGGCTGCCCGTGTGGGCGACGGCGAGCAGCACCTCAAGCGCCCCCAGCTCAGGCATCCGCGGGCTCAGCGACACTCCATAACCGTAGCTGGGGTACAAGGTGCGCTTGTAGCTAGCCGACCGGTTGCACCCCGAGTGAACGACCGACCAGTGGCCTTCGGGCCGGTCGCAGCGCCGCCGCCACGTCGATAAGCGCTTGCGCCGACGGACTTTCGGGTGCGGAACTCACCACGGGTACTCCGCTGTCGCCAGCGGCTCGCATCGCGGCGTCGAGCGGGATCTGCCCCAGCAGCGGCGCATTCAGCTCATCGGCGAGCCGCTGCCCTCCCCCGGCGCCGAACAGCTCAGAGCGGCCGGAGCAGTGCGGGCAGACCAGTTCGGACATGTTCTCCACCACCCCGGCGATGGGCATGCCCATGTCGCGGGCCATCACGCCGACCCGGCTGGCCACGCTCCTGGCGGCCTGCTGCGGTGTGGTGACGGCCAGCAGCGACGCGTCCGGCAGCAGCTCCAGCACCGACAGTGTCACGTCGCCGGTCCCCGGCGGCAGGTCGAGCAGCAGCACGTCGAGTTGGCCCCAGTGCACGTCGTGCACGAACTGGGTCAGCGCCTTGTGCAGCATCGGGCCGCGCCACACGACGGGTTCGTCCTCGTCGGTCAAAAAGCCGAGCGACATCAGCCGCACACCGTGGGCCTGCACCGGAAACATGGTGTGGTACATGGCGATCGGGCTGCGCCGCACGCCGAACAGCTGCGGTACCGAATAGCCCCACACGTCGGCGTCGAGCAGGCCGACCGACTTGCCGGTGCGCGCCAAGGCCACCGCGAGGTTGGCCGCCACGCTCGACTTGCCGACCCCGCCCTTGCCGCTGGCGACGGCATATACCGCCGAGGCTGCCGTCGCACCGGTGTCGCGGTGGGTCAGGACCCGGTCCGCGAGAGCCCGGCGCTCGGATTCGGGCATGACGGTGAAATTCACTCGCACGTAGCCGATTTCGGGCACCGTGGACGCCGCGGCGGCGACGTCGCGGGCCAACAGCTCGGTCATCGGGCAGCCCGGCGTGGTCAGCGCCACCTCGACCTCGACGCGGCCGTTGCGGCCCGCTGTCACGCCGCGGATCATGTCCAATTCGCCGAGCGGGCGCTGCAATTCGGGATCGACGACGGCGCCGACCGCGTCCCGCACCGCGGCGACGTCAACGGCTTGACGTCCCAATCTCAGCACGGCACTTCCTCTCTGCTCTCGGCTTTCGCCGTCGCCAACGCCTGCAGGACTCGCGCGGTGGTGGCGGCGCGATGCGCCCACCACGCACACGGGTCAGTCGTCGATCCCCGCACCGACGGACGGTCCGCCCAGCGCCTGGCGTGCGCGGCGAGCCAGCCGAGCGTCGCGAACGCGTCCTGCTCCAGCATCGCTTTCAGCTCGAAACGCCGCTCCCCGCGCCGCAATCCGACGCCGATCTGCTGCGCGCAGTCGGCCACATCGCGGCGGGTCAGCACGATGCCGGAGCGGATCGGGGCCACCAGCGCGTCCAGCGTTTCGTCCAGCGAGTCCTCGGTGCTCATCGCGGGCGGTGCGGCCCGCAGCGCCAACGGCAGCAGCTCGGCGGGGCCGAGGTCGGCGTACTCGGCGCGCAGCGCCTGCTCGGTCAGTTGAACCCACGCGGCGACCGAGGCGATGCCCAGCCCGTTGACCGCGCGCAGATATCCGGGGGCCCAACTCCAAATGTGTTCGTGGAACAGGGCGGCGCGGGCCCGGTGCAGCTGCCCGCGGGTGTCGTCGCCGGTCGCCTTCTCTTCTGCTTCACCGAGTTCGGCGTACAGCATCAGCAGCGCGCCCAGGTGGTCGGCGTCTTCGCGTGGCTTCAGCCCGAGCACCCGCCAGAAGCCGGCGATGCGGTCGAGGCCCTCGCCGCCGAGCTTGCCCTCGGGGCCGAGATGGATCGCGGCGTGCGGCGGGGCGCTGAGCACGAAGGCGTCGGTGTGCTCGGCGCCGGTCGGGATCGGCAGGTCAAGCGCCGCGCACACCGCGCTGTTGCCCGGCGGCGGGGTGAGGATGGCCGCGCCAAGCGATCGGAACAACTCCCACACGTCAGGTCTCCGAAACCAGTTGGAACGCTTCGGCGCTGGGCTTGAGGGGACGCATCAGCCAGTGCGGGCGGCGCGTGCCGTCCGGTGAGCACGAGCCGGCCGGGCGGGTCATCTTCAGCCACTCGTAGTACACCTCGCGCGCCTTGTTGGTGTCGACGAAGATGTCGCCCGCCTCGTCCTGCGGACCCGCCGGTGTCACCCGGACCGCCTGATGCCAGCAGTGCATGCCCGAGATGGGATCCGGGTGCACCGGGAACGTCAGGTTCTGGTGCACGCCCGTGTCACTCCACCAGATGCGCTGCGTGTCGGGGTCGCTGCTCTCGTACGGGCGGACCCCGGACAGCCGCCGCATCCGCCAGTCGCCGTCGCCGCGCTCCAGGTCGACGGTGGCCATCAAACCGCCGGCGAAGCCCTTCTGGTTGGCCGTGCGCCACCGACCCATGTGATGGCTGCAGGCGACCACCCCGGGCCGAATGCCCTCGGTGATCCAGGCTTTCGCGACGAAGTAGCCGATGTCGGTCTGCACCCGCACGAGGTCGCCGGTGTGCTCGACACCGAGCCGTTTGGCGTCGCTGGGGTGGATCCACACCGGGTTGGTGTGGGCGAGTTCGTCGAGCCACTTCGAGTTCGCCGACCGGGTGTGGATCTGGGTGGGCAGCCGGAAGGTGGACAGCAGCACCATCTGGTCGGGGGCCAGCTTCTCCGGATGCACGTGGCTCTTGATGTAGCCGGGCAGCGCGTGCTCGGGCCACCCCCAGTTGGCCAGAGTCGACGAGTAGAACTCCAGCTTGCCCGACGGCGTCGGGAAGCCGCGACGCACGACTCCGTCGACCTCGACACCCACCGCTCGTCGCCCGGCATCATCGGGCCCCGGTGCGCCCATCGGAACGATGTTGGGGTTGGCGGGCTTTGGCGCGGCCGTATACACCCGTCCCGTCGGGGTGACGTTGACGTCGGACAACTCCTCGGAGGGCACCGGGTAGGTGTATTGCGCGCCAAGGCCTTTGGCGATCTCGAACGCGCCGTAGCGGCGCATGAACTCCAGCGGGGTCAGGCCTTCCTTCGCGGCGCGCTCGGGCAGACCGGGCACGGAGTTCTCGAACATCCAGCCGTAGTACTCGTCGACGGTGAGCTTCTCGCCGGGGTTGGCCCGCGACTCGTGGTACTGGCGGATGCCGAGCGAGCCGTCGGGGTCGATGCGCCACGACAGCTCGATCCAGAACTCGTTTTCTTCCCACACCTCACCGGGATTGACCTCCCGGCTGTCGGTGATCTTCTCGCCGAGCCGTTCGCGCGCCGCGCGCAGCACCGGTTGCCGGAAGCCCAGCCATTGGCCGTCGTACTGCTCGTAGGAGTGGGTGTCGTGGCGCTCCGAGCTGTGCCCCATCGGCAGCACGTAGTCGGCATAGTAGGCCGACTCGTTCCACGTCGGGGTCAGCGCGACGAAGCAGCCGACCATCTGTTCGTCGGTGAGCACTTCCATCCACGACAGGCCGTCGGGGTTGGTCCAGACGGGGTTGTAGACGCGGATGAAGTAGGTGTCGAGCCTGCCCCGGCCGTCTTTGAGGAAGTGCGGAAGCAAGAACGACATCTCGTTCTGCGCCAACGGGTATTCCATCGGCCACGTCAGCTCCTGCCACACGCGGGGGTGCGGCGGAGTGTGAATCGGCTTGGGCACGAACTTGTTCCACGTGTTGGCGAACAAGCCGCCCTCGGTGCCGATGGCGCCGAGCAGCGCCGAGATCAGCGTCAGGGTGCGGGAGACCTGCCAGCCGCCGAGATTCGATGCCGCAGCCGAGCGCCAGCAGTGCGGGGCGAAGCGGGTGCCCGCGCCCGCAACGGTCTCGGCGACCTCTTCCAGGGTGGCGGCGTCGATGCCGGATTCGGCGGCCGCGTAGTCGAAGGTGTACTGGTCGTAGAGCCGCAGCAGCTCGGCCTCGAAACTGGCGAAGTCCGCGGGCAGGTCGGGCCGGCACGCCTGCAGGTACTCGTCCCAGTTCCACCACCGCCGCACGAACTCGCGGTTGTAGCGGCCCGTGACGATGAGGTGCCGCGCGATGGCCAGGTTGATCGCGGCTTCACTGCCGGGCTGCGGGGACAGCCAGTAGTCGGCGTGGGTGGCGGTGTTCGACATCCTGGTGTCGAGCACGATCACCTTGGCGCCGTTGGCTTTTGCCTCGATGATCCGCTGGGCGTGCGGGTTGAAGTAGTGGCCGGTCTCCAGGTGCGAGCTGATCAGGTAGATCACCTTGGCGTTGGCGTGATCGGGGCTCGGCCGGTCGGTGCCCATCCAGAACTGGAAACCGGTGCGCCCGCCGCTGGAGCAGACGTTGGTGTGGGAATTGTGGCCGTCCACACCCCAACTGGCCAGCACCCGTTCGGTGAAGCCGTCCTCGCCGGGCCTGCCGATGCTGACCATGATCTCGTTCTGGCGTTCCTCGATGATCGCCGCGCGGATGCGGGCGGCGAGCGCATCGAGCGCCTCATCCCAGCTGATCCGCTCCCACTGGCCCGAGCCCCGCTTGCCGACCCGCTTCAGCGGGTAGAGGATGCGGTCCGGGTCGGTCACCTGGTTGATCGTCGCCGGGCCCTTGGCGCAGTTGCGTCCCCGCGAGCCGGGATGTTCTGGGTTGCCCTCGAACTTGCGCACGTGCATGTCCTCGCGGTCGACGTAAGCCAACAGACCGCAGGCGGATTCGCAGTTGAAGCACGTCGTGGGCACCAGCATGTAGTGGTGCTCCTCTTTGCGCGGCCACGCCCGTGAGCTCACCTCGACCCAGTCGTCCCAGCGCTCCTTCGGCGGGAACGCCGACAGGTGCACGCCGCTTGGGCCCTGGTAGAAGGTTTCGCCGCGGGATTCGACGTCTTTGCGGGCGGCCGACACCCGCTTGGCGCGAGCGGAAAGGGACAGTGCCATCAGGCCTCCTCAGGCAAGTGGGACGGATTGGCCGGCCTGCACGTAGGCGTGCTCGTGGGCCAGCAGTCCGATGAGCGCGAACGGAACGGCGAGGACGCCGATCCAGGGAGCCGCGACCGCTATCGCGACGGCGACGACGCCCACACGAAACACGGTCGCGTAGCGGCCGGACACCATTTCGTGGGTGGCCAGGCGGGCGTGGGCCGTGACGTGCGGCAGGCTGTTCTCGGTCCAGACCAAAAGCAGGTGAGCGACCGCGGCGACCGCCAACACCACTTCCAGCGACCGCACCCCCGCCGCCGGCGACAGCCACACCGCGAACGGGAGCAGCGCCGCCGCCCCGGCCAACACCGCTTGCACGGCCAAGTGCGCGGGAAGCAACGGGTTTTGCCACAGATCGCGGGCCTTCGCCTGCGCGAACAAATACGCGGTGTAGCAGGCGGTCGCCAACCCGAGCAGGATGCCCAGCACACCGAAGATCTGCTGCGCGGCTCGCGCATCGAACACCGCTGCGGCCAGGTACAGCACGACGACCGCACCGTAGGCGCCGATGACGAACGCGCCTTTCACCAGCCAACTGGTCCAGTGATGTTTGGTGAAGATCAGATAGAACCGGAACGGGTGTTTGAGGTCCCAGATCAGCAGCACCCCGGTGATGCCGAGGAACACCAGCGCCATCACCGGTGCCACCCAGCGGGTGACGCCGTCGGACCAGTCGAGCAGCCCGGTCAACGCCATCAACACCGCGAGCAGCAGCGCGCCCGCGGCGATGCTCTTGGTCCAGGTGTAGAGGCTGACCCGCCATCCCCACGGGGCGTGGTGCGGGATGTCGTAGGACAGCAGCGCCGCCGCCGAGGACCGGGCGCCCTCCGGATGCCCGGAGGTCACCAGCTGCGGATCGGGCGCGCCCTGGGTGGCCCAGGCATACAGTCCGCCCTCGGGCCGGGTCGCGCCCAGCGGGTCGAGGGTGGCCTGGTGCGCGCCCAGGTAGAACACACCGGGCCCGGTCTCCTTCTCGGGCCGACGGACCAGCGCGGGCTTGCGCTGCACCAGCTGCGCGACCTTGGAGGTCGGGTCGTTGCCGTCGCCGACGAGGATCGCCTGGGTCGGGCACACCGTCACGCAGGCCGGTTCGAGACCCGCGTCGATCCGATGGGCGCACATGTTGCACTTCTCGGCCGAGTGGTCCTCGGGGTTGATGAAGATCGCGTCATACGGGCAGGCGGCCATGCACGCCTTGCACCCGATGCAGATCTCCTTGTCGAAGTCGACGATGCCGTCGGGCCGCTTGTACATCGCCTCGGTCGGGCAGGCGGTGACGCACGGCGCGTCGGTGCACTGGTTGCACCTTGTTACCTGAAAAGCCCGCCGTGCCTGCGGAAACGTGCCGACGTCGGCGGACTTCACGTAGGTGCGGGTGACCCCCACCGGTACTTCGTTCTCGCTCTTACACGCCGTAGTACACGCGTGACACCCGATGCATCTGGATTGATCGAGCACCTTCAGCCATCGGGCAGGGCGCTGCGCCAACTGCTCCATGCTTTGAAACATATCCGCTACTGCAGGGGTCGCGACATCTCAAACAGCCTTGTACCGATACAAAGCGGACTTGTGAGGAACTTCGGCATGATCCTTGCCACACTGGTTAGTGGACACGAGACGAAGGAGTTGCCTGTGGCACAGACTCCGCTCGGCGACCATCGGCAGGCGCCTGCGGACGCCCCCGAGAACGGCGGCGGCGGTCTGATGCAGCGAGTGCGCGCGCGCTGGCCACCGCTGCAATCGGTGGGGCAGGACCCCGACTACCGGTTTTCGCTTGCCAATGAACGGACGTTTCTGGCCTGGATCCGCACCGCGTTGGCGCTGCTCGCCGCGGGTGTGGCGGCCGTGCAGCTGGTCCCGGCGTTCAAGTTCCACGGCGGCCGACTGATCCTGGGTGTCACCCTGGTCCTGCTCGCGATCATCGTCGCCGGCGGTAGCTACTTCCGGTGGACCGCCAACGAGCGGACGATGCGGCTGGGCCAGGCGCTGCAGCCCTCGATCATTCCGCGACTGTTGGCAGGAGGGTTGACCCTGATCGCGGTGGTGACGCTGTTCCTGGTGATCGTCAGTGGCTGACCGGGGGCAACGCGATCGGCGGCCGGTGCTGGATTCGGGATTGCAGGCCGAGCGCACCCGGTTGGCGTGGTCGCGGACCGCGCTGGCGTTCGGGGCCGTAGGCGCCTTGATGCTGCACGCCGGGCTCGATACCGGCCGGCCGATGGATGCTCTGCCAGGAGTGATCGCGATCTGCTCCGCCGCCGCGACGTACCTTTTAGGTGTCGGTCGTTATCACGCCACCAACCGAAGGATCACCCGCAAGATGGCCGTAGCGTCTGCCGGATCGGTCCGCACTCTCACCGCGCTCACCGCGATGACGGTCGTCCTGGCCCTGGTGCAGATGGCCGGCCGCTAGCTCTATGACTTCCTTCAGACATTCCGCCGGGCACCTCACCGGAGCCACTGCCACAGTGCCTGCGCCAGCACAGCGGCCGACATCGCCGCCAGCAGCCACAGCGCGTATCGCTGCGAATCCGCTGACGGAGTCCGTTTGAACAACCAGCTCCCCACCGCGACACCGGCCAACGACACCGGGAACAACACCGCGACCTGCGCGAGTAGCCGGGCCGTGATCAGTCCCCCGGCCGCGGCGGTCGCCGTCGCCCACACGTCGGTGCCGAGGAAGTACACGATCAGCGTGGCTCTGCCCGCGGCGACGGCGGCCGGACTGGAGAAATACATCAGGATCGCGGGCGGCCCGCCCATCGCGAACGCGCCGTTGAGCACCCCGGACACTCCCCCGACCGCGGTCGTCGCCGCAGGCCCCGGCAGCCGGCTGGCCCGAAACCTCGACGCCATCGCGATGGCCGCCGCGAGCACCGCGCAGGCCAGCAGGATCCGCATCGGGTCGACCGGAATGACCTTCAGCAGCCAGGTCCCCACCGGCGTGCCGAGCACGGCGCCAAGCAGCAGCCAGCGCAGCGAGCGCCAGTTCACGTGCCGCCACACGCTGGGCAACAGCTGCACGCTGGCCAGCACCTCCAGCACAAACGCGGTGGGGATCGCCGACGACGGCGGCAGCACCAGCGACAGGCCGACCACCCACACCATGGATGCGCCGAAGCCGCCGAAGCCGCGCACCACGCCGCCGAGGACGATGACGGCCAGCACGAGCACCCAGGCAAGCGGCGACAGCGTCCACACCGTCGCGCCCATCCAGCCTCCTCCGCCGCCCCGCCGGCTAATACCGTTGTCGGTCGTCGCGCCGTCGACAAGCACCAGTACCTCACCGATCGAAGGTGCCAATCCGCGCGACGACCTCGCGGTCGCCGCCGGGACCCGCGCACCGCCACGCCCGACTCGGTGAACGGCCCGCCGCAATACGGCAACACGAACGAGCACATCCCGAAGGGGGATATTGGATGTACGAAAGACACGGCAACGAAAGCGTCTTCACCTGGGCGGCTCCGCCGCTGAAGTTCGGAAACGGCGCCATCGACGAAATCGGCCCGGAGATCGCGGCTCTCGGCGCGAGTTCGTGCCTGGTGATCACCGACGCGGGCGTCCGCGAGACCGGGGTGCCCGACCGCATTCACGACCAACTGGTCGCTGCGGGCATGAAGGCCGAGGTGTTCGACCGGGTGGCCATCGAGCCCACCGACCAAAGCATCGACGAGGCCGTGGCGTGGGCACGCCAACAGGATTGGGACTGCTTCATCGCCGTCGGCGGCGGCTCTGCGATGGACACCGCCAAGGCCGTCAACCTGCTCACCACCCATCCCGGTGAGCTGCTCGACTTCGTCACGCCGCCGATCGGGGCAGGCAAGGCGCCGTGGCTTCCGGTCAAGCCGCTGATCGCGGTGCCGACCACCGCGGGCACCGGCTCGGAGTCGACCACGATCTGCGTCGTCGACTTCCTCGGCCTGCACCTGAAGGCCGGTGTCAGCCATCCGAAGCTGCGCCCGACCCTCGCCATCGTCGACCCGTTGACCACCGTCTCGCTGCCTCCACAGGTGACGGCGGCCAGTGGCATGGACGTGCTGTCGCACGCGTTGGAGAGCTACACCAGCGTGCGGTTCGACGCCAAGCCCGCGCCCGAGGACCCGATGAAGCGCCCGGCGTTCTGCGGTTCGAACCCGGTCAGCGACGTGTGGTGCGAGCAGGCGCTTCTGCTCGTCGGCCAGTATCTGCGGCGCGCCGTGATGAACGGCCGTGACCTCGAGGCCCGCTATCACATGGCGCTGGCGTCGATGTCGGCCGGAACGGGATTCGGCAACGCGGGCACCCACCTGCCGCACGCCAACGCCTACCCCATCGCCGGCGCCGTGCAGAACTACCGCGCCGAAGGGTATCCGGAGATGCCGATGGTGCCGCACGGGCAGGCGGTGTCGTCGACGGCGGCGGCCGTCTTCCGTTGGACCTACCCGGGTGACCCGGGACGGCACCTGCGCGCGGCCGAACTGCTCACCGGGCAGACGTTCACGCGGACCGACGGCGCCGAGGCGCTGGCTCACGTGCTCGACGAGCTGATGTCCGACATCGGCATGCCCGCCGGGCTGCGCAGCTTCGGCTACGACGAGTCGCATCTCGACACGCTCGTCGACGGGACGATGAAGCAGACGCGCCAGCTGGCCGTGGTGCCGCGGCCGGTGACGCGGCAGGCGCTGACCGACATCTTCCGGGAGTCGCTGTGAGTACACCCGACGACACCAACGGCACCAATAGCACTGGCACCGAAGAGGTTTCGAAGTCCGAGCTGCGCACCGTCGTGGCGTCCAGCCTCGTCGGCACCACCGTCGAGTGGTACGACTTCTTCCTGTACGGCACGGCTGCGGGCATCGTGTTTCCCAAGTTGTTCTTCCCGAGCAGCGAGCCGGCCATCGGCACGCTGCTGGCCTTCGCGACGTTTGCCGTCGGCTTCGTCGCACGGCCGGTCGGCGGGCTGATCTTCGGTCACATCGGCGACCGGATCGGCAGGAAGAACACGCTGGTCGCGACCATGCTCATCATGGGCGTGGCCACATTCCTGATCGGCGTCATCCCCACCCACGCGGCGATCGGGATCACCGCGCCCATCCTGCTGGTCGCGCTGCGGCTGGCCCAGGGCATCGCGGTCGGCGGCGAATGGGGAGGCGCGGTGCTGATGGCCGTCGAATACGCCCCGCCCGGCAGGCGCGGCTTCTACGGCAGCATGCCGCAGATCGGTCTGGCCATCGGTCTGACGATGAGCACGGGTGTCTTCGCGCTGCTCGGTTTCGTCATGTCCGACGGGGCGTTCATGAGTTGGGGTTGGCGCATCGGGTTCATGTTGAGCGCGGTCCTGGTCGCCGTCGGCCTCTACATCCGGCTGAAGGTGATGGAGACGCCTGCGTTCCGCAAGCTTGAGGAGGCCGAGGCCAAGGCCACCATCCCGGCCCTGCAGTTGGTGAAGGAGCGGTTGTCGCGCCGGCATCTGGTGCTCGGCATGGGCAGCCGCTGGGCCGAGGGCGTGGCCTTCAACATGTGGGCGGTCTTCACCATCTCCTACGGCACCGACACACTCGGGCTCAGCAAGCAGCCGATCCTGCTGTCGGTGATGGCCGCGGCCGCGGTGATGGTGTTCTTCATCCCGGTGTTCGGCCGCGTCGCCGACCGGTTCGACCGCAGACACCTTTACACCGTCGGCATCGTGTTGCTGGGCGTGGCGGCCTATCCGGCGTTGGCGGTGCTGGGCACGGGCAACACCGTGTTCATCGCGGGCGCCATCGTTCTGGTGCTCGGGGTGATCTACCCGATGGTGTACGCGCCGGAGGCGTCGTTGTTCGCCGAGTTGTTCCCGACCCGCGTCCGCTACACCGGTATCTCGGTGGTCTATCAGCTGTCGGGCATCGTGGCCTCCGGCCTGACTCCGTTGATACTGGCCTTCCTGCTGCGCGAGGCGGGCGGCGGCATCTCCTTGATCATCGGCTACGTGGTGGCCGTCAGTGTGATCAGCGCGGTCTCCACGATGGCGATCCGGAAACGGGACATGTACACCGAGATCGTCGACGCCGAACTGCAGGAGGCCCAACGGGCGCAGCGGGTGTCAGCCGAGCAGTAGCACGCCGGCCAGCGCGACGGTGGCCACCCACGTGGTGGACACCAGCGCGAGCACGAGCGGGCGGGGTCCGACCCTGCGCAGGGCGGCGATGTTCACCCCGGCACCGAGGGCGAACATCGCCGCCGTCAGCAGCGCAGTCTGCGTGAAATGCGCTGTTACCAAGACATTTTCGGGCAGCACGCCCGTGGTGCGCAGCGCCGTGCAGGCCAGGAACGCCACCACGAACAGCGGGATCAGGGGTGGGCGCGAGACGTTGTCGGCGTGACGGCTCAGCCGCCGCTGGCGCGCGCTCACCACCGCGATGACGGGCGCGAGCATGATCACCCGCGCGAGCTTGACGACGACGGCGACAGCCAGCGCGCCGCCGCCGATCGCCCCGCCCGCGGCGACGACCTGCGCCACTTCGTGAATGGAGCCGCCGGCCCACATGCCGGCCTGCACGTCGCGCAGGCCCGCCACGCTCGCCAGCACCGGAACGACGCCGATCATCGCGGTGCCGAACACCACGACCAGCGCGACGGCGGTGAGCACCTCTTCCTCTTCGGCGTCGACGACACCGTCGACCGCGGCCACCGCGGCCGCCCCACAGATCGAGAAGCCGCACGCGATCAGGAAGCGCTGCGCCCAGCCGAGGCCGAGCAGGCGGCCGGCGAACATCGTGCCCGCGATGCCGAGCGCGACCACCGCGACCACGACGGCGATCATGCCCGCCCCGAGCGCGAGCACGTCCCCCAACACCAGCTGCAGGCCGAGCAGCGCGACGCCGACCCGCAGCAGCTTCTTCGCCGAGAACGTCAGCCCCGGCTTCATCCGCTCCGGCACGGCCCAGGCGTTGGCCATGACCGCGCCCGCGACGATCGCGATGAGCAGCGGACTGATCATCGGCAGGAGCCGGCCGAGGAGCAGCACCGCCGCCGTGGCGCCCGCGGTCAGCATCAGCCCTGGCGCGACCGCGGCCAGCGGGGCCAGACGGCGCGACCGTGGAGCATTATTTGCCGACTGCGCCACCGGCGCGTGTAGCTGACTGGTCATAGTGCCACGATGCAGGACAATGACGCAGGTCAGTAGGCGTCAATTCGGCAATAACCCATTTGTTTTTGATATGAGGCGGCCCTCACACATATCGTTTGGGCATGAGTCGGCAATGGCCAGAAGTGGCCACCCTCGAATTGTTGGTCCGCATCGACGAGGCAGGCAGCCTTGGCGCCGCCAGCCGCGCGCTGGCCATGTCGCAGCCGAACGCCAGCCGCGCGATCCGCCAGCTTGAACGCAGGCTCGGCTTGCGGTTGGTCGAGCGCAGCCCGCGGGGTTCGACGCTGACCGCGCAGGGAACCGTGATCGCGCACTGGGCGCGCCAGGTGCTCGTCGACATCCAGCGCTTGGTCGATGCGGCCGCGACGCTGCGGGTCGAACGCGAAGCGCAGTTACGGGTCGCTTCGAGCATGACGGTCGCGGAGTCCTTGCTGCCGCAGTGGCTGGGCGACTTTCGTCGCCTCAATCCCGGCGTGCAAATCCAGCTGCAGGTGATCAACTCGATGCAGGTGTGCGACCGCGTCACCGACGGCTCGTGCGATCTGGGCTTCGTCGAGGGCCCTTCGGTGCCGGAGCATTTGAACAAGGTGACGGTGGCCCGCGACCGGTTGGTTGTCGTCGTGCATCCGGAGCATCCGTGGGCGCGCAGGCGCCGGCCGCTCACCATGGCCGAGCTGGCCGCCACTCCGCTGCTGACGCGTGAACCCGGTTCCGGCACACGCCACACGCTCGATGTGGTGTTGGCCGAATTCGAGCGCCCGGCGCCGCTTCTTGAACTGGGCAGCGGCGCCGCGATCCGCACCAGCGTGCTGAGCGGCGTCGGTCCGGCGGTGTTGAGCACGCTGCCGATCGCCGACGACGTCGCGGAGGGCGATCTGAAGGTGGTCGAGGTGGAGGGCCTCGACCTGCAGCGCACCATCCGCGCGGTGTGGCGTGCGCCGAGAACGCTCGACGGGCCTGCGGCCGAGCTGCTCAAGCTAGTGCTGCGCCGCAACCGCGAAGCCGGATAGATTTTAGTTCAGAGTTTTCTGAATCCAGTTTTAGCTGTACTGTTCGATGCGTGCAGACCGCAACCCACAGCGACGTGCTGTCGCGGTTCGGGTACGCGTTGTCCGACCCCACCCGTGCCGAAATTCTGCTGCTGCTGCGCGATGCGCCGGGATACCCTTCCGAGCTCGCCGACAAGATCGGCGTCACACGCCAGATTGTGTCGAACCACCTGGCCTGCCTGCGCGGCTGCGGGCTGGTGGTCGCCGAACCCGAGGGGCGACGGAGCCGCTACCGGCTGGCCGACGCACGCATCGGGCACGCACTCGAGGATCTGATAGGTCTGGTGCTGGCCGTCGACCCGACCTGCTGTCCCGCCGCCGACACCGACAACTGCTGCTGATGGCTTCGCCGGTTCGGTCGCGTCGTGATGTGCTGGCTCGCCGCATCCGTCTGCTCGTCGCGGCGACGATCACCTACAACGTCATCGAGGCGGTCGTCGCGTTGAGCGAGGGTGCCCGGGTGTCGTCGGCGGCCTTGTTCGGCTTCGGGCTGGACTCGGTGATCGAGGTGTCCTCGGCGGCGGCCGTCGCATGGCAGTTCGCGGCGAAGGATCCGGAGACGCGGGAGAAGACCGCGCTGCGGTTCATCGCGGTGTCGTTCTTCGCGCTGGCCGTCTATGTCGCTGTCGATGCGGTGCTGTCGCTGCTGGGTTACGGCGAACCGCGGCCGTCGCTGATCGGCATCGTGCTCGCGGCGGTCAGCCTCGTCGTGATGCCGGTGTTGTCGCTGGCGCAGCGGCACGCGGGCCGCGAGTTCGGTTCCACGTCGGCGGTGGCGGATTCGAAACAGACGCTGCTGTGCACGTATCTGTCGGCGGCGCTGCTGGCCGGGCTGCTGCTCAACGCGATCGCCGGCTGGTCGTGGGGCGACCCGACGGCCGCGCTGGTGATCTCGGCGGTCGCCGTCCGCGAAGGCCGCGACGCCTGGCGCGGTGATCCGTGTTGCTAGAAGAAGGTCCGGCTATGCCGATCGTTGCGCTCGCGCTGTTCGCGACGTTCGCGGTGCTCGGATTCGGTTGGCGCAGTTGGCTTCAGTATCGGCGGACCGGGTCGACGGGTTTCCGCGGAATCAGCGGCCGGGTCGGCTCCGTGGAGTGGTTCGCTGATCGGCATCGCCGCGACGGTGTACGCACAGGTCGACATGGGCGACTCGTGGCGGATCGGGGTCGACTCGACGGAGACGACAACGCTTGTCCGCAAAGGCGTTTCGGGTTGGCGCGCAATCCCATCTTCACCGCGATGACGGTGTTCGGTTCGCGCAGGTCCGCGTCGTCGAAGCCGTATCTTGGCGCCACACACGGCCGGGCCTACCGCAACTACCTCGCCAGCGTGGGACGTTTCGTGCCAGGAGTCGGCCGCGTCAGCCGTTGATGAGCTGGTCGAGAAACCGCGGAAGTCGGCCTGCCCCATAGTCGAAGAACCGCGCCCACGTCGGCTCGATCGAGATGCGCACCATCTGCGGGTAGACCCTGCGCACCTCGCGTTCGAACACCGCCTGCTGCTCCTTGTCCATCGTCTTCGCCGACTGGGCGAGGTATTCGTCGGGAACGCCGTCGACCGTGTCCAATGTCGCGACACCGCGAAGAAGCAGTGACTTCGCGCCGTCCGGTGTGTTGCCCGCATCGATCGCCACCGCGACATGCGGTCGAGCCGACAGCGCCGCTACCTTCGGCGAAGTCGTTGCCGTGCAAATGATGACGCGTTCGCCGTTCCAGAGAAACCCGACCGGGATCACCCGCGGATAGCCGTCGGTCCCGGTGTAGGCGAGATGGGCGGAGACGCCGTTGAGCAAGTCCTGAGCGCCTTGCTGATGCAGTTCGCGGTGCAATTCGTCGGTGTCCATTGCGTCTTGTCTACTCGCATGCCGTCGTGAAGTGAAGGTCATGACCCACTACGGTGGTTCCCGATGGCTTCCCAACCCACAGACAAGCAATTTCGCGCATGGCTCTGGATGCCGCTGATCATCGGTCTGATCCTCGGAACGACCGTAGCGGCGATGACCGGTCAATGGTGGTGGTCGACGGTTGGCGTGCTCGTCGGCGCCGCGGTCGGCTGGGTCGGCGCAGGCAGACCGCGCGTAACGAACTGGAACACCTCCGACAAGTAGCCCCCCTCCAACGCCCAAACCGACATATGGGCGTAAAAGTGCGAGTAGGGCGCGCCATTTCGTCGGTCTCGGCGCTGGACGGGGCGGGGTGAGTCCTAGCATCGACGGGTGCCCGATGCCGACACACCGGCGGATTCTGACGCCGCCATGACAAACGACGCCGACGTGCCAGACGTTGCGACCGACGACGCCGCCCTGACCGACCACGCCGCCCGCAACCGCGCGATGTGGGACGGCTTCAGCGATGAGTATCAGGCCAAGCACGCTGACGATCTGGTGGTCTGCGGCGGGCTTGCCTGGGGCACGATGCGCATTCCCGAATCGGAGTTGCACGTCCTCGGCGACGTCAAGAGTTGCGACGTCCTTGAATTCGGCTGCGGCGCTGCGCAGTGGTCGATCGCACTGGCGTGGCTCGGGGCCCGGCCGGTGGGTCTGGATCTCTCCGAGCGACAGCTACAGCACGCCCGCAAACTGATGGCCGACGCAGGCGTCGACTTTCCGCTCATTCACGCCAGCGCAGAAGCCGTCCCGCTTCCGGACGCCAGTTTCGATATCGTGTTCTGCGACCACGGCGCAATGAGTTTCGCCGACCCGTATCGGACCGTGCCCGAGGCGGCGCGCCTGCTGCGGCCAGGTGGGCTGTTCGCGTTCAACCACGACTCGCCGATCGAGACGCTCTGCTGGCCGCCCGGCGCCGACGAGGTCGGCGACCGGCTTGCGCTCGACTACTTCGGGATGCACCAGATCGAGGACGGCGACGAGGTGTTGTTCAATCTGCCCTACGGCGAGTGGATCCGGCTGTTTCGCACGAACGGCTTCGTCGTCGAAGACCTGATCGAGCCGCGGCCCAAACCGGACACCGTCAGCTCGTACCGATCGGACGCAGGGCTCGCATGGGCCAGGCGCTGGCCGTCCGAGGAGATCTGGCGGCTACGCAAAACCCAGGACCCCACCTAGAAACCTAGGACTCGGGGATCTCGCGTTCGATCTCGTCGAGCCACGTCTTGGCCGACATGTCCGACGGCGCCCGCCAGTCGCCGCGCGGCGACAGCGAACCACCGTGCGACACCTTGGGCCCGTTCGGCACCGCCGAACGCTTGAACTGTGCGAACGAGTAGAACCGCTGCACGAACACCTGCAGCCAGTGCCGAATCTCCTTCAGCGAGTACACCGGCCGCTTGTCGACCGGGAAGCCGGGCGGCCATTCGCCGTGCTCGGCGTCTCGCCAGGCGTGGTACGCCAGGAACGCCACCTTCGACGGCCGGAAGCCGTACCGCAGCATCTGGAATAGCGAGAAGTCTTGCAGCGCATAGGGTCCGATCTTGCTCTCGCTGCTCTGGATCTCCTCGTCCTCGCCCTTCGGCGGCACCAGTTCGGGGCTAATCTCGGTGTCGAGGACCGACTGCAGCACTTCGTTGACGTTGTCATCGAACTGATTCGACGAGATTACCCACCGGATCAGGTGCTGGATCAAGGTTTTCGGCACGCCGCCGTTGACGTTGTAGTGCGACATGTGGTCGCCCACACCGTAGGTCGACCAGCCCAGCGCCAGTTCGGACAGATCGCCGGTTCCCAGCACGATGCCGCCGCGCTGGTTGGCGATGCGGAACAGGTAGTCCGTGCGCAACCCGGCCTGCACATTCTCGAACGTGACGTCGTAGACCTCTTCGCCGCGCGCGAACGGGTGGCCGATCTCCTTGAGCATCAACTCCGCGGTCGCTTTGATGTCGAGTTCCTCGAACGTCACACCGAGCGCTTTGGCGAGCTTGATCGCGTTGCCCTTGGTCCGGTCGCCGGTGGCGAACCCCGGCAGGGTGAACGCCAGAATGTCGCTGCGCGGCCGGTTTTCGCGGTCCATGGCACGCGCGGCGACGATCACCGCGTGCGTCGAATCGAGCCCGCCGGACAACCCGAGCACCACCTTCGGGTAGTTCAGCGCCCGCAGCCGCTGCTCGAGGCCGGCCACCTGGATGTTGTAGGCCTCATAGCAGTCCTGCTCGAGCCGATCGAGGTCCGACGGCACGAACGGGAACCGCTCGATATGCCTGCGCAGGCCGATGTCGCCGGTCGGCGGATCCAGCCGAAATTCGATGCGGCGGAACGACTCCGCGGTGATCTGATGATGCTTGCGGTTGTCGTCGAACGTACCCATGCGCAGCCGCTCGGAGCGCAGCAGTTCCAAGTCGACGTCGGCGATCGCGCGCTGTTCGCCCTTCGGGAACCGTTCGGACTGGACCAGGCATTCGCCGTTTTCCCACACCATGGTCTGGCCGTCCCACGCCAGGTCGGTGGTTGATTCGCCCAGCCCCGCCGCCGCGTAGACGTAGGCGGCCAGGCAGCGCGCCGACGCCGAGCGCGCCAGCAGGCTGCGGTCCTCGGCGCGCCCGATCGTGATGGGGCTGCCGGACAGGTTGGCGATCACCGTGGCACCCGCCAACGCGGCCTGCGCGCTCGGCGGGATCGGCACGAACATGTCTTCGCAGATCTCGACGTGCAGCACGAAACCGGTCAGGTCGGTGGCGGTGAACAACAGGTCGGGCCCGAACGGCACGTCGGCCCAGTCGTCGCCGCGGCCGATCCGGATCGCGCCGCGCATGTCGTCGCCCGCGGCCATCTGCCGGCGCTCATAGAACTCGCGGTAAGTCGGCAGATACGACTTCGGCACCACACCGAGCACCTTGCCGCGGTGGATCACCACCGCGGTGTTGTAGATGCGGTGCTGGTAGCGCAGCGGCGCGCCGACCACCAGCACCGGCATCAGGTCGGCCGACGCCGCGACCACGTCGAGCAGGGCGTCCTCGACCGCCTCCAGCAGCGCGTCCTGCAGCAGGATGTCCTCGATCGAATAGCCCGACAGCGTCAACTCGGGGAACACCGCCAGCCCGACGGCGTCGTCGTGGCAGGCCCGCGCCAGCCGGATAACGGATTCGGCGTTGGTCGCCGGCTCCCCGATCGCGGTGTGCAGGGTGCAGGCGGCGACTCGCAGGAAGCCCTGGGCGTAGGCGGAGTAGAAGTCCATCACGCTCCATTGTCATCGGTCTGGTGTCAAGACCCGGTGACGGGGTATCAACACTCCGTGAGTGACACCGTCGTTCTGGTCATCGACATGCTCAACACCTATACCCATCCCGACGCCGAAAAGCTGTCACCGCATGTCGAAGAGATCATCGAGCCGCTGTCGGGGCTCATTTCGAAGGCCTCGAGCCGCGACGACGTCGACCTGATCTACGTCAATGACAACTACGGCGACTTCACCGCCGGGTTCGGCGACCTCGTCCGCTCTGCGCTGAACGGCGACCGGCCTGACTTGGTCGAACCGATCGTGCCGCCGGAGGACTGCCGCAAGATGACCAAGGTGCGCCACAGCGCCTTCTACGCCACACCGCTGGCCTACCTGCTGACCCAGCTGCAGCCGCAGCGGGTCATCCTGACCGGGCAGGTCACCGAGCAGTGCATCCTCTACACCGCGCTGGACGCCTACGTGCGGCACTTCCCCGTCGTGGTCCCGCCCGACGCGGTGGCGCACATCGATCCCGAACTCAGCGACGCCGCGCTGACGATGATGGAATCCAACATGAGCGCCGACATCGTCCCGGCCGCCGAATGCCTGCTGTGAAGTGCCTGTAAGGCGACCATTTGAGCGTTTGACCGCGGCGGCCCCGGGTAGCCGGTTGCGGTGAGCGGCAAGAACCGCATCGCCGAGCCATGGGGCGAGCGAACCCCGTACGGTCCCGGGCAGGACTGGCCGACGCGGGTCGACATGTTCCTCGACGGCGAGCTGGACCCCGACTCGGTCGATCGGTGGGTGCCGACGGCGTCGGTGCTGCACTCCAACGGCGACGGGCTCGACATCGCGGTCAAGGACGGCGGCATCGTCGGGGTCCGCGGCCGCGCCTCCGATCGCGTCAACCACGGCCGCGTCGATGCCAAGGATCTGTTCGGCTGGCAGGCCAACAATTCGGCCGATCGGCTCACCGCGCCGCTGATGCGGGTGCACGGCAAGCTCGTCGAAACCGATTGGGACACCGCGATGGGGCGCGTCGTGCGCCACAGCAGGCAGCTGCTCGAACAGCGCGGCCCCAGCGCTATCGGCTTCTACACGTCGGGTCAGCTCTTCCTCGAGGAGTACTACACGTTGGGCGTGATCGCGCACGGGGCGATCGGCACCAACCACGTCGACGGCAACACCCGGTTGTGCACGGCGACGGCCGCGGCGGCGCTGAAGGAGTCCTTCGGCTGCGACGGCCAGCCCGGTTCCTACACCGACGTCGACCACGCCGACGTCATCGCGCTCTACGGCCACAACGTCGCCGAAACCCAATCCGTGCTGTGGATGCGGATGCTGGACCGGCTGGCCGGCCCCAATCCGCCCGCGGTGATCTGCGTCGACCCGCGCGAGACGCCGGTGGCCCAGCACGCGACCGTCCATCTGGCGCCCCTGCCGGGAACGAATGTGGCGCTGATGAACGCCCTGCTGCACGAGATCATCGAAAACGGTTGGGTGGACCGCGATTACGTCGACGCCCACACCGTGGGCTACGACGAACTCGTCAAGCGGGTTGCCGAGTTCCCGCCCGAGCGGGCCGCCGACATCTGCAAGGTGTCCGCAGCCGACATCCGGGAGGCCGCCCGCCTGATCGGCACCGCCACCGCGCTGCTATCCACCGTGCTGCAGGGGTTCTATCAGGCCAGCCAGGCCACCGCAGCGGCCGTGCAGGTCAACAACATTCACCTGCTACGCGGCATGCTCGGCAAGCCGGGATGCGGCGTGCTGCAGATGAACGGCCAACCCACCGCGGAGAACACCCGTGAGTGCGGCGCCGACGGCGATCTGGCCGGATTCCGCAACTGGTCCAACGACTCTCACGTCGAACAGCTGTCGGCGCTGTGGAACCTGCAGATGCACCAGATCCCGCACTACGCACCGCCGACGCACGCGATGCAGATGTTCCGCTTCGCCGAGCAGGGCACGCTGCGCATGCTGTGGGTCAGCGCAACGAATCCGGCGGTGTCGCTGCCGGAGTTGCGGCGCATCCGCAGCATCCTGGCGCAGGAGCGGCTGTTTGTGGTGGTGCAGGACATGTTCGCCACCGAGACGACCGAGTTGGCCGACGTGGTGCTGCCCGCCGCGGGCTGGGGTGAGAAGACCGGGACGTTCACCAACGCCGACCGCACCGTGCATCTGTCCGAGAAGGCCGTCGACCCGCCCGGTCAGGCGCGCCCCGACCTTGAGATCTTTCTCGACTACGCGCGGCGGATGGACTTCCGCGACAAGGACGGCCAGCCGCTGCCGGCGTGGACGGATCCGGAGTCGGCGTTCGAGGCGTGGAAGCGATGCAGCGCCGGGCGTCCTTGCGACTACACCGGGTTGAGCTATGAGAAGCTGCGCGAGTCCAATGGCATCCAATGGCCGTGCAACGCCGAGCATCCCGACGGAACCGAACGGCTCTACAGCGACGGGCGGTTTTCCGCCGACCCCGAGTACTGCGAGTCCTACGGCCGCGACCTCATCACGGGGGCGCCGCTGGAACCAACCGAGTATCGGGCGATGAATCCCGACGGCAAGGCCATCATCAAAGCTGCCGAATACCTGCCGCCGCACGAAATGCCATCTAAGGACTACCCTTTGGCGTTGATCACGGGTCGCACGCTCTACCATTTCCACACCCGCACGAAGACCGGCCGCGCGCCGCAACTGCGCGACGCCGCGCCGCAGCCGTGGGTCGAGATGTCGGCCACCGACGCCGGACGCCTCGGCATCGCCGAGGGCGACATGGTCGAGGTCGCCACTCCGCGGAATTCGGTGACCGCGCCGTGCCGCATCGGCGGAATCCGCGACGGCGTGGTGTTCGTGCCGTTCCACTACGGCTACTGGGATGTCGACGACCCCGACGGCCATCACCGCGCCGCCAACGAGATGACGCTGACCGATTGGGATCCGGTGTCCAAGCAGCCGATCTTCAAGACCGCCGCCGCCCGGGTGCGGCCGGTGAACCGCGACGAGGAGCAGCGATGAAACTGGGACTCGCACTGCACGAATTGCATCGCTCCGAGATGCGGCTTGCGCGATCGCTCGATGCGATCGCCTCACGCCATCACAACGACCACGGCATCTACCACGTCGCTTTAGACCTCGCCGTGTGGTCGCGAGAGCACATCGCGCTGATCGCGGACACCGGTGAGCGTTACGGCGTGCGAATGCGGCGCCATCCGCGCATCACTGCCGTGACGGAGTCTGCGCAGGCCTGGGTCAGCGACCGGATGGGCCGACGACCCGAGACCGGGTTGCTGCTGTTGGCGGACCTGCGTCGGCTGCACCGGCTGGCCGCAGGGGTGTCGCTGGACTGGGAGCTGCTGGCGCAGGGCGCCAGGGCGTCAAGGACACCGAGCTGCTCGACTTGACGCAGCGGTGTCACCCGCAGGCGCTGCGGCAGATGCGGTGGGCGAATGCGATGCTCAAGGAGCTCTCACCGCAGGCACTGGCGAACTGACCACTACCCTGGACGGAGTGCAAATCCCCGAACTCGTCGCGCTGTTGGCAGGCCGCCGGGTCGCCGTCCTTACCGGCGCGGGCATGTCCACCGATTCGGGGATTCCGGACTATCGCGGGCCGGACTCGCCGCCGAGCAACCCGATGACGATCCGGCAGTTCACTTCCGACCCGGTGTTTCGGCAGCGCTACTGGGCGCGTAACCACGTCGGCTGGCGGCACATGGACGCCACCCAGCCGAACGCGGGCCACCGCGCGCTGGCGGCGCTGGAGCGGGCCGGCGTGGTGTCGGGGGTCATCACGCAGAACGTCGACCTGTTGCACACCAAGGCGGGCGGCCGCAACGTCGTCAACCTGCACGGCACCTACGCCGAGGTGATCTGCCTGGACTGCGGCCACACCATGACCCGCGCGGCACTGGCCGAGTTGCTCGAGGCCGCCAACCCCGGCTTCGCCGAGCGCGCAGAAAAGATCGGCGGCATCGCGGTCGCGCCGGACGCGGACGCGGTCGTCGGCGACACCTCGTCGTTCTCGATCGTCGACTGCGTCGCCTGCGGCGGCATGCTCAAACCCAACATCGTCTACTTCGGCGAGAACGTGCCGAAAGACCGTGTGGCGCAAGCGTTTACGTTGGTTGACAATGCCGACGCGCTGTTGGTGGCGGGCTCGTCGCTGACGGTGTTCAGCGGCTTCCGGTTCGTGCGCCACGCCGCCGCGCGCGGCATGCCGATCGCGATCGTCAACCGCGGCCGCACCCGCGGCGACGAGTTGGCGACGGTGAAGCTCGACGCCGGCTGCTCCCCCACGCTGGTCCTACTCGCCGACGAACTCTCCCCCGCGATTTCGGCGCGCTAACGTGCGCCTAGCGCCGCTTAGCGCGCCGAAATCGCTGGCTAGACGGCGACGAGGTCGTCGGCGTGCACCGCGGGGCGGCGCAACTCGGCCGGCAGATCCGATGTCGAGCGGCCCAGCATCGTCGCCAATTCGGCGGCATCGTAGGCCACCACGCCGCGGGCGACCATGGTGTTGTCGGGGGCGCGCAGTTCGACGACATCGCCGCCGTGGAAACGCCCGTGCACGGCCGTGATGCCGGCGGGCAGCAGGGAGCGGCGCTGGCGCACCACGGCCCGCACGGCGCCGTCGTCCAGCGTCAGTGAACCGGCCGCTTCGGCGGCGTAGCGCACCCAGAACCGGCGCGCCGACATCCGTTGGGGCCGCGGCGCGAACACCGTGCCGACAGACGCGTCGACCAGGGCGGTGGCGGCATCCGACGCCGCGGCCAGCAGCACCGGCACACCCGCATCGGATGCCAGCAGCGCCGCCGACAGCTTCGACGCCATGCCGCCGGTGCCCAGATGGCTGCTGCGCCCGGCGACCACGCCGTCGAGGTCCTCGGGCCCGGCGACCTCGGGGATGAACCGCGCCGGCTTGTCATTGGACGCCTTGCGGGGATCGCCGTCGTAGAGGCCGTCGATGTCGGACAGCAGCACCAGCGCGTCGGCGCCGACGAGGTGGGCCACCAGCGCCGAGAGCCGGTCGTTGTCGCCGAACCGGATCTCGTTGGTCGCGACGGTGTCGTTCTCGTTGACGATCGCCACCGCGTGCAGCGCCCGCAACCGGTCCAGCGTGCGCTGCGCATTGGTGTGCTGCACCCGCTGCGAGATGTCGTGTGCGGTCAGCAGCACCTGCCCAACTGTGCGGTTGTAGCGGGCGAATGCCGTGTTCCACGCGTTGATCAGCGCCACCTGCCCGACGGAAGCGGCGGCCTGTTTGGTGGCCAGGTCGGTGGGCCGCTTGTTCAACCGCAGGGGTTCGATGCCCGCGGCGATCGCGCCCGACGACACAATGACCACGTCGGAGCCGGCGTTCATGCGCTTTTCGATCGCTTCGGCCAGCGTGGCCAGCCTGCCCGCGTCGAACACGCCCGACGGGGTGGTCAGCGCGGTGGTGCCGATCTTGACGACGACGCTGCGGGCGGTGCGGACGGCCTCGCGGTGCACGCTCATGACTCACCGCCGGGGGTGCGGCGTTGCTTGCGCGCGGCCTTGCGTTCGGCGGCTCGCACACGGTCGTTCTGCTCGAGCCGGGCGTCGGTGCCGCGGCCCGACATCGGCACGTCGACGCCGGCGGGGGTCTGCGGTTCCCAGTCGAAGGTCATGTCACCAATGGTGACCGCACACCCCGGCCGCGCGCCCAGCCGCAGCAACTCGTCCTCGACGCCGAGGCGGGCCAGCCGGTCGCCGAGGTAGCCGACGGCCTCGTCGTTGTTGAAATCCGTTTGGGCGACCCAGCGTTCGGGCCGCACACCGTGCACGACGAAACCACCCTCCCCGTCTGGTTCGACGGTGAAACCGCTCTCGTCGACGGGGACCGGACGGATGACCGGGCGCCGCGGCACGATCTCGGGTTGCGACGCGCGATAGGCCGACACCATGTCCCACAACGCAACGGTCAACGCCCGCAATCCTTCTCGGCTGACGGTGGACACCTCGAACACCGGCCATCCGTAGCGCCGCTTGATGTCGTCGCGGACGAACTCGGCCAGTTCGCGGGCATCCGGCACGTCGATCTTGTTCAGCACCACCGCCCGCGGCCGCTCGGCCAGATCGCCGAGCGTCGTATCCCCTTGCAGCGTCGGCTTATACGCCGCCAGCTCGGCTTCCAGCGCGTCGATGTCGGAGATCGGGTCGCGGCCCGGCTCGAGCGTGGCGCAGTCAACGACATGCACCAGCACCGCGCAGCGTTCGATGTGCCGCAGGAAGTCCAGGCCGAGGCCGCGGCCCTGCGAGGCACCGGGAATCAGGCCGGGCACGTCGGCGACGGTGTAGGTGTTCTCCCCCGCCGACACCACGCCCAGGTTGGGCGCCAGCGTGGTGAACGGGTAGTCGGCGATCTTGGGTTTGGCCGCCGAGATCGTTGACACCAGCGATGACTTGCCAGCCGACGGGAATCCGATCAGGCCGACGTCGGCGACGGTCTTCAACTCCAGGGTGAGATCGCGGGCCTGGCCCTTCTCGCCCAGCAGCGCGAAGCCCGGCGCCTTGCGGGCCCGCGACGCCAGCGCGGCGTTGCCGAGCCCGCCGCGACCGCCCTCGGCGGCGACGAAGCGGGTGCCCGTGCCGACCATGTCGGCCAGCAGCCTGCCGTTCTCGTCGAGCACGACGGTGCCGTCGGGCACCTTGACTTCGAGGTCTTCGCCGGCGGCGCCGTCGCGGTTGCTGCCTGCGCCCTGCTTACCGGACGGCGCGACGATGTGCGGGTGGAAATGGAAGTCGAGCAGGGTGTGCACCTGCGGGTCGACGACGAGGATGACGCTGCCGCCGCGACCCCCATTGCCGCCGTCGGGGCCGCCGAGCGGCTTGAACTTCTCGCGATGGACCGAGGCGCAGCCGTTACCGCCGTTGCCTGCGCGCACGTGAATCACGACGCGGTCGACGAAGCGGGGCATCGTGATCACCTCCCTCGCCGAAACCGACATATGGGCGCAAAAGTGCGAGAGTCGCGCGCCAAAACGTCAGTCTCGACGCGGAACTAGGCGTCTGAAGCAGACGGCCGCACAATGCTGACCGTCTTGCGCCCGCGCTTGACGCCGAACTGGACGGCACCCGGCGCCTTTGCGAACAGCGTGTCGTCACCGCCACGGCCGACGTTGACGCCGGGGTGGAAGTGCGTGCCGCGCTGCCGGACGAGGATCTCGCCCGCTTTGACGATCTGGCCGCCGAACCGCTTGACGCCCAGCCGCTGTGCGGCGGAATCGCGACCGTTGCGTGAGCTGGAAGCGCCCTTCTTGTGAGCCATTGTGAACGCCTTACTACTTGATGCCGGTGACCCGCAGGACCGTCAGCTGCTGACGGTGACCCTGACGCTTGTGGTAGCCGGTCTTGTTCTTGAACTTGTGGATGCGGATCTTGGGGCCCTTGGTGTGCTCGAGCACCTCGCCGGTGACGGCGATCTTCTCCAGGGCCTTCGCGTCGGTGGTGACCTTCGCGCCGTCGACGACGAGGGCGACGGGCAACGAGACCTTGGCGCCCGGCTCCGAGTCAAGCTTCTCGACCTTGACCACGTCACCTTCGGCTACCTTGTACTGCTTGCCGCCGGTCTTGACGATTGCGTACGTCGCCATCGTGCTAGCACTCCTACGTTTCTTTGCAGCGCGCTCGTTCGCGGCGGCGCTGGGTCTGGGTGTCCGACTGTCGCCGGCGGGGCCTGGCGACAACCGCTCAAGGGTACGTGAGCCGCGCAGTCACGGTCAAATCGCCGCAGGTCACGGCGGGTCGGTCAGTCGTGGATCGGCGGACCGGCCGGCCGGGCGGCGGCGCGACGGCGCGGACGTCGGGCGATCATCGGCGCCGCCGAGGCGTCGATGCGCTGGTCATCCTCGTCGCTGTCGTCATCGTCATCGTCGTCGATGCCGTCGTCATCATCGTCGGAGTCCTCATCGGCGTAGGCGTCATCCTCGTCCTCGTCGGAGTCGTCGTCGGAGTCCTCGTCCTCATCCGAGTCGTCCGAGTCGAGCACGTCGATGTCGTCGTCGATGTCGTCGTCGTCCTCGTCCAGGTCGATCTCGTCGGTGTCGTCGGTGTCCTCATCGGACTCATCGGAGTCGTCGGAGTCCGAGTCGTCGTAGTCCTCGTCGAGATCTTCGTCTTCGAGATCCTCGGGGGCGCCGACGACGGCCTTCTTGATCGTCTCGGTGTCGGCCTCGGCGACTTCCTCGACGGCCTTCTTGCCCTCGTCCTTGTCTTCCTGCTCGGTCTCGTCGCCTTCGTCGTCCGCGTGTCGGCCGTTGGCGGCGGCCATCGCCTTGAACATCGGGTGCTCGGCGGCATGTTCGGGCACCTTGGCGACCGGCACCTCCTCGGTGCGGCTCTTCTTGCCGCGCTTGCCGCGACGGCCCGAGTCGGACTTGCGCCCGCCCGACGGCGCCGAGTCGACGGGATCGGTGTGCAGCAGGATGCCGCGGCCCGAGCACTCGGGGCACGGGGTGGAGAACGCCTCGATCAGCCCGGTGCCCAGCCGCTTGCGCGTCAGCTGCACGAGGCCCAGAGAGGTGACCTCGGAGACCTGATGGCGCGTGCGGTCGCGGGCGAGCGCCTCGGTCAGTCGGCGCAGCACCAGGTCGCGGTTGGACTCCAGCACCATGTCGATGAAGTCGATGACCACGATGCCGCCGATGTCACGCAGCCGCAGTTGCCGCACGATCTCCTCGGCGGCCTCCAGGTTGTTGCGCGTGACGGTCTGCTCGAGGTTGCCGCCCGAGCCGGTGAACTTGCCGGTGTTGACGTCGACGACGGTCATCGCCTCGGTGCGGTCGATGACCAGCGTGCCGCCCGAGGGCAGCCACACCTTGCGGTCCATCGCCTTGGTCAGCTGTTCGTCGATGCGGTGCACGGCGAAGACGTCGGGCCCGTCCGGCGATGCTGGCTCATACTTCGTCAACCGCGGAACCAGGTCGGGCGCAACGGAATTCACGTAGTTGTTGATCGTGTTCCAGGCTTCCTCGCCGGAGACGATCAGCCCGGAGAAGTCCTCGTTGAACAGGTCTCGGATGACCTTCACCAGCACATCGGGCTCTTCATAAAGCGCGACGGCTGCACCGGCGGCCTTCCCTTTGATCTCGGCCGCCTTCGCCTCGATCTCCGCCCAGCGGGCCTGCAACCGGCTGACGTCGGCGCGGATGTCCTCTTCCTTGACACCCTCGGAGGCGGTGCGGATGATCACGCCGGCATCCGGCGGAACCACTTCCCGCAGAATCTCTTTCAGCCGCTGCCGCTCGGTGTCGGGCAGCTTGCGGCTGATGCCTGTCGACGACGCGCCCGGCACGTACACCAGGTAGCGGCCCGCCAACGACACCTGGGTGGTCAACCGGGCGCCTTTGTGCCCGACGGGATCCTTGCTGACCTGCACGACGACGTAGTCGCCGGGCTTGAGGGCCTGCTCGATCTTGCGGTTGGTGCCGCCGAGTCCGGCCGCCTCCCAGTTGACTTCGCCCGCATACAGCACGCCGTTGCGTCCGCGGCCGATGTCGACGAACGCCGCTTCCATCGACGGCAGCACGTTCTGCACGATGCCCAGGTAGATGTTGCCCACCAGGGACGCCGACGCGGCCGACGTGACGAAGTGCTCGACCACCACGCCGTCTTCGAGCACCGCGATCTGGGTGTAGCGCGCGCCCTCGTGCGGCGGCTCGGTGCGGACCTTGTCGCGCACCACCATCACGCGTTCGACGGCTTCGCGGCGGGCCAGGAATTCCGCCTCGCTCAGTATCGGCGGGCGGCGGCGCCCGGCGTCACGACCGTCGCGGCGGCGCTGACGCTTCGCCTCCAGCCGCGTGGACCCCGTGATGCCCTGGATCTCGCCGTTGTCCTTGTCTTTGTCCTTGTCCTTGTCGGCCCGACCTGCGCGCTCATGCACGACGGTGTTCGGCGGATCGTCGGGCGACACATCGTTGTCGTCGCTGGCGCCCGACTTGCGCCTGCGCCGGCGGCGACGACGCCTGCTGCCGCCATCGGGAGTGCCGTTGTCCTCGTCGCCGCTGTCGTCGGACTCGTCGTCGGAGTCGTCGGTCTGGCCGCTGAGCTGCGCGTCGTCGGAGTCGTCGCTGGAGTCGTCGCTGGAGTCGTCGCCGCTCTGCTCGCCGCGACCGCGGCCCCTGCCTCGGCGGCCGCGACGGCGCCTGCGGCTCGGCCGCTCTGCCTGGTCTTCCTCCGTCTCGGGGCCGCCGTCGTCGGCGTCGTCGTAGTCGTCGTCGGAGTCGGTGTCGGCGTCGAATGCCACCGGCTGGGGCGCCACGAAGAGCGGCATGTACTCGGCGCGTTCCACGACCGTCTCGGTCTGGGACGTCTCCACGATCAGCCGAGCGTCGGGTTCAACGCCGGCCTGGTCCTCGCCGGGTTGGTCGTCGTCGGCGGGCACGGCCGCCTCGCCGGGTTGGTCGTCGCCGGCGAGCACGGCCGCCTCGCCGGGCTCCTCGGCGAGTACAGTCAGCCCCTCCGGCGGGGCCTCCTGCTGCTGCGTGTCTTCTGATTTGTCTTCGGTAGCTGCATCGTCGGCCACGTATTCTCCTCAAGCCCCCGGGCGCGTCGTTGTCGACGCGGCCACGCGAGGGCTTCCGCTATTGGCCCGGTACACGTACTCCGGGGCTTGTTATGGTCTCGCGCCGAGCGGTTCGCTTTTCGAACCCTCCCGGTGCCTGGCTGAATGATGGCTGGGACGGTCGGCGCCACACCACGGGTGAGCGGTGGTCGCGCTCGTCAAAGTCTTCATTCGGACGTCCGGCCCTGGTGTTGAGCCGTCTGCCCGCGTTCAGTATCCCACACCCGGCCCAGTCCTCGGACCAGGCCGGACGTGTTTGGCTACCGGCCCGGGAACCAGAGTTCGATCTCGCGGGCCGCCGATTCCGGTGAATCGGAGCCGTGCACCAGGTTGTCCTGGGTGACGAGCGCCAGGTCGCCGCGGATCGTGCCGGGCGCGGCCTTCTCCACGGGATCGGTGCCGCCGGCGATCTGACGGAACGCAGCAACTGCCCGCGGCCCCTCCACTATCGCCGCGACGACGGGCCCCGAGGTGATGAACTCCAGCAGGTCGTCGAAGAACGGCTTGCCTTCGTGTTCTGCGTAGTGCTTGCGTGCGAGGGCGTCGTCGACATTGCGCAGTTCGAGGGCCGCGAAGGTGAGCCCCTTCGCCTCGATTCGCCTGACGACCTCTCCGATCAGGTTCCGCTTGACGGCATCGGGCTTGATCAACACCAGGGTCCGCTCGGTCACGGCCGACAGCGTACCTGCGAAGGCTTCATCTCCCCGCGCGGAGTTCGGTCGGCGTCAGCACGTACCCGGTAGGCAGACGGCGTTCGCAGGAGGCGGCGGCATCTCGGCGGGCCCGCCCCCGGCAGGAGCCTGACCACCGGCCGGGCCCTGACCGCCAGCGGGTATCTGACCCTGCTGGCCACCCTGCTGCCCTTGCTGGCCACCCTGTTGACCCTGCTGGCCACCTTGTTGCCCTTGCTGGCCGCCTTGCTGGCCCTCCTGGCCGCCCTGCTGGCCACCTTGCTGGCCCTGCTGGCCGCCCTGCTGGCCACCTTGCTGGCCCTGCTGGCCGCCCTGTTGACCCTGCTCGCCGCCCTGGCCACCCTGCTGGCCCTGTTCGCCTCCCTGCTGGCCCTGCTGACCCTCTTGGCCACCCTGACCCTGCTCGCCTTCTGGCCCAGGCTGCTGCTGTTCCTCCTGCGGGTTCGGGTTGGCCGGTGACACAGGCGCAGGCGACTGCGGTGCCGGGGCGCCCGGCGCGGGCGCGATGCGCGGGGCCGGCGCCTGCTGCCGGGGCGCCTGTTGCCGCGGCGCGGGCGGCGCCACCACCGGCTGGCTCGGCGGCAGCGGCGCAGGAGCCTGGGTGGGCGCAGGCACCAGTTGAACCGGCGCCTGCGAGGGAGTGTCGGTGGTGTTGGCCGGCGTCGTCGACACTCCGTCGTCCAGCTGCCAGGTCGCGATCAACACCGCGACGGCGAGCACCGCCGCCCCCGCGGCGGCGCCGAAGAGCACGCCCGGCCGCCGGTACCACACCAGCGGCGCGTCGACGGGCGCCTGATACTCCGGCGGCGGCTGGCCGTACCCGGGCTGGCCGTACTCAGGCTGCCCGTAACCGGGCTGGCCGTAACCGGGCTGGCCGTAGTACTGCGGCGGCTGCTCGTAGTAGTTGCCCGCTTGTTCATACGGCTGTTCGTACCGCGCATAGGCGTCCGGCGGCCCGTAGGCCGAATCCTGCTCCGACCATGCCGTGGGCTGTGTGGGCTGGGGCGCGACCGGAGCGGCCTGCGTCGGCGGGGCCATGTCCTGTGTGGGCGGAGCGATGTCCTGCGTCGGCGGGGCGAGGTCGCGCGTTGGCGGGGTGAACTCCTGGGTCCGGTCGACATCTCGCGGCTTGTTCATCGTTGTGTCCCATCCACGACTGGATGAAATTGCTGTCCGCTGAGCACAACAATGGCACTTAACCGGCGGTCATAGAAGGTAGTTCGCTACCCCACTTTCAGTTCGCCGGGATTATTCGGGCGGCGGCTGTTGACCAGGCAGCAGGCCGCGTTCCTGGCGTCGCTTCACTTCGCTGCGGAGGTAGAGGATCAGCAGCCACACCCCCGCGAAGATCAGGCCGATGAAGCCGACGGCGCCGTGCAGCGCCCACCCGGCGATCACCACCACCTGCATGGCGAGATTGACCCAGATGGCCCACGGCCTGCCCTGCAGCCCGGCCAGCAGGATGAACACCACCGCCAGCCCGACCAGGTAGCTGCCCGTCGCCGCCGTCAGCCCGTCATACGCCTGCGACACCACCGGCAGTGCCAGCAGGATGGCGACGGCTTCCAGGATCAGCGTGCCCGCCATCACCCCGCGGAAGCTCTTCCACGGGTCGGGGGCGGCGCTGCTGCGCGGCAACTCGCTCACGCCGGATCCTTGCCGAACAGGGTGCGCGCCGCGCCCGCGGTGACGACCGAGCCGGTGATCACCATCCCGCTGCCGGAGAACCCCTCGCCCTCGAAGCCCGACTCCTCGACGAGCGCCGTCGCGGTTTCGATGGCGTCGGGCAGCGTCGGCGCGACGACCACCCGTTCGGGGCCGAAGCGCTCCTCGGCGCGCAAGGCGAGTCCTTCCACGTCCAGCGCGCGCGGCGAGCCGTTGTGCGTGACGACGATCTGATCGAACACCGGCTCGAGCGCGGCCAGGATGCCGTCGACGTCCTTGCCTTCCATCACCGACACCACGCCGACCAGGAACCGGAAGTCGAACTCCTCGGCCAGGGTCTGCGCCAGCGCGGCCGCGCCCAACGGATTGTGCGCAGCATCGATGAAAACCGTTGGCGCGCTGCGCATCCGCTCCAACCGGCCGGGGCTGGTGGCGGCCGCGAAGCCTGCGCGCACCGCATCGATGTCGAGTTGGCGTTGCGCGCCCGCGCCGAAGAAGGCCTCGACGGCGGCCAGCGCGACCGCGGCGTTGTGGGCC
The DNA here is from genome assembly GCF_002553505.1 of Mycolicibacterium agri. Lineage (GTDB taxonomy): Bacteria > Actinomycetota > Actinomycetes > Mycobacteriales > Mycobacteriaceae > Mycobacterium > Mycobacterium agri. The sequence continues at coordinate 11,696 of NZ_PDCP01000026.1, read as the reverse complement.
TGATGTTCACCGTGCAGCGGCAGGAACACCTCCGAGTACACCCCGCCCAGGCCCTGCAGTTCGAGCAGTTGACCGCCGATCGCAACCTGGCGACTCAGCACCGCGAATTCGGAGTCCTCGCGTGCGACCGCGGCGTCGGCTTTGACCGTCTGGGCCAGCAGCACCTCCATCGCTTCGGGCACCTGCCTGCCGATCACCGCGACGGTGTCGACGGGGATCAGGGCCTCGGGCTGCTTGACAATGATTCCGGCCTTCTCCGTGGCGATTTCGGAGATCTCGCTGCCGAGGTAGTCGGTGTGGTCGACGCCGATCGGGGTGATCACCGCCACCGGGGCGTCGACGATGTTGGTGGCGTCCCAGCGTCCGCCCATGCCGACCTCGACGACGGCGACGTCGACGGGCGCGTCGGCGAAGGCCGCGAACGCCATCGCGGTGACGACCTCGAACTTGCTCATCGGCGGGCCGCCCGCCGCCTCGGACTGTTTGTCGACCATCTCGACGAACGGTTCGATCTCGCGGTAGGTCGCGACGTATTGCGCCGGGCTGATCGGCTTGTTGTCGATCGCGATGCGTTCGACGGCGGACTGCAGATGCGGGCTGGTCGTGCGGCCCGTGCGGCGGTGCAGCGCGGTGAGCAGCGAATCGATCATGCGGGCCACCGACGTCTTGCCGTTGGTGCCGGCGATGTGGATCGACGGGTAGCCGCGCTGCGGCGAACCCAGCATCTCCATCAGCGCCGAGATCCGAGCCGTGCTCGGCTCCAATTTCGTTTCCGGCGAACGCTGATCGAGCAGGTGCTCGACCTGCAGCAGCGCCGCGACCTCGTCCGGGCTGGGGCCTGCGGCCGCCTCGTGTCGCGGGTCTTGCGGCTCCGAAGTCACGTTAGCGAAGCCAGCCTGGCGTTGATGCGGTCCACTTCCTCGCGGGCGACCTGCTGGCGCCGCCGGATCTTGTCGACGACCTCGGCGGGCGCCTTGGCAAGGAACGCCTCGTTCTCGAGCTTGGCGGTGGTGCCCTTGAGTTCCTTCTCCGCGGCGGCCAGGTCCTTCTCCAGCCGACGGCGCTCGGCGGCGACGTCGACGGTGCCGGAGGTGTCGAGCTCGACGACGACGGTGCCGCGGGTCAACCGCACCTCCACCGACGCAGACGGGGTGAAGCCGTCCCCTGCGGGCGTCAACCATGCCAGCGAGGTGACCGCCGGGATCTGGGCGTCCAGATCGGCGGCGGCGACATCGGTCAGCCGGGCGGGCACCTTCTGCCTGTCGGCGAGGCCCTGGTCGCTGCGGAACCGCCGCACCTCGGTGACGAGCTTCTGCATATCGGTGATGCGTTGCACCGCAACAGGATCCATCGAGAACCCGGAGGCGGTCGGCCACGGCGCGATGACCAGCGACTCGCCGCCGGTGAGCGACTTCCACAGCGTCTCGGTGACGAACGGCATCACCGGGTGCAGCAGCTTCAGCAGCGTGTCCAGCACCGCGGCGAGCACGGCGGTGGTGTGCGTAACGCCCTCCGCCAGCTGAACTTTGGCCAGCTCGACGTACCAGTCGCAGAACTCGTCCCACGCGAAGTGGTAGAGCGACTCGCACGCGCGACTGAATTCGTAGTTGTCGAACGCCGAATCCACCTCGGCGCGAACCTCTTCCATGCGGCCCAGAATCCAGCGGTCAGCGTCGGTCAGCTCGGCGGTGTCGGGCAGCGGCGCGGGACTGGCCCCGTTCATCAGCGCGAACCGCGTCGCGTTGAACAGCTTGGTCGCGAAGTTGCGCGAGGCGCGCGCATGGTCTTCACCGATCGACAGGTCACCGCCTGGGCTGGCGCCGCGGGCGAGGGTGAACCGCAGCGCGTCGGCGCCGAACTTCTCCACCCAGTCCAGCGGGTCGATGCCATTGCCGCGCGACTTGCTCATCTTGCGGCCGAACTCGTCGCGAATCAGCCCGTGCAGGAACACATTCTCGAACGGCACCTGCGGTCCGCGCTTCCCGTTCAGCGTGATCGCCGGATCGTCGGAGACGAACATGCCGAACATCATCATGCGAGCCACCCAGAAGAACAGGATGTCGTAGCCGGTGACGAGGACGGTCGTGGGATAGAACTTGGCCAGTTCGGGCGTGGCGTCGGGCCAGCCCATGGTGGAGAACGGCCACAGCGCCGAGGAGAACCACGTGTCCAGCACGTCGGGGTCCTGTTCCCAGCCCTCGGGCGGCGCCTCGTCCGGTCCGACGCAGACCTTCTCGCCGTTGGGGCCGTGCCAGATAGGGATGCGATGCCCCCACCACAGCTGGCGCGAAATGCACCAATCGTGCATGTTGTCGACCCAGCCGAACCAGCGTGGCTCCAAGCTGGCAGGGTGAATCACCGTCTGCCCGTTGCGAACTGCGTCACCGGCGGCCTTGGCCAGTGATTCCACCTTCACCCACCACTGCAGCGACAGCCGCGGTTCGATGGGCTCGCCGCTGCGGTCGGAATGCCCGACGCTGTGCACGTAGGGCCGCTTCTCCTCGACGATCCGGCCTTGGGCGGCCAACGCCTCACGCACCGCGACGCGGGCCTCGAACCGGTCCATGCCGTCGAATTGGGTTCCGGTGTCGACGATCCTGGCCTTGGTGTCCATGATCGACGGCATCGGCAGCTTGTGCCGCAGCCCGATCTCGAAGTCGTTCGGGTCGTGTGCCGGGGTGACCTTCACTGCGCCGGTGCCGAATTCGGGGTCGACGTGCTCGTCGGCGACGATGATCAGTTCGCGGTCGACGAACGGGTGCGGCAGCGTCTTGCCGACCAGGTGCTTGTAGCGCTCGTCGTCGGGGTGCACCGCGATCGCGGTGTCGCCGAGCATCGTCTCGACCCGGGTGGTGGCCACCACGATGTGCGGTTCGTCGTCGGACATCGACCCGTACCGGAACGACACCAGCTCGCCCTCGACGTCGGAGTAGGACACCTCGAGGTCTGAGATGGCCGTCTCCAGCACCGGCGACCAGTTGACCAGCCGCTCGGCCTGGTAGATCAGCCCGGCATCGTAGAGCCGCTTGAAGATTGTGCGGACCGCGCGGGACAGGCCCTCGTCCATGGTGAAGCGGTCGCGGGTCCAGTCGACGCCGTCGCCGAGCCTGCGCATCTGCGCGCCGATGGTGCCGCCGGACTCGCGTTTCCAGTCCCAGACCTTCTCGACGAACAGCTCGCGGCCGAAGTCCTCCTTGGTCTTACCGTCGACGGCCAGCTGCTTTTCCACCACCGTCTGGGTGGCGATGCCCGCATGGTCCATGCCGGGCAGCCACAGCACCTCATAACCCTGCATCCGCTTGCGCCGGGTGAGCGCATCCATCAGCGTGTGGTCGAGCGCGTGGCCCATGTGCAGGCTGCCGGTGACGTTCGGCGGCGGCAACACAATGGAATACGCCGGCTTGTCGCTGTGCGGGTCGGCCGTGAAGTAGCCAGCGTCGACCCAGCCCTGGTAGAGGTCGCTTTCCACCGCGCCCGGGTCCCACGACTTGGGCAGGGCGGCAGCTGGCTTCGAACTGGCGGTCACCGCGCCATTCTATGGAGTGCGCTGCGCGCGCTCAGGTGCGCCTACTGCTCGGGCTATCTCCCGGCTGTTTCCTGCGGCTGGTCCCCGCCGCTGCTGCCGCCGCTTTTTCCAGCCGCTACTTCCTGCCGCCGAGCAGCCCGCCCAGGATGTCGCCGATCGCGCCGCCCTGCTGACCGCCCAGCACGCTGCCGAGGATGCTGCCCAGCGGGTTGTCCCCGCCGCCGGCACCGCCGCCGGAAGCGCCACCGCCGGTCGAGCCGCCGAGGATGCTGCCGAGGATGTCGCCGAGGCCGCCGCCCGACTGCTGGCCCTGCGGCTGGGGCGTCGGCGCGGAGCCCTTGTTGAGTTGCTTGCCGATGTAGGCCAGCACGATCGGCGTGATGATCGGCAGCAGTTTCCTGATCAGGTCGCTGCTACCGGCGCCGGTTCCGCCGAGCGCGGAGGCGACGGCGGTGCTGTCGTTGCCGCCGAACAGGTGCGCGACCAGGTTGTCGCCCTCGTTCTCGTCGACCTGCTCGACGTTGACTCCCCCATCGAGCAGTCCGCTGCCGCCCTGCTGGGCGACCGCGGACTCAAGCTTGCTGGAGTCGATGTCATTGGACTGCACGTTCTGGGCGAGCCCACCCACCAGCGCGGGAACCAGCGTCTTGACGGCGTTGTTCACCTCGCCCTCGTCTTCGCCGAGTTTGCTCGCGATGTCGCTTACCGGGATCTGTGCGAAGAGATCGTCAAGGCCTGCCATGTCGTACTCCACCCTCGTCGCTGGTTACCGCATGCCGAAGATGACACTAGTCCAGCTGATCTTGGTTGACACGGCTTCGGCTCGCGCCGATCAATTCAGCCGTGTGACGTCCAAAGACACACCGGCAGCGGGGAATCGGGCCAACAGCGCGTCACCCATCGCTGCCGCGGGCGTCAATACACCGCGCAGATCGGACAGCCGGTCGCGGTCCAACGCCAGCGCCAACGCACACTCGCCGAGCAGCACCGACGTGGCCTTGTAGCCCGGGTCGCCCTGCTGGGACATCCTCGCCCGGTACCGCGCACCCGTGGTGGTCCTGGTGTACGTCTCGACCGTGTAATGGCCCCGCTCGCGGGTTCGTTCGCTGGGTCCGCTGCCCGGCTTGGGCAGAATCTTCTCGATGTAGCGCTCGGGCACCTTGTTCAGATAGCGGGTGCCCACCTTGGTCACCAGCGCACCGACGCCCGCGAACGCCGCCGACGCGACCGGCGCCACCGGCGAGGACCCGACGCTCTGGCATTCCGAGTAGCGGAACCGCCTGCCGTATGCAAAGTCCTGTAATGCGTTGCTGCGCCGAACGACTCGCGTATTGACCGGTGCCATCATGAAGCCGGCCGTCCAGATTCCGTCCAGCTCCGGCGCGATCTGGCTGCCGCGCCGCCACGGCATGTCGGGCTGCGGGTCGAGTTCGGGTTCGGCGGCCCGGTCCGGGGTCAACGTGTAGGGATCCTCAAGCAGGCGGCGCACTTCCGGGTCGTTGGCCATGGCCCGGAGAACGTCGGTCATCGACGCGATCGTTCCGCCGGACAGGCCGCCGACCATCTTGCGCACCACGAACGTGGTGTCGGTGAGTTCGCCTTCGCCGTCGTCGGTGACCCGCCGATGCAGCGCGTAGACGCTGAGATCCGAAGGGACGGAGTCGAATCCGCACGCGTGCACGATGCGGGCTCCGGTGTCGACGGCCTGCTTGTGGTACAGGTCGATGCACTTGCGCATGAACATCGGCTCGCCGGTCAGGTCGGCGTAGTCGGTGCCCGCTTCTGCGCATGCGGCGACCAGCGGCACACCGTAGCGGTTGTACGGCCCGACCGTGCTCACCACCACCCGGGTGCGTTCGGCCATCGCCTTGAGTGTGTCCGGCTGCGAAGCGTCCGCGGTGATCAGCTGCCACGACCGCGCGCTCTCGCCCAACGTCTGCTGGACGGCCCGCAGCTTGTCCTGGGACCGACCGGCCAGCGCAATCCGCACGGCGCCGCCGGCCCGCGCGAGGTATTCGGCCGTCAGCTTCCCGACGAACCCGGTCGCGCCGTATAAGACGATGTCGAATTCACGTTGGTCCTGCGTCATCGAATCCGACGCTACCCCAGCGCCTCGGGCAGTTCGACGTCCTCGCCGAGCACGTGCTTGGCCAGGAAGGCGATCACCACCTCGTACCAGATCTTGGCGTGCTGGGGATTGAGCACCCAATGGTTCTCCGACGGGAAGTAGAGGAACCGGTGCGGGCTCGTGCCGTCCTCGGCGGCGGGCAGGCCGGACTCGCTGAGCAGCTCGTACCACAGCCGCAGCGCCTCACCGATCGGCACGCGATAGTCCTTGTCGCCGTGGATGACGAGCAACGGCGTGCGGATGTCCTTGACGAATCGGTGCGGCGAGTTGGCCTCCGCCATCTCCCTCGTCATCTCGCGGACCCAGTAGTAGGCGGCGTCGGTGGTGGAGTTGAACTGGTCGAGCGCCCACAGGCTGGCATGGGTGACGATCGCGTTGAACCGGTCGGTGTGGCCTGCGATCCAGTTGGCCATGTAGCCGCCGAAGGAGCCGCCCATCGCGGCGGTGCGGGAGGCGTCGATCCGCGGGTGGGCGCACGCTGCGTCGGTGATTGCGATGAGGTCCTCGTACGGCGCCGCGCCCCAATGGCCCCAGCCGCGCTGGATGAAATCCTGGCCGTATCCGGTCGACAGCGCGGGATCCGGCAGCAGGACGGCGTAACCGCGCGCGGCCAGCACCCACGGGTTCCACCGCCAGTGCCAGGCGTTCCAGCTGTTGAGCGGGCCGCCGTGCACCCACAGCAGAAGCGGGGCCTGCGCTTCATATTTGTCGACATCGGGGAGCACCAGCCACGAGCGCACCGCGCACCCCTCGGCCGTGGTGGCCGTCATCTCGGTGAGCGTGCCGGGCAGCTGCGGCTGGTCGATGCACGGCAGGACCGTGACCGTGCCGTCGGCGTCGATGCGCACCGGATGCGGCGTGGCCGCATACGAACTGCGCAGCGCGTAGATCACCCCGCCGGGTGCCGTCGTCACGTCGGTGTAGGCGTAGTCGTCGGCGGTCAACGCCTCGACCGCGCCGTCGCCGATGCCGATTCTGAACACCGGGCACCGGCCGCCGTCGTCGGCGGTGACGATCAGCGCATCACCGCTGCGCGACCACGTCACCGAGGCCGGCCAGCGGTCCCACTCCGGCGCGAGCCCTCGCGGTTGTTCGCCGAATCGCAAGTAGCCCAGGCTGATTCGCGGCGCCTGCGCGGGCGTGGAGTAACCCTCGCGCAGGAACGCCACCGCCGACCCGTCCGGTGCGATAGCCGGGCTCCACAGGTCGGCGTCGGGGTCGTCGGCGATGACGGTGTGGGTGCCGTCGGCGAGGTCGATCCGCACCAGCACCGAACGCCGGGCTGCGCCGCGGCCGGGACGCTGCCATGACGTCACCACGAAGCGGCCGTCGGCGCTGACGTCGTAGTCGGTTTCGCGCAGCGCCGCCTCGGGTTGCGGTGTCAGGTCGTTGGGTCGAGAAGTATCGTCGAGCGCCAGCAGGTGCGGGGCCGCGGGCCCAAGGTCCTTGTCCCAGAATCGGATCGGGTAGCCGGTGTGCAGGATCGCGTCGATCTTGTTGTCTTTGCGCAGGTTTCGCAGACGGCGGTCGTCGTCGAGGCTTTCCGCCGACGGCAACATCGAGGTGCGGACCACCGTCGCGGCGGCGTCGCGCGCGGCCTTGACGGCGTCGACTCCGCCTGGCGGGGCGAGGATCTCGATCGCCTCGCCGCCGGATGCGGGCAGGCGCCACAGCGCCGCGGGTGGTTTGTCGTCCTCGGGCGTCGGGCGCACCGACACGAACAGCAGATCACCGTCGGAGGTGAATGTCGGTGACGATTCGCCCTTGGCGCCGCGGGTCAACCGGCGCGCCGCGCGCCGACCGTCGGGGTCCAGCTCCCACACGGCGGTGACGTATTCGGTGCGCTTGTCGTTGAGCTCGCTGACAGTGGTGACGACGCGGGAGCCGTCGGGCGACACCGCCAGCCCGGACACCCGCGGCAGCGCGAAGTAGCGGTCGAGGTCGTCGAATGGGGTTTCGCTCACCCGACTTTGGTAGCACAACACACAGTAAGTTTGATTTTCAAACTTACTGATGGCAGGCTGGTTCGCGTGACCACAACGGCGTTGGCGGAGCTGCCCGGCCGACCCTGTCCCATCGCGGCGGCCCTGGAGATCGTCGGCGAGCGGTGGGCGCTGCTCGTCGTCCGGGAGATTGCCCTCGGCTCCACCCGCTTCAGCGACATCGTCGCGGGCACCGGAGCGCCGCGGGACCGCATCGCGGCCCGGTTGAAGGCGCTGGAATGGGCGGGCATCGTCACCCGAACGCCGTACCACGACGGCCCGCCGCGCTACGAGTACCGGCTCACGGAGTCTGGCCGTGCGCTGCTGCCGGTGCTGGATGCCCTGCTGGAGTGGGGTAAGCGCCACGCCGTCGCCCCCGACGATCCCGATCGCAGGCCCAGGTACCGACCCATGACCGAGTTGATGAAGCGAGGATCCCGATGACCGCAGAGTTGGCCGAGGCGACGACCCGCGACGGATGGGGCCCGCAGCGGTCCCGCACGGTGACATGGCACGACCCCGCGCCGAGCACCGCCAAGGGCCTCGCCATGGCCGGCATCGACTATCTGCGCGCCATCGTCGACGGTGAACTGCCAGGGGCGCCCATCGCCGGGCTGATGCGATCGAAAATCGTGTCGGTCGAGCCGGGACGGGTGGTGTTCGAGTGCGAGCCCGACGAGTCGATGTACAACCCGATCGGCGCGGTGCACGGCGGCCTTGTCTGCACGCTGCTGGACTCGGTGACCGGTTGCGCGGTTCACAGCACATTGCCAAAAAACAAGGGCTACACGTCGATTGAGATCAAGGTGAACTATCTGAAGGCCGTGCGGCTGTCCAGCGGAACGCTGACCGCCACCGGCACGGTGGTGAAATCCGGGTCACGGGTCGGCTTCGCCGAGGGTGTGGTCACCGACGCCAACGGCGCCGTCGTCGCCACCGCCACCAGCACACTGCTGGTGTTCGACCTGTAGGAGATCTATAGAGCCTTGGCGTCGCACGCTAGGTTCGACGGGTGGCGCGGCATCGGTTCCTTGTCGTAGGTGCAGGCATCGCGGGGTTGGCGACGGCGGTCGCGCTGCAGCGGGACGGCCACGACGTCACGGTCATCGAGGCGCGCACGGACACGTCGAGTGGCGCAGGCATCAGCATCTGGCCCAACGCGCTGGCCGCCCTCGATCAGATCGGCCTCGGCGACGCCGTCCGTGAGGCCGGCGGCAGGGTGACCGCAGGCGCGGTCCGGTGGCGCAACGGCTCGTGGCTGCGCCGCCCGTCCCACGACCGAATGGTCAAGGCGCTGGGCGAGCCGCTCGTGGTGGTGCGCCGCTCGGCGCTGAACGACGTGATGGCCGGTGCGCTGCGCGACGGCACGGTGCACTACGGCGTCGCGGCCAAGCAGTTCGAGGCCACGCCGGACGGCGTGCGCGTCATGCTCTCGGACGGCAGCACACGCTGGGCGGACGCGGTGATCGGCGCCGACGGCACGCACTCTTCGGTGGCCCGCCACCTGAACGGGCCGCTGCGCAACCGCTATGTCGGCTACACGGCGTGGCGCGGCGTCGCGGACACGTCGATCGATCCGGACCTGGCCGGCGAGACGATGGGCCCGGGCATCGAGTGCGGACACGTGCCGATGGGCCCCGGCCACACCTACTGGTTCGCCACCGAACGCGCGCCGGAAGGACGGGTCGCAGCCCAGGGTGAGCTGGCGTACCTGAAGGAGAAGTTCGCGTCGTGGGCCGAGCCGATGCCGACGCTGCTGGCCGCCACCGACCCCGACGTTGTCCTGCACAACGACCTCTATGACCGCGACGAGGCGCGGGCGTGGTCGCGCGGGCCGATCGTGCTGGTCGGCGACGCCGCCCATGCGATGCGCCCGCATCTGGGCCAGGGCGGCTGCCAGGGCCTGGAAGACGCCGCGATCCTGGCCGCGTTCGTCGACCGGACTAACGACCTGGCCGCGGCGTTCGCGCGCTTCGCTCAGTTCCGTCGCCCACGGGTGCGGGCGCTGGTGCGCGAGTCGGCGCTGCTGGGCACGGTCGTCAACCTGCGGCCGGCGCTTCTGAGCACACTGGCCACCCGGGCGTCGGCGCTCGTGCCCGAAGCCGTGCTGATGCGGCACATGGCCGGCATCGCGTCGCGCTCGGCGTTTCAGGCGCCTGCGACGGCGTCAGCCTAGGCCGAGCGGGCCCAGGAACGTCGAGCACAGCTGGCGCAGATCGACGAGGCCGAGCACCGCGCCGCTCCGCATGGCCTTGCACCCCGTCTGTCCGGGTATCGGTGTCACCGCGGTCCACACGGCCGGTCCGCCCGCCGCCGATCCGCACTTGGGCCAGGCGCGCAGGCCCTGGGTGCGCAACACGTTCTCGGCGACGCGGATCTGCTGCTCGCGCGACGCCGCCGCCGGCGAGCCAAAGCCGCCGTGTGCAGCCCAGGTCGTCGGTTTGAACTGCAGCCCGCCGTAGTGGCCGTTACCGGTGTTGGCGGACCAGTTGCCCCCCGACTCGCACTGTGCGATGGCGTCCCAGTCGACGGTGTCGGCATTCGCGGTGGCCGACAAGGCCACAGGCGCCACTGCAAGAGCCCCGGTGATCGCGACCAGCCAGGCGGCCTTGCGAGCCGCTCCGGTGATTATCTGGCGAATCTTCATCTCCGGTCCTTCCCCCGACCTTGTAACTGATGGGTCTTTCGAGTGAGTTGGGTCACGCGTTACAAGGGAGGTGCAATGACGTTATCGAGACGCGATTTATCCCAGCTAGCGATGGGAAAAATGAGTTAAATGAGTTTTGCGAGAAAGATGCGCCAGATGAGCTTGATGTGATAGGTGAGAAAAAGAGGGGGTGCCGAGCCCGAAGGCCCGGCACCCCCACAAAGACCTGGTTAACCGCGGATTAGCCGCGCTTACCGCACACCGGCCAGGCGCCGATGCCCTGGGTCTTGAGCACGTTGTTGGCCACCCGGATCTGCTCCTCGCGGCTGGCGTTGTGGGGCGAGCCCTTGCCGCCGTTGGCGCGCCAGGTGCTCATGGTGAACTGCAGTCCGCCGTAGTAGCCGTTTCCGGTGTTGATGGACCAGTTGCCACCCGACTCGCAGGCCGCGACGGCGTCCCAGTTCACGCCGCTTTCCGCACTCGCGGTGCCGGTCGCCAGGGCCATCGGTGCCAGGGCCAGGGCGCCGGTGATGGTGGCCAGCCCAAACGTCTTGCGGATGTTCTTCACTGCTTTCCTTTCGCCAAGCGCGCGCCAAAACCACGCCCGTCGACGCGGGCGTAGGTGCCTTTCAGGCAGGGGAGTTGGGACGTGCCCTCTCGGTCAGGCACGACAGCGGGAGGTTTGTGGCAGACCTCCACCGGGCTTGATGCCCGGCGGCTACAAAGGCGATCCCACCTCTGCAGCCCCACTCACACGCAGGTTCGTGGTTATCTGAACTTGTTTGCTCTTTTGGAGCCGTCAGGGACGGTACAAACCGTTTCCGTCAAAGTCATATCGGGTATAGGCATGATCGCGGTTAGATCACGGACAGATCACGACGTCTTTTCACCGTCGTCCGCGCAGGTCATCGCGACGTTTGACGGCGTCGTCAGATTGCCGTTGCCCGCCGGATTTTCGTGAGTCAGATCACGTGCATTTTGTGACCCGTGACACGTTTAACGGGGTTGACACGACGGGGAATTGGACCGGATCAGCCCCAGATATGGCCCTCATCAGCGGTTTTCGCGATGTCAGCAACTGAAAAGGTTCGCTGCTGCCCCTTTTCACGGCGAGCTGTCTGTTTTTCGTTGTGCCATAGCATTTTTCGTGGCACACAGTATCTTCGCACCAGCGTGCCAGAACAACCGAAGCGTCGATCAACGCCACCACGATCTGCTGGAAACATGTTGGTTCTGAACGTGTTTCATGACGTAAGAGTGCCACAGCATATTCCATGCAGCCTATCAGCGCTGCGGTAGCACGCTGTCGCGCCTTTGGACCAGCAGTTTCGCCGGTTAGCCTCGATCTTTCACCTGGCGCTCGATTGAGGTTCTTTGTGGGTGCAGGTGAGTGGTTGTGATGCTGGGCGGCCT
>NZ_PDCP01000269.1 GCF_002553505.1 Mycolicibacterium agri | reverse complement strand
TCCTCTTGACCGCCTCCGGCGGCCCGTTCCGCGAGACGCCGCTGGAGCAACTCGCTTCGGTGACGCCGGAGCAGGCTTGTGCGCACCCGAACTGGTCGATGGGGCGGAAGATTTCCGTCGACTCCGCCAGCATGATGAACAAGGGGCTCGAACTGATCGAGGCGTGCTGGCTGTTCGACGCCCAGCCGAGCCAGGTCGAGGTGGTGATCCACCCGCAGAGCGTGATCCACTCGATGGTGGAC
>NZ_PDCP01000268.1 GCF_002553505.1 Mycolicibacterium agri | reverse complement strand
ATCTACCAGTCGATTTACGTCCAAGGGCGGGGCAGTTTGCGTCGTGAGCTGCATCAATGCCTGCGCACCGGGCGGGCTTTACGCAAACCACAGCGCCGCGCCGATCAACGCAGAGGCCGGATTCCAGACATGGTCAACATCAGCGAACGCCCACCAGAAGTCGAAGACCGCGCCGTTCCTGGACATTGGGAGGGTGATCTGATTCTGGGTGCTGGGGGTAAGTCCGCGATCGGCACACTGGT
>NZ_PDCP01000267.1 GCF_002553505.1 Mycolicibacterium agri | reverse complement strand
ATCTACCAGTCGATTTACGTCCAAGGGCGGGGCAGTTTGCGTCGTGAGCTGCATCAATGCCTGCGCACCGGGCGGGCGTTACGCAAACCACAGCGCCGCGCCGATCAACGCAGAGGCCGGATTCCAGACATGGTCAACATCAGCGAACGCCCACCAGAAGTCGAGGACCGCGCCGTTCCTGGACATTGGGAGGGTGATCTGATTCTGGGTGCTGGGGGTAAGTCCGCGATCGGCACACTGGT
>NZ_PDCP01000266.1 GCF_002553505.1 Mycolicibacterium agri | reverse complement strand
CCAGTGAAAGCCCGCCTCGGCGGCTCAGAGGTCACAGGCCGCTGAGGCTCAGCACCAGTTTCACGATCCCGGCCAGCAACAGCACGAACACCAGGGTGAAGAGCAGGCCCAGCATGATGAAGTGCACGGGCTTGCCGTGGGTGAAGTCGCGGGCGCGGTTTCGCCCGCTCTGTACGCCGAAGGCGGCAGCCATCACGCTATGCAGCATCTGCCAGAAGGTCGGCGGCTTCTGGTTCGGTTCTTCCGTCTCGATACCCATCGG
>NZ_PDCP01000265.1 GCF_002553505.1 Mycolicibacterium agri | reverse complement strand
CTACGATGCATCACGGACCGACCAACCCCTGGTCGGAATCCAATAGCTCGAGCCTCCGGCGAATCCAGGGCGATTCAGGACCGCGTCGCTGGCCTACTGCTACTGCTCTATGCCCAACACCCCGCGACAATCAGTCGGCTCACCGTCGATGACATCGACACCAACGATGACACCGTCGCGCTTCGCGTCTGTTGCGCGTCGCTCAGGATGACGATGATGGCGTCAATGGGGTGGACGACGATCTGATGATGAGAACGGCCCCGCTC
>NZ_PDCP01000264.1 GCF_002553505.1 Mycolicibacterium agri | reverse complement strand
TCGCCGGCAGCTGGGCCATTTTGGCCACGATGGCCTCCTGCACCGCCAATGCACCATGGTCATCGGGCAGGTGCAGCGGGCGTGTCTTATTGACTGTGTAAGGGGTTCGGCCTGAAAGGTGGTGGCTGACCACCGGACAGGAGAGTTTCATTGCCACAATCTGATTCGTCCAGAGATGATGCTGCCGCCAAACTGGGCGAGTTGTTGCCGCCTGAATCGCCCTGGAAATGCTGGAGGCTCCTGACCTTGGAAACGAGGATGCAGGTATGCCGAAGGAACAGTCGC
>NZ_PDCP01000263.1 GCF_002553505.1 Mycolicibacterium agri | reverse complement strand
TGTACTGGGACAGGACGTTGGTAGCAGGCGTGTTGGCTTGATGTGAGGAGAACCTCCGGGTGGGGTGTGGCTTGTCTAGGTCCACCACCGTCCGGAGGTTCTCGTGTCCCACCGTAATGCCCGTACGACGTTTCACGGCCGGCTGCTGATGGTGCGCCGGTATCAGGCTGGTTGGCCCAAGGCCCATATCGCGAAAGCGATGGGGGTTTCGCGTAAATGCGTCCACACCTGGATCAGTCGTTTTGAGACCGAGGGTGAAGACGGTCTTCACGACCGGTCCTCGCGGCCGCATACCAGTCCGA
>NZ_PDCP01000262.1 GCF_002553505.1 Mycolicibacterium agri | reverse complement strand
TCCTCGTCGTACCTCTTCGCCATGATGCGAACAACCTTCCCTCGAAAGAAGGTGTGCATCAAACCCGGGGTGGTTCATAGTCATCGACCAACGAGTGAATGTAGTCGAATCCATGGCCGTTCTTGCGATCTCGATCCGGTGCACGTCCTCGTCCGTGCGCGCGCCATCCACCGCCGGCGGGGATGCGACCCAGCTTCTTGACGTCCATGTGAACCAGCTCGCCGGGGCGCGACCGCTCATAACGGACAGCGGTGGTCTTGGAGGCGCGGATCACCTGACCGGTCATCGGGTCCAGCTCGCGTAGGTGGGGCATCTGTCGACGGTTGAGCACACGGGACAC
>NZ_PDCP01000261.1 GCF_002553505.1 Mycolicibacterium agri | reverse complement strand
CACGCGATGGACCCGGCTGCGGTGTTCGCCAGCCTCAACGCCCTCGGCGGAACACCGCCCTACACGATCGTCATCGGTTGCGAGGTCGCGGACGTCGACGAGGGCATCGGGCTGTCCGAACAGGTAACCGCCGCGATACCCGAGGCGGTGCGGGCCCTCGAGGACGTCCTGGCCCGGCTGCTCGAACCGGTGAAGGGAGGCTGACCATGTGTCTGGGCATCCCTGGGCAAGTCATCGGCATGGTGGAGGGCTACGGCGACCAGCTCGCGCTCGTCGACGTCGCCGGTGAGCACCGCAAGGTGAACATTGGAATGCTGCCCGAAGAGACCTTCGCACGCGGTGATTG
>NZ_PDCP01000260.1 GCF_002553505.1 Mycolicibacterium agri | reverse complement strand
CACCCAAAGGCCCCAAACGGAAAAAACCGCAGACCTAAAGCAGGTCCACGGCTATTCCGATGTCTTGAGACATCACAGCGTCGGGCTGACAGGATTTGAACCTGCGACCACTTGACCCCCAGTCAAGTGCGCTACCAAACTGCGCCACAGCCCGGTGCCGTCGAGATGCTTCGGCGGCAGCACGAGAGCCTACCGCAGCGCTGCCACACAAGCCCAACCGCCGCGACTGTGTCGTTGCGTACGCGCCGGCGGCGTGTCGCGTACGACACCCCACACGGGCGCGGCTAGGAGCCTGCTGAATTAATCCCGCGTGGCGGGCGTGGTTCTGCTGGGGTTTTCGGGATGATTGACGGGTGC
>NZ_PDCP01000025.1 GCF_002553505.1 Mycolicibacterium agri | reverse complement strand
CCGAGGAAGAGACCGGCTTTGAAGAAGCCGTGGGTCAACAGGTGCATGATCGCCACCGCATACCCGGCCGGCCCCAGACCCGCAGCGAGCACCATGTAGCCGATCTGTGACATCGTCGACGCGGCAAGGGCTTTCTTGATGTCGTCTTTGGCGCAGCCGATGATCGCCCCGAACAACAGGGTGACCGCGCCGACGATCACCACGCCGAGTTGGGCGCCGGGGGCCAGGTCGAACACCGGCCCGGAGCGCACGATCAGATACACCCCGGCGGTGACCATGGTGGCGGCGTGGATCAGCGCCGAGACCGGGGTGGGGCCCTCCATCGCATCACCGAGCCAGGACTGTAGCGGCACTTGGGCGGATTTGCCGCAGGCGCATAGCAGCAGCAGCAACCCGATCGCGTTCAGCGTGCCCTCACCGAGTTCGGGCGCGGCGGTGAACACCGCCTCGAAGGAGATCGCGCCGACCGAGGCGAACATCACCATCATCGCGATCGCCAGGCCCATGTCGCCGACCCGGTTGACCACAAACGCTTTCTTGGCCGCGGTCGCGGCGCTGGGTTTGTGTTGCCAAAATCCGATCAGCAGGTAGGAGGCCAGGCCGACGCCTTCCCACCCGACATACAACCCCAGGTAATTGTCGGCCAGCGCGAGCAGCAGCATGGCGGCCAGAAACAGGTTCAGGTAGGCGAAGAACCGGCGCCGGTCGGGGTCGTCGGCCATGTAGCCGATCGAGTAGATGTGGATCAGCGAGCCGACCCCGGTGATCAGCAGCACGAAACACATCGACAACGGATCCAGCTGCAGGCCGAAGTCGACCTGCAACCCACCGGCGGGCACCCAGGAGAACAACCGCTCGTGGACCAGCCGGTTCTGGCCGGGGCGGGCCAGCATGTCAACAAACAGCACCACCCCGACGGCGAAGGAGGCCAGCGCGGCCACACAACCCAGCAGATGCCCCCACCCATCGGAGCGGCGCCCGGCCAGCAGCAGCACGGCGGCGCCGGCCAGGGGCAGGGCGATCAGAAGCCAAACCGCAAGTGTCATCGCGTAGCAGCCCTCTAGTTCTTCAGCAGGCTGGCGTCGTCGACCGAGGCCGAGCGGCGGGTGCGGAAGATGCTCATGATGATGGCCAACCCGACGACCACCTCACAGGCCGCCACCACCATGGTGAAAAACGCCACCACCTGCCCGTTGAGATGCCCATGCATCCGGGAGAACGCCACGAACGCCAAATTGCAGGCATTAAGCATCAACTCCACACACATGAACATCACAATCGCATTGCGCCGCAACAACACCCCCGACGCACCAATCGTGAACAACAACGCCGACAAATAGAGGTAGTTATCCGGATTCATCCTTGGCTCCTGTGCTTGCCGGGCACCGACCAGCGGTCGATCCAGTCGAGGCTGGCCTCCGACGGCGGCGAAACGAGCCGCAGCCTTGGTCGCGACGTTGTCGCGCTTCGCGCCGGCACCGGCCGGGGTTGCACCATTCCGGGTACCGACGCAGACGAGGCGGACCCGTCGGGCAGCAGCGCTGGCGCGTCGACCGCGTTATGTGTCGCATACACACCGGGATTCGGCAACGTCGTCGGATGGCCTCCCTGCCGGAACCGTTCGATCGAAAGCTGTCGTTGAGTCATTCGGCGTTCGGATCGTTCCCGGTGGGTGAGCACCATGGCGCCGAGCGCGGCCGTGACCAACAGCGCGCTCGTCACTTCGAACGCCCACAGGTAGCGGGTGAAGATCAACGCCGCCAACCCTTCGACGTTGTCTTGAGCGAGACCGGCCTGCCCGCCGCCGCGGCCGGTGACGCGGGATTGCCTGTTCGCAACGACGGCGATCAACAGGACGGCGAACCCGGTGACGGCCAGAATGGCCGCAACCCGCTGCCCGCGAATGGTTTCGGTGAGGGATTCGGACGACTCAACACCGACGAGCATCAGAACGAACAGAAACAGCATCATCACCGCACCGGTGTAGACCACCACCTGCACGATCCCGAGGAACAACGCCCCCTGCGCGACGTAGAACACGGCCAGGATGAGCATGATCATCCCGAGGCACATGGCCGAATACACCGCCTTGGCAGCGGTCACCATCCCCACCGCCGCCGCCACTGCAGCGACGCCGAGCGTCCAGAACAGGATTTCCTCAGTCGTCATGGCCGTACTCCTGAGATGCGAGCGCGTGCGGACCGTTTCACCGTCAGTGCGACGCCGAGGACGAGGCACAGCCCGGCAATTGCCGCGATCCCCTGTGCCGCTTGCGGATCCGGGCTGACGGTCCGGACGACGGCGATCGTCATCACCCACATCAGCGACACCGGAATGAGCAGCTTCCAGCCCAGCGCCATGAACTGGTCGTAGCGCAGCCGTGGCAGCGTGGCGCGCAACCAGAAATAGCCGAACATGAATGCCCAGACCTTGCCGGTGAACCACAGCAGCGGCCACCAGCCGGTGTTGGCGCCGTCCCACATGTTGATCGGCCAGGGCGCGTGCCAGCCGCCGAGGAACATCGTGGTGGCCAGCGCCGACACCGTGGTCATGTTGACGTACTCGGCGAGCATGAACATCGCGAACTTCAACGACGAGTACTCGGTGTGGAAGCCGCCGACCAGCTCGCCCTCGGCCTCGGGCAGATCGAATGGGGCACGGTTGGTTTCGCCCACCATGGATGTCACATAAATCAGAAACGACGGCAGCAGTACGAAGACGAACCAGGTCCCGTCCTGCGCGGCGACGATCCCGGACGTCGACATCGTGCCGGTGAGCAGGAAGACGGTGGTGAACGACAACGCCATCGCGATCTCATACGAGATCACCTGAGCGGTGGACCGCAGACCACCCAACAGCGGATAGCTGGACCCGGAGGCCCACCCCGCCAACACGATTCCGTATGCGCCCATCGATGTCGCAGCCAGCACGTAGAGCACCGCGACGGGCATGTCGGTCAATTGCAGCGCCGTGCGGTGGCCGAACACCGAAACCACCGGCCCCATCGGGATGACCGCAAACGCCAGAATCGCGGGGATCACCGCGATCACGGGGGCAAGGAGATAGACGGTGCGGTTCGCGCCTGCCGGGGTCACGTCCTCCTTGAGCGCGAGCTTGATGCCGTCGACCAGCGATTGGAGCAACCCGTTCGGCCCGACCCGGTTCGGTCCGAGCCGCATCTGCATTCGCGCCAGCACGCGTCGCTCCGCCAAAATCGCCACCAGCACCGTGATCAACAGAAACCCGAAGACGGCGAGCGCCTTCGCCGCGATCAGCCACCACGGGTCGAATCCGGGTGCACTCATCGCGCCACACCGATCGCGACGACGGCCCCCGCGGTCACACCGAGTTGTCGATGCACGGCCGACCCGACCGAGTTCATGGGCAGCCAGACCACGCGCTCGGGCATGTCGGTGATCCGCAGCGGCAGCGTGATCGCACCCGACGTCGTGCTGACGGTGACCGCATCGTCCTCGGCCGCCCCGATCTCCTTGGCGGTCGTCGGGCACAGGCGCACCACCGACTGTCGTGCCGTCGCGGCAAGGTGTGGTTCACCGTCCTGCAGGCGGCCGGCGTCGACGAGCATGCGCCAGCTGGACAGAACAGCTTCTCCCGCACCAGGTTTCGGGGCCGGACGCGCCTGCGCCGTACGCATCGCGGGACGTTCGCCATGGTATGTGCCCAACATGTCGAGTTCGTCTCGCGCGGCCTGCGCGTCGGGTAGGCCGAGGGCGATCTTCATCTCGGCCGCGATCGCCTGCAACACCTGCAGATCGGACAGCGCTCCGGCGCTCTGCAGGGGAGCGGAGAAGGAGCGCCGGCGTCCTTCCCAGTTGACGAAGGTGCCCGGCTTCTCGGCCACGGTCGCCACCGGCAATATTACGGAGGCACGGTCGGTGACGTCACTGCGGCGCAGCTCCAGGCTGACGACGAACGGCGCCGAAGTCAGCGCCCGGCGCGCGGATTCGGGGTCGGGCAGGTCGGCGATGTCGACCCCGCCGATCAGCAGCGCATCCAGTTCACCCGCTGCCGCCGCGGCCAGAATGCCTGAGGTGTCGCGGCCGGGGTAGCCGCAGGGTCGGCCGCCGGGCAGCAGGTTGGGGAGGGCGCCTGCTTCGAGGGCGCCGCGTTCGCCGGCGCGGCGGGGGATCCAGGCGAGGCGGGCGCCGGTGGCGGCGGCCAGGCGGCTGGCCGCCGACAGCGCACCGGGAGTGGTGGCCAGCCGTTCGCCGACGAGGATGACCGCACCCGGCTGAGTCAGCAAGCCATGATCGGCCAACGCATCCAACGCCGCGGCTTCCCGCCCGGGTGCGGTGCGAATCAGCTCACCGGACATCTTGGTCAGCCCCCTCGTGGCGAACGGGGCGATCGAGAGGACTTTCAGGCCGTGTTTGCGGGTGGCTTTGCGCAGCCGCAGGAACACGATGGGTGATTCCTCTTCGGGTTCAAACCCGGCCAACAACACCGCCGGAGCCTTCTCCAGGTCGGCGTAGGTGACCGTCAACGGCTGCCCGGCGATGTGGGCGGCCAAAAACTCGGCTTCTTCGGCGCTGTGCGGGCGGATGCGGAAGTCGATGTCGTTGGTGTCGAGCACCATCCGGGCGAACTTGGCGTAGGCGTAGGCGTCTTCGACAGTGGCGCGGCCGCCGACGAGCACCCCGGCCCGCCCGGCAGCCTTGGCGAGCCCGGCGGCGGCCACTCCGATGGCTTCGGACCAGGACGCCGGCCGTAGTTTGCCGTCGTCGTCGCGCAGCAGCGGGGTGGTGATGCGGTCCCCGACGCGGGGGTAGGTGAAGGCCCAGCGGCCTTTGTCGCAGTTCCATTCCTCGTTGACTTCGGGGTCATCGCCGGCCAGCCGGCGTAGCACGGTGCCGCGGCGGTGATCGGTGCGCTGCGCACAGCCCGAGGCGCAGTGCTCACACACACTGGGGCTGGACACCAGGTCGAACGGGCGGGCCCGGAACCGGTAGGCGGTGTTGGTCAACGCCCCCACCGGACAAATCTGAACCGTGTTACCCGAGAAGTAGGACGAGAACGGTTCCCCGGGAGCGATGCCGACCTGCTGCAGCGCGCCGCGCTCGAGCAGTTCGATGAACGGGTCGCCGGCGATCTGTTGGGAGAACCGGGTGCAGCGTGCGCACAACACACACCGCTCGCGATCCAGCAGCACCTCCGCCGAAATCGGAATCGGCTTGGGGAACGTGCGTTTCACGCCGCGGAAGCGAGTGTCGGCGCGTCCGTTGGACATGGCCTGGTTCTGCAGCGGGCACTCGCCGCCCTTGTCGCAGATCGGGCAATCCAGGGGATGATTGATCAGCAACAGCTCCATCACGCCCTGCTGCGCCTTGTCGGCCGCCTCCGAGGTGAACTGCGTGCGCACGACCATGTCCGGCGTGCAGGTGATGGTGCATGAGGCCATCGGTTTGCGTTGGCCTTCGACTTCGACGAGGCATTGGCGGCAGGCGCCGACGGGGTCGAGCAGCGGATGGTCGCAGAACCGGGGGATCTGGATGCCGACCAGCTCGGCGGCGCGAATCACCAACGTGCCCTTGGGCACACTGACCGGCACGCCGTCGATGGTCAGATTCACCATCTCCACCGGCGGGGTGTCCTGGGTCGGCTCGGTGACCGTCATGCTCCCACCCCTTCGGTGGCCATCAGCGTCGAGGCGTGCGGATCGAACGGGCACCCACCCTCGAGATGGGCGAGGTATTCGTCGCGGAAGAACTTGATCGACGACAGAATCGGGCTGGCCGCACCATCACCCAACGCACAGAACGACTTCCCGCTGATGTTGTCGGCCACCGCGGTCAGCCTCTGCAGGTCGTCGGCTGTGGCTGTGCCGGACTCGAGATTTTCGTAGAGCTGGCTCAGCCAGTAGGTGCCTTCGCGACAGGGGGTGCATTTGCCGCAGGATTCGTGGGCGTAGAACTCGGTCCAGCGCCGCACCGCGCGCACCACGCAGGTGGTGTCGTCGAAGATCTGCAGCGCCTTGGTGCCCAACATCGAGCCGACAGAGGCCATGCCCTCGTAATCCAGTGGCACGTCGAGGTGTCAACAACGGCGTCGAGGACCCGCCCGGCGTCCAGAACTTCAATTCGTGGCCGGCGCGCACCCCGCCGGCGTAGTCGAGCAGTTCGCGCAGCGTGATGCCCAGCGGCGCCTCGTACTGCCCCGGATTGGTCACATGCCCCGACAGCGAATACAACGTGAAACCCGGCGACTTCTCCGAACCCATCGACCGAAACCAATCGACGCCGTTGAGCACGATCGGCGGCACCGACGCGAGGGACTCCACATTGTTGACAAGGGTCGGGCATCGATAGAGGCCCGCCTCCGCGGGAAACGGCGGCCGCAGCCGAGGTTGACCGCGCCTGCCCTCCAACGAATCCAGCAGCGCGGATTCCTCGCCGCAGATGTAGGCGCCCGCACCCGCGTGCACCACGATGTCGAGGCTGTAGCGCGAGCCGCGAATGGCCTGCCCGAGGAATCCCGCGGAGTACGCCTCGTCCACGGCTGTCTGCAGGCGACGCAGCGCCGGCAACACCTCACCACGCAGGTAGATGAACGCGTGGCGTGCCTGGATCGCATACGCGGCGATGATCGCGCCCTCCACCAGAAAGTGCGGTGTCGCCATCAGCAGCGGGATGTCTTTGCACGTACCGGGTTCCGACTCGTCGGCGTTCACTACCAGGTAGTGCGGCTTGGCGTCGGGGGAGTCGGCGTCGGGGAGGAACGACCACTTGGTGCCCGTCGAGAAGCCGGCTCCGCCACGGCCCCGCAGACCGGCGGCCTTCACCGTCGCGATCACCTCGGCGGGCTCCATCGCGAGCGCCTTCTGGAGCGCTCGGTACCCGTCGTGCGCGCGATAGGTGTCCAGCGACCAGGACCTCGGGTGGTCCCAATAGCGGCTCAGTACGGGCGTCAGGGGAGTAGGAGGAGGCATGTCAGTCCAGGCCCTCCAAACCGTGTGCCGCCATGCCCCTTTCGTGTGCGGCGCGAAGGCCCGCCACGGTCGCCGCGCCGATGGTGTGGTCCTGCGCGGTGCGTCGTGCGCATCCTGCGAGGACGCGTTCGGCGTGGCGGAAGGTGCACAATGGTGCGCCGCGGGTGGGCACAACCGGTTCGCCTGCCCGCAGTGCATCGACCAGATCCCGTGCCGAGGACGGTGTTTGGTTGTCGAAGAACTCCCAGTTGACCATCACCACGGGGGCGTAGTCGCATGCGGCGTTGCACTCGACGTGTTCGAGGGTGACGCTGGCCTTGCCATCAGCGGAGTCGGTGGTTTCGCCGGCGTGGATGCCGAGGTGGTCCTGCAGCGCTTCGAGGATGGCGTCGCCGCCCATGATCGCGCACAGCGTGTTGGTGCAGACACCGACCAGATAATCGCCCGTCGGCTCGCGCCGATACATCGAATAGAACGTCGCCACCGCGGCGACCTCGGTGGATGTCAAACCCAAGAGCTCTGCGCACAGCGCGATTCCGGCTTTCGTCAAATACCCGTCTTCCGACTGCACCAGATGCAGCAGCGGCAACAGCGCCGAACGCGGCTGCGGGTAACGCGCGATGATGTGCCGCGCGTCGTGTGACAGGCGACCCGCCACGTCAGGCGGATACGTCGCCCGCCCCGTGAACCGTTCTTCTAGTCCCAATTCAGACCTCCCCGCCGCCACACATAGGCGTAGGCCACGAACACCGTTGCCATGAACAACAACATCTCCACGAGCGCGAACATCCCCAGGCCGTCGAACGCCACGGCCCACGGGTAGAGGAATACGATCTCGATGTCGAAGATGATGAACAGCATCGCCGTCACGTAATAGCGGATCGGGAACCGCAGCGGCACGACGATGTTGCCGTCCAACGGCTCGATTCCGCACTCATATGCCTGCAGTTTCGCCCGGTTGAACTTGCGTGGGCCAATCAGGACCGCGATCGCTACCGAGGACACCGCGAAGACGAAAGCGATGCCGCCGAGCACGAGGATCGGTGCGAAAGTGTTCATGAGCCGGGCTTTCGTATGCAGGGTTGGCCTTGTCCACCATGACGAACCGGATGGTCGGTCAGCACCCCAACCTGGGGGACGAGAAAGGGGATTCCCGCCGGCCGGAAAGATCACTACCATCCGCTGCGTGATCGGCGACGTGAGGCGGACGAGTTCCTATGCCCCCCTGCGGGTTCTGGTTTACAGCAGCGATCCCGGCGTGCGTGTGAGTGTCCGGAACGCAATAGGTGAGTGGCCGGATCGCGAGATCGCCCCGGTGGATTTCGTCGACACCGCAACGCAGGAGGCTGCGGTCTGCGAGATGAGCCGCCGCGGCGTCGACCTCGCGATACTGGATGGCGAGGCGACGCCGCTAGGCGGATTGGGACTGTGCAAGCAGTTGAAAGACGAACTGCGGCAGTACATGCCGATTGTCGTCATCACGGCGCGCCCTAATGACGCCTGGTTGGCGCGATGGTCGCGCGCGGACGCCGTCGTGTCACGGCCGGTGGACCCCGTTGTCCTGCGGCAGAAGGTCACGCCGCTACTGCGCGGCAGAATGGTCGGTTAACCGGGCGTGGCCGTGGTGTCCGGCTGCTCGGTCGGGATGCTCTGCCAACCAACGGCGTTCGATGCGCAGCACTCTATGGTGCTCGAGTACCAGCCACGCGACGCCGCCTGCTATGGCGAGCACACCGACGATTCCTGTGGTGGGCACCCACTCGTGGCGTTGGTATGCTATCGAGGCGACACTTCCGATCAGCGAGATCACGCCCAAGGCGATCGAGAGCAGGCCCGGCCAGCAGTAGAGGTCGATGAACGACTCGCCTGCGTGCTGATGGGTCGTGCGGAAGTGGTCGATTGGATCCCGTGTGTCAGCCATGGTTCCTCCTCAGTACGGGTACCTGAAGAGCTAGTCCTGTGACCGGGCGCTCTCATCCCCCTCCTGGGTGATCGCGCGGGGGCTCAGGCCGCCTTACGCCACCCCAGCTCGCGATGGGCGAGCAGGTGCGTGATGAACAATTCGGCCGCACCGGTGCACGGCTTCTGGGTGACGAGGTGCCACGGCCGATCCAGCGGCGTCCCGGGAACGCCGATCTCCACCAGGGCACCCGCGCTCAATTCGCCGTGCACCGCTTGGCGGGAAACCAGCGTGACACCGAGTCCGGTGGCGGCCGCTGCCACGACCGCGCCGTGCGATCCCAGCACCATCGTCGGCGGATCCGTATCGAGCTCGTCGAGCAGCGCGATCAAGGTAGCCCTTGTCCCCGAACCCTTTTCGCGCAGCAGCCAGGTGACGTGTGCGGGGTCGAATCGCTGCGCGGCTTCGGGTGAGCCGACGACGACCAGCGTGTTGGGGCTCTTCGCCCGCACCTGGACATCGCCGAGATCCGTCGGCGGACGTCCCGCGACGACGACGTCGGCTTCGTGGTTGGTCAACATGGGCCAGATCGCGTTTCGCGACGCCACTTCCAGCTTGCAGTCGACGCTAGGATACTTCGCGGTGAACGACGCGAGGAGTGCGGGGATCAAGATCTCACCCGCCGTGGTCACCGCGGCGAGGCGGATGGATCCGTTCTCCGGGTCGACCTCGTCGCGCGCGGCCAGGACCGCCTCGTGGTGCAAGCCGAGAATCCGTCGCGCATAGGCCACGTAGCGCTTACCGGCCGGTGTCAGGCGAACACCGCGACCGTGCCGGTCCACGAGCGGCACACCAACTTCGGCGCTCAGACCGCCCAGCGCCGACGAGATCGCCGACTCCGTCACCACCAGCCGTTCCGCGGCGCCGCGCACGGATCCGGTGTCGGCAAGCTCCACGAGCGCCCGTAACCGAGCGTTGGTGGTCACCGTGACTCCGCGACACGGTCGTCGTCGAAGACCCGGCTGGCCAGCAGATCCTCGGCCTCTATCGTGGTCAGCGATTGCAGACCCACGAGTGTGTCAGTATTGGCCACCAACCGGCGGGCGTGCCGTAAGCGGGCTCGCTCCACGGCATTTCGCACGCTGCGGGCATTGGCGAACCACGGCTGCTCGATCCGTCGACGAAGGTAGGCGCGCAACGCCTCCCGGCCGCCGGCCGACAGCGTGTAGCCGAGCTGTTCGGTCATCAGCACCGCGATCTGCTCGAGTTCCTCGACGGTGTAGTCGGGGAAGGTGATGTGATGGGCGACCCGGCTCTGCATTCCGGGGTTGGCCGAGAAGAATTGGTTCATCCTGTCGGCGTAGCCGGCGAATATCACCACGAGGTCGTCGCGGTTGTTCTCCATCACCTGAAGCAGAATCTCGATCGCCTCCGAGCCGTAGTCGCGCTCGTTCTCGGCCTTGTACAGGTAGTAGGCCTCGTCGATGAACAGCACGCCGCCCATCGCGCGCTTGATCACCTCTTTGGTCTTCGGCGCGGTGTGGCCGATGTACTCGCCGACGAGGTCGTCGCGGGTCACGCTGACGAGGTGTCCCTTACGCAGATAGCCCAACCTGTGCAGTAGCTCGGCCATCCGCAACGCGACGGTCGTCTTGCCCGTCCCTGGGTTGCCGGTGAAGCACATGTGCAGGTTCGGCTGGGGTGCACGCAGGCCGAATCGGGCCCGCATGCGGTCGACGAGCAGCAGTGCGGCGATCTCCGCGATCCGCGTCTTCACCGGTGCGAGACCGACCAGTTCGGCGTCCAACTTCGCCAAGACCTCGTCGACGCCCGCCTCTCGCCGGGCCGCGGCGAGATCCACCAGCGCATCGGGGCTCAACGTGTCGGGCTTCTCGTCGCGCTGCCGATCCCCATTGCGGTCGCCATGCGGGTCGGCGCCGTTGATGGGCGTCATTCCGAAAGGACGCCGCGACGTGTCGGTTGCGGGCTGGATCACGAGGCTAATGCTGCCATCGGATCATCAACATGTCTATTGGGAATCAGGTACAGATGATTAAGTGAATGGTTGAGATTTCCCCCGCTGGATCCACTTCATGGGTGACGCCGCGCCGGGCGCGTGCGCGTTATGTTCGCGCTGGTAGTAACGACGTATCGGCCCGGGAGGGCGGCGATGGCCAGGTGGAAGCTGGGAGACCTCGAGCGGCGCGTGATGGAGCACCTTCGGGCTACACCCGAACCGAGGACCTGCGCGCGCTGCACCGCGCCCTTGCCAACTTGGAAAGCGGTCTCGTTCAGTCGCGAGCCGGCGGAAGCGGAATCGTCGCCGTCACAACGGTTCCCGCCCCTGGCCGGGAGCGAATGGTTAGCATGCCACCGACCAGTTCGGCGCGTTCCGACATCGACAGCAGCCCGTAGCCCCCCGACTCGTCGGCGCCGAGAGGATGCTCAAGAGTCTCACGGGTGCTGAAACCCACTCCGTCATCGCTGATCTCGAGTCGAGCGGTGTCGTCGGAGACCGAGAACTCCAGCCGCGCCGTCGTGGCGTTGGCATGCTTGACGACGTTCTGTAGGCATTCCTGGGCGATCCGGTACAGGGCGAGCTCGATGTGCTCGGGTAACCGCACCTCGGTCAACTCGACCTCCAGCCGCAACTGGGGGACGGAGCGAGCCAGGCTGGCCAACCCGTCGGCAAGGCCGAGGTCGTCGAGCACCGGTGGTCGCAACCCGCCGATCGCGGCGCGCGCCTCAGCCAACGTCAGATCCACCAATTCGCGTGCGGCAGCGAGCTGTACAGACGCTTCGGCGGGGTCGTCGCGGACGGCTTGGGCAGCGGCGTCGAGTCGATAGGAGAGTGTGATCAGCCGCTGGGAGATCCCGTCGTGAATGTCGCCGGCCAGCCGACGTCTCTCGATCTCCTGCGCCTCGATGACCTGTTCGACGAAGTTCTCATGTGCGCGTTCGCGTCCCACCAGCTGACGGTGCAGTCTGGCTTGATGTAATGCGCCTGCGATCAGTCGGCCGATCACCAACAGCAGGTCGACATCGTTGTCGGTGAAGTCGCGCCGCTCGACCGTGTAGACGGTCAACTCACCGACGAGGCCACCTGGCCCGGTTTCCATCGGCACCGACACCATCGAGGTGAAGCCGGCGTCGTTGAGTCCGGCGATCGGCACATACCGCGGGTCGGATTCCTTGTTCTCCCTGATCACGACGGGCCGACGGTGGCTGGCTACCCAGCCGGCGATACCCGAACCCAGCGGCAGCCGGATCCGGCCGACCTCGCGGTCGAACGGCGGCGTGGCACCGGCCAGAGTCAGCGACCGACCGCCGTCGTCGAGCACGTGCACGAAACACACGTCGGTGTTCGTGGCATCGGTGATCATGCGCGCCGCCGCCGCGGCGAGCGGCTCCATCTCGGGTCCGTTGGATGCCGCTTGAATGAGCTCGCGGAGCAGGACCAGTTCGCGGTCTGCCTCCAGGTCGCGAACCGCGCTGGTGCGTTCGGTGGCCGCGGAGGCCGACGGCGCCATCGTATTGCTCACTGGTAGATACCTTCTCGCAGTGCGGTCGCCACCGCGCTCGTTCGATCGCTGACACCCAGCTTGCGGTAGATCGACCGCAGGTGGCTCTTGACTGTCTCGTCACCGATGACCAGCTTGTTGGCGATGCCCCGGTTCGACAGGCCGGTGACCATGTAGGACAGGATCTCGCTCTCCCGCTGGGTCAGTCCCTGTCGTGCGCCCGGCCAGAACTCCTGGCGCGCCAGCCGTGAGGCGGTGTCGGCGGCACGCACGGCCAGTCCCGGGTCCAGCGCGCTTTCGCCGTCGCGCACCAACTCCAGCTGGCGGACGAGGTCGTCGCTGCTGATGCTCTTGAGCAGGTAGCCGGAGGCGCCGACGCGCAACGCCTGAAAGAGGTACTGCTCATCGTCGTAAACCGACAACATGACCACCTTTCGGTCTGGATTGCGTTGGCGCAGAGCCAGACACAGGTCAAGGCCGCTGGATCCCTGCATCCGCACATCGCACAACACCACGTCGGGGTCGAGGCTGTCGACCACACTCACGGCGCGTTCGACCCCGACTGCGTGTCCGACGACACGCACTCTGCTGCCGTATCCGGCCAGCATCGCCTTCAGGCCTTCGATGACCATCTCGTGATCATCGACCAGAACCAGTCGCACTGGACTCGCGATTGCGGTCATCATGGGCACAAGATAGAAGCCCAACCTGCCCGAAGTCATGCGACTTTGGGCCTGCACGGCCGATATAACCCG
Source organism: Mycolicibacterium agri (assembly GCF_002553505.1). Lineage (GTDB taxonomy): Bacteria > Actinomycetota > Actinomycetes > Mycobacteriales > Mycobacteriaceae > Mycobacterium > Mycobacterium agri. The sequence goes on along the minus strand of NZ_PDCP01000025.1, from coordinate 76,689 downwards.
TGCAATCCCCCGTAGAGGGGGAACAGGCGCCGCGCAGACGTCCATAACATCAGCGCCAACCCGAAGGAGGTTGGATGGATACCTGCGCGCCGACACTCGTCGCTTCAGTTCTGCCTGCTGACTTTTCGGAACTCGGCCAGGAGGTAAGGCGGTTGGAGAAGGCGGGCGTCGACCGGATCCAGTGGGACGTGATGGACGGGAAGTTCGTGCCGAACCTGACATTCGGGCCCGACGTCATCCGCGCCAATCGCGATGCGGTGTCGATGGGTTTCGAGGCGCACCTCATGGTCGACGATCCCGACCCCATGTTGCCGAGATGGGTTGAGGCAGGCTGCGAAATCATCATCGTGCATGCCGAGGCCACCCGGCATTTGCACCGCACGCTGTCGGCCATCAGCGATCTGGGGGCGCGGCCCGCCGTGGCGCTGAACCCGTCGACTCCGCTGGAGGCGGTGACCCATGTCCTGCACCTCGTCGACCTTCTCCTGGTGATGACCGTGAACCCCGGCTTCGGCGGCCAGCAGTACCTGGCCGCGATGGAGCGCAAGATCTCGGCTGCCAGGGCCGAGATCCAGGAACGGGAGTTGGATGTCGCCATCGAGGTGGACGGCGGCATCGCCGGCCAGACGATCGGGGCGGCCGCCCGTGCCGGTGCCGACGTGTTCTGCGCGGGATCGGCGCTCTTCACCGGTGCAGGGACGATGGAAGACCGGGTCACGGCGCTGCGCGACGCGGCCGTCGCCGGAATCGAGGCGCGATGAGCATCGCACCGAGCGCCACGCCTCGCGCGGCCGTCCTCACCGAGGAGATCGATCGCCTCGCGGTCACCACGCTGCGGTTTCTGGCCGCCGACGCTGTACAAGCGGCGAACAGCGGACACCCCGGGCTGCCTCTCGGAGCCGCGCCTGCGGCATGGGCGCTCTGGTCGCGGCACCTGCGTCACGACCCAAACGACCCACGCTGGCCGGATCGCGACCGGTTCGTGCTGTCGGCCGGGCACGGGTCGGCGCTGCTCTACGCGCTGCTGCACCTCTTCGGCTACGACCTGACGCGCGACGAGCTGAAGCAGTTCCGCCAACTCGGGTCGCGGACCCCCGGACACCCCGAGTTCGGTCGGACGCCGGGCGTCGAAACGACGACGGGTCCGCTCGGGCAGGGGCTGGCCAATGCAGTCGGGATGGCACTGGCCGAGCGGATGCTTGCCGCGCGCTGCAACGACGGTGAGCACTGCGTCGTCGACCACCGCACCTGGGTGCTGGCCGGCGACGGTGACCTCATGGAGGGCATCAGTCACGAGGCCGCATCCTTGGCCGGGCGGCTTGGCCTCGGTCGATTGACCGTCATCTTCGACGACAACAACATCACGATTGACGGTCCGGCCGAAATCAGTTGCGGCGATGATGCTCTCGGCCGGTTCGCCGCCTATGGTTGGCACACGCTCTCCGTCGAGGACGGCAACGACGTCGCCGCCATCGGCCGGGCGCTGGCGGAGGCACGGGCGGTCGAGTCCGCGCCGACGTTCATCCAAGTGCGCACGACCATCGGGTACGGGGCTCCCGGCGTGGCGGGCACTCCCAAGGCGCACGGCAGCCCGCTCGGCGCAGACGTCCTCGCCGCCATGCGGGCCGAATTCGACTGGCCGTCCACGCCTTTCCACGTGCCTGAGAGTCTCGCTGCCGTCACGGCCGACCTGGCCGCCGATGGTGCGGCGGCGAAAGCGGAATGGGTTCGCGCCTATGCCAATTGGACGGCCGATCACCCGACGCTCGCGGTGGACCTTCCGCTCAACAAGGTGCCTGCTCCATCGGCCACCGACGGCCTGGCCGCGGCGGTCGAGCCGAATCAGCCGATGGCCACGCGGCAGGCCTCCGGCGCCGTGCTGCGCGCGCTGGCGCTGGACTACGCGGCACTGGTCGGTGGCTCGGCCGACCTGGCCGCCTCCACCAACACCGCGATACCGGGAGGTGACGTAAAACCCGGCGAATACCAAGGCCGGACAATTCATTTCGGCATCCGCGAGCATGCGATGGCCGCAGTGATGAACGGCATCTCGCTGCACGGCGGCCTGCGGCCGTTCGGCAGTACCTTCCTGGCGTTCGCCGACTATCTGCGTCCGGCACTGCGATTGTCCGCATTGATGCAGCAGCCCGTCATCTACGTGTTCACCCACGACTCAATCCATGTCGGCGAAGACGGGCCGACGCATCAGCCCATCGAGCACATCGAGTCGTTGCGTGTGATGCCGGGGGTCACCGTCCTGCGGCCCGCCGATGCGGCGGAGACCGCGGTGGCGTGGAAGATCGCCGCGCACAACCTGTCCGGCCCGACCGCGCTCGTGCTCACCCGTCAGAAGGTGCCTGCGCTGGCGGCAGACGGACTCGCGGAGCTGGATGAACGGGGGTTCCGGGTGGTCCGAGGGGACCTGGCAGAAGCGGACGTGGTGCTCGCCGCGAGTGGTTCGGAGGTGTCGCTGGCCCTTGCCGCCGAGGAACTTCTCGCCACGCAAGGCGTGCGTGCCGCCGTCCTGTCGGTCATGTGGCGAGAACGCATGCAGGAGTGGCTGATTGGCGATGGCCGTCTGCCCGATTGTCCCGTGGTGTGGACCGAAGCCGGTGTCGAGACAGGGTGGCGTGCCATCGCCAGGGACCGAGACACGGTCGTCGGATTGAATCGATTCGGCGAAAGCGGGCCCGGTCCGGAGGTGGCTGCCTACCTCGGTCTGACGCCGACCGCGGTCGCCGACGCGGCATTGCGTGCACTCGGGCAGCCGCGGCAAGACTGACGAAGCGTGGCCTCCGGCAAGGCGCTGAGGCACGTATCGAAGAACCGAAGAATCATTCGCGTCGCACTTGTCGCACCGGTGCGACAAAGAGGCGACGAGCGTCGCGCATTTGACGTGGATGAAAATTAGCGAGAACCGTTGTGCCGCACGGTACTCGCGATTCTCAGGAGACTTACAGTACCGAATCTTCCATTCCGCACACGCGCCACCTTAAATCTCCTACGGTTCTTCTACACTGGCGGCCGCAAGGGGAGGAAAGATGGCGGCGCTACGGCGGGGCGATATCACCCGCAACCGAAGGTTGCGGGGCCTAGCCGTCGGCATTGACCAATCATTGCTATTTTTAGATAATAGGCGCCACCGCGGATTCACGCTGGTCACAGGTGGGCGATCGACGGACGGATCGCCTCCGCCCGTCGCCCGGCGCGGATTGGTTCGCAATACCGGACCGTCCGCTGTTGACCAAATAATTGTTCCGTCGGTAGAGTCTTGGCCCGTCCAAGCGTCAACGGCAATCAGGCAGTGGGTGCACCGTGGGCTTGTTCCATCCTCGGGCCGCGTGACGGCACGGATGGTGGTGCGGTGACGACGCGAGCAGTGCGCCCCTTGGCGGGCGTCGCCACGGTCGTCGCGATCGGCGCGGTGATTGCCCTCGCCGCGTCGCTGTTTCGCGGTGGCTTCACCGACAGCGAGGCGGTCACGGTGATCTCGCCGAGGGCCGGGCTGGTCATGAACCCCGACGCCAAGGTGCAGATTCGTGGCGTCCAGGTCGGCAGGGTCGCATCCATCGAACAACTGCCGGACGGCCGAGCCGCCATTCATCTCGCGATGGATCCGAAGCGAATGGACGCGATCCCGGCCAACGTGCTTGTCGACATCGCGTCGACGACGGTGTTCGGCGCGAAGTACGTCCAGCTGGTCTTGCCTCCCGACCCGTCGCCGGAATCCCTGCGCCCCGGCCAGGTGCTGGCCGACCAGCATGTGATGGTCGAAATCAACACGGTGTTCGAACAACTCACGTCGGTGCTGTCGCGGGTCGATCCGCCGAAACTCAACGAGACCCTTGGCGCGATTGCGGCGGCCCTCAACGGCCGTGGCGAGAAGATCGGCCAGGCTTTCTCCGATCTGGATGCATATCTGGCCCGGATCGAGCCGAGCCTTCCTGCGCTGAGCCATGATCTGGAAGTCGCACCGCACGTGGTGCGGGCCTACGGCGACGCCGCCCCCGACTTCGTCACCGTCGCCGACAACGCGTCCCGCATCAGCGACAGCATCGTCGACGAACAGCAGAACCTCGACGCCGCGCTGATGAGCGTGATCGGTTTGGCCGACGTCGGAAACGACGTGTTGACGCAGAACCGCCAGCCGTTGACCGACGTGTTGCACCTGCTGGTGCCGACGACCGATCTATTGAACAAGTACAACCCGGCGTTGTGGTGCGGGCTGTCCGGAGCGCTCGAGGCGGCGAAGAAGCCGCCGCTCAAGGAGCCGGGTGTGGTGATCTTGGCGGGCTTCCTCTGGGGACAGGAGCGTTACCGCTATCCGATGGATCTGCCGAAGGCCGGAGCGACCGGCGGCCCGCAGTGCACCGGCCTGCCGAAGATGCCGTTCGAGGGCGTGCCCCCCTACGTCGTAGCCGATACCGGAACGAATCCGTGGCGGCGCACCAATCCCGGCATCGTGCTGAACGCCGACGGGCTGAAGAGGCTCTTGTTCGGCGAGTTCGACGGCCCGCCGCGCAACACCGCACAGATCGGCCAACCGGGATGAGGCGCTCCTTTCGTCCGACGCTGGTCAAGTTCGGCGTATTCGGTGTCGTCATGGTGGTCTTGACCGCCTGCCTGTTCTTCATCTTCGGGCAGTACCAAACCGGCTCGAGGAAAGACTATTCAGCGGTTTTCAAAGACGTGTCCCGGCTGGAGGCGGGACAGTCGGTGCGCGTGGCGGGTATGCGCGTCGGCACGGTCAAGAGCGTCAAACTTCAGAAGGACAAGACGGCGCTGGTCACCTTCGACGCCGACCCTGCCGTCCAGATGACGACCACCACCAGGGTCGCTGTGCGTTATCTGAACCTGGTAGGGGATCGCTATCTGGAATTGGTGGAGGGCGCCGGCGGGCAGTTGCTGCCGCCAGGATCGCGGATCCCCGCAGAGCGCACGTCGTCGGCGCTGGATCTCGACCTGCTTCTCGGCGGGCTGAAACCCGTTATCCGGGGCCTGAATCCGGAGGATGTCAACGCCCTGTCCGCGTCACTGATCCAGGTGTTCCAGGGGCAGGGCGCAACCCTGCAGTCGCTGTTTTCGAACACCTCGGGGCTCACCGAGGCGCTGGCCGAACGCAACCAGACCATCCAGGCTTTGATCGACAATTTGCGCAAACTGCTGTCAACCCTGAACAAGGAGGGCGAGAAGTTCTCCGGCACGGTCGACAAACTCGAGCAGCTGGTGACCCAGTTGGCCGCGGAGAAGGACCCGATCGGCACCGCCATCGAGTCGCTCAACAACGGCACGGCATCGGTGGCTGATCTGCTGACCGATGCGCGGCCGCCGCTGGCGGGCACCGTCGAACAGCTGAACCGGTTGGTCACCAACATGGACGGCCAGAAGGACCGGCTGGACACCGCGCTGCAGAAGGCGCCGGAAAACTACCGCAAGCTGGTCCGCACCGGTTCGTACGGCAGCTTCTTCAACTACTACATCTGCGAACTCAAGTGGCGGGTGACCGATCTGCAGGGCCGCACCGCCGAGTTCCCGATGATGCGGCAAGACACCGGGAGGTGTGCCGAGCCCTGATGCTGAAATACCGTGGCAGGAAACTCATTCGGACCGGGTTCATGGGCATTGTGCTCGCGGTCCTCATAGTGCTGGTCGGACTGTCGCCCGAGACGTTGACGTCGATGGCGACGTCGATTCGCTACCAGGCGCAGTTCGCCGACGCCGGCGGGCTGACGACAGGCAACGACGTCACGATCGCGGGCATCAAGGTCGGCAGCGTCTCCGACGTGTCACTGCAGGGCCGCAATGCGTTGGTGACGTTCGCCGTCGACGGCTCGGTGCAACTGGGTTCGGCCACCACCGCGCACGTGCGCACCGGAACGCTGCTCGGCGAACGAGTGCTGACGCTGGAGTCCGCAGGCGAAGGCACCATGCACCCGATGGACGTCATACCGGCGTCGCGCACCGCATCGCCGTACTCGTTGACCGAAGCGGTGAGCGAGCTGACGACCAACACCGCGGGCACCGACACCGGTTCGCTGAACCAGGCGCTGGACACGCTGTCGGAGACATTGGATCAGGTTGCGCCGCAACTGGGCCCGGCGTTCGACGGCATCAGCAGGCTGTCGCAGGCCATCAACGACCGTGACGAGACGCTGGGCGCGTTGCTCAAGGACGGCGCCGACGTCACCAAGATCCTTTCCGAACGCAGCGCGCAGGTGAACACGCTGATCCTCAACGCCAATGACCTGGTGGCCGTTCTCAACGAGCGACGCCGCGCGATCGTCGAACTGCTGGCCCACACCTCGGCGCTGTCGAAGCAGCTGGCCGCCCTGATCCATGAGAACGAGGAGAAGCTGGCACCGACGCTGGACAAGCTCAACTCGGTGACCGAGGTCTTGGAGAAAAACCGCGACAACATCGCCAAAGCGCTGCCGGGGCTGGCTAAGTTCCAGACCACTCTGGGTGAGACGATCGGCAACGGGCCCTACTTCCAGGCCTACATCCCCAACCTCTTCTTCGGTCAGATCTTCCAGCCGTTCTTCGACTACGCGTTCGGCTTCCGGCGGGGAACCAACGCCGGGCAGCCACCCGACAACGCCGGACCGCGCGCCGAACTTCCCTTCCCCTACAACGGGATCCCCGAGCCGTGGGAGCGGTGGGGAGAGCCGCCGAGATGACTTCCGCGATGAGTCGGAACCGGATCCTGGCGCGAGCCCTCGCGGCGGTGCTCGTGGCGCTGCTGGTCGGCGGCGTCGCGATTATCTTGCAGCAGCGGTTCTTTCGGCCCACCACGATCACCGCGTACTTCACCAAGACCGTCGCGATCTATCCCGGCGACGAGGTTCGTATCGCCGGGGTCAAGGTGGGCACCATCGACTCGATCGAGCCTATTGGCACCCAGACCCGAATGACCATGCGGGTCGAGCACGGGATCTCGGTGCCCGCCGACGCCAAGGCCGTGATCGTGGCGCAGAACTTGATCTCGGCGCGCTACGTCCAACTCGCTCCCGCCTACGAGTCCGGCCCGAAAATGGCCGACGGGGCGGTGATTCCACAGGAGCGCACCGCGATTCCGGTGGAATGGGATGAGGTCAAGGAACAGTTGATGCGGCTGGCGACGGAGCTGTCGCCCGACAAGGGAATGTCGACCGGATCGGTCGGGCGGTTCATCGACAGCGCCGCCAACGCGATGAACGGCAACGGCGAGAAGCTGCGGCAGGCGTTGGCCCAATTGTCCGGGGTGGGGCGGATTCTCGCCGACGGCAGCGGCAACCTCGCCGACACCATCGCGCATCTGGCCGACTTCGTCGCCGCCCTGCGCGACAGCAACGAGCAGATCGTGCAGTTCCAGAACAACTTCGCGACGTTGACCAGCGTGGTGAACGACAGCCGTTCAGACCTCGACGCCGCACTGAAGAATCTGTCCGAGGTGGTCGGGGAGACGCAACGCTTCATCGAGGGCACCAGAGACAAGACGGCCGAACAGATCCAGCGGCTGGCCAACATCACCCAGAACCTGGCCGATCACCGCCTGGACTTGGAGAACGTCCTGCACATCGCTCCGCACTCGATTGCCAACGCGGTCAACATGTTCGACCCGCGCACCGGCGCCGCCAGCGGGATCTTTGTGCTGAACAACATGTCCAGCCCGGTGTGGGCCATCTGCACCATGATCGGCGCGCTGGAAAACGTCACCTCACCGGAGACGGCCAAGCTCTGTTCCCAGTACGCAGGCCCCGGGCTGCGCGCCATGAACTTCAACACGCTGCCGTTCCCGTTCAACCCGTTCCTAACCGCCTCCCCGCCGGAGTACATGCTGCGCTACAGCGAAGATCGGCTCAGGCCGGAGAACGAGGGACAGCCGCCTCCGCTCCCGACGGACCCGCCTTCCGTTTCGGCGTACACGGGTGCGGGGGACGTGCCGCCGCCACCCGGCTACGGGCCTCCGCCCGGACCGCCGCAACTGCCGATGGCGCCGCCGCCCGCGCCCCCGCCGCCGACGCTGCAGGACATGCTGCTGCCCGCCGAGGCACCGCCACCGCCTGGCACCGAAGTACCGCCACCGCCGGGCGAGGCGCCACCACCGGGGGATGAGGGGACGCCGCCGTGATCGGATCCGCGAGCGTGCGTCGCCTGGTGGCGATCGGATGCAGCGTCATGCTGGCCGTGACGGGCTGCGCTTTCCAAGGCGTGAACTCGCTGCCGCTGCCGGGTGCGGTGGGCCGGGGCCCTGACGCGGCCGTCTACCACGTCGAGCTTGCGAATATCGGTACGCTGGAATCGAATTCGCCGGTGATGATCGACGATGTCGTCGTCGGCAGCGTCGGCAGGATGCGGCTGCACGGTTGGCACATCGACCTCGATCTGTCCCTCAAACCCGACGCGATAGTGCCCGCGAACGCAGTGGCCGCGGTCGGCCAGACCAGCCTGCTCGGTTCGATGCATGTCGCGCTCGACCCGCCGCCCGGGGAGAAGCCGACCGGTCGGCTGCGGCCCGGCTCGACCATCGGGCTGAACAGCTCGTCGACCTATCCGTCCACCGAGCAGACGTTGTCGTCGCTGGCGGCCGTGGTCAACGGCGGCGGACTCGGCCAGATCGGCGACATCGTGCACAATTTCAACACCGCGCTCAACGGACGCCAGCACACCGTTCGCGACCTGATTACCCGGCTCGACACCCTGGTGGGCACGCTGTATCAACAGCGCGACAACATCGTCGCGACCATCGATGAACTGAACCGCTTCGCCTCGACACTCGGCGGCCAGCAGGAAGTGATCACCCGCGCGCTGAACAAGATCCCGCCCGCACTGGACGTGCTGGTGCGCCAGCGACCCCATTTCACCACCGCGCTGACCAAACTCGGCACGCTGAGCGACACCGCCACCGGGTTGATCAACGACACCCAGGCCGACCTCGTCACGAACCTGCAGAACCTGGAGCCGACGCTCAAGGCGCTTGCCGACGTGGGGCCCGAGATCGACACGGCCCTGGCCTACCTACCGACGTTCCCGCTGACTCAGAACCTGATCGACCGAGGCGTCCGCGGTGATTACGTGAACCTCTGGGTCACCGTCGATCTGACGCTTTCACGGCTGAAGAGAGGTCTGTTCCTCGGCACGCGGATCGGACAGGACCGTGCCTCGATGATCCCCGCCCCCGGCGATCCCGGGTATGACGCGTACTACACGAAGCACCCGCTCACCGTTGGCACAACGCCGCCGTTCGGACCGATACCGAACGCCGACCCCGCGCCGTGGGAGCCGGGAGGCGGTGGCTGATGCTGACCCGGTTCGTCCGCATCCAGCTCGCGATCTTCACGATCGCCTCGATCGTCGGCGTGCTCGTCATGGTGTTCACCTACATGCAGGTGCCGACGCTACTCGGCATCGGGCGGATCACCGTCACGCTTGAACTGCCGGCATCCGGTGGGCTGTACCGGTTTTCGAATGTCACCTATCGCGGAGTCCAGGTCGGCAAGGTGACGAAGATGGACGTGTCGCGGACCATGGCCACCGCGACTCTGAGTCTGGCCACTTCGCCCAAGATTCCCGCCGACCTGCAGGCCGAGGTGCGCAGCATCTCCGCGGTCGGCGAACAGTACGTCGAGCTCTTGCCGCGCACGGACGCGCCACCCTACCTGCAGGACGGTTCGGTGATTCCGATGTGGCGCACCAAGATCCCGCAAGCTGTCGGCCCGATGCTCGACCAGGTCAGCACCCTGATCAACAGCATCCCCAAGGACGACCTCAGTGGCCTGCTCGACGAATCGTTCAAGGCGTTCAACGGGTCCGGCTTCGACCTGGGCTCGCTGTTCGACTCGTCAGCGCAGATATCGGCCGACCTCAACCGGGTGGGCGATCGGTCCTCAACGCTGATCGAGGACTCCGGACCGCTGCTCGATGCGCAAGCGACGACTGCGGATTCGCTGCGCACATGGGCCAGCAGCCTGGCGGGGATCACCGGACAGGTGGTCACCAACGACCCGGAGGTTCGTACGCTGCTCCAGGAAGGCCCGCCAGCGGCTGACGAAGTGTCGCGACTCTTCGATCAGATCAAGCCGACGCTGCCGATCCTGCTGGCGAACCTCACCACATTCGGCCAGGTGGGCGTGACCTATCACCCGTCACTCGAGCAGGTCCTGGTGTTGCTGCCGCCGTTCGTCGCCAACGTGCTGTCATCGGCACCGGAGAACAACCCGACCGGAATCCCGTTGGGCGACTTCCGCGTCGAGATCGGTGATGGCCCGCCGTGCACGGTCGGCTTCCTGCCGCCGTCACAGTGGCGGTCGCCCGCCGATACGACGACGGTCGACACACCGGATGGCTTGTACTGCAAGCTGCCTCAGGATGCGCCGATCGTGGTGCGCGGTGCGCGCAACTCGCCGTGCATGGGTGTGCCGGGTAAGCGTGCCCCGACGGTGCAGGAGTGCTACAGCGACAAGCCGTACACGCCGCTGGCGATGCGCCAGCACATCACCGGACCGTATCCGTTCGACCCCAACCTGGTCGCGCAGGGCATTCCGCCGGACTCGCGCGCCGAGGGCAACGAGCGTCTCTACACCCCGACCGAAGGAACGCCGCTGCCGCCGGGAGCGGTCCCGTCGGGCACCCCGCCGCAGGGACCGCCGCCAGGCGCGCCGCCTCTGCCACTGCCGCCGGAAGGCCCACCACCGCCACCGGAGGCGCCTGCGCCTGCTGACGCGCCACAAGCGGGCGAGTCGCCGCCACCTGGTGACGCGCCGCCACCGCCACAGCCCGGCGAGGTGTTCCCGCCGTTGGACACCGGCGGTGAAGTGGCAGCGACGCCGAGTTCGTTCGCCGCCAACGATTCCGAGCCAGGCACGACTGTGGCCGTCGCTCATTACGATCCGCAGACCGGTCGCTACGCCACCCCCGATGGACAGGTGTATCGGCAGAGCGACCTCGTCGATCCGGCCCGGTCGTGGCAGGATCTCGTCTATAGGGCAGACCAATGATGTTGGCACGGTTGATCATCGGTGTGCTCACCCTGGCGGTGCTGTCATGTGTCGCGCCTGCTCACGCGGACCCCAATGACGGCGTCGCCCTCAACGGCACGTATACGGCGTTTTCGGACGGCGTGTGGGCCAAGACGAAAGACTCGTTACACGAGGAGGCCAGCGTCACCCAGACCTGGACGATCACCTCGACGTGCACCACGTATCAAGACTGCACTGGGCGGGTGGTCAGCGATCAAGGCTGGAGCGCCGACATGGTTTACCGGAGCGGCACCTGGCGAGTGCGTCGCACTGTCGACAATTGGGAGCCGTGTCCGGACGGCACCGCACATCCGGGGGAGCAGACGTTCACGTTCTGGCACGGCTACCCCGACCCGATTCCGTACAAGGGCTGGGACACCACGTTGGGTCCCAGCGGAGCGTGTGGAATCAACAGGCCGCTCAACATCCGGATGCCGTTCACGCTCACCCCGGTCGGGTGATCCTCACGACGATGCGAACGCGCCCTGCGGAATGGTCAGCGGCAGGTCGACCGAGCTGAGCAGACCGGCGGGTGGCGCAATGGCCGCACAGGTGCAGCCTGAACAAATATTAGGTTATAGTCCGCGGCAGTGTTCACGATCCGGTTCGACATGCGGGCGCCGTCGTTCGGCGCGCCGACCAGCGAGCTGTACGCCGCCGCGATCGACATGTGCGCATGGGCCGAGAGCCGCGGGGCGATCGTGGCCGTGCTGTCGGAACATCACGGCACCGAGGACGGCCACCTACCGTCGCCGCTGATGCTGGCCTCGGCGATCGCCGCCCGCACCCAGCGGTTGCCGATCATGCTGGCCGCGGTGGTGCTGCCGTTCTGCGACCCCGTCCGGCTGGCCGAGGACATGAGCGTGCTCGACATCATCAGCAACGGACGGGTGTCCTACGCGTTCGGCATCGGGCACCGCAGGGAGGAATACGAGCACTTCGGTGTCGATATGCGGCGGCGCGGACGGCTGGCCGAAGAAAAGCTGACTCTGCTAAGACGTCTGCTCGCGGGTGAACCGGTGTGCCACGACGGCCGCCGCATCCAGGTCACCCCGGCCTGCACGACGCCGGGCGGGCCGTTCATCATGCTCGCAGGCGGAAGCGCGGCGGCGGTCGAACGGGCGGCCAGGCACGGGTTGGGCATCGTTCTGCAAACCAACAGCGGCGGTTTGAAAGAGCGCTACGAGCGCGAATGCCGCGCGGCAGGACATCAGCCCGGCTTCGTTCAGCTGCCCGACGAGTGCGCGCCGACTGCGGTGTTCGTCGCCGGCAACGCGGACGGCGACGTGGACAAGGCGTGGCGCGAGCTCGGGCCGCATCTGCTGCACGACGCGGTCACGGCCGCGTCCTACCGGCACGGCGACATGGACGTGGCCAGCATCTCGCGCGCCACCGACGTCGCCGGGTTGCGCGCGCCCGACAGCCCCTGCCGGGTCTTCACCGTCGAGCAGGCGGCCGACTACATGCGTAGCGGAAAAGCATTGCCGCTGGCGCCATTATGCGGCGGGCTGGCGCCGGAGGTGGCGTGGCCGTACTTGGAACGCGCCGTCGAAGCCGCGGCCCGCGCAGGCTCAGCGAAGGAGGAATGATGCACGCGGATACAAAGCGCGTCGTGGTCTGGTCGACCGGTGGTGTCGGCTCGATCGCCATCGACGCCGTGCACCGACGGTCCGACCTCGAACTCGTCGGGGTGTGGGTGCACTCGCCGGACAAGGTCGGCCGCGACGCCGGTGAGCTCTCCGGGCACGAACCGATCGGGGTCATCGCCACCGACGACGCCGACGAGTTGATCGGTCTTCGGCCCGACTGCGCCGTGTATGCCGCCAGCGGGCCGGAACGCGACGCGGGCGCGGTGCCCGACTACCTTCGGCTGCTGGAAGCCGGAATCAACGTCGTGTCAACGACTTCGACGTCGCTGGTGTACCCGCCGGCGTACTACTCGCCCGACTGGCGCGACCAGCTCGAAGCGGCGGCCAAGTCGGGCGACGCCTCGTTCTACGCGTCGGGCATCTTCCCCGGGTTCGGTTCGGATCAGCTGGCACTGCTTCTGGCCACGCAGTCGAAGAAGATCCGCTGCATCAAGGCCACCGAGATCGCACTCAACGACCACTATCCGGTGGCCGACATCATGATGAACGGCATGGGGTTCGGCCATCCGCTCGCCTTCGAGCCGATGCTGAAGACCCCCGGATTCATCGAGATGGCTTGGAAGGCACCGATCTACCTGATGGCCGACGGACTCGGCGTGGAAGTCGAGGAGGTCCGCGGCGCGTTCGACCGGCGGTTGACCGACCGCGACATCGAAGTGGCGTTCGGCACCATCAAGGCCGGAACCTGCGGTGCGGTGCTGACGAGGGCCGCAGGTGTCGTCAACGGCCGCGACGCCATCGTGATCGAACACATCATCCGGATGGCCCGCGACGTCGCACCCGATTGGCCGGCCTCGGAGTTCGACGCCACCTACCGCGTCGACATCGACGGCGACCCCGACATCCACTGCGCGATGAACCTCGGCGACGCGGAGGGACATGGCGCCGGTCGGGCCGCGATGGCCGCCACCGCCATGCGCGTCGTCAATGCGATCCCATATGTCGTCGACGCGCCCGCGGGACTACTCAGTTCGCTGGACCTGCCGAATACGTTGCCGCGCCATGCATTCGACTGAACTAGTCCTTAGTTTCCCCGCGAAACGGAATCCTCGCAGGCCCTCACTCGGAATTCCTCTGCGCGGATTCCGTCTCGCGACTGCGGATAATAGCCGCCGAGGCCGCCAGCGTGCGGGGCTGGGCCAAGCTACCCGTCACGCTCGGCTAGTCGCGACCCCGCGCAGCGCCGTGTCGCGCAGATGGATCAGCGAGCGCCGGGTGCCGAGCTCGTGCAGGATGTTCTCGGGTATCCACCCGACACCGATGACGGATCGCGCCAACATCTCGTTCGACGGGCTGTCGATGACGATCTCGCCGCTGCGGATCCCTTCGGCGAGAAGGGTTTTCATCTGCCGCACCCGCTTGGCGAATAACCAGCCGGGGTTCGGGGTGTCCGGGGGAGACTGCCGCATCCAGGCGAGCTGAATGCGGAACTCGTCGCCGAACCGGTGGAGGACATTCGTGTTGACCCAGCTCAGCGCGTCCAGTTTGGCGATCGGCGAGGCGTCCGAGCGCAACACCGCGGTCCAACCCTCGGCGACCTTCTCGCCGAACGACTGCATGATCGACGCCAGCAGCTGGTCCTTGGAGCCGATCAGCCGATACACCGTTCCCGTCCCGAGCTGTGCCGCCGACGCGATGTCGCGGATCGTGGTGACCTCGTAGCCCCTGCGGCCGAATTCCGCGCGCGCGACGGCACGTATGTATGCGGCCTTGTCGTCGGGTTCGGCGGCGCGTTCCTCCGCCCACGCCGCGATCACGGCGTCGGCCGCCAGAAACGCTGATGACCTGTCGAGTTCGTCATCGGTCGGCGGCACACTGGCGAGGCCTTCGAGCAGGATTCGGCAGAGCAACTCGGCGAGCTTGTCCGCGCCGGCGTTGTGCCGGATGACGTCTAGCCCGACCTGCAACATCACCTGAACCATGCGGTCGGCGAGGATCGGCAGGTCGACGTCCGGCTTGAGGTAGCCGCTCCAGCGGGCGGCGCGCAGCGTCTGTAGCATCGCCTCCAGGATCGCCGTCGGCCGCTGCCGGGCCAGGGCAGTGAGTTCCCTGCTGGAGCCGGGCCCTTCGTAGAACGTCATCTGCAGCGCGGCCCTGTGCATCACCGCGCATTGCGCGATTGCCGAACACAGGTCGACGATCCGGTCGAAGGCGGACCGCGACGAGGGATCGTCGAGACTGCTGAGCGCTTGCTCGGCGATGCGGTCGAGATCGGCGTGGTAGCGCCGCAGCAACTCGACGAGGATCGCTTCCTTGGATTCGAAGTGGTGATACAGGCTGCCCGGCAGAATCCCTGCAGCGTCAGCAATCTCCTGAAGCGATGTGCGTAGGCCCGAACTCGCGATGAGAGACGCCGCGGTTTGCAGAATTTCGGTTCGCCGTGACCCATCGTCGTAGGCGTTCCCGGCATTCTTCGGCGTCACCTGTGGACGCCCCACAACACCTCCACGGCGCTTGACTCCCGTCACGGGTTTGCCTGACCGACCCAATGTTTCGTCAACGCTACCAGAAGTCGGGGTCGCGGCTTTGTAGTCCGGGGAAGGGAAAGTGCCGGTAGAACGGGCTGCGTCGGCGGCACTCATGGGCCGCTCATGGGCTTGGTCCGGGATCCACGGCCGCTCCTTGTGTCGCCCCCTTTGCGGCGACCATAATGCGGAACAGATTTTTGGTCAACGACCCAACTCGGGTGGCATGCCGGCTGGTGGAGAAGTAGGGGCGCGATGAGCGAGCAGTTGTCGCAGGGTGTCAAGGATGCGCAGGCGAAGTTCGACGCGGGGATGGGGGCCGACGGCGACGCGTCGCCGTACCCGATGCTCGCCGAACTGAGGGCACAAGCTCCGGTACACCCGGGCTGGAAAGAGATGGGGATTGTCGAGAATCCCCCGGACGGTCAACAGATCTTCACCGCGTACAGCTTCGACGCGGTGAAGGCGGTGTTCACCGACAACAGCACGTTCAGCACCAAGTGCTACGAGGCGATCGTGCGACCCCTGCAGGGCCCGACGATCCTCGAGATGCAGGAGCCGGAGCATCAGGTGTATCGCAGGCTGCACGAGTTCGCCTTCGCCAGGCCCTCGATGCGACGTTGGGAGGCCGAACTGGTGCGCCCCCTCGTCGAGCGCACCGTGGAGCGGTTGCGCGAGAACAAGAGCGCAGACCTGGTCGAGGAGGTCTTCATGCCGATACCGGTGCGCGTCATCGCGGCGCTCATCGGCCTGCCGGAGACCGACATCGGAGAGTTCCACCGCCTGGCCATCGACCTGCTCGGCTTCCACTCCGACATGGACAGCGCGCTGCGGGCCTCGGCCCAGCTGAAGGAGTACTTCGTCGGGATCCTGGCCGACCGGCGACGCAGCCCGCGCGACGACATAGTCAGCGTGCTGGCCGAGGCCGACATCGACGGCGTGAAGATGTCCGACGAGCAGATCTACGGGTTCATGCGAAACCTGTTGCCCGCTGGCGCAGAAACCACATCGCGGTCGACGGCGAGCCTGGCGTTCGGGCTGCTGACACATCCCGACCAGCTGGCGGCGGTCATCGCCGACCGCGACCTGCTACCGCAGGCGATCGAAGAGGGCATCCGCTGGGAGACCCCGCTGCTCAACTTCATGCGCGAGACCACGCGCGACATCGAGTTCTACGGCGTGTCGATCCCGGCGGGCTCGACGATGTCGGTGAATCTCGGCAGCGCCAATCACGACGAGTCGCGGTGGACCCTACCCGAGCGATTCGACATCTTTCGGGAACGCAAGCCGCACATCGGTTTCGGGCACGGTGCGCACGTCTGCCTCGGGATGCATCTGGCGCGGCTGGAGAGCACCATCATCTTCAACACGCTGTTCGACCGGCTACTCGGGCTTCGGCTCGACCCCGACGCACCCGAGCCCTACATCTCCGGCATGTTCTTCCGCTCTCCGCCGCATCTCAGGGTGGTGTGGGACTAAAGGCCCAATCGCTCGTAGATCCCGAAGACCTCGTCGTAGATCGCCCCAGGCACGGTGAACGGCTCTGTCGCAGACACTTCGGCGAAGTGGGCGGCGACGTCGTCGGCGGTCGGGTGCGAGCCGGGCGGCGCCGGCCAGCCCTGCGCCAAGCCGATGAACACCCGCGCGAACCGCCCGCCGATGGCCGAATAGTTCTGGTGGCTGACCTGGCACTGCCGGCTCGCCAGATAGACCACCATCGGGACCACCAACTCGGGTTTGATCACGTCCAGGAACCCGGTCTCCTGAAGCGCCTTCGAATCACCGACCGTTTCACTGACCATCCGCGAAAAGCCGGTCGGCAGCACGGCGTTGGCAAGGATCCCGTGCGGTTGCCCCTCCAACGCGATCACGTTGGTGAGACCGACGAGCCCGGCCTTGGCTGCGGCGTAGTGGGCCTCCAGATGCTGGCCGAACATGCCCGCCGACGACGAAATGAACACGAACCGCCCGTAATTCTGCGCTTTCATCACCTTGTAGGCGGGCTGGGCGAGGTAGAACCCGCCGTCGAGATGCACGGCGATCATGCGGCGCCACTGCTGTGGCGAAAGCTCGTCGAATGCGACGCTGTCGAAGATCCCGGCGTTGCTGATCACCGCGTCGAGCCGGCCGAAACGTGTCACGGCCGTATGCACGATCGCGTTTCCGCCTTCGGGTCTGTCGACGGAGTCGTGCGACGCCACGGCCGTTCCATCTAA
Source organism: Mycolicibacterium agri (assembly GCF_002553505.1). Lineage (GTDB taxonomy): Bacteria > Actinomycetota > Actinomycetes > Mycobacteriales > Mycobacteriaceae > Mycobacterium > Mycobacterium agri. The sequence goes on along the minus strand of NZ_PDCP01000025.1, from coordinate 59,362 downwards.
TGCCGTGATCTCCTCGACCACACTGTCGGCGACCGACGCGTCGGCCCCTTCCCCGTGCATGGAGCCGCCGAGATCGTTGACGACCACCTTGGCGCCGCGGCGTGCCAACTCGAGGGCGTAGAGCCGGCCCAGCCCGCGCCCGCCGCCGGTGACGACCGCGACCTGGCCGTCGAAGTCGATCACGAGCAAGCCTTTCAGTTTCGTTGACTGGCGTCGGATGCGGACATTACGGTGGAACAGATATTTGGTCAACGAGCGAGGTGGCGTGGCGACAGGCACTCCGGAGGACGACGACGAGGACGGCCCGCGCAGGCTTGGACTGGTGGCGTCGGCGCTGGCCGGCCGTACCGTCGCGGTGACAGCGGGCGTTCCCGGCGAACCACCGTGGACCGACGGCATCACGATCTTCGTCGACCCCTCGGAGACGCCCGGCAGGCAGCTGCAGGCCGCGGCGGTACAGGCGTCGCTCTTGGCCGCGGGAAGCCTCGCGCCGGACGTGGTGCGCAAGCTGCAGCGGCGTCCCAGCCTGGCGAGGAAGTACCTGGCCATCGAAGGGCATCGGGCGTTGGCGGCCAACGAGGATCTGCTGCCGCAAGCCCTCCGGCCGTTGATCGACTTCAACGTCGCGATCCGCTCACAGACCCCGGCCGCCTCGCTGGCCTTGGCGCGCGACAGGAAGATCGCCGATCCACCGGTCGGCTTCGGCGTGATCAAACCGCGCAACCTGCTGGCGACATACGCACAATCGAAGGCCGCCGACGTGGCGGGCGCGCACGACCCCAGACGCAAGTCGCCGAAAGAACTGTCGGAACTCGACGACGCCGACGACGACGGCTCCGATGTCATGGACCCGTTCTCCAATCCCGTCGGAGGCGGCGGCGCGGCGGGAAAGCTGTTGCAGCGCATGATGAGCAGGGTCCGGCAGCTCAGTGGCGGTGGGTCTCCCGGCGCCGATACCCCCACGCACCGAACGAGCAAGGGCATCCGCGGTGCAGGCATGGTCACGTCGACGTCGGCCGCTCCTTCGGAGGTCGACAACGCCGATGACGGCGGCGGCGAAGGCAGGAAGTATCCCGAGTGGGATTCCCATCGAAAGCGATACCGGCCGGACTGGTGCACCGTCCACGAATTGGATTCGCCTGTCACCGAGCGTCGTTCGATGCCACGCCCCGACGTGCACGCGTTGCGGCGGCCGCTGACCCGGCTTGGTATCGGGCTGGACCGCTGCCATCGCCAGACCCAGGGGGACGACATCGACGTCGACGCCGCGGTGGAGGCGCGGGTGGAGATGATGGCGGGGTCGACCCCCGATGAGGCCGTTTACCTTGACAACCTGCGTCGCCGGCGCGATCTGGCGGTGCTCGTTCTGCTCGATGTGTCCGGATCGTCCTCCGAGGCAGGCACTTTCGGGCAGACCGTGCATGAGCAACAACGCGCGGCGGCGGCCGCTTTGATCGTCGCGCTGCACGACCTCGGCGATCGTGTGGCGCTGTACGCCTATCAGTCGCAGGGCCGCTCAGCGGTGCACATGCTGCCCATCAAGCGCTTCGACGACAACCTGGACGCGCTGGTGATGCGGCGGCTCGGCAGCCTCACCCCCGGTGCGTACTCGCGTCTCGGCGCGGCGATTCGCCATGGCACTTCGGTGATTACCGAAAAGGCCGGTACGAAGCGTCGGCTGCTCGTGGTGCTGTCGGACGGACTGGCCTACGACCATGGCTACGAGCGGTTCTACGGGGCCGCCGACGCGCATCGCGCACTCGGTGAAGCGCGCCGCCAGGGCATCGGTTGTCTGTGTCTGACGATCGGCGCCGCCACCGAATCGGGCGAACTGCGCAGGGTGTTCGGCAGCGCAGCGCACGCGTCAATTCCCAAGCCCAAACAGCTCGCCGACGTGATCGGGCCGCTGTTTCGCGCCGCATTGCGCACCGCGGACCTGCGGCGGCGCGTCGCCTGACAAACCGGATCTTGAACCAAACATCTGTTCCGCGCTAGGGTGCTTGAGAACGCGGAGTCTTCAGAGAGGACGTCATGTCGGTGAAGCCGCCCCGCCCCTATTACGTGCCAGTGGGCAACGAGGAGCAGGTGTTCAAGGCGGCCTACCGGCAAAACCTGTCGATCGTGCTGAAGGGTCCGACAGGATGTGGCAAGACGCGGTTCGTCGAGGCGATGGCGCACGATCTGGACCGTCCGCTGATCACCGTCGCCTGCCATGACGACCTGACCACCGCCGATCTCGTCGGGCGGTTCCTGCTGCACGGCGGCGAAACCGAATGGGTCGATGGACCGTTGACGCGGGCCGTGCGCGACGGCGCGATCTGCTATCTCGACGAGGTCGTCGAGGCGCGGCAGGACACCACCGTGGTGCTGCACCCGCTGGCCGACCATCGGCGCCAGTTGCCGATCGAGCGGCTCGGCATAACGCTCGACGCGGCGCCGGGGTTCGGCCTGGTGGTGTCGTACAACCCGGGCTACCAGAGCGTGCTCAAAGACCTCAAAGATTCGACGCGCCAACGCATGGTGGCGATCGACTTCGGTTTTCCCACACCGGATGTCGAGGAGAAGATCCTCGTCAACGAGGCGCGCATCGATCACGAACGCGCCGCCGAACTCGTTCGACTGGGCCAAGCCATCCGGCGGTTGGAGACCGGCGGGCTGCGCGAAGTGGCGTCGACCCGGGTACTGATCGCGGCGGGCCAGCTGATCGCGGAGGGGCTCAGTGCGCGCGAGGCCGCCCGCGCCGCCATCGCAGGGCCCCTCACCGACGACTCGACTGTCACACGCGGCCTGGCCGAAATGATCGACGTGTACATGCCCGATTCGACCGCCGACTGACGCACCGCCGTAGGAGATAGCCGCATGTCGTACGAAAGCTCTGCTGAGCCAATCAAAATCGGCTACCTGATGGACTTCAAGCTGCCCGATCTCTACCCCCGGGAGATGCGGGAGGACCTGTCCAATCCCTTCGAGTTGGTGTTCGGCGAGGCGCTGGAGAACGGCGTCATCGACCGGCCCATCGAGATCGTCTACCGGGAGGTGGAGGGGCTGCCGAAGGGGTCAGTGAAGGCGGTCATCGACGCGTATGGCGAACTGGTCGATGAGGGCTGTCTCGTCGTGTTCGGGCCGCACATCTCCGACAACTGCATCCCGACCCGGGAGGCCATCGAAGAACGCTTCAAGGTGCCTGCCCTGAGCGTCACCGGTAGCGACGACTGGCTGGGGGAGTGGACGTTCTCGTTCCCGCAGGGGTCGCTGACCGACGAGCCGATCTTCTGGGCCGATCTGCTTGCCAAGGGCGGCCACACCGAGGTCGGCGTGCTGATCGAGCAGTCGCTGGTGGGCGACACCTACGTCAAGAACTTCCGCAACGCATGCAAGCGCAAGGGAATTCGGATCGTCGCCGAGGAGTCCCTCGCGCAGACCGCGCAGGACGTCACCGCTGCGGTGCAGACCATGCATGAGGCCAAGCCGAGCGCGTTGGTGCACTGCGGCTTCGGTTTCGGCATCGTCTTTCTGAACTCCGCTCTGGAATCGGCCGGTTGGGATCCGCCGCGGTTCACCAGCACCGCCTTCCAGAACGCGTGGATCAACCCGATCATGTGGAACGCGTTCATGGGGTGGACCGGTGTCGACCAGTACGACGAGGGAAACCCTGTCGGGCAGGCGTTTCTGGACAAGTACGAGGCCAAGTACGGCCGCCGCCCGCAGTACTGCGTGCCGGTGGTCAACTGCGACGTCGCCAACGCCATGTTGCGGGCGTTCACCGACGCGCATCCGCTCAGCCCGCGCGGCGTCAAGGAGGCACTGGAACGGGTCAAGATGATGCCCGCCGCGGCAGGCGCACCGGGCACCAGGGTGTCGTTCGGCAACTGGACGCGCCGCGCGTGGATGGGCGCAGGCTATCTGGTGGCGCGCAGGCTCGCCGCCGACGGCGTCAACTCCCATCTCGTCGACCGATTCGGTGAGGAGTAGGCCGACATGGCGACCCAACAGACCGTCCCCGCAGGCGAGACCCCAACGGTCGAAACCAAAAAGGGCTCGTGGGTCAGGGCGATCTGGATAGCCGTCGCGCTGGTTCTGCTGGCGCTCATCGCGGTGAATGCGCGCAAAGGCGCGGTGTCGCCGCGCATCCGCAATCCCCAGGTGACGGGGGCGCCGCGACCGGTCGAGCCGTTGTTCGGGTTCGACCACTGGCTGGACCTGTTTCAGATCTTCACGATCATCTCGATGTCGATCATCGTCGTCGTCTACGTCTTCGCGTGGCGCAGGCACGGCGCCCATCCGGTGCTGTTGATGGGGATCGTCACGACGCTGATCGTCTGGCAGGACCCGATCATGAACTGGTCACCGTTCGCCGTGTACAACCCGGAACTGTGGCACTGGCCGGAGGATTGGCCGCTGGTGTCACTGTCGCCGACGGTCGAGCCGTTTCTGGTGATCGGCTACATCATGTTCTACCTTGGCCCGTACTTCCCGGCGATCTGGATTCTGCGCAAACTGCAGGCGCGCAGGCCCGTCGACTCGTTCGTGTGGCGTCACCCGCTCATCAGCCTTGCGCTGATCATCCTGCCGTGCGGCATCATCATCGACGCGATGCTCGAGGTGACGCTGGTGCGCACCGGCTTCTACATCTACTCGCAAGTCGTCCCGTTCGGCTCCGTGTTCGTCGGCGAGACATACCAATTCCCGTTCATCTGGGAAACGGTGATGGTCACCTTCGTGATGATCCCGGCGGGCGTGCTGCTGTATCGCGACGACACCGGCCGAACCGTGGCCGAGAAGCTGGCCCAGCGCGCGCGCATCTTCGCAAGCCGGCCCGCGCTGGGCATGTTCGTGGTGATGTTCGTGATCGTCAACCTCGCGTACTTCGCCTACGGCACCGGCTTCGCGATCCTCAAGTGGACCAGGATCGCCACGTCGGTGGCCTGCCCGTGGCCGTATCCGGAGGCTAAAGTCTATGACCCGCAGGGCTTCTACGAAGAGAACGGCCATCCCGGACCCTATTCGGTCGGCATCTGGTCGACGTGGATGAGCGCACAGCCCGACGGTCGCCCCGATGTCGAGCTCGGCTCCAAGAGCGATCGCTGCGCACCGGAAGGTGTCGATGGCTGAGACACGCAACGTCGTCATCACCGGCGCCTCACGAGGCCTCGGGCTGGCCTCGGCCATCCATCTCTACCAACGCGGATGGCAGGTCGTTGCGGCCATGCGGTCGGTGGACACGGGCATGGCCCGGCTGCGCGCTGCCACCGGCGCCGGCGCCGACGACCCCCGCCTGATCGGGGTAGCGCTCGACCTCACCGATGCCGCGTCGGTCACCGCAGCGGCTAAGTCCATCGAGGAAGCCGTCGGCGCCCCGTACGGGTTGGTGCACAACGCGGGCATCTCCGCGGCGGGCATGGTTGAAGAAGCCCCGATCAGCCTGTGGGAGCGGATGTTCGCCACCAACGTCTTCGGGCCGGTGGCCTTGACGAAGGCGTTGCTGCCGTCGATGCGGGCGGCCGGGCGGGGGCGGATCGTACTGATCTCCAGCGCAGGCGGTGTGCGGGGAATGCCGTCGACGGCGCCCTATTCGGCCGTCAAGGGCGCGCTGGAGCGTTGGGGCGAAGCGATGGCCGGTGAGGTGGCACCGTTCGGCATCGGCGTGACGATCCTGGTCACCGGCACCTATGACACCGAGATCATCACCGACGCGGGCACCACCGACAGCCGGGTGCTCGACGGCCCGTACGCCCGCCATCACCGCACCATGGACAAGCGCGGCCGCGCGGCGATGAAGAAGGTCGCCAAGTCGCCGGGCCGCTTCGCCGTCGGGTTGGCGCAGGCGCTGGACGCGCGAAAGCCGTTCGTACGCCGCTCGGTCGGGCTCGATGCGCGAATGCTGTTGATCGCCAACCACATACTTCCTGGCCGGGCGATGCACACCATGACCCGGTTGATGATGGGGATCCCGCGATTCGGCGCGTTGGCCGCAACACCCGCCGCGACGATGGGACCTCCAGACCCGCACTCCGACGAAAGCGACAAGCATGACTGACAAGCCGAGCGTCCGTTTCGAACCCAAGATGATGATCGACGGCAAGCTCGTCGACGGTTCGGCGGGCACGTTCGTCAACATCAACCCCGCGACCGAAGAACCGATCGGCGAGGTGGCTGATGCGTCGAAGGAGGACATGCAGCGTGCCATCGACGCGGCGCGCCGCGCGTTCGATGAGACGGACTGGTCCACGAATCGCTCGTTTCGACAGAAATGTCTGCTGCAACTGCAGGAGGCGCTCGAGGCCGAACGGGAGGAGCTGCGCGAGGAACTCATCCTCGAAGTCGGATGCCCGCGGGCGATCACCCACGGTCCGCAACTCGACGCGCCGTTGGCCGACGCGCTGCGATACCCGGCCGAGCTGATCGACGAATACCCTTGGGAGACATCGCTGGGCGATGCGCTCGTCTCGGTCACGGGCGTCAACACCACGCGTCTGGTGTGGCGCGAACCCGTCGGCGTCGTCGGCGCGATCGTGCCGTGGAACTTCCCGTTCGAGGTCACCATCCAGAAGATCGGCCAGGCGCTGGCCACCGGCAACACCGTCGTGCTGAAGCCGGCGCCGAACACGCCGTTCAACGCGACCCGGCTGGGCAGGCTGATCGCCGAGAACACCGACATCCCACCCGGTGTCGTCAACGTGGTCACCGCATCGGATCACTTCGTCGGCGAAGAACTCACGCTGTCGCCGAAGGTCGACCTGATCTCGTTCACCGGATCGACGGTCGTCGGCAAGCGGATCATGGAGAAGGGCTCGGCCACCATGAAGCGCCTGTTCCTCGAACTCGGCGGCAAGTCGGCCACGATCGTTTTGGAGGACGCCGATTTCGCGACGGGATGTCTGATGGGCATCGCGCCCTGCATGCACGCGGGCCAGGGCTGCGCCAATCCGACGCGGATGCTGCTGCCACGCTCCCGATACGACGAGGGCGTCGAGATCCTCAAGGGCATCTACGAAGGGGTGATGCCGGGCGACCCGCAGGATCCTGGGACGCTGTGCGGCCCGGTCATCTCGGACAAGCAACGCCAACGCGTGCTCGGCTACATCCGAAAAGGCGTCGAGGAAGGCGCCGCCGCGCTGGTCGGCGGCCCGGATGCGCCCACCGGATTCGACAAGGGATTCTACGTCAGACCAACGCTTTTCACCGATGTCGACAACTCGATGACGATCGCGCAGGAAGAGATCTTCGGCCCGGTGCTGGCGGTGATCCCCTACGACGACGAAGACGACGCCGTGCGAATCGCCAACGACAGCCCGTATGGCCTGGCGGGCAACGTGATGGCGGGCACCCTCGACCACGCGCTGGCGGTGGCCAAACGGCTGCGCGCCGGATTCATCGGCGTGAACGGAACCGCGGGATACGGCGCCGACACGCCGTTCGGCGGCTACAAGGCCAGCGGCATCGGACGGCAGAACGGCGTCTGCGGTTTCGACCAGTACACCGAAGTCAAGTCCGTCGCCTATCCAGCCAACTGAGATGAGGAGCAGCTTTGCATCTATTTGAAGACCTGGCGGACTTCGGCGAGTTCGACGACTTCGTGTCGGGCGATGTGCGCGACCCCTACACCGAACTGGCCCGGCTGCGTCGCGAAGAGCCGGTGCAGAAGATCGAAATCCCCGGCATCCCGGGGCAAGAGGGCAAACCCATCGTGATGGTGTACCGCTACGAGAACGCCCAGCAGATGCTGCGCGACAACGAGACGTTCTCGTCGGAGATCATCATACAGGCGTTCGGCGACGTCTTCGGCAAGCATGTGATGCTCGGCATGGACGAACCCGAGCACGGTCGGCACCGGTCGCTGGTGGCGAAGGCGTTCTCGCAGAAGGCGTTGGCCCGCTGGGAGGACGAGTTGGTGGGCAAGGTCGGCAACGCGCTGATCGACCGCTTCGCGGGCCGGGGCAGCGCGGACCTGGTGAAGGAGTTCAACTTTCCCTATCCCACGCTGATCATCGCGGGCCTGCTGGGGCTGCCGCAGGAGGATTACGCGCAGTTCCAGCGCTGGTCGATCTCGTTGCTGTCGTTCACCGTCAACCCGGAGCGCGGCCGCGAAGCGTCGCAGGCGCTGGCCGACTACTTCGCGCCGATCCTGGCGGCCAGGCGCGCCGAACCGCGCGACGACCTGATCAGCGGGCTGGCTGCCGCGGAGATCGACGGCGAAAAGCTCTCCGACGAAGAGATTTATTCGTTTCTGCGGCTGCTGCTGCCCGCGGGCGTCGAGACCACCTATCGCGCGCTGGGCAACCTGCTGTTCGGGCTCTTGACCAACCCCGACCAACTGGGCGCGGTGCGGAAAGACCGGTCGCTGCTCGCCCAGGCCATCGAGGAGGCGGTGCGCTGGGAGCCGCCGCTGAGCATGATCACGCGCGTCGCGACGCGCGACACCGAGCTCGGCGGGGTTTCGATACCCGCGGGGTCGTCGGTGATGCCGGTGCTGGGTGCCGCCAACCGGCAGGAGGAACGCTATCCGGATCCCGATGAGTTCAACATCTTCCGGGAAGCCAAGCCCAATATCGGCTGGGGACACGGCGTTCACGTCTGCCTCGGCATGCACCTTGCGCGCCTGGAGATGCGGGTGGCGATGAATTTGTTGCTCGACCGGCTGCCCAATCTGCGCATGGATCCCGCCGCCGACGACCCATACATCCGCGGGCAGGTGTTCCGGTCACCGACCTCCGTCCCGATCCTCTTCGACCCCGTTTCCCCGCGAGCAGACGCTAAAGTCCGGTGACTCCTGGGCTTTTGCGGACACTAGCGTCTGCTCGCGCTGATAAAAGGAGCGCTTCGTGACCGACTTCGATACCGTCGATTTCTTCACCGACGAGAACCTGGTGCCCAACCCCTACCCGTATTTCGACCATCTGCGCGCGAAATGCCCCGTCACCGGCGCCACGCCGTTCAACGTGCTCGCGGTGACCGGTCACGAAGAGGCACTGTCGGTATACAAGAACCCGGCGTTCTCGTCGTGCGTATCGGTCGCGGGCCCGTTCTCGGGAATGCCGATCACCCCGGGCGCCAGCGACGACGTCTCGGAGCTCATCGAGCAGCACCGCGCGAACGTACCGATGGCCGAACACATCACGTCGCAGGATCCGCCACTGCACACCCGCACCCGCGGCCTGTTGGCCAAGCTGCTGACGCCCAAGCGGCTCAAGGAGAACGAAGAGTTCATGTGGCGGCTGGCCGACCAGCAGATCGACAAGTTCATCGGCAACGGCAGCTGCGAATTCCTCGAGGACTACGCGAAACCGTTCTCGCTGCTGGTCATCGCCGACCTGCTGGGTGTGCCTGCCGAAGACCACGACGAGTTCCGCGCCGTCTTCGCGATGGAAACCGTTGGCGCACTGGGCGATGAGGCGCCCACGTCGCACAACCCGCTGCAGTGGTTGAACGACAAGTTCTACGCCTACATCGAAGACCGCAGGCGCACACCGCGCGGGGACGTGCTGGCCGAATTGGCGGAGGCCAAATACGAGGACGGCTCGACGCCCGAGATCGTCGACGTCATGAACCTCTCGACGTTCCTGTTCGCCGCCGGCACCGAAACCACCACCAAACTGGTCAGCTCCGCGTTGCGGATCATCGCCGAGAACCCGGAGTACGAACGGCAACTGCGCGAGGACCGCAGCCGCATTTCGGTGTTTCTCGAGGAGACGCTGCGGATGGAAAGCCCGGTGAAGGCGCACTTCCGGATGGCGCGGACGTCGACCCGCATCGGCGACATCGAGGTGCCCGCGGGAACCACCGTCATGCTGCTGCCGGGCGCGTGCAACCGCGACGCCCGAAAGTTCGAGGATCCAGACACATTCCGCATCGACCGGCGCAATGTGCGCGAGCACATCGCGTTCATCCGCGGCGTGCACTCGTGTCCCGGTGCGCCGCTGGCGCGTACCGAGGGCCGCATCTCGGTGAACCGGATCCTCGACCGGATGACCGACCTGACAATCTCCGACGAACACCACGGTCCGGCGCACGACCGCCGGTACAACTACGAGCCGACGTTCATCATGCGCGGCCTCACCGAACTGCACTTGGAGTTCAAGCCCATCCCGTAACGCGTCGAGCCCCGCTACCTTGTTCACATGAGCAGGTTGGCGGTCAACTATGCGGGCCGGCTCGCAGTCGCCTATCTGTTGTCGGTCACGGCAGCCATCGCCATCCTGATACCGCTCGGCGGCGAGGCGCTGCTCGGCGCGCAGAACTACTTCACCGCAAAGAACATCATCGGCTCCGCGGTGCTGATCGTCGTCGGAACGGCGGCCGTCGCCGTCGGTGGCGCGCTGAACATCCTGCCGACGCTGAAGTGGTTCGACGCGGGCGAGAAGCCCAACGCGCGTCAGCGAAAAGCGTTGACCCGCCTGCTTGCTCGGCAGTCCGCGCTACTGGCAGGCGTATGGGCGCTCAGCGGCGCGGTGTCGATCATCCTCAACCACGACGGCGGAGTCGGCATCATGGTGCCGACGGTGGTGGGCGTCGCACTCGGCGGAGCAGCGGCATCAGGCATCGGCATGCTGTTGACGTTGAACATCGTCCGCCCGATCCTGGCCGCCGCCACACACGCCTCGGAGCGGCTCATCGCCGCGCCCGGTGTGCTGGCCCGACTGGTCCTGTTGTGGCTGTTGTGCAGCGGGCTGCCGTCGCTCGTCATCGTGGCGCTCATCGTGGTCCGGGCCAACGGTTGGTTGATCCCGAAGACGGCGTCGGTGGAGATCGCCGTTCTCATGGTCGCGCTCGCCGCCGTGGTCCTCGGCCTGCCGACGATGATCCTGACGTCGCGGTCGATCTCCGACCCGATCAGTGAGGTCGTCGACGCCATGGCCGAGGTCGAGCAGGGCCGCTTCAACGTCAGCGTCGACGTCTTCGAGCGCTCCGAAATCGGCAGGCTGCAAAGCGGATTCAACCGGATGGTGTCAGGCCTCGCCGAGCGGGAACGGCTGCGTGACCTGTTCGGCCGCCACGTCGGCACCAACGTCGCGCGCCGCGCCATCGAGGAAGGCGCGTCGATGTCGGGCGACGTACAGGAGGCGGCGATCCTGTTCATCGACCTGACGGGCTCGACGGCGTTGGCGGCCAGCCATCCTCCGCAGCAGGTCGCCGAAGTGCTCAACGACTTCTTCCGCATCGTCGTCAAGGCCGTCGACGAACACGACGGGCTCATCAACAAGTTTCAGGGCGACGCTGCGCTGGCGGTCTTCGGCGCTCCGCTGCGAAGCGACAGCGCTGCCTCCGCGGCGCTGGCCACCTCGCGGGCGCTCGGCGAGCAACTGCGGGCGCTACCGCTGGTCGACTTCGGCATCGGGGTTTCGGCGGGCGCGGTGTTCGCAGGCAACATCGGCGCGGAAAACCGCTACGAGTACACCGTGATCGGCGACGCGGTCAACGAAGCGGCGCGCCTTGCCGATCTGGCGAAGGCGTCGGAGCGGCGCATCCTGGCCTCGTCGGCGGCCATCGAACGCGCCGACGAAGACGAGCGGCGGCACTGGATCTCGAAGGGCAGCGAGGTGTTGCGGGGACGCGTCGAGGCCACCGAGATCTCGGCACCCGGCGGCCGTCAGTGACCCTGCGACCGCATCCTTGCTCGTCGCGGCGGGCAGCCCGTAGCCTCGTGACGTGGCCGGAGTGACGGCCGTCAGCGCCGACGAGCTCGCAGCCCTCGAGGTTTTCAAGGGCTGCTCCACCGAGTCTCTGGTGCAGCTGGCGGCACAGCTACGCCCGCTCTCAGCGCAGGCGGGCCAGACCCTGATGCGCCAGGGAGAACGGGCGGAATCCTTCCTGCTGATCGGGTCGGGGCGCGCGGAGGTCATCCACACCGGCGACGACGGCGTGGCCACCGTGGTCGAGCTGACGGCGCCGACGGTGGTCGGCGAGATCGCACTGCTGCGCCACGCCCCACGGACCGCGACCGTGGTGGCGACTGAGCCGCTGACCGGCTGGGTCGGCGGGCACGCGGCCTTCTCCGTCATGCTGGAAGTGCCGGGCATGACGGAGAAACTGCTGCGGACCGCCCGCCAACGGCTCGCGGCGTTCATCACCCCGATCCCCGTCCAATTGCGCGACGGCAGTCAGCTGTATCTGCGGCCGGTTCTGCCCGGCGACAGCGAGCGCACCACCGACGGCGCGATCGAGTTCTCGAGTGAGACCCTGTACCGCCGGTTTCAGACCCCGCGCAAGCCGACGAAGTCGATGATGACCTACCTGTTCGAGGTCGACTACAAGGATCACTTCGTGTGGGTGATGACCGAGGGCGAGGACGGCCCCGTCGTCGCCGACGCCCGGTTCGTGCGCGACGGAAACGATCCGACGCTGGCCGAGGTGGCGTTCATCGTCGCCGACGACTATCAAGGCCGCGGCATCGGCTCATTTCTGATGGCGGCGTTGGCCATTGCGGCGCGCGGCGACGGCGTGCGCCGGTTCACTGCGCGGGTGCTTTCCGACAACATGGCGATGCGCACTATCTTCGACCGGTTCGGTGCGCAATGGGAGCGGGACGACCTCGGTGTGGTGACGACGACGATCGACGTGCCGGGACTGCGCGATCTGGACATGCCGCGTGAGCTGTTCCGGGAAATCCATTCCATGGCACGCCAAGTCATGGGTGCCGTGGGCTGATGCGCCCGCCGCTGAGCAAGGACACCCGACTGTGCATCTCGCTGGCCGGACGACCGAGCAACATCGGTACCCGGTTCCACAACTACCTCTACGACCTGCTCGGGTTGGACTTCATCTACAAGGCGTTCACCACGACCGACATCGCCGCGGCGATCGGGGGAGTGCGGGCACTGGGCATCCGCGGATGCTCGGTGTCAATGCCGTTCAAGCAAGACGTCATTGGCCTCGTCGACACGGTCGAAGACTCCGCCCGCGCGATCAACGCGGTCAACACCATCGTCAACGACGACGGGCACCTGACCGCGTCGAACACCGACTACCTTGCCGTGCAGCGGTTGATCACCGAACACCGCCTGGACAGTTCGCAATCCGTGTTGATCCACGGCAGCGGAGGAATGGCCAATGCCGTCGGCGCGGCGTTCCGCGACAGCGGTTTCGCCAACGGCATCGTCATCGCCCGCAACACCGACACGGGTGCGGCGTTGGCGCGTCACATCGGCTACGAGTACGCCGCCGAAATCGGCTCGCGCAGCGCCGACATCGTCGTCAACGTCACACCGATCGGGATGGCGGGCGGCCAGGAGGAACACCAAAGCGCGTTCGACGCGTCCACGATCGCGGCCGCCGACACCGTGTTCGACGTCGTCGCGATGCCCTCGGAGACGCCGCTGATCACCGCGGCACGCGAAACGGGTGTCAGAGTCATCAGCGGCGCCGAGGTGATCGCGCTGCAGGCCGCCGAGCAGTTCGAGCGCTACACCGGTGTCCGGCCGACGCCCGAGCAGGTCGATGCGGCCTCGGCGGTGTCGCGGGCCTGACCGCTAGGGAGCGGGCGTGATGGTCGTCTGCTCGTCGATCAGGCTGGTGGCGTCCATCAGCACGCCCATCTGGTCCTCGGTGCCTTCGGCGTTGACCTGAAGAACGAACAGCCCGTCGGCCCCGGGAATCGTCACCGTCTTCTGGGCAACGGCCCGCTTCGCGTCGTCCCTGGTGTACACGCCGCCGATCTGCCAGGCGTCGAATCCGCCCAGCGTGCTTGCGGTTCCCGAGCCGCCCTCGTATCCGGGCAGGTTCATCATCTCGCCAGGTGCGAATTCCAGGATCTTCGCGGGGTCCACATTGCCCTGCAGCTTGGACAACAGCGCCGTGATCGTCGGAGGGTTCTCGGCCATCGCGGGGTCGCCGGTGAATCGGTAAGCGGCCCACGCCCACGGCGGTGTTCCTTCACCCAGGTCCTCCCAGCCCGGCGGCAGCGTCAGGTTGATCTCGGGGGAGCCTGGGTCGCCCCGCTTCACCGGTGTCTCGGTGATGCCGTTCTCCTTGATGTAGTCGGGAATGGTCTTGTGCGGCACCGGGACGGCGGGCGTCTCGGGCGCCGCCGCCGGCGCACTGGTTTCGTCCGCGGCGGACGTGGTGGCCGATGTGGTTTCCTCGGCCTTTTTCTCCTCTGAACTGCAACTCGCCAGCCCGAGGCCGAGTGCGACCGCAAGGATGGCGATGCCGCCAGCCCTCAGTTTCGTCATTGGGGTCTCCCGTGTCCGTGGCAATTTGGGCAATGACTCTACGGTCGGCAAACCGCGGATGGGTGCCGAATCGCCGTGAAGATCGAGCCGGGCCGCCGTGAATCGAAGCACAGGTCAGAGCGGTTTGCCACAGGCTCGATGACACCCCCGTGAACCCATAAGACACGCAGGGCTTTAGCCGCGCCAAGAGAAGTTTGAGCGTTTCGCTATCCATTTGTAGCCGAATAGTGCAAAATCGCTCTGTCCTGTGTGGTGGGGGCTGGCTCGGTTTCGGGTCCACCGGATTTTCGGTTTGCATCGCCGCAGTGCGGTGAAGTGAGGGGAGAGGTCGTCGATGAAGGCGATTGCGCGTTCGCTGGTGGTCATTCTGGTGGCGGTGCTCACCGTGCCCGCGCTGGTGGTTTCGGTCGCGATCACAAGCGCCGTTCAGCTACTGGCCGCCACGGCGTTGATCATGGGCGGAACCCAGCATCCGCTGTCGTCGACCGGCGACACGGACGCCTTCGTCAACGAGTACTTCGGGCAGGCCCTCAACCACTACATCGTTCACGGGACGGGACAAAACGGGGAGATCACGCCGTACGCCGTTGTGTATCCGGCGGAGTTCTTCCCGGCCTTCGGCACGACGACGTTCGAGAATTCGGTCAGCGACGGGGTGGGCAACCTCGGACACTGTCTGGGCGCGGCAGCAGGCACGTGCTCCGTCAACAACAACCCGGGCGTCAACGGGAACGGAAATCCGCCTGCACCCGGCGATGGCGAATACTTCATCGTCTTCGGGTACTCGCAGAGCGCCGTCGTCGCCTCACTGGTGAAGAACCAGATGATCGAGGACGGTGACCTCAACCCCTATCTCGACGGCACCGAGTTCTTCCTGGTCTCAAATCCCATGCGGGCCAACGGTGGAATCCTCGCGCGCGGCTTTGAAGGTTTCACCATCCCGATCATTGGCATCCCGTTCTACGGACCCACGAAGAACAGTTGCGACGGCCCGACGTGTTCGCCTGACGACGACTACGTTTTCCCGACCGTCGACGCCGCGGCGCAGTACGACTTCCTCGGCGGCGATGCGCCGGCGCGGCTCTCCCCGCTCGCCTTCGCGAACTCGATTGCGTCGTATGCGCTTCTGCACGGCAACATGCCGACGAGAAATATCGACGACGGCGTCGACAAAGACGTGCAAATCGTCTACCAGGGCAAGTACGGCGACACGACGTACTACATGGTGACCGCACCGCGGCTGCCGCTGTTGATGCTGCTGGAGCAGGCAGGCGTACCGGGACCGGCGCTGGCGCTGCCCGATGCGCTGCTGCGGGTGTGGATCGAGGACAAGTACCGCCGCGACCTCAGCCCCGGCCAGCACGTGAAGTTCCAGCTGAGCCCGATCGGCAACCCGATCAACCTCGTCGGAAACATGTTGGGCGCCATCCCCGTCGGCATCGACGACACGGTTCAACAAGCGACTGGTCCGAATTCGACGCTGCGCCCGCTCGGCACCGCGAACGTCTACCGGCCGTTCGGCGTCGGCGGCCCCGTCTACGACAAGACCACGGGCGAGCAGGCCGAGGACAACGTCGGCGTGCCAAACCCCACGCCCGAGGTCACATCCGAGGCCACACCCGAGATCACACCCGAGGCTCCATTGGCGCTCACCCAGCCAGAGCCGGCTGCGAAACAGGCAGCCGCCAAGGAGCAGACCAACGTCATCGAGGCGCAACAGGGTGAAACGCCGGATGCGAGTGCGCCTTCGAAGGCCACCAGGCCGCGCCCACTGCAGGTGATCCGCGAGTCGCTGAACTTCAACCCGCCGAAGCGGCCGTTGGGGATCCGTCCGGGCAACGGTCCGCTGTCACGGATCGTCAAGACGCTGACCGGTCAACGGCCCACCGGGACCAAGGCGAACCAGCCGGACAACGAGCCGTCGGACAGCGGCGATTCGGAGTGATCAGCTAGACGTCGCAGTTGAGCGACACGCTGATCGTCCTGCGGACGACGATGGTCACCAGCTCGCGGTCCCGATGCTTGCCCTTGCGGCCGTTGTCCACCCAAATAGTGCGGGTGATGTCCTGCGGATTGCGCACGCTGGTGACGATGCACTGGTCGAGCGGGGCGTTGCCCACCCGGTCGATGTTCACGTCGTAGCCGCTCGCCTCGAGCTCTGCGATCGTCGCGTAGGCCCCGCCCGGCGCAATGGGCTGCGCCGTTGCCGTCACCCCTGAGGCGAGCGCCAGGCCCGCGATCACGATCCCCCCTGCCATACCCCACGCTGCGCGCATGACAGTTCTCCGTACTTTTATGAGCCCGACCATTTGTTTGATCGTTCGAAACCCGCAAAGCGTTGCGCCGCTTTCCTAAGCGTTCTCTGTGGTATCAACGGGCCGTGCGGCGATCCTGGCCCGGTCCAGCGCTGGCGGCGGTGTGTCTGATGACCGCCTGCGGGCAGCCGACCGCGGCGCCGCCGCCGTCGCCGTCGCCGAGCACCCTGGCGAACGCGCAGGTCAACCCGGCCAACATCGGGCGGGTCCGCGGGATACTGCCCGCCGGATACGAGCTCGCGGACATGGGCGGTCCGGCATCACCTGTCGCGTATTGGGGCTTCGGCCCCGGCTGGGTCATCGAACCGTCGCAGTGCACGATGTTCGCCTCGCCGCCGACCGACGAGGCGACGACACGTGCCTGGTCGGCGTCGGGGCCCGGCGGCATCGTGCACGCCGTCGTCACCGGGTCGCCGGCCGCGCCTGTCGCGTTCGACCCCGCGGTGTTGGCCGAGTGCGGCCAGTGGACGGCGGCATCGGGCAACACCACCGGCACCGTCCACCTCATCGACGCCCCGGCCATCGACGGGGCGACGACCGTCGGGATGGCCACCGAGGCGACCACCGTCGTCGAGGGTGGCACCGCCACCTCCACGACCGCGAGCACGTTTTGCGCCTACCTCGGTGACTACTTGGCCTTCGTCACCGTCGTCGACGATCCGGGATCGCCGAACCCTCCTCTCGGCGTCGAATTCGCCTCGGATCTGTTGGTCGAAACGGTGTCGGCGTTGCGCGGTTGACGCGCTGTCTGCAGGTACATTGGCGGCGATGTTCAACCCGAGGGCGATGCTTGTCATCGCATGCGTTGGCACGCTCGCCGCGTGCGGCTCCGCCGAATCCGCCGAGCCGGACCTTTCGCACGCCGACATCGCCAACATCAAGAATCTGCGGTCGAGTTTCCCGGCGCCGTTCAAGGTCACCGACATCGGTCCGACGGGCATCGACCCCAAGCTCTTCGAACCGCAAAAGTTGCCTCCGGGAATGAAATTCGAGCCGCCGGGCTGCGCGGAGTTCGCCAGCCAGCAGGTGCTGCCCAAGGGTGTGAAAGGCAACATGTCGGCGATCACCGCAGAAGGCGACGGCAACCGGTTCATCGTGATCGCCGTCGAAACGTCGGAGACGGTGCCCGCCGACGATCCTCCCGCGAATTGCCACAAGGTCGGCTACAGCGGGGGTGCGGTGCGCGGGCTCGTCGAGGTCGTCGAGGCGCCCAAGATCGACGGCGTGCACACCTCGGGCGCCCACCGAGTGGTGCAGACAGCGGTCAACGGCAAGCCCGCCACCGGTGAGTTGTACAACTACGTCGCCAAGTTCGGCACGTTCGTTGTCATCGTCACCGCGAATCCGCTCGTCGTTCCGGACAAGCCCATCGTGCCCGTCAACACCAAGCGCGCGACGGATCTGCTGACCGAAGGTGTGTCGACCGTAAAGGGTTGAGCGGCAAGGGTATTCAGGACGTTCAGCGGACGTCGTGCGGCCGGAACTGGATGCTGATCCGCGGACCGACCGGCTTCGACGTCTTCGGAATGGCGTGCTCCCAGGTGCGCTGGCACGACCCGCCCATCACCAGCAAGTCGCCGTGATGGTGTTGCAGCCGAAGCGATTTGCCGCCGCCACGCGGACGCAGCGCGAAAACCCTTGTCGCGCCAAGGCCGACGATCGCCACCATGGTGTCCTCGTTGCTGCTGCGGCCGATCGTGTCGCCGTGCCAGGCGACGCTGTCGTCGCCGTTGCGGTACAGGCACAGGCCAGCGGTGGTGAACGGCTCGCCGAGTTCGCGGCCGTAGGTGTCGTTCAGCCGTCGCCGCATCTCCCTCAGTCGGGGGTGGGGAGCGGGTTCGTCGACGAGATTGTGGAAGCTGACCAGCCGTGGCACGTCGAGCACGCGGTCGTACATGTGCCTGCGCTCGGCGCGCCACGGGATGGCGTCGAGGAGCTCGTCGAACAGGGTGTCGGCATCGCTCAGCCAGCCGGAGCGCACCTCGACCCATGCGCCGCTGCCGAGATGCTGCCGTTCGGCGGGGTCGAAGAGCGAGCTCTGCAGCGCTACCTCCATGCTCGCGAGTCTATCGCACACGCGTTCGAATACGGTCATAGTCGAACCGGCCCGGGGCCCTGCTCGGCGAGGACGTCGTTGGGATTGGTCAGCGCGCAAGTCTTGAGGCTCAGGCAGCCGCAGCCGATGCAGTCGGCGAGGTTGTCGCGCAGCCGCTGCAGATGCAGGATGCGGTCGTCGAGATCTCGGCGCCAGCCTGCGGACAGCCGCGCCCAGTCCTTGCTGGTGGGAACCCGGTCGGTGGGCAGCGTCGCAAGGGCTTCGCGGATGCGCGCCAGCGGGATGCCGAGCCGCTGCGACATCCGGATGAACGCCACGCGGCGCAGCATGTCGCGCGTGTAGCGGCGCTGGTTGCCTGTGGTGCGGCGGCTGATGATCAAGCCCTGGCGTTCGTAAAAGTGCAGCGCCGAGATGGCCACGCCGCTGCGGGCGGCCAACTCGCCCGGCGTCAGCTCGTGGGTGTCCATACCTAAACAATAGTTAAGGTGGCGCTCGCGACGAACGGAGGAGCTGGTCCCGCTACGGTGCTAGGTGTGGCAGAGACTGCACTGGGCGTGAACTCCGAGGTCGGAGCGTTGCGCGTCGTCATATTGCATCGTCCCGGCCCCGAATTGCAGCGGTTGACGCCCCGCAACAATGACGCGCTGTTGTTCGACGGGCTGCCGTGGGTGGCCAAGGCGCAGGAGGAGCACGACGCGTTCGCCGACCTGCTGCGGTCGCGCGGGGTCGAGGTGCTGCTGCTGTCGGACCTGCTGACCGAGGCGCTGGCGCACAGCGGGGCCGCGCGCATGCACGGGATCTCGGCGGCGGTCGACGCTCGCAGACTGGGATTGCCGCTGGCGCAGCAACTTTCGGAATACCTGCGAACGCTGGAGCCCGCTGATCTGGCGCATGTGCTGATGGCAGGCATGACCTTCACCGAGTTGCCCATCAGCGGCGGCGAGATGTCGCTGGTCCGTCGCATGCACCACGGCGGCGACTTCGTGATCGAGCCGCTGCCGAACCTGCTGTTCACCCGCGACTCCTCGTTCTGGATCGGCCCGCGAGTGGCCATCACCTCGCTGGCGCTGCCCGCGCGCATCCGCGAGACGTCGCTGACCGACGTCATCTACGCGCACCACCCGCGGTTCCTTGGCGTGCGGCGGGCCTACGAGTCACGGTCGGCGCCGGTCGAGGGTGGCGACGTATTGCTGCTGGCGCCAGGCGTGGTGGCCGTCGGGGTGGGGGAGCGGACGACGCCCGCCGGCGCAGAGGCGTTGGCACGCAGCCTGTTCGACGATGACCTGGCGCATACGGTGCTGGTCGTGCCGATCGCGCAGGAGCGGGCGCAGATGCATCTCGACACGGTGTGCACGATGGTCGACACCGACGCCGTCGTGATGTACCCGAACATCGTCGACTCGCTGTCGGCGTTCGCGATTCACCGCCACGGCGACGGCCAGGTCAAGATGGACGACGAAGCGCCGTTCCTCGAGGCCGCCGCCGAAGCGATGGGCATCGACAAGCTGCGGGTGATTCCCACCGGCCTCGATCCCGTCACCGCCGAGCGTGAGCAGTGGGACGACGGCAACAACACGCTGGCGCTGGCGCCCGGCGTCGTCGTCGCCTACGAACGCAACACCGAAACCAATGCGCGCCTGCAGGATTCGGGCATCGAGGTGCTGGCGATAGCGGCCTCCGAGCTGGGCACGGGCCGCGGCGGGCCGCGCTGCATGTCGTGCCCGGCGGCCCGCGACCCGATATAGCGCGGGCGAGAAAACTCAGCGCCAGCTCGGCAGCCAGATCTGCAGGTTCCACGTCGACTGTGAAATCGGCAGACCCGTCAGGATCGGATACAGCCACGCGAAGTTCGTGATGACCAGGGCCACATAGCAACTGACGGCTATGAGGCCCAGGGTTCTTCGCTCGGCGTTCTGATTCGGTTGATGCAGTATGTCGCCGAGGATCAGCGCGATGGCCATCGCCAGGAACGGCGCCATCGTCGCCGCGTAGAAGAAGTACATCTGCCGGTCGATGTCGGCGAACCACGGCAGAAAGCCCGCACTGTAGCCGACCAGCACGGCGGCGTATCGCCAGTCCTGCCTGATGAACGCCCGCCACAGCGCATAACCGAGCACGGGCACCGCGATGAACCACATCGCGGGCGTGCCGACCAGCATCACGGCCTTCACGCACGACTGCGCGCCGCAGCCGGGAACGTTCTCCTGGTCGATCGCATAGAGCACCGGCCGCAGCGACATCGGCCACGTCCACGGTTTGGACTCCCACGGGTGGTGGTTGCCGTCGGCGTTGGTCAGCCCGGCGTGAAACCTGTAGGCGGCGTAGGTGTAGTGCCACAGCGACCGGATGGCGTCGGGCAGGAATCCGCCAGGTCCGATCGACTGGCCGACCTCGTGGCGGTTCACCGCCGTCTCCGAGGCGAACCACGGCGCATACGACGCCAGATACACGCCGAACGGGATCAGCCCCAACGCGTAGACGGCAGGCCCGAGGTCGCGGCGCAGCGTGCCCAGCCACGGCCGCGGCACCCGGTACTGCCTGCGCGCGGCGATGTCGAACGCCAGCGTCATCAACCCGTAGAACACCACGAAGTACAGCCCGGACCACTTTGTGGCGCAAGCCAACCCGAGCAGCACCCCGGCGCCGAAGCGCCACCATCGCACGCCGAGGCGTGGGCCCCACGGCGTTTCGGCGATGCGGCCCTCCATCAGCGCCACGTGCATTCGCTCGCGCACCTGGTCGCGGTCGACGATCAACGCGCCGAACGCCGCCACCACGAAGAACGCCAGGAAGCCGTCGAGCAACGCAGTCCGCGACGACACGAAGTTGACCCCGTCGGCGATCAGCAGCAGGCCCGCGATCCCGCCGACCAGCGTCGAGCGGCTGATCCGTCGCACGATGCGCGCCACCAACGCGATGCCGATGACGCCCAGCACCGCGCCGCTGAACCGCCAGCCCAGCCCGTTGTAGCCGAAGATCGCCTCGCCGATCGCGATCAGTTGCTTGCCCACGGGCGGGTGCACCACAAGGCCGTAGCCGGGGTTGTCCTCGACGCCGTGGTTGTGCAGCATCTGCCAGGCCTGCGGCGCGTAGTGCTTCTCGTCGAAGATCGGCGTGCCCGCATCGGTGGGCGAACCGAGGTTGAGGAAGCGTGTCACCGCGGCCAGCGCAGTGATCACCGCCGTCATCGTCCAGCCGTTGAGGCGGTCGACCGGCCCGAAGTCGGCGACCGGCAGCAGCGGCCCTGGGCTGATGACGGGGACCGCGCGCGGCGCTTCTGTGGCAGGGGCGGTCACGGATGCGATCGTAGGCTGTCGGCGTGACCTCAGGCCGACTGCTCATCGCCGCCACGCCGCTGGGTCAGCCCTCCGACGCCAGCGCGCGCCTGGTCAGCGCCCTGAGCAGCGCCGACGTCGTCGCCGCCGAGGACACCCGGCGGGTCCGTGCGCTGGCGCAGGCGCTCGAGGTGAAGATCACGGGACGCGTGGTCAGCCTGTTCGACCAGAACGAGGCGACGCGGGTCCCGGCGCTGGTCGCTGACATTCGCGGCGGTGCGACCGTGCTGGTGGTCAGCGACGCGGGCATGCCGGTGATCAACGACCCCGGCTACCGCCTGGTGGTGGCCTGTGCGGCGGCCGGGCTGCCGGTGAGCTGCCTGCCCGGCCCGTCGGCGGTGACGACAGCCCTGGCGGTCTCGGGGCTGCCCGCCGACCGGTTCTGCTTCGAGGGGTTCCCGCCGCGCAAGCATTCGGCCCGCAAGACGTGGCTGGCCGGCCTGGCCGCCGAGCCGCGGACCGCGGTGTTCTTCGAGTCGCCGCGGCGGCTGGCCGCCTTCCTGCAGGACGCCGTCGAGGTGCTTGGCCCGCAGCGGCGGGCGGTGGTGTGCCGCGAGCTGACCAAGACCCACGAGGAGATCGTCCGCGGCACCCTCGGCGAGCTTGCCGCATGGGCCGCCGACGGTGTGCTCGGCGAGATCACCGTGGTGCTCGCCGGCGCCGAGCCGCACGCGGACATGGAGTCGTTGGTCGCCGAGGTGAACGCGCTTGTCGACGACGGCGCCCGCGTCAAGGACGCGTGCGCGCAGGTCGTCGCCGCCAACCCGGGCTCGCCGTCGCGGCGTGAGCTCTACGACGCGGTGCTGAGGTCGCGCGACTGAGCGGTGGGTTTCGCGCCGACGATGGGCGCCGCCTTGTGCAGGCACTCCTCCCATTCGCGGTCGACGTCGGAGTCCGCAGTGATGCCGCCGCCGACGCCGAGCACGGCGGAGCCGTCGGCGCCGAACTCAACCGTCCGGATCGCCACGTTGAGCTCGCACCCCGCGACAGGTGAAGCCAAACCGATTGTGCCGCAATACACTCCGCGCCTGCGGGGCTCCCAGCCGGTGAGCAGTTCGCGTGCGCGCGTCTTGGGTGTGCCCGTGACGGACGCCGGCGGGAACGCCGCGTCGAGCAGCGCGGCCATCGACACGTCGACCGGCACCTGCGCCGTCACCGTCGACACCAGATGCCATACACCCGGCGCGGGCCGCACCGCCAGCAGTTCCGGCACCGTCACCGTGCCGATGTCCGCGACGCGGCTCAGGTCGTTGCGGACCAGGTCGACGATCATGATGTTCTCGGCGACGTCCTTCACCGACGCCCGCAGCGCGGCCGGGTCGGCGGTGCGCGGCAGGGTGCCCTTGATCGGGCTCGACGTCACCGCGGTGCCCGCCCGTCGCAGGAACAATTCCGGTGACAGCGATGCCACCGCACCCCATTCGCCTGCCAGAAACGCGGCCCGCGCCGGTGCGGTGCGTGCCGCCGCGTCGACGAAGAAATCGATTGGCGCGCCGTCGATCCGGCCCGCGAACTGCGTGCATACACACGCCTGATAGATCTCGCCCGCGGCGATCGCCTCCAAGCACTTCAGCACCCCTCGCCGGTGCGTGGCCCTGTCGGCGTCGTCCCAGGGCAGTCGAAACACGTTCGGCGGCACGGGGTTGTGCAACGCTTCGAGCGTCCATCGAGAAAGCTCTGCGCCGGACAGGCTTTCATACCACCACTGGCCGTCAACGTCCTGGCGCAGCACGCAGTCGCTCCACCCGCCTGCCGCTTCGGGAACTCGCGCCGCTTGACCGTCGGCGCCGGAATCGGGGTAGGACAGGTACCCGAACCAGCCGCCGCCCACCGCGCCGGATTTCGCGTCGGATTTCGCGTCGCCTACGGGCACGTCGAAGACCTCGGCGACGCCGGTGGCGGTCACGGTCACCGACGGCGCGATGATCGCTGCGGCGCCGAACCATTCACCGATGAGCGCCGCGGGTGGGGCGTGCCCGGTGCGGGCCGCGGCGTAGGCGAGTGCCCGCAGCACCGCGGGAGCGCTGCCGAGGTCGCCGAGCCGGTCGATCCGCACCGGCTCAGCTTGTCAGACGGAGCGGGTGATCTGTCGCGGGACGTCGACGCCGATCAGTTTGTCCGGGTTGCGCATCACGTAGAAGTGGGTGATCCGCCCGTCGACGACCTCGAGGGTGATGAGGCCCTCGAAGCTGTCGCCGAGGTAAAGCTTGAGCGCGGGAGCGTTGTTGTACATCGCGGGTTCGACGTGGCCCGCCTGGCCCGCCACCCGGACCAGGCCAACGAGAAGCTTGGCGACGCGCTCGGCGCCTTCGATGGGCTTGCGTGCCGCGGTGACCTTGCCGTCGCTGTCGGCGGTCCACACGACGTCGGCCGACAGCATCTCCAGCAGCCCGTCGACGTCGCCGGTGGCGGCGGCGTCGAAGAACCGTTCGGTGATCTCGCTCGACACCTTCGGGTCCACGGGCTCGAACCGCTTGCGACGCGCCTGTACGTGCTCACGGGCGCGGTGGGCCAGCTGACGCACCGCGGCCGGGGTCTTGTCCAGCGTCTGCGCGATCTCGTCGTGGCTGAAGCCGAACACCTCGCGCAGCACAAACACCGCGCGTTCGTCGGGGCTCAGCGTCTCCAGCACGACGAGCATCGCCATCGACACCGACTCTGCGAGCACCACGTCGGCCGACGCGTCGATAGCGTCGACCAACAGCGGCTCTGGCAGCCACGGGCCGACATACTCCTCGCGCCTGCGGGACGCGGCCCGCAGCGCGTTGAGCGACTGCCGGGTGACGAGCTGGGCGAGATAGGCCTTGGTGTCGACGACCGTATCCAAGTCGACACCCGCCCACCGCAGGTAGCTTTCCTGCAGCACATCATCGGCTTCCGTTGCGCTGCCTAGGATTTCGTAGGCAATGGTGAACAGCAGGGGGCGCAACAGCGTGAACCGTTCGGCGTGCTCGTCACCCGGCGTTGCGTTCATCGGACCTGTGCGACCTCCGCGGCTTGGGCCAGCAGCCGCTGGCGGCCGGGCCACTTCTTCCATGAATAGGAGCCGGGTTTCTCGGCCTCGTCGCGCATCCACTTCAGCGTCCAACGGCACACCTGCTCCTTGACCACGGCCCCGAGGCGGCCGCCGACGTAGAGCTTTCGCGGCGAGTCGTCGATGTTGTTGACCTGGAAGGTGCCCGCGCGCCTGCCGAGGCTGATGCACTGGGCGGCCATCCCGTGGTTCACGTTGGCGGGACGTTCGCCTGCGATTCGGCTGATGACGGTGTTGGCGGCCTGTGCGCCGAGCGGCAAGGCGGCCTGGCAGCTCATCCGGTACGGCAAGTTCGACGGCGACACCGCGTCGCCGGCAGCTACGATCGCGGGATGGTCGACGCTGGTGAGGGTTTCGTCGGTGAGCAGCCGACCGAGCTCGTCGGTGGTCAGGCCGCTTGCTGCCGCCAGCCCGGGTACACCGAAGCCCGCAGTCCAGACCGTGACAGCGCTCGGCACGCGGCGCCCGTCGGCGAGCAGCACGTGGTCGTCGGCGACCCGCTCGACCGTCGGGCCCTCGATGACACACACCCGCAGCCGCGCCAGCTGCTTGGCCACCGACCGGCGACCGCCCGCGCTGAGCGTCGGTGCGAGCACATCGGTGACCAGCGTGACCGAACGCCCCGCTTCGGCGAATTCGGTTGCGGCTTCGATGCCGGTGAGCCCGCCGCCGACCACCACGATCGGCGCAGACCGCGGCACGTCGGCCAGTCGGCTGCGCAGCTTTTGTGCCTGCTCGTATTCGCTTAGCGGGTAGGCGAATTCGGCCGCGCCCGGCACGCCCGCCGGAACGGAACCGGTGCTGCCGACCGCATAGACGAGATAGTCGTAGGCCAGCGTGTCGCCGGACGCCAGTGCCACGGTGTGGGCGTCCGCGTCGATGCGGGAGGCGTTGTCGACGACGAGTCGGACGCCGTCACCGAGCACGCTTGGGTAGTCGGCAATGGCGTCGTCGTTGCCTGCGACCAGTTGGTGCAGCCGGATCCGTTCGACGAATTGGGGGCGGGAATTGACCAGCGTGACGTCGGCGTGCGGGTTGAGCCGATTGGCGGACATCACGCCGGCGTATCCGCCGCCGAGCACCACGACTCTTTTCTTCTGTTCGGTCATGTCGATCTCCTCGGGTCATCCGGCTCTTCGTTGAGCCGGTCTGACCTCGAGACACCGCGCATATCCGGAGTGTGACAGGTTCGCCGCCGATGTGGTGGACGTCACGCTCGGGTGATCGTCCGCGGAATCGTGACGCCGACCAGCTTGTCCGGGTTCCGCATCGCGTAAAGGTTGGTGATGACGTCGTCGATGACCTCGAACACGAAGACACCCTCGAGGTTGTCCTCGTTGTACACGACCACGGCGGGCGCGCCGTTGTAGATCGCCGTCTCGAACCGGATGTCCATGCGTTCGGCGGCACGGAACAGCGCCCTCATCACCGCGGCCACCTTGCGGGCGCCAACGATGGGCCGTGGCAGTGCGGCGGCCTTGCCGCCGTGATCGGCGACCCAGGTGGCTCCCGGCGCCAGCAGCGACATCAGTTGATCCATGTCGCCGGTGGCGGCGGCCGACATGAACTGCTCGGCGATCTGTGTGCTCCGCTTGGTGTCGACGGGCCCGAACCGCTTGCGGCGCGCCTGCACATGTTCGCGGGCGCGGTGCGCCATCTGCCGCACCGCCGCCGCGGATTTGCCGACGGCTCCGGCGATTTCGTCGTAGTCGAAGCCGAACACCTCGCGCAGCACGAACACGGCGCGCTCGTCGGGCGTGAGCGACTCCAGCAGCACCAACATCGCCATCGAAACCGACTCGGCGAGAACGACGTCGGCGGATGCGTCGTTCTCGTCGAGCAGTAGCGGCTCTGGTAGCCACGGCCCGACGTAGTCCTCGCGGCGGCGGGCGCGTGAACGCAGCGCGTTGAGCGCTTCGCGCGTCACCAGTTGCGCCAGATACGACTTCGTGTCGCGCACCGTCGCGAGGTCCACCTCGGCCCACCGCAGATAGCTGTCCTGCAGCACGTCGTCGGATTCCGTTGCCGATCCCAGGATTTCGTAGGCGATCGTGAACAGCAGCGGCCGCAGCAGCGTGAAACGCTCGGCGTGCTCGTCCGCGGTGGTGGTCACGCTTGCGCGACCACCTTGTCGAGGGCAGGCTGCTCGGGGCGCGGGCCGCCCTTGAGCCAGAACGCCGCTTCCGGCTTGCGGGCCGAGCGCCGCAACGCCCACAGCGTGCCCTTGCACACCGCCTCCTTGACCGCGGCGATCGGCCGTCCCGCGAAGTAGACCTTCGTCGCGGAGTCGTCCTTGCGGGACACCTGCAGGGTGGCGCTGCGCCGGCCCAGGCTGATGCATGCCCCGGCGTAGGCGTACTCGAACTCGGCGGGCGCGGTGCCCGCGATGCGGCTCAGCACGGTGTCGGCCGCCTGCGGCGCATATTGCGACGCGGTCGCGCAGCACATCCGCAGCGGTTCGTTCGACGGAGCAGCACAGTCACCGGCGGCGACGATACGCGCGTCGTCGATGCTCGTCAGCGTCTCGTCGGTGATGAGGCGGCCGATCTCGTCGGTGTGCAGGCCGCTGGCCGCCGCCAGCCCGGGCACGCCGAATCCGGCGGTCCAGACCGTGAGCGCGCTCGGGCGCACGGCGCCGTCGGCGAAGACCACCGCGTCGGCGCGCACCTCGGCGACAACGTCGTCCTCCATGACGACCACACCGAGTTTGCGCATCGTCTTGGCGACCGATCGCCGCGCGGGCTCCGACAGATACGGGCCCAACTGCCCGCCGCAGACCAGTGTGACCTTGCGTCCCTGCTCGGCGAGTTCGGTGGCCGCCTCGATGCCGGTCAAGCCCGCGCCGACGACCGTGATCGGGGCGTCGGGGTCCAGGTCGTCGATGGCGGCGCGCAGTCGCTGGGCCTGCTCGTACTCCGCGATCGGATAGGCGAATTCGGTTGCGCCGGGGATGGTTTCCGGCACCGTGCCGGTGCTGCCCACCGCGTAGATGACGTAGTCGTAGGGCAGCGCGGGAAGGGTTTTGAGCTCGACGGTCTGGTTGGCGGTGTCGATGCGGGTCGCGGTGTCGACGACCAGGTCGATGCCCTCACCGAGAAGGCTGTCGTAGTCCGCGGTCGCCACGTGCGTGCCCGCGACGAGCTGGTGCAGCCGGATCCGTTCGACGAACTGCGGCCGCGGGTTCACCAGGGTGATGTGCACGTCGTCGCGCATCCGCAGACGGTTGGCTGCCAGGGTGCCTGCATAGCCGCCGCCGATGACGACGACGCGTGTGCGGTTGTCGGTCATGATGTCTCCTCTCGTCGGGGTGATGCCCTCAAGACACCGCCCGGCTGCGAGACGTGACAGAACGTGACGTGCGTCACTCCCCTCGCCCCGGCGAGCAGACGCTAATGCCCGCAAAAGCCCAGGTGAAGGCGTGCACAAGCGTCTGCTCGCGGGAGGAAGGTCGGGCTCAGACCACGCCGAGGGCCAGCATCGCGTCGGCCACGCGGATGAAGCCGGCGATGTTCGCGCCTGCGACGTAGTTGCCGGGCTGGCCGTACTCGTCGGCCGTGCTGAGGCAGCGGTTGTGGATGCGGTGCATGATCTGCTCCAGCCGCTGCTCGGTTTCGGCGAAAGTCCACGAATCACGCGACGCGTTCTGCTGCATCTCCAGCGCACTGGTGGCGACGCCGCCGGCGTTGGCCGCCTTGCCCGGCGCAAACGTCACGCCCGCATCGGCGAACTGCTTGATCGCGGTGGGGGAGCACGGCATGTTCGCGCCTTCGGCGACGATGCGGCAGCCGTTGGTGATCAGCGACCTCGCCTCGTCGCCGTTGATCTCGTTCTGCGTGGCGCACGGCAGCGCGATGTCGCACGGCACCTCCCACACATTGCGGTCCGCAACGAAAGAGGCCGCGCCACCGCGCATCTCTGCGTAGTCGGCGATGCGGCCACGCCGCACCTCCTTGACCTCCTTGAGGAGGTCGACGTCGATGCCCTTCTCGTCGACGACATACCCGTTCGAGTCCGAGCACGCGATCACCGCGCCGCCGAGCTCCTGCACCTTCTCGACCGCATAGATCGCCACATTGCCCGAGCCCGACACCACGGCGCGCTTGCCCTCGAAAGAGTCGTTGTGCGACTTGAGGATCTCGTTGACGAAGTAGACGGTGCCGTATCCGGTGGCCTCGGTGCGCACCAGCGACCCGCCCCAGGTCGTGCCCTTGCCGGTCAGCACACCGGATTCGTAGCGGTTGGTGATCCGCTTGTATTGCCCGAACAGGTAACCGATTTCGCGCATGCCCACGCCGATGTCACCCGCGGGCACGTCGGTGTACTCGCCCAGGTGGCGGTAGAGCTCGGTCATGAACGACTGGCAGAAGCGCATCACTTCGTCATCGGACCGGCCCTTGGGGTCGAAATCGGCGCCGCCCTTGGCCCCGCCGATCGGCATGCCGGTCAACGAGTTCTTGAAGATCTGTTCGAAACCAAGGAATTTGACGATGCCGAGGTACACCGACGGGTGAAACCGCAGGCCACCCTTGAACGGGCCAAGCGCGGAGTTGAACTCGACGCGGAAGCCGCGGTTGATCTGCACCGTGCCGTTGTCGTCGACCCACGGCACCCGGAAGATGATCTGGCGCTCCGGTTCACACAGCCGCCGGATCACCTCGGAGTCGACGTATTCGGGATGCTTGTCGACCACCGGACCGAGACTGGTCAGCACTTCGTAGACGGACTGGTGAAATTCCGTCTCGCCTGCGTTGCGTCGTGCGACCTCTTCGTAGAGTCCGCCCAGCTTCTCGTGCAGCACTTCCTTGAATCACTCAGCCTGGTATCGGGGGAACACACCGGTCGGGGTGGGCAGCGAGGTGCCCGGTTTCAGTCGGGCGCCGACGGCAGCGAAGGTGCGGTCGTCGGGACCCTGGCCGAGCAGGTCGAGCAGCTTGGCCGTCGACTCCGGCATCACCGGCTGCGCGAGCAGCGCGGCGACGCGCACCACCTCCATCGTCGTGTAGAGCACGGTGCGGAACCGGTCCTGGTCGGCGGCCGCCTCCGACTTGCGCAGCACCCACGGCTGCTGCGCGGAGAAGTACCGGTTGGCCTCACCGAGCACCCGCCAGATGGCCTCCAGCGCCAGATGCATTGCGGGCACGTCGAAATGCGTGCGCACCGTCTCGAGCAGACCCTCGCCGGCCATGTCCAGCAGCGCGCGGTCGTCGTCGGTGAACTCGCCGGGTTCGGGAACGACGCCGTCGAGGTTCTTGGCCACCATCGACAGCGACCGCTGCGCCAGGTTGCCCAGTTCGTTCGCCAGGTCGGCGTTGATGCGCGTGATGATCGCGTCCTCGCTGTAGCTGCCGTCCTGGCCGAACGGCACTTCGCGCAGGAAGAAATAGCGCACCTGGTCCAGGCCGAACGTGTCGACGAGGTTCACGGGGTCGACGACGTTGCCCACCGACTTGCTCATCTTCTCGCCGCGGTTGAGCACGAAGCCGTGCACAAAAACCCTGCGCGGCAACTCGATTCCCGCCGACATCAGGAACGCCGGCCAGTACACGGTGTGGAACCGGATGATGTCCTTGCCGATCATGTGCAGATCAGCGGGCCAGAACCGCCGGAACAACTCCGAGTTGGTGTCGGGGAAACCGACACCGGTCAGGTAGTTGGTCAGCGCGTCCACCCACACGTACATGACGTGATCGGGATGGTCGGGCACCGGCACACCCCAGTCGAACGTGGTGCGCGAGATCGACAGGTCGCGCAGCCCGCCCGAGACGAAGCTGATCACCTCGTTGCGTCGGACGTCGGG
The DNA here is from genome assembly GCF_002553505.1 of Mycolicibacterium agri. Taxonomy (GTDB): domain Bacteria; phylum Actinomycetota; class Actinomycetes; order Mycobacteriales; family Mycobacteriaceae; genus Mycobacterium; species Mycobacterium agri. The sequence continues at coordinate 28,657 of NZ_PDCP01000025.1, read as the reverse complement.
GCCGATGAACTCGGGGTGGGCCTCGTAGTGGGCCAGCAGTTTGTCGGTGTAGGCCGACAGCCGGAAGAAGTAGGTCTGCTCCTCGGTCCACGTGACGGGCGCACCCGTCTCGGTGGCCACGCGGGTGCCGTCGGCGGCGACGGTGGTTTCCGCCTCGGTGAAGAAGCGTTCGTCGCGGATCGAGTACCAGCCCTTGTACGCGTCGAGGTAGATGTCGCCGTTGTCGTTCATCCGGCGCCAGATCTCCTTGGACGCCTCGTAGTGGTCGGCGTCGGAGGTGCGGATGAACCGGGAGTAGGAGATGTTGAGCTTGTCCTGCAGCCGCTGGAACACATCGGAGTTGCGCCGCGCCAGTTCGGCGGTCGGGATGCCCTCAGCCGCGGCGGTCTCGGCCATCTTCAGGCCGTGCACGTCGGTTCCGGTCAGGTACCGCACGTCGTAGCCGTCCAGCCGCTTGAACCGCGCGATCGCGTCGGTGGCGATGTATTCGTAGGCATGGCCGATGTGCGGATCGCCGTTGGGGTAGGCGATCGCTGTGGTGATGTAGAACGGCGCCCCTGGGGTGCGCGTCCTCGCGCCGGGGATGGTTGTGCTCATTTGTTCTCACCTTATGGTGTGGCGGTGAGCTCTCGTCCGGCACCGCCACCCCCAGAGCCGTTGAGCCCATTGGTCGACGCGCACACCCATCTCGATGCGTGCGGAGCTGTCGGCGCCGACGACGTGCGCGCGATCGTGGACCGCGCCGCGGCGGTGGGCGTGCAGGCCGTCGTCACCATCGCTGACGACCTGAACTCGGTGCACTGGGTGACCGAGGCCGCCGACTGGGATCCGCGCGTCTACGCGGCCGTCGCGCTGCATCCGACACGCGCCAACGCGCTCAATGACGAGGCCAAGGCGGTCATCGAGCGACTGGCCGGGCTGCCGCGCGTCGTGGCCGTCGGCGAAACCGGGCTGGACAACTACTGGCCGGGCCGGCTGGAGGGCTGCGCCGAGCCCGCCGACCAGCGTGAGGCCTTCGCCTGGCACATCGACCTGGCCAAGCGGACCGGCAAGCCGCTGATGATCCACAACCGCGACGCCGACGCCGATGTGCTCGACGTGCTGCGGGCCGAGGGGGCGCCGCCGACGGTCATCTTCCACTGCTTCTCGTCGGACGCGCAGATGGCGCGCACCTGCGTCGACGCGGGATGGGTGCTCAGCCTCTCGGGGACCGTCAGCTTCCGCAACGCCCGCGCGCTGCACGAGGCCGCCCGGCTCATTCCGCCCGATCAGATGCTCGTCGAGACCGATGCGCCGTTCCTGACGCCGCACCCGTACCGCGGCGCGCCGAACGAGTCGTACTGCCTGCCGTACACCGTGCGGGCGCTGGCCGATATAGTCGACCGGCCCGCCGTCGAATTGGCCCGCCAGACGACGGCGACCGCGAGCCGCGTGTACGGCTTGCCGACGAACCAGCCGTAATCAGGCGTCAGAGTTGCCGTTCCTTGGCCGGTTCGTTACCGTCTTGTGATCGATGACGGCTGGCACAGAACTGGCAATGGACTGCTGACGCGAGACCGTGGCCCGACTCGGGGATTAGTACTGATTTGAACGCACTGAACAAACTGCACGAGTCGCGATCGCCCTACCTTCGTGTGCTCGTGTTCCTGATGTTGCTCGCGCTGACGTTCGCCGGCGCCGTTGCCGTCGCGGCCCACAAGACCGTCACGCTCACCGTCGACGGCGCCGAAATGTCGGTCTCGACGATGAAGTCGCGCGTCATCGACGTCGTCAAGGAGAACGGCTACGAGGTCGACGAGCGCGACGATCTGTACCCGGCAGGCGATCAGCAGGTGCATCAGTCCGACACGATCGTGCTGCGCCGCAGCCGCCCGCTGCAGATCTCGCTGGACGGCCAGGGCAGCCGCGAAGTATGGACCACCGCGTCGACCGTCGACGGGGCGCTGTCCCAGTTGGCGATGACCGACAAGGCGCCCGCCGCGGCGTCGCGCGGCAGCCGCGTGCCGCTGGCGGGCATGTCGCTGCCGGTCGTGAGCCCAAAGACCGTGCACATCAACGAAGGCGGCACCGTGCGCACCGTGCATCTGGCCGCCCCGAACGTCGGGGCCCTGCTGGCTGCCGCAGGCGCACCGCTCGAGCAGAGCGACACGGTGTCGCCGCCGGCCAGCGCGCCGGTCGTCGAGGGGATGCAGATCGACGTCACCCGGATCCGGATCGAAAAGGTCACCGAGCGCGTGCCGCTCCCGCCGCAGAACAAGCGCATCGAAGACCCGACGATGAACATGAGCCGGCAGGTCGTGGAGAATCCCGGGACCCCCGGCGTTCAGGACGTTACGTTTGCCATTTCTAAGGTTAACGGTAAAGAAACTGGAAGACTGCCAGTAGCCAATGTGATAGTTGCACCCGCAATCGACGGGGTCCTCCGGGTTGGTGCAAAGCCCGGTACAGAGGTGCCACCGGTGATCAACGGAGCGCAATGGGACGCTCTCGCCCAATGTGAGGCCGGTGGCAATTGGTCGATCAATACCGGCAACGGTTTCTTCGGCGGCGTGCAATTTGATCAAAATACTTGGGAAAGAAATGGCGGTTTGAGGTATGCTGCGAGGGCAGATTTGGCAACTCGTGAAGAACAGATCGCGATTGCTGAGGTCACTCGGGCCCGTCAAGGTTGGGGCGCGTGGCCCGTATGTAGCGGGAGAGTGGGGGCGTCCTGACAATCAGACTGCTAAGCCGGACCGAAATTCGTCACCTCGCCAAAGAGCTCGACTTTCGGCCGCGTAAAGCCTTCGGACAGAATTTCGTGCACGACGCAAACACGGTGCGTCGTGTGGTTTCGGCGTCTGGGATCAACCGGCAGGACCATGTCCTCGAGGTCGGACCCGGTCTCGGCTCGCTGACGCTGGCGCTGCTGGATCGCGGCGCCCGGGTCACCGCCGTCGAGATCGACCCGGTGCTGGCCGGACAGCTGCCGCAGACCGTCGCCGAGCATTCGCACAGCGAGATCAACCGGCTGAGCGTGCTGCACCAGGATGTTCTCGAACTGCAGCCCAGCGACCTGCCGGAGCAGCCGACCGCGCTGGTGGCGAACCTGCCCTACAACGTCGCCGTCCCTGCGCTGCTGCATCTGCTCGCCGAACTGCCGTCGATCCGCACCGTCATGGTGATGGTTCAGGCTGAGGTGGCCGAGCGGCTGGCGGCCGAGCCCGGCGGCAAGGACTACGGCGTGCCGAGCGCCAAGATCCGGTTCTACGGCAAGGTGCGCAGGCACGGCATGGTGTCGCCGACGGTGTTCTGGCCCATTCCGCGGGTGTACTCCGGGCTGGTCCGCCTCGACCGGTACGAGACCTCGCCGTGGCCGACTGATCCGGCGTTCCGCGAACAGGTCTTCCACCTGATCGATATCGCGTTCGCCCAGCGGCGCAAGACGTCTCGTAACGCGTTCGCCGAATGGGCGGGCAGCGGCAACGAGTCGGCGCGTCGGCTGCTGGCGGCCAGCATCGATCCGGCCCGCCGCGGCGAGACGCTCTCGATCGCCGACTTCGTCCGGCTGCTGGAGCGTTCCGGTGTGTGGGATCCGCAGACCCGCCAGGTGATTCAGCCGGTCGAATAGGGCGGTTTTACGGCTCGTCAGTCCAATGCGTGGGTGAGCTGCGCGATGAGTTCTGCGCACGTGTCGTAGCGGCTTTCCGGGATCTTCGCCAGCGCTCTGCCCAGCACCGAGTCGAAAATGCGTGGCACCCAATCGATCTTGTCCGAGTAGTCGGGCACCGGTTGGTTGAGATGCGCGTCGACCAGCTCCATCGGATTCTCCGCCGTGAACGGCGGCGCGCCCAAGAGAAGCTCAACGGCCGTGACGGCCAACGCGTATTGATCGGTCAGCGCCGACGGCGGCCTGCCGTGCAGGAGTTCGGGGGCGGTGTAGTGCAGCGACGCCTCCAGCTGGGCGTAGCGCCAGTCCACGGTTTCGGCCACCGTGTACGCGACGCCGAAGTCGGTCAGCACCGCACGCGAAAAGTCCTTCGTGGCGAGGATGTTCGACGGTTTGACGTCGCAGTGCACGATGCCCTGGTGATGGATGTGGTCGAGCGCGTCGGCGACCTGCGCCAGCACCGTGAGTTTCTCGGTGACCCCGGGCAGCGCGCTTGAGGTGCCACCGTCGATCAGCTCCATCGTCAGCCAGCCGGGGCCGTGCTCGTAGACGGTGATGACGTGCGGATGGTGAATCTCGTGCGCGAACTCGAATTCGCGTCGCAGCCGGGCGGTTTGGTCCTCGTGCCGCTGGTCCTCGTCGAGGATCTTCAGCGCGACGGGATGGTCGGGGTCGCCGGCCCGGTGCGCCCGGTACACCGTGGCGTAGCCGCCCCGCCCGAGGGTGGCGTCGATGACGTATCCCTCGAAGTCCTCGTCGGCCGTGAGCACCAGTCCAGCCTAAGGTTGGCCGGTGTAGCTGCGGGTTTTCTCTCGCTTGACTACTTGTCGGGGGTCCGTCGGCGCTAATGTCGTGCCGTGTCCAACGGCAGCACCGCCTCTGAGTGGGTTCCCACCGGGTCGGTCACCGTTCGGGTGCCGGGCAAGGTGAACCTGTACCTCGCCGTCGGTGACCGCCGCGACGACGGCTACCACGAGCTGACGACGGTGTTCCACGCCGTGTCGCTGCTGGACGAGGTCACCGTCCGCAACGCCGACATGCTGTCGCTGGAGGTGTTCGGGGAGGGCGCCGAGTCGCTGCCCGCCGACGAACGCAACCTGGCGTGGCGGGCCGCCGAGCTGATGGCCGAGCACGTCGGGCGGGCTCCCGACGTGGCGATCACCATCGAGAAGTCGATCCCCGTCGCCGGCGGCATGGCGGGCGGCAGTGCCGACGCGGCCGCGGTGCTGGTCGCGATGAACTCGCTGTGGGAACTGGGCGTGCCGCGGCGCGACCTGCACACCCTGGCCGCGAAGCTCGGCAGCGACGTGCCGTTCGCGCTGCACGGCGGCACCGCGCTGGGCACCGGGCGGGGCGAGGAGCTGGCCACCGTGCTGGCCAGGAACACCTTTCACTGGGTGCTGGCCTTCGCCGACGGCGGCCTGTCCACGCCCGCGGTGTTCGCCGAGATCGACCGGCTGCGCGAGTCTCCCGGCCGCGGGCGTAACCTGCCGCCGCGGCTGAAGGATCCCGAACCCCTGCTCGCCGCGCTGGCCACCGGCGACCCGGCGACGCTCGCGCCGCTGCTCGGCAACGACCTGCAGCCGGCGGCGCTGAGCCTCGACCCCGGCCTGCGCCGCACACTGCGGGCCGGGCTGGACGCCGGTGCGCTCGCGGGCATCATCTCCGGGTCGGGACCGACGTGCGCCTTCCTGTGCGCCTCGAGCACGGCGGCCGTCGACGTCGGCGCTCAGTTGGCCGGGGCAGGGGTGTGCCGTACGGTGCGGGTGGCCAGCGGACCAGTGCAGGGGGCGCGGGTGGTGCCTGCGCCGACGCACCAAATGTGATACACCTCGCGATTCCTGCGTGAGTTTGGCAGTTACTTAAGAGTTGCTTAAGATGTTTGACGGTGAAAACTCGCGACCAGTCAGCGGACTCGGATACCGTCGGCGCCGGACATTCCGGCGGGCGGTCGTCCCGCTCTAGCGCATCACCGAATCGAGACGAAACCGCGCCTCAACCGTGTGCGCGGTTACGCGAAACGTCCGCCCATCAGGCGGACCATTACACCTTGGCACTTGCGGGGACCCCGAGGAGGCTGTCGTGAGCAGATTCACCGAGAAGATGTACCGCAATGCCCGTAACGCCAAGACGGGCATGGTCACCGGTGAACCTCATGATCCGGTCCGCCACACCTGGCGCGAGGTGCACGAACGTGCGCGCAGGATCGCGGGCGGCCTGGCTGCCGCGGGCATCGGGCACCGGGACGCCGTCGGCGTGCTGGCCGGCTACCCGGTCGAGATCGCTCCGACCGCGCAGGCACTGTGGATGCGCGGTGCCAGCCTGACGATGCTGCACCAGCCCACCCCGCGCACCGACCTGGTGATGTGGGCCGAGGACACCATGAACGTCGTCCGGATGATCGAGGCCAAGGCCGTCATCGTGTCCGAGCCGTTCATGGTCGCCATCCCCGTACTCGAGGAGCAGGGCATCAAGGTCCTCAGGATCCCCGAACTGCTGGACCACGACCCGATCGACCCGATCGACGTCGGCGAGGACGACCTGGCCCTGATGCAGCTGACGTCGGGCTCGACGGGCGCGCCCAAGGCCGTGCAGATCACCCACCGCAACATCCACTCGAACGCCGAGGCGATGTTCATCGGCGCGGAGTACGACGTCGACAAGGACGTCATGGTCAGCTGGCTGCCCTGCTTCCACGACATGGGCATGGTCGGCTTCCTCACCATCCCGATGTACTTCGGCGCCGAGCTGGTCAAGGTCACGCCGATGGACTTCCTGCGTGACACGCTGCTGTGGGCCAAGCTCATCGACAAGTACAAGGGCACGATGACCGCCGCGCCGAACTTCGCCTATGCGCTGCTGGCCAAGCGGCTGCGCAGGCAGGCCAAGCCCGGCGATTTCGACCTGTCGACGCTGCGCTTCGCGCTCTCGGGTGCCGAGCCCGTCGAACCGGCCGACGTCGAGGATCTGCTGGATGCGGGTAAGCCGTTCGGGCTCAAGCCGGAGGCGATCCTGCCGGCCTACGGCATGGCGGAGACGACGTTGGCGGTGTCGTTCTCACCGTGCGGCAAGGGCCTGGTCGTCGACGAGGTCGACCGTGACCTGCTGGCCGCGCTGCGCCGCGCGGTGCCCGCGACGAAGGGCAACACCCGCAGGTTGGCCGACCTCGGTCCGCTGCTGCCCGGCCTGGAGGCCCGAATCATCGACGAGCAGGGCAACGTCATGCCTCCTCGCGGCGTCGGCATCATCGAATTGCGCGGTGAGCCGGTCACGCCCGGCTACCTCACCATGGGCGGCTTCATCCCGGCGCAGGACGAGAACGGCTGGTATGACACCGGCGACCTCGGCTACATGACCGAGGAAGGCCACATCGTGGTGTGCGGTCGCGTCAAGGACGTCATCATCATGGCCGGCCGCAACATCTACCCGACCGACATCGAGCGCGCCGCGAGCCGCGTCGAGGGTGTGCGGCCCGGCTGCGCGGTCGCGGTACGCCTGGACGCCGGGCATTCGCGCGAAACCTTCGCCGTCGCAGTCGAATCCAACGCGTGGCAGGACCCGGCCGAGGTGCGCCGCATCGAGCACCAGGTCGCCCACGAGGTCGTCGCCGAGGTCGATGTGCGGCCCCGCAATGTCGTCGTGCTTGGCCCCGGCACCATTCCGAAGACGCCGTCGGGCAAGCTGCGTCGCGCGAACTCGGTCTCCCTGGTCACCTAGGTCCCTTTTCGGCGAGGTCCCTTTTCGGCGAGCGGGAGGCCCCTTTTTCGGCGAGCGTGCGTGTCTGCAGGCGACACGCCGAGTCAAGACGGGAGTTTGCGCACGTTCGAGGGGCCCGGGTCGAGCTGCTCGTACACCCGCCACCACAGCGCCTCATGCTCCAGCGGTGAGATGAGTCCGGCGTCAAGGCGTTCCTCGGCGTCCTGAAGCATCGACGCCAACGAGTACAGCCGGTCGCGTGCGGCGATGGTCGCGTCGGTATGGCCGAGTATGGCGTCCACGAGCATCATCCGGACGAGCCCGCGCGTCGGCCCGGCCATCGTGAAAGCGACTGCGACCGAGGCGATTACGAGTACGGTCGAAACGACGAGCGCCGCGCGCGGGGCCATGAGGTGCTGCAGCACGATCTCGGCCAGAACCCACAGCGCGGTGCCCCAGACCGGCGCGCCACGCCAGAGGCGCAGGCGACGGCGTTCCGAGTCGCTGATCCCCGGCGGGTACACCACCAGGCGATAGCGGACGGCGCCGAAGCGGTCCGCCTGCACGTGCACCGAGCCCCACCGGTTGCCGCCGTCGAGCAGCCGCGACGTCCACCGGCGCAGCGGGCCCACATGCTCGACCTGCATACTTCAGGTTTACGCCCGTTGGCGCGTCGACGGCCACGTCCGAACGAATTTTTTGCAGACGGCGGCGGGTTCATTACGGGATCGCGTGTCGCGGTGACTTCTGGCCGCACCTGCGAGACGGATTCCGCGCAGTCCGCTTCCCGCGCATCCGCCGCAGGGGTTCTGTGTCGAGGACCACACTTTTACCGATCTGAGTATTGTGTACTATACTCAGCATGGCGATCGAAAACCTGCCGCCGCGGATCGCCGAGCACCCGACGGTCCGCAAGGTGCGGACGCGAACGACGCCGAAACCCGGCGTCATCGACGCCGACTGGCTGCGGCGGGTTTGCCTGGACGCGGGCGTCGACGACGTCGGGTTCGTCAGTGTCGACAACCCGGACCTGGCGACGGAACGCGAGCATGCGGACGCCGCGCTTCCCGGAGTCCGCAGCTGTATCTCGCTGGTCGTCAGGATGAACCGCGACAACGTGCGTTCGGCCGCGCGCAGCGTCGCCAACCAGGAGTTCCACCGCAGCGGCGAGATCATGAATGAGGCCGCGCACCGGATCACCCGCGCGCTGGAGGATGCCGGCTACCGTGCGATCAATCCGTCGATGTCCTTCCCGATGGAGATGGACCGGTTTCCCGGCCGCATCTGGGTCGTCGCGCACAAGCCCATCGCCGTCGCCGCCGGCCTCGGCGTGATGGGCATACACCGCAACGTCATTCACCCCAGGTTCGGCAATTTCATCCTGCTGGGTACCGTTCTTGTGGCGGCGCCGATCAGCGAATACGGTGAGCCGCTTGACTATTCGCCGTGCCTGGAGTGCAAGTTGTGTGTGGCCGCGTGTCCCGTCGGCGCCATCAAGAAGAACGGCGACTTCGACTTCGTCGCCTGCTCGGTGCACAACTATCGCGAGTTCATGGGCGGGTTCACCGACTGGGCGCAGACCATCGCCGACAGTTCCGACGCCGCCGACTTCCGTTCGCGGGTAAGCGATTCGGAGAACGCCTCGATGTGGCAGAGCCTGTCGTTCAAGGCCAACTACAAGGCGGCGTACTGCCTCGCGGTGTGCCCGGCAGGCGAGGACGTCATCGAGCCCTACCTCGAGGACCGCAAAGGCTTCATGGATCTGGTGCTCAAACCACTGCAGGACAAGGTGGAAACGCTTTACGTACTGCCGAATTCAGACGCCAAGGCGCACGCCGAACGCCGCTATCCGCACAAGAAGGTCAAGGTGGTGGACAGCGGCATCCAGGGGCGCTGACGGCCGCTGGTTCACCGACCGGCCGACCGGCCGCGAGCGTGCGCAATCTCATGGATTTCCACGGCGTGTCGCCCGCAGACACGCGCGGTCGCGCAAAAGGGGGCCACGGAACTCACGCAAGAGGGGCCACGGAACTCACGCAAGAAGGGCCACGGAACTCACGCAAGAAGGGCCACGGAACTCACGCAAGAAGGGCTAGGCCCAGGCGTGCACGGTGTTCTGTGCGGGCTCGAGGCCATGGGCGATCAACAGCTCGGTCGCGTCGGCGGCCTGCTCGCAGATCACCGGAACCTCTTTGCGTTCGGCGGCGGTGAAGTTCTCCAGCACATACGACGCGCCCGACTTGCGGCCCGGCGGACGGCCGATGCCGATACGGACTCGCTGAAAGTCATTGGTGCCCAAGGCCGAAGCCACAGAGCGTAGCCCGTTGTGGCCCGCGACGCCGCCGCCAAACTTCAGCCGGATCCGGCCGAACTCGATGTCGAGCTCGTCGTGCACGACGATGATGTCGGCGGGCGGCACCGAATAGAACTTCGCCAGCGGTCCGACCTGACGGCCGGATTCGTTCATGTACACCCGCGGCTTGGCCAGCACGACCGATCGACCCGCCAGCCGACCGGTGACGATCTCGGCGCCGGACTTCTTGTGCACCTTGAACGCCGAGCCCATGCGGTCGGCCAGCAGGTCGGCGACCATGTAGCCGAGGTTGTGCCGCGTGGTGGCGTAGCGGGGCCCGGGATTTCCCAGGCCCACCACCAGAAGCGGTTCGGCCATGTCGCGGTCGCGCCGGAAGCCGATTATTCGGATGATTCTTCGGCGGCGGGGGCCTCCTCGCCACCACCAGCCGCCTCCGCGGCCTCGGCACCCTCGGCCTCTTCCGCGGGCGCCTCGCCGGCCTCGCCTGCGCCCTCGGCCTCAAGCTCCTCGGCGGTCGGGGCGGCGACGACGTTGACGACGAGCATCTCGGGATCGGAGACCAGCGAGACACCGTCAGGCAACGCGATCGAGCCTGCGGTGAACTGGGTGCCGACCTCGGCGCCCTCGACAGAGAGCGTCAGCTGCTGCGGGATCGACAGCGCGTCGGCCTCGATCTCGATGGTGTTGGCGTCCTGGGTGACCAGGGTGCCCGGAACGGCCTCGCCCTCGACGATGACGTTGACCTCGACGGTGACCTTCTCGCCGCGGCGCACGACCAGCAGGTCGGCGTGCTGGATGGTGCGCTTGATCGGGTGGATGTCGAGTGCCTTCGTCAGCGCCAGCTGCTCCTTGCCGTCGACGTCCAGAGTCAACACCGCGTTGGTGCCCTCGTGCCGCATGACGGCGGCGAAGTCGTGGCCCGGCAGTAGCAGGTGTTGCGGATCGGTGCCGTGGCCGTAGAGCACGGCGGGAATCTGGCCTGCGCGACGCGCCCGGCGCGATGCGCCCTTGCCCGTTTCGGTGCGCACGGCGGCGGTCAGTTTGTTCTCGGTGCGGGCCGCAGTCTTGGCCATTTCGGTGTTGCTCCTCTAGTGCCGGTCATCGTTTGCACGGCATGGGTCGCAACAACACCAACAACACAGTGTGTGCCCGTCGATAACGGTGGACGTTCTGCCACCCTCGCCGTGACGCCGACACAGAGTAGCCGACGAAGCCCTCAGAGCGCGAATTTGGTGTCTGTGAGCTGCTCCGACAGCTCCCACAGCGCGGCGGCCTTCTTCTTGTCGCGGGCCAGCGGGCTGCGCGGGGCGTTCGGGATGGTCGGGCCGAACATGCCGAACTTCGGGCCGACGAACGAGTCGCCCGGCAGGTCCTGCGACACCGCATACAGCGTCTGGCGCGCGCCGAACGCGGCGTCGGTGGCAAGGCGATTGCCCAGCCTGACCAGCTTTGTGCCGATCGGGTTGCCGGTCTGGCCCTGCAGATTGGTCGCCGAGTAGCCGGGGTGGGCGGCGTGCGCCTTGACCGGCGAGCCGGCCGCTTCGAGGCGGCGCTGCAGCTCGCTGGTGAACAGCAGGTTGGCCAGCTTGGACTGGCCGTAGGCCGGCCAGGCCAGATACGGCCGCGACTTCCAGTTCAGGTCGTCGAGGCTGATGTAGCCGATCCAATGCATCATCGACGACACCGTCACCACGCGGTCGGTGATCTTCGGCAGCAGCAAATTGGTCAGCGCGAAGTGGCCGAGGTGGTTGGTGCCGATCTGGCTTTCGAAGCCGTCGACGGTTTGCGCGTACGGCACCGCCATGATGCCGGCGTTGTTGACCAGCACGTCGACCGACCCGGTGATGCCCTCGGCGAACGCCCGCACCGTCGACAGGTCCTGCAGGTCGAGCTTGCGGACCTCGACATCGCCGGTCATGCCCGCCGCGGCCGCGTCGCCCTTTTCGGTGTTGCGGACGGCCAGGATCACCTTGGCCCCGACGCGGGCCAACTCACGGGCGGTGACCTCGCCAAGGCCACTGTTGGCGCCGGTGACGATCACGGTGCGCCCGGCGAACGAGGGCAGATCGGCGGCTGTCCATCCACTCATGGCTGTCACCCTAACGGGGAGCGCGCGACGCGGGGCCCGTCCGACTTCCCGGCGTTACTTCTTGGCGACGTCGAATCCGGCGATGACCGCCTCGATGTCGGACGCCTCCTCGGCGGCCTTGTCGGCGTAGCCGGTCACGGTGAACTGGATCAGGTAGCGCTGGTTGGCCGGCGGTGAACCGGTGGCGATGACGATCCGGTTGTAGGTGTGCATGCGGCGACCGTTGAGGTCGTAGCTGCCCTCGATCATGGCCGACGGAAAGCCCTTGAAGTCGTCGAGTGAGGCGTTGAGTCGACGGAAGTTCTCCGACATCTCGGCGTCGGCGAAGCCGTGCTGGACAGCCCTTCTCGGGTCGAAGTCGGCGCCGTTGAGTTGAAACACCATCAACATCGCGGTGGGGTAGGTGTCGCCCTTGGCGATCACGCGCGTGCCGGGCGCGAATCGCGGATTGCTGTACTGCTCCCAGCCTTTCGGCCTCGGCATGGCCACCGTCAGATCGGTCAGCTTGTCGGGGGCGACGGGTTGGCCTACGACACCGGCGCTTTCGAGATACTGCGCGATCGGCACCGGTGTCGTCGTCTCGGTCGGTTTGGCGCTCGTCGTCGCTGTCAGCAGCGACGTGTAGTCGGGCGCCTTCTCGCCGCAACCCGCGACGGCGATGACCACCATCGCCATTCCCGCCGCAAAGCGGTGAGGTGTCACAGAATCTCGCGAACGTTGTCGATCGGCCGGGCCAGCCGAGTGCCGCGCGGCGTGACGACGAACGGCCGCTCGATCAGGATCGGATGCTCGACCATCGCGTCCAGCAGCGCGTCGTCGTCGGCGTCGGCCAGGTTCAACTCGGCGTAGAGCGGTTCGCGCTTGCGCACCGCGGTGCGCACGTCGATACCCGCGTCGGCGATCAGCTTGACCAGTTCGTCGCGCGACGGCGGCGTCTTCAGGTACTGGATCACCTTCGGCTCAATCCCGTTGTCGCGCAGCAACTCCAGCGTCTTACGCGACGTCGAGCAGCGGGGATTGTGGTAGATGGTTGCGTCTTCTGCCATCTATGCAGACCCGTCGAAAAGTCCTGTCACCGAGCCGCTTTCGAACACCGCACGGATTGTGCTGGCCAACAACGGCGCGATGGACAACACGGTCAGTTGCGGGAATTGCTTGTCCTCACCGATCGGCAGGGTGTTGGTGACGATCACCTCGCGGGCGCCGGACTCGGCCAGTCGCTCGCGGGCCGGCGGGGACAGCACGCCGTGGGTTGCGGCGATGATGACGTCGCCGGCTCCGGCGTCGTGCAGCAGCTTGACGGCACCGGCGATGGTGCCGCCGGTGTCGATCATGTCGTCGATCAGCACACAGGTGCGTCCGGCCACGTCGCCGACGACGCGGTTGGACACCACCTGGTTGGGCACCTTGGGGTCACGCGTCTTGTGGATGAACGCCAGCGGTGTGCCGCCCAGCGAGTCGGCCCACTTCTCGGCGATGCGCACGCGGCCGGAGTCGGGGGAGACGACGACCATGTTCTCGCACGGGTAGTTCTCCCGGATGTAGCCGGTCAGCAGGTTCTGCGCCCGCATGTGGTCGACCGGCCCGTCGAAGAAGCCCTGGATCTGGTCGGTGTGCAAGTCGACGGTGACGATGCGGTCGGCGCCCGCGGTGCCGAGCAGATCGGCCACCAACCGCGCCGAGATCGGCTCGCGGCCACGGTGCTTTTTGTCCTGACGCGCGTAGGGATAGAACGGCAGGATCGCGGTGATCCGCTTGGCGCTGCCGCGCTTGAGCGCATCGATCATGATCAGCTGTTCCATCAGCCACTGGTTCAGCGGCCACGGGTGGCTCTGCAGAACGAATGCGTCGCAGCCGCGGACCGATTCGTCGAAGCGGACGAAGATCTCGCCGTTGGCGAAGTCACGTGCGGTCTGCGCGGTGACCGGGACGTCGAGCTCCTTGGCCACTTGCTCGGCCAGCTCCGGATGCGCTCGACCGGAGAAGAGCATGAGATTTTTGCGGTTGTCGGTCCACTCGGTGCCCACTGTGCCCTCGCCGGTCGGGGATCGATATCGGGTCAATCGTACGTAGGGCGAATGAACATACGTGGCCGGGTTGCCAGAACGCGAACGGCAATCGACCTGCTTACCTCATTCGTCGTCCGTCTGGTCCTTCTCGCCGGCCTCCTTGGCCCGTCGCGCCGCCTCCGCAGCGGCCGACCCTGGCCGCTTGCGCTCCACCCAGCCCTCGATGTTGCGCTGGGCGCCGGCCGACACGGCCAGCGCGCCGGGCGGCACGTCGTGGCGCACCACGGTGCCCGCGCCGGTGTAGGCGCCGTCGCCGATGGTGACCGGCGCGACGAACATCGTGTCCGAACCGGTGCGCACGTGCGAGCCGATGGTGGTGCGTCGCTTGGTTTCGCCGTCGTAGTTGACGAAGACGCTGGATGCGCCGATGTTGCTGTGCTCGCCGATGTCCGCGTCGCCGACGTAGGTCAGGTGCGGCACCTTGGTGCCCGCGCCGATGTTGGCGTTCTTCGTCTCGACGAAGGCGCCCAGCTTGCCCGCGACGCCGAGCACCGTGCCGGGCCGCAGGTACGTGAACGGGCCGACGTTGGCGTCGTCGCCGATGACCGAGGACGAGCCGTGGGTGCGCACCACCGAGGCGCCGTTGCCGACCGTCATGTCGCGCAGCGTGGTGTCGGGGCCGATCTCGCATCGACCGCCGATGCTGGTGGCCCCGAGCAGCTGGGTTCCGGGCTGGATGACGGTGTCGCGGCCGATCGTCACGTCGACGTCGATCCACGTGGTGGCCGGGTCGACGACCGTCACGCCCGCGCGTTGATGGTCGGCCACGATGCGCCGGTTCAGTTCGGCGGCCAGCTCGGCGAGCTGCACGCGGTCGTTGACGCCTGCCACCAGCGCGGCGTCGTCGACATGCTGGGCCCGCACGATCCCGTCGTCTTGCCGGATGATCGAGATGACGTCGGTCAGGTAGTACTCCTGCTGGGCGTTGTGCGGCCGCAACCGCTCCAGCGCCGAGCGCAACACTGCCGCATCGAATGCGTACACGCCGGCGTTGACCTCGGTGATCGCCTGCTGCGACCGGCTTGCGTCGGCTTCCTCGACGATGCCGATGACCTCGCCGTCCTGCGTGCGCAGCACGCGGCCGTAGCCGGTCGGGTCTCCCAGCGTCGTCGTCAGCACCGTGGCCGCGGCGGCTTCGCTGCCGTGAGTGTCGATAAGCGCGGCGATCGTGTCGGCGTCCAGCAGCGGGACGTCGCCGGAAACCACGACGACGGTGCCGGAGAAGTCGGCGGGCAGCGCCGTCAGCCCACAGCCGGTGGCGTGTCCGGTGCCGAGCCGCTGTTCCTGCACGGCGATGTCGATCGGGCGGCCCAGCGAGTCGGCCAACTCGGCGACGGCGGGGGTGATGCGCTCGCGGTCATGGCCGAGGATCACGACGAGATGTTGCGGGGCGACCTTGGCCACCGCGTGCAGCACGTGCGAGAGCATGCTGCGGCCCGCCAACGGATGCAGCACCTTGGGGATGTCCGAACTCATCCGGGTGCCGGCCCCAGCGGCCATCACCAGGACCGCGGATTGGCCACGCGATGTCATGCTCGCCCTCACAAAGCTCGCCGGCGGTGGTCGCTCACACTGCTCGCTCCGTCGCCAGGACTCGAACCTGAACTATCTGAACCAAAATCAGATGTGCTGCCGATTACACCACGACGGACTGATCAACTCGTGATGCTAGTCCAAGCAACTACCCTGGCTGGTGTGGCAGTACCGGATAAGGAACTGCGTGCACCCCGCGCCCGGATGACCGGAGCCGAGCGGCGTCACCAGCTCATCGACATCGCCCGGTCATTATTCGCTGAGCGCGGCTACGAAGGCACCTCGATCGAGGAGATCGCGCAGCGTGCCAACGTCTCCAAGCCGGTCGTCTACGAGCACTTCGGCGGCAAGGAAGGCCTGTATGCGGTCGTCGTCGACCGGGAGATGTCGGCGTTGCTGGACGGCATCACGTCGTCGCTGACCCGCACCACGAACAACCGGTCGCGGCTGCGCATCGAGCGGGTCGCGCTGGCGCTGCTGACCTATGTCGACGAGCGCACCGACGGCTTCCGGATTCTCATTCGCGACTCGCCGGCGGCGATCACGTCGGGCACGTATTCGACGCTGCTGAACGAGGCCGTCAACCAGGTGTCGTCGATCCTGGCCGGCGATTTCGACCGCCGTGGGCTGGACCCCGACATGGCGCCGTTGTACGCGCAGGCGCTGGTGGGGTCGGTGTCGATGACGGCGCAGTGGTGGCTCGACGTGCGCGAGCCGAAGAAGGAAGTGGTGGCCGCCCATCTGGTGAACCTGTGCTGGAACGGGTTGATGCACCTCGAGGATGACCCACAGCTGCTCGACGAATGATGCGCGTGCTCGGCTCGTGATGCGGGTGCTCGACTCGTGATGCGCGCACCCGCGCCGAGATCGACGAAATGGCTCGGACTACTCGCACTTTCGCGCCCAAATGTCGGTTTGGGCGGCGGATCTTTCGCGCCCAAATGTCGGTTTGGGCGCCGGATTAGGATGGGATCATCATGACCGCATCGGGGACCGCTCGTGTCCACACCCCGATCGCGGGCCTCGTTGACCTGGCGCTGCGCGATGCCTGCCTGCAGGACGTCGCGCGTCGCGCCGCCGACAGACCCGCCGATCTCTCGCTCATCGGCCCGGCCAGCGCGCGGCTGTTGGCCGCCTGCGCGCTCGCCTCGACCGGGCCGCTGCTCGTCGTCACCGCGACCGGCCGCGAGGCCGACGACCTGACCGCAGAACTGCGCGCGGTCTACGGCGACGCGGCGGCGATGTTCCCGTCCTGGGAGACGCTGCCGCACGAGCGGCTCTCACCCGGCGTGGACACCGTCGGCGCGCGGCTGATGGTGCTGCGCCGGCTGGCCCATCCCGACGACGCGCGGCTCGGGCCGGCGCTGCGGGTGGTGGTGACGACGGTGCGCTCGCTGGTGCAGCCGATGGCGCCGGATCTGGCCGACATCGAGCCGGTCACTTTGACGGTCGGCGCGGAGGCCGAGTTCGACGACGTCATCGCGCGGCTGGTCGAGCTGGCCTACACGCGCGTCGACATGGTCGGCAAACGCGGCGAGTTCGCGGTACGCGGCGGCATCCTCGACGTGTTCCCGCCGACGGCCGAACACCCGGTGCGCGTGGAGTTCTGGGGCGACGAGATCTCCGAAATGCGGATGTTCGCCGTCGCCGATCAGCGGTCGATCCCCGACATCGACGTAGACACGGTGATCGCGGTGCCGTGCCGGGAACTGCTGCTCACCGACGACGTGCGGGTGCGCGCGTTCGAGCTGTCGGCCGAGCATCCACGCACCGGCAACGAGGTGCCCGGCAGCGTGCCCGACATGCTGGCCAAGCTCGGCGAGGGCATACCGGTCGACGGCATGGAAGCGTTGCTGCCGCTGCTGCGGCCCACCGAGCTGTCGCTGCTGTCGGATCATCTGCCTGCGCAGACGCCGCTGCTGATCTGCGACCCCGAGAAGGTCCGCACCCGCGCTGCCGACCTGATCAAGACCGGCCGCGAATTCCTCGAGGCGTCATGGTCGGCGGCCGCGATCGGCGGCGACGCGCCGATTGACGTCGAGGCCTTGGGCGCGTCGGGCTACTTCGAACTCGACGACGTGGCGGCCGGCGCCCGTGCGGGCGGACATCCGTGGTGGACGCTCTCGCAGCTCGGCGACGAGGGCGCCATCGAACTCGACATCCGGCCCGCGCCGACAGCGCGCGGCAAGCAGTCCAGCGTCGACGAGATCTTCGCCATGCTGCGCGCACACGTCTCGACCGGCGGGACGGCCGTCGTCGTCACCCCCGGCACCGGCACCGCGCACCGCGTCTGCGAGCAGCTGGCCGACGCTGACACACCGGCCGCGATGCTGGAGGAGGGCGCCGAACCCAAGCCCGGCGTCGTGGGTGTGCTCAAGGGCCCGCTGCACGACGGCGTCGTCATGTCGGGCAGCAACCTCGTCGTCATCACCGAGACCGACCTGACCGGCAACCGGGTCACCGCGCCGGAAGGCAAGCGGCTGGCCGCCAAGCGGCGCAACGTCGTCGACCCGCTCGCGCTGACCCGCGGCGACCTCGTCGTGCACGATCAGCACGGCATCGGCCGCTTCCTCGAAATGGTGGAACGCACCGTCGGCGGTGCGCGGCGCGAATATCTGGTGCTGGAGTACGCGTCGAGCAAGCGGGGCGGCGGGTCGGACAAGTTGTTCGTGCCGATGGACTCGCTCGATCAGCTGTCGCGCTATGTCGGCGGCGAGTCGCCGACGTTGAGCCGGCTGGGCGGCAGCGACTGGGCCAACACCAAGACCAAGGCGCGCCGCGCGGTGCGCGAGATCGCCAGCGAGCTGGTGTCGCTGTACGCCAAGCGGCAGGCGTCGGCGGGGCACGCGTTCGGGCCGGACACCCCGTGGCAGGCCGAGATGGAGGACGCGTTCGGGTTCACCGAGACTGTCGACCAGCTGACCGCGATCCAAGAGGTCAAGGCCGACATGGAAAAGCCCGTCCCGATGGACCGGGTGATCTGCGGCGACGTCGGCTACGGCAAGACCGAGATCGCCGTGCGCGCGGCGTTCAAGGCCGTGCAGGACGGCAAGCAGGTCGCGGTGCTGGTGCCGACGACGCTGCTGGCCGATCAGCACCTGCAGACGTTCACCCAGCGGATGGCCGGCTTCCCCGTCACGGTCAAGGGGCTGTCGCGGTTCACCGATCCGGCGGAGTCGCGCGCGGTGCTGGAGGGCATGAAGGACGGGTCGGTCGACATCGTCATCGGCACGCATCGGCTGTTGCAGACCGGCGTGACGTGGAAGGACCTCGGTCTGGTCGTCGTCGACGAGGAGCAGCGCTTCGGCGTCGAGCACAAGGAGCACATCAAGTCGATGCGCACCCACGTCGACGTGCTGACGATGAGCGCCACACCGATTCCGCGCACGCTGGAGATGAGCCTGGCCGGGATCCGCGAGATGTCGACGATCCTGACCCCGCCCGAGGAGCGCTACCCGGTGCTGACCTACGTCGGGCCGCACTCCGACAAGCAGATCGCCGCGGCGATCCGCCGCGAGCTGCTGCGCGACGGGCAGGTCTTCTACATCCACAATCGGGTGCGCTCGATCGACCAAGCCGCCGCGCGGCTCAAGGATCTGGTGCCTGAGGCGCGGGTCGTGGTCGCGCACGGCCAGATGCCCGAGGAGCAGCTGGAGCGCACGGTCGAGGGCTTCTGGAATCGCGAGTACGACGTGCTGGTCTGCACGACGATCGTCGAAACCGGCCTGGACATCTCCAACGCCAACACGCTGATCGTGGAGCGCGCCGACACGTTCGGTCTCTCACAGCTGCATCAGCTGCGCGGCAGGGTGGGCCGTTCGCGCGAGCGCGGCTACGCGTACTTCATGTATCCGCCGGAGGTTCCGTTGACGGAGACGGCGTATGACCGGCTGGCCACGATCGCGCAGAACAACGAGTTGGGTGCGGGCATGGCCGTCGCGATGAAGGATCTGGAGATCCGCGGCGCGGGCAACGTGCTCGGCGTCGAGCAGTCCGGGCATGTCGCGGGTGTCGGATTCGACTTGTACGTGCGGCTGGTGGGCGAGGCCGTGGAGGCGTACCGCGCCGCCGCCGACGGGAAAACCATTGCCGCCGTTGAAGAACCGAAGGATGTGCGCATCGATCTGCCTGTCGACGCGCATCTGCCGCCGGACTACATCGCCAGCGACCGGCTGCGGTTGGAGGGCTATCGCAGACTGGCCTCGGCCGCCGATCAGGACGGCGTCAGCGCGGTGGTGGAGGAGCTGGTCGACCGGTACGGCCCGCTGCCCGAGCCGGCGCAGCGGCTGGTGGCGGTTGCGCGGCTGCGGCTGTTGGCCCGCGAGTACGGCGTCACCGAGATCAGCGCGCCGTCGGAGGCGACGCTGCGGCTGGCGCCGATGACGCTGCTCGATTCGCAACAGTTGCGGTTGAAGCGGATGTATCCCGGCGCCGGGTACCGGGCCACCACGTCGACGGTGCAGGTGCCGATCCCGCGGGCAGGCAGCGGGGTCGGGTCACCGCGGATCCGCGACGTCGAGCTCGTGCAGATGGTCGCTGATTTGATCTTGGCGCTCAACGGAAAACCGCAGGGAAGCGTCGACTTAACCGCGTAGTTTTTTCGTGTCGACTATTGCCTGCGCAGCGCGCATTTATAGCGTTTTGCGGCCGCTGAATCGAACGGGCGCTGATAACGCTGACCGCGCCGGGTCCGACATACCTCGCGGGGGGTCAAGGTATTGCGTGGCCGTGTAGTCCACAGCGCGGCGATCGTCATCCGGCGGTCAAGCAATTTCCTAAACCGAACATCACGCGATGCCCATCGGCGTGCGTCGCGTTGACGCAAGGCGAAGGAGTAATGCATGGACCTGAAGAAGCTTGCTGTAACGGCGACGATGACCGGTGCGTTGGGACTCGGCGCGCTTGGCCTGGGATCGGGCCTCGCGCAGGCCGATCATGGTGTGCCGCATCCGCCTTCGATTCCGGCGCCGAACGTTCCTGATGTGAGCGTGCCGGGTGTGCATGTGCCGGATGTGAACCTTCCTGCGGGAATGTGCCGGACGTTGAGCTGCCGGTGGTGGAGTTCCCGCACATCGGTGAGTACTTCCACCTGCCGACCGGACACATTCCGCCCGGCCAGCTGATGAACGCCGAGACCATCAACGGTGTCGAGAATCCGTTCTTCGGAATCGCTCCTGGCGAGCTGAAGAAGCTGCCCGAGGTGAACGGGCTCGAGAACCCGTTCTTCGAGGGGAACCCGGAGCACTGGGAGATCCCTGATCTGCCAGAAGACAGCTAAGTAACGAATGTGGCAGGATGGCCGCCTTGCCTTCGGGTCGGGCGGCCATTCCTCATCTGGCGGTCAGCAACGTGTAGCGCTGGCGGTTCCCACCGGAAGGGCCGGGGCCGGCAACGTGTTGGTATAACCGAGGTCAACGGTGTCATTCGGAGAGCGTGAGGGGGAGAGCCTATGACCGTGGTATTGGTCGACCCCCGACGCCCTTCGCTGATCCCGGTCGAAGCGATCGAACTGCTCACCGGTGACGTGCAATACACCGAGGAAATGCCGATCAAGGTGCCGTGGTCGTTGCCTTCGGCGCGCCCTGCATACGAGGGCGAGGACGCCCCTGTCCTGCTGTCGTCGGACCCAGAGCATCCCGCGGTGCAGGCGCGGCTGGCTGCCGGCGACAAGCTGATCTCGGCGCCGGAGCCGCAAGCCGGTGAGCGGCTGGTCGACGCGGTCGCGATGATGGACAAGCTGCGGACCTCCGGCCCGTGGGAGAGCGAGCAGACGCACGACTCGCTGCGCCGCTATCTGCTGGAGGAGACGTACGAGTTGTTCGACGCCGTGCGCTCCGGCGACGCCGACTCGCTGCGCGAGGAACTCGGCGACGTGCTGCTGCAGGTGTTGTTCCATGCGCGCATCGCCGAGGATGCACCGTCGCATCCGTTCACCATCGACGACGTCGCTGATTCGCTGCTGCGCAAGCTGGCCAATCGCGTGCCCGCGGTGCTCGCCGGCGAGCCGATATCGCTGGATGATCAACTGGCGCAATGGGAAGAGCGCAAGGCAGCCGAGAAGAGGTCGAAGGCGCGCAAGTCGGTCCTCGATGACGTGCCGACGGGTCAACCCGCATTAGCTTTGGCGCAGAAGGTGATTGACCGCGTCACACAGGCGGGGTTGCCCGGCGATCTGATTCCGGCGGGAATCACAAGCGTGGCCCTATCGGTGCAGGGCGATGCGGAAAACGAGCTGCGGGCATCGGTTTTGGAGTTCATGGACACCGTCCGCGCGGTGGAGAAGGCGATCGCCGCCGACCGCCGCGGCGAGGACGTGCCCGAAGAGCTCGACGTCAACTCGCTGGGGGCGATCACCGAAGAGGAGTGGCGGGCGTTTTGGCCGTCCGACGACGTGATCGCCCCGGGCGAAGATGTCGATGACGAGGCCGAGGCCGTCGAAGCTGAGGTTCTCGAAGCTCAGGCCGTCGATGACGAGGGCGCCGACGACGAAGATGCCGTCGACGACGAAGATGCCGTCGAAGACGAAGCCCAGGCAACTACCGAGGACGAACTCGAGGGCGAGTCCGCCGACGCCGAGGACACCGAGCCGGCGCCGGATCGGGTACCGGAGCCGACGCCCGCTGACGTGCCCGAACCCGCTCCCGTCGAGGTGCCCGAAGCCGAGCCCACCGACGTCCCCGAGTCCACGCCCGAAGACGTCGACTCTGAAGTCGCCCACGACGCCGAAACCGACGAATCGGCGAAAAACGGCCAGGCTGAGGGCGCCGAAACCGACGAACCGGCGCGAAACGGCCGGGCTGAGGGCGCCGAAACCGACGAATCGGCGAAAGACGGCCAGGCTGAGGGCGCCGAAACCGACGAACCGGCGAAGGCAGAGCCGCAGTAGCCGCCGAGCGTGAACTCTCTGCGAAAAAACGCGCGAATTATCGCCCAGGCTTCACGTTCGTCGTTGCCAAGCCGCTGACAGCCGTCGCACGATCCCGCCCTCGGTGTCGTCGGCCGTCACGCGCAGGTCTATCCAGCCGAGTTCGGCCACCGCTTCAGCCTTGCGGATGTCGCGGTTGAGCCGGCTACGAGTGAGCCAATGGTGTTCGCCTTCGTAATCCATTGCGAGCTTCAGGTCCTCCCAGCCGAGATCGAACACGGCGACCAGCACGCCGAACTCGTCATACACCGGGATCTGTGTCTGTGGACGCGGAAAATCGTTGCGGATGACGACAAGTCGCAGCCATGTCTCTTGCGGGGACTCTGCGCCGGGATCGACCAGGTCAAGAACCTTGCGCGCCTTGACGATGCCGCGCCTGCCCGGGTACCGCTCGGCGAGCAATTCGACATCGGCCATCTTCAACTGAGTCGCATTGGCAAGTGCATCGATCGCCGCTACCGCTTTGCCCAGCGGGTATCGGCACGCCAGGTCAAGCGCTGTCCGCGCGGGCGTCGTCACCCGCATGCCATCGATCACTTCGATCTCGTCGTCGGAGAACCGGTCCGACCACGTCGAAATACCCTGCGGCGCATGTCGATTCGGCCACAGCAGCTCCGCGGGCCTGCGACCGTCCACCCACTTCGCGCCGTGCAGCGCCGCAGCCGACTGCCCCGCGACGACAGCGCGGCAACGCGACCACAACCAGGCCGCCGCGGCGCGGTCGATGGCGGTCAGTGTGGTTTCCCGCGGCACATAGACGCCCGGATATACGGCGACACACTTGCTACGCAGCGCATACGGCGTCGTCGCACCGGATGCGACCGCGTCACTTCCCCTGAATGCAATGAATGACTCCCCCATGGCAGGAGTGTGCCGCGACACCCCGACAAGCTGCCGAGCGTGAAGCTTATGCGAGAAAACGGCCGAAAAATCGCAGAGGCTTCACGTTGGGCCAGATGAGGGTCGGCCAGGATCGGGGTCGGCCAGAAGCGGGCTCAGCGGGTTCGCGCAGGCGCGACGGCTAAGCGGCGCTAGAACGGCCGCGGCACCCCGGAACCCCGGCCGCGGCACCCCGGCACCCCGGCCGCGGCACCCCGGCACCCCGGCCGCGACACCCCGACAAGCTGCCGAGCGTGAAGCTTTTGCGAGAAAACGGCCGAAAAATCGCAGAGGTTTCACGTTCGGCGGCTGGATGCCGGCTAGACCGGCTAGACGGCTACGCCACGAGTTCGTCGCCGAGGAAGCGGTCCGAGCCCGTCACGCCCGGCAGTACGAAGAAGAAGCCGCCGCCAACCGGCAGGATGTACTCCTCCAGCGGCTCGCCCTTCAACCGCGACTGCACGGTCAAGAATCCCTTCTGCAGACTGCGCTGATAGGCGATGAACGCCAAGCCCTGATCGAGTCGGCCTGCGCCGTCGAATCCGCGCGAGTAGTTGAAACCCCTTCGCAGGATGAGGTTTTCCTCGGTTTCGGCGGTCCGCGGATTGGCCAGCCGGATGTGGGCGTCCAGCGGGATGCGCTTGCCGTCGGGGTCTTCGGCGTAGTTCGGGTCGGCGAATTCGTCGGTCATCCCCAGCGGAGCCCCGCTGACCTTCTTGCGGCCGATCAACGCCTCCTGTTCGGCCAGGCGCGTGCGATCCCAGAACTCGACGAACATGCGGATGATCCGCACCGCCTGATAGGACCCGCCGACCGCCCACGACGGCTCCCCGTCGCCTGGCTGCACCCAGACGTGGCGGTCCATCAGTGCGCCGTCGCGCACATCGAGGTTGGCGGTTCCGTCCTTGAAGCCCAACAGGTTTCGCGGTGTTGAATCTGCTGACGTCTTACCCGCCCCGATGCCGCGCGCGTAGCCGTCGATCATCCAGCGCAGTGTCAGATGCCTGCGCGTGCGGCGCATCAGCTGCCGCAGCGCGAACTGCACGGTGTCGTTGTGGCCCGCCTCGAAAATGATCGAGATGTCGCCGTGCGACAGCGTCGGGTCCAGCCGGTCGTTGGCCAGAAACGGCATCGTGACCAGTTCTTTGGGTTTGCGGTCGACCAGCCCGAAGCGGTCGTCGAACAGCGACGCACCGACGCCGACCACGATCGCAAGGTTGTCCGGTGGCGGCTTGTCGCCGAGGATGCCGGAGTCGACGGGCGGATACGCCGGATCCCGCGTCTCGGGCGGCTTGCCCGCCATCAGCCCGCGGATCTCCTCGGTGAGCTCGCGGAACATCACCGTCAGCGCGCGCCGGTCGGCGGCGTGCACGTTGAAGGACGCCACCAACCCCTGTTCCGGGATCGGCAGCGTCGTGATGCCCGCCTGGTGCGGGCCCTCGAAAGGGATGAACGCGGGCTGCGACGACGGCGTGGCCGGCTCGGGCGACGAGCACCCGGCCAGCGCGCCCGCGCCGACTGCGGCGCCGGCCCCCAACGCCCCGGCGACAAAGCCGCGGCGCGAGATTCCCCGCCGCTCGGTCACTGCAGTTTCAGCACCCCGGCGACCTGGGACAGGTTCTCCGACAGCCCGGCCAGCTGCGCCTTGAGCGTGTCAACCACCTGCGGTGTCACCGTGACCTCCGGGCAGCGCGGCGACGGGTACTGGTCGTCCTCCGGGCAGAACAGCACCCAGCCATCACCGCGCCGCAGCGGCTGCAGCGTGGCGTTGATGTCGGCGAAGCCCTTCTCGATGTTGGCGAGCAGCTCCGGGTCCGCCGTCTGCAGCGCCGGCTTCAGGGTGTCGACGGCGGCCTGTGACCCCTCGAGGTTGGCGCCGAAGTCCCACAGGTCGGTCTTGGAGTAGCGGTCCTCCTCGCCGGTGATCTTGCCTTCGGAGACCTCTTCGATCAGCTCGGCGGCGCCGTTTGCCACGTCCAGCGGCGTCACCTCGACCGTTGCGAACTGTTCCTTCAGGGAAGCGATGTCCTTGTCGAGCTGGTCGGCGAAGGGCGCGCCGTCCTCGGTGGTGTTTTGGTTGAACAGCAAAAACTCCAGCCGGTGCCAGCCGGTGAATTCCGGGTCGTCCTCGCCGGCGAAATCGTCGACGCGGGAGTCGACCTTGCCGTCGATGTCCTCGACCAGGCCGGCCAGCGGCTCGATGCGCTCCCACGGCACGCGCGATGGGGCGTATGCGTCCTGCGCGGCCTGCAGGTTGTTGGCGCGCACCGCGTCGGTGAACACTTTTACGACGCCGACGAGCTCGTCGATCTGGCCTGTCGCATACGTCTTGTAGTCTTCGGCAGCCTTCTGCACCTCGGGGCTGGCCGTCGCGGTCGCCGACGTCGTCGTCTCGGCTGTCGGGGAGGCGCTGGTCTCTTCGGAACTGTCCGCGTCGCTGCTGGAGCAGCCGGCAAGGACCAGGGCCGTGGCCGCGACCGTCACGGGCCAGGCGAGATGCAGTTTCATTGAGCCTCCTAGTTGTCAGACGCGTGCACAATACCCGCTTTTGTCGCACGAAGGGTAGGCATACCTAATCACAAACTTGAACCCTTTTCGGCGCCGGGTCCCCCGAAGCACGCCTTCGGCCATGGGACGATGGATCAGCAACAAGAGGGGTTCGAGGGAGTCCGGTGTCGCCAGTGCTTTGGCCGCGGGCTGTCGCGGTGATATGCGCGACAGTGCTGCTGATGGCCTCAAGTTGCTCGTGGCAGCTTGGCATTCCTATTCCCGAGGGCGTCCCGCCTCCTGGGGGTGACCCCGTGCCGCCGATCGACACCTATGCCAAGGGCAGGCCGGCCGACCAGCTCCGTGACTGGGCCGCCGAACGCGCGCCTGCGCTCGGCATCCCCGCCAGCGCGTTGGAGGCATACGCCTATGCCGCCAGGGTCGCCGAGGTGGAGAACCCCGATTGCCACCTGACGTGGCCCACTCTGGCCGGCATCGGCATGGTGGAGAGCCATCACGGCACCTACCGCGGCGCGTCCATCGCACCCAACGGCGACGTCACCCCGTTCATCCGCGGTGTGCGGCTCGACGGCACGATGGGCAATCTGGAAATCCTCGACAGCGACTCCGGCCTGCTCGACGGGGACCCCGGCCTGGACCGCGCGATGGGCCCGATGCAGTTCATCCCGGAGACGTGGCGGCTCTACGGCGTCGACGCCAACAACGACGGCAAGGTCAGTCCCGACAACTTCGACGACGCGGCGCTGTCGGCGGCCGGTTACCTCTGCTGGAGCGGCAAGGATTTGGCCACACCGCGCGGCTGGATGAATGCGCTGCGCGCCTACAACCTCTCCGACCAGTACGCCCGTACCGTTCGTGACTGGGCCACCGCCTACGCCAACGGCCACCCACTCTGAGCCCGCCGCTTGATCGTCATCCGACTAGGCCCAAGTTGCCGGATTCCTCAACGCGGCTCCCGCCGCTTGATCGTCATCCGACTAGTCTCAACCTCTAGCCCATAGACGAACCCAGACCGACCAAGGAGAACGCCAGTGCCCATCATCGAGCAGGTCGGAGCTCGCGAAATCCTCGACTCCCGGGGCAACCCCACGGTCGAGGTGGAGTTGGCCCTGACGGACGCCACATTCGCCAGGGCGGCGGTGCCGTCGGGCGCGTCGACGGGAGAGCACGAGGCGGTCGAGCTGCGCGACGGCGGCGCTCGCTACGGCGGCAAGGGTGTGCAGAAGGCCGTCGAAGCGGTGCTCGACGAGATCGCACCCGCGGTCATCGGGATGAGCGCCGACGACCAGCGGCTGGTCGACCAGGCCCTCGTCGACCTCGATGGCACACCGGACAAGTCGCGGTTGGGCGCCAACGCCATCCTCGGCGTATCGCTCGCGGTGGCCAAGGCCGCCGCGGAGTCGGCCGGGATGCCGCTGTTCCGCTACGTCGGCGGGCCCAACGCGCACGTCCTGCCGGTGCCGATGATGAACATCCTCAACGGCGGCGCGCACGCCGACACGGGCGTCGACGTGCAGGAGTTCATGGTCGCGCCGATCGGGGCGCCCAGCTTCAAGGAGTCGCTGCGCTGGGGCGCCGAGGTCTACCACTCGCTGAAATCCGTTCTGAAGAAGCAGGGCTTGGCCACCGGCCTCGGCGACGAGGGCGGTTTCGCGCCCGACGTGGCGGGCACCAAGGCCGCGCTGGATCTCATCCTTTCGGCCATCGAGTCGGCCGGTTTCAAGCCGGGCAGTGACGTCGCTCTGGCACTCGACGTCGCGGCCACCGAGTTCTACACCGCCGGAACGGGTTACAGCTTCGAGAAGGAAACCCGGAGTGCCGAGGAGATGTCGCAGTTCTACGCCTCACTGCTGGACTCCTATCCGCTGGTGTCGATCGAAGATCCACTGTCGGAAGACGATTGGGACGGCTGGGTGGCACTGACCACCGCGATCGGCGACCGCGTCCAGCTCGTCGGCGACGACCTGTTCGTCACCAACCCCGAGCGGCTCGAGGACGGCATCCAGCGCGGTGCGGCGAACGCGCTCCTGGTGAAGGTCAACCAGATCGGCACTCTGACCGAGACGCTTGACGCGGTGTCGCTGGCACACAACAGCGGCTACCGCACGATGATGAGCCATCGCAGCGGCGAGACCGAGGACACCACGATCGCCGACCTTGCGGTCGCGGTCGGCAGCGGCCAGATCAAGACCGGCGCACCCGCCCGCAGCGAGCGCGTCGCCAAGTACAACCAATTGCTGCGGATCGAGGAGACGCTCGGCGACGCCGCACGCTACGCCGGCGACCTGGCCTTCCCGCGGTTTGCATTGGAGACCAAATAGCCTGTGCCCGAAGCGAAACGGCCCGACCCCAAGCGGAGGTCACCGGCATCCCGACCGGCTAAGACCGGCAAGTCGGGCAAGCCGGGTGACGCCGCCCGCGGCCGTCCACGCCCGGGAGCGCCTGCGCGCCGCGAACCGCGTAAGACTGCTTCGTCGACCAAGCCGACGAAGCCGCAGGCCGACGAGCAGACCGTCGCCACCTCGATCCGGAAGACGATCGCCGAAGCCGTCGAGCAACAGTCCGAGCAGCGCTTCGGCTCGGCGGCGCGTCGCGCGGCCATTCTGGCTGCGGTGGTGTGCGTGCTGACGCTGACGATCGCAGGCCCGGTGCGCACCTACTTCGCCCAGCGGACCGAGATGCACCAGTTGAAGGCGACCGAGGCGCGGCTACGTGCCGAGATCGCCGAACTCGAGGAGCAGAAGGCGAAACTGGCTGACCCGGTTTACATTGCGGCCCAGGCCCGCGAACGGCTCGGTTTCGTCAAGCCCGGTGACATCCCGTATCAGGTGCAGTTGCCGCCGGGGGCCGAGGTGCCGGGGGAGCAGACGCCGGAAGCCAAGGCTGCCGCCGAGCGGGCAGGCCAGCCCTGGTATGGCGCGCTGTGGCACACCATCGCCGACGAACCGCACAATGTGCCCGAACCGACGCCGCCCCCGCCGGGCCCACCTCCGAC
>NZ_PDCP01000259.1 GCF_002553505.1 Mycolicibacterium agri | reverse complement strand
TGACGCTGTGGTCTACGGGCCGGCGATGAACAGCACTGCACGGCGCTCGAAGGACCCGCGGCGCTTCGGATTTCGAATCTGCGCTAAGAGCAGAATCGCTGACGGCGCGCCCAGCTTGACTGGCCACCTACACTGTCCGAGGCTGTTCAACCGGTCAGCACTTCGATGCCGGGCAGTGTCTTACCTTCAAGGTATTCCAGCGACGCCCCGCCGCCGGTGGAGATGTGGGAGAAGCCGTTTTCAGCGAGGCCGAGCTGGCGCACCGCAGCCGCTGAGTCCCCGCCGCCGACCACGCTGAACGCTCCGTTGCCCGTTGCGGCGATGATTGCTTCGGCGACACCCTTGGTGCCCGCCGCGAACGC
>NZ_PDCP01000258.1 GCF_002553505.1 Mycolicibacterium agri | reverse complement strand
AAGTACCCGGTGATGTTCCGTTCGGCCGATCTGGTGCTGGTCAACAAGGTCGATCTGATTCCCCATCTGGACTTCGACCTCGACGCCTTCTATGTCAACCTGCGCGCGGTGAACCCGGGAGCGGTGGCGATCGAGATCAGCGCCCGCACCGGTCTGGGCGTCGCTCAATGGTGCGAGTGGCTATGTGACCGGCACGAGCAGAACCGAGCGGCCGCGCTCACGTCGTGAGTGCCGTCCGTAGCCGGTGAGCCACCCGGTCGACCACCCGCCTTGGGGATGGCTGCGGCCCAGCGGTCCCCGATCGTAAACACATGCTTGCCGACCACACCACGCTGGTGCAGTTTCTGATCGAGGAGCGCCGCCGCCACCCCGGTGCTTCCGGTGACC
>NZ_PDCP01000257.1 GCF_002553505.1 Mycolicibacterium agri | reverse complement strand
ATAACTGGCAATCCAGGTGGTCCCATCACCCTGGCAAAAATCAGGTCACACTGGTCCCATCCTCATGGCAGGCGACACGATATGGGCCTTGGGCCAGCCAGCCTGATACCGGCGCACTATCAGCAGCCGGCCGTGAAACGTCGTACGGGCATTACGGTGGGACACGAGAACCTCCGGACGGTGGTGGACCTAGACAAGCCACACCCCACCCGGAGGTTCTCCTCACATCAAGCCAACACGCCTGCTACCAACGTCCTGTCCCAGTACAGCTAGCCGCACTCTCGCGTACGCACCTAGCTCGTCGAACCCGCTCTGCCACAACGAAAGGCTGTGTCTGTGAGCTCGTCTGAATCCACTAGCGGCTCTGCTCAGATCGGTGTGACCGGGTTGGCGG
>NZ_PDCP01000256.1 GCF_002553505.1 Mycolicibacterium agri | reverse complement strand
AACTGGCAATCCAGGTGGTCCCATCACCCTGGCAAAAATCAGGTCACACTGGTCCCATCCTCATGGCAGGCGACAATCCGGTGTTGGCGCACAACTCGTCAAGGATCCGGCTCTTGCCTCGCTTACCCGCCCGGCGATAGCGCATCGCGGTTGTCTCGGTGATTGCTCTGCGCTGTGCCAACGTCAACCCCATCCACTGGGCGTACGCGCGCATTTCCGATGAGGCAACGAATCAGCCTTTCGCGCGCATTTCTGATGAGTCAACGAGGTCAGTGGATTTGTCGGTGTTCAAATGTATGTTCGAGGTATGTCGGATCGCGACTTGCAGGCAGCGGTCACCGCGCTGCGTGCCGCCTTTGACGAGGTGGCCTGCTGTGATGTCGACCTGCTGACCGGTAGCGAGTTGGTGGC
>NZ_PDCP01000255.1 GCF_002553505.1 Mycolicibacterium agri | reverse complement strand
CGGTTGAGCACACGGGACACCGTTCGCGGGCAGATCCCGAGCTTGGCGGCGATCTCGTCAGGACCGCACCGGTGGCGTTTGCGCCAGGCCACGATCTGGTTCTCCACGCTGGGCCGGACACGGGTCGGACTGGTATGCGGCCGCGAGGACCGGTCGTGAAGACCGTCTTCACCCTCGGTCTCAAAACGACTGATCCAGGTGTGGACGCATTTACGCGAAACCCCCATCGCTTTCGCGATATGGGCCTTGGGCCAGCCAGCCTGATACCGGCGCACTATCAGCAGCCGGCCGTGAAACGTCGTACGGGCATTACGGTGGGACACGAGAACCTCCGGACGGTGGTGGACCTAGACAAGCCACACCCCACCCGGAGGTTCTCCTCACATCAAGCCAACACGCCTGCTACCAACGTCCTGTCCCAGTACA
>NZ_PDCP01000254.1 GCF_002553505.1 Mycolicibacterium agri | reverse complement strand
ATCACGCCGAAGGCGCTGGCCTCCTTGCGCGGCACAGGAATTCCGGCCACCGTGGCGCCCGCGCCACTGTCGAGGTGTTGCGCGATCATCTGCCTCGGGTCCATGCGGTAGACGTGGTCGGCGCCGAACACGATGACCAGATCCGGCTTCTCGTCGTGAATCAGGTTCAGCGACTGGTAGATCGCGTTGGCGGAGCCGGTGTACCACTGTGGGCCAAGGCGCTGCTGGGCGGGCACCGGGGTCACGTAGTTGGCGAGCAGGCTGCTCATCCGCCAGGTCGTGGTGATGTGGCGGTCCAGGCTGTGGCTCTTGTACTGGGTGAGCACCGCGATCCGCAGCACCCCGGCGTTGACCAGATTGGACAACGCGAAATCGATCAATCGATACAGCCCCCCGAACGGGACGGCCGGCTTGGCCCTGTCCAGCGTCAGCGGCAACAGGCGTTTACC
>NZ_PDCP01000253.1 GCF_002553505.1 Mycolicibacterium agri | reverse complement strand
TGCACATCTCGCGGTTCAGCGATGGGTTGAATGCGGCGGTTGGCGCCCTCAATCTACTTCCCTATCACTCGTCGAGCTCTACATGCAGGAAGCTGACAGGAACGGTTTAACTGTCGAACTCCTCGAGGATGGCCGGGCGACCGAATCTCGGCTGAAAGTGCAAGAACCGTTACTAGCTGAGGCCATTCGATCCTACGTCGGCATCGACGGAAGCGCGCTGGTAGAGGAACCGCTGTACGACGACGAAAATTGCATCTGGGGAACTGTTGACCTACTGCTTGAGAGTGATTACGGCATCACGATCATCGATTTGAAGTCTGGAGCTGATGCAGCAAAGGAGTCTCTTCCCGAGAAGATCATCGCGCAGTTGATGCTGTATGCACTCCTAGTGTCGCCTGCCATGAGGATGGGACCAGTGTGACCTGATTTTTGCCAGGGTGATGGGACCACCTGGATTGCCAGT
>NZ_PDCP01000252.1 GCF_002553505.1 Mycolicibacterium agri | reverse complement strand
CGTCACAGCTTCCCGGGGCCGGGGCTGGCGACCCCTACACCGCAGGAGTCGACTTTCGACCCACTTGCGCAGCGCTACGTTCCGTTTACTCCGCGTGAAATACCATGTCAAGTGGCGAGCGCGCTACCAACGTTCTATGGTCGAATTGGGCTGGTTTGGCGGGCGGTTGCGATACGATGCGGACAGTCTGGAATCTTAACCTTTTGGTTGACGAAACAGGCCTAACAGCGGACGATTTCAGCATTCAGATCGACCGGACGTGGTTACTTAACCTTAGCCTTAACGATCGTGTCCGATAGTGCTGGCAGCGAAAACCGACATCCGGCTGATGATGGGGACGCCCACAGGTTGGGCTGGACTTCACTTGACTTGGTCGCCAGGGTATTTTGTTGACCGTCTCTGTGGATGACGACCGCGGGGTGGCCATTCTTCATTGAGGCTGCCGATGTGGCGGTCGGCGTGGT
>NZ_PDCP01000251.1 GCF_002553505.1 Mycolicibacterium agri | reverse complement strand
AGTGCCGAGCGCACCATCGGTGCGTCGAGATGACACTCGCCCCCGAAACCATTGGAGGTGTTGATCAACGCCACCGCAGCGCCGAGGCCCTCGAGGCGGTCGGCATCGATACTGGTTTCGATGTCGCCCTCCACGATGCCGATACGCAGCCGCGACCGCAGCCGCAGCAGCGTCTCACGCAGCAGCATGGTCTTGCCCGCACCGGGTGACGACATCAGGTTGATCGCCGTCACGGCGGCGTGGTCGAAGTCGCCACGGTTCGCTGCAGCCGTCTGATCGTTCTCAGCGAAGATGCGCTCGAGCACGACGACCCGGTCGGATTCGGTGCCATAGCCTGAGTGATCGCCGTGACCGCCCGAAGGCACTGCGTCGACACGACGCTGCTCACGATGGTGATCGTGTCCGTGTCCGTGCTCATGATCGTGTCCGTGCTCATGATCGTGGTCACGGTCGTGGCGGTGGAAGCGGCCCATCTGTCACACCTCTTCGAGTTCCAGTGAAGTTACGAGGAATTCGTCGCCGGACA
>NZ_PDCP01000250.1 GCF_002553505.1 Mycolicibacterium agri | reverse complement strand
ACCCCAACGAAGGGCACGGGCTGCACCTGTTCGAGACGCTGCTCGCGGCCGCGCGTCGACAGCAGCGACCGGGGCGGCCACGACCGCAGCCCGACGACGTGCGACGCGCGATACGGGAAGGCCGCGAAGGCAATTTGGTGATCTTCGTGGTCGACGCGTCAGGGTCGATGGCAGCGCGCGACCGGATGTCGGCGGTCAGCGGAGCGACGCTGTCGCTGCTGCGCGATGCCTATCAGCGGCGCGACAAGGTCGCAGTGATCACGTTCCGCGGCCAGGACGCGACGCTGTTGTTGCCGCCGACGTCGTCGATCCACATCGCGAGCCGACGGCTGGCGCGATTCGACACCGGCGGGAAAACGCCCTTGGCGCAGGGGTTGTTGGCTGCGCGCGATGTGGTGGTCCGCGAGAAGGCGCGCGACCGTGCTCGGCGCAGCCTGGTGGTGGTGCTGACCGACGGGCGGGCC
Organism: Mycolicibacterium agri; assembly: GCF_002553505.1. Classification (GTDB taxonomy): domain Bacteria; phylum Actinomycetota; class Actinomycetes; order Mycobacteriales; family Mycobacteriaceae; genus Mycobacterium; species Mycobacterium agri. Next base: position 67 of record NZ_PDCP01000250.1, on the reverse strand, counting down.
ACCGGAGGTCCCGACCCGTTGGGACGTGCCCGGGTGGCGGCCGCACGACTGGTCGCCGAGGGGGCGG
>NZ_PDCP01000024.1 GCF_002553505.1 Mycolicibacterium agri | reverse complement strand
GTCCAATCGGCACGCATCAGCCATCAACTCGGTACCCGGCTTCATGACATCAACACCATCAACGAGCACGGTCGGTGACGGATAACCACCGACTCTTTCCACCACAACATTTTCAGGCACCCCAACCTCGGACAGACAGTCCCCGAGCAAGCGCCGAGCCGCCGCCGCATTCGGACACCCCGGGCTCGTAAGAAGTTCGACACGCATACATCCAGCTTCACTCAATAGGCACGGCAACTCCAGCCTTCCCCGGGCGGGGCCACTTCGAACCGCCCAGCCGGGGCCAATTCGAGTTGACATAGCCATCCATTGGTCAGACGCCCTGCTCGGGTCTGCTCGCAGGACTGGTAGACCTCGACTCGCGTGGCTACGTGCTGACCCGCTATCACGGCACCACCCATACGTCCGTCGATGGTGTCTTCGCGGCCGGCGACCTGATCGACCGCCGCTACCGCCAAGCGGTGACGGCTGCTGCCAGCGGCTGTCGTGCTGCACTCGACGCGCAGCGCTGGCTTTCCCAAGTCCACGCCGGGCAACGCCGAACTCGGTGATTTCTCACCCCGGGTGAATGACGAAGCGGGCGACGATAACTCACCCGCTCGTGCGGCATGCTCAACCCGAATCGGAGGGCACTGCGACGGCGAAGAGCGCTACGGGAAAAGGAGACCGCACCGATGGGGAATTCTGAGTTCGATGACGTTGAAGCCCATCTGCTCGTACCGGAAGAAAGCCTGGACTCTGAACAGACCGGCATCGACCTGGACGAAGGGTATTCGCCACCAGAAAGTCCCCGAGAACTCGGGGCCTGGGGACTGACCGAGCGTGAAGCCCGCACCCATGAGAGCTTGACGCGCCGGCTGGCCCGTGAAGTGCCAGATGTGTCCGATCTGTGGGACGGTGACGGCATCGGCGACAGCGCCGACAGCGATGGCGAGGCCATCGACGATCAGGTCGGCGACCGCCGCGCCGGTCGGCTCGTCGCATACGACCTCGACCCAACGGATTCCACGACCGATTACCGCGCCTATGACGTCGGGATCGACGGTGGCGCCGCCTCTGCCGAGGAAGCGGCCATGCACATCGTCGGCGACGAGGACGTCATCGCCGATAAACAATGGAGACTGTACTGATCGTCATGAAGATAGTGGTCATTGGTGGTCGAGGGTTGATCGGTTCGAAAGTCGCGGCCAAGCTCGGCGCGTACGGACACAACGTGAACGCCGCCTCGCGTCGGTCAGGTGTCGATGCACTCACCGGTGAGGGGCTCGCCGACGCTGTCGCTGGCGCCGAGGTGCTGGTAGACGTCGCCGATTCGCCACTGTTCGACGACGATCCCGTGATGCACTTCTTCACAACCGCGACGGGGAATCTCCTGTCTGCCGAACGGGACGCGGGAGTCAGACATCATGTCGCGCTGTCAGTAGTGGGCGCGCAAAGCATGCCTGCCAGCGGCTACAACACCGCGAAAGCCGCTCAGGAGAACCTGATCAGGAACTCGGGTCAACCGTATTCGATCGTGCGAGCGACGCCATTCTACGAATTCGCAGTCGGACTGGCCGATTCCGCGACAGACGGCGACGTTGTCAGGTTGCCGCACGCGTCATTTCGTCCCATCGCGGCCGACGACGTCGCGACCGCCGTGGCTCGCGCGGCCCTCGGGCTCCCCACGAACGGCGTAACAGAGATTGCCGGCCCGGAAGCGATGGGAATGGACGACTTCGTCCGCATGGGGCTGGCCGCAACGGGGGATCCACGCCAGGTGGTAACCGACGTTCAGGCGCCGTACTTCGGTGCGCTGATCGATGATCACACCCTCGCACCCGGCGACGACGCCGTCATCTTCACCACGCGATACTCCGACTGGATCGAAGCGAAATTCAGCCGCGGCTGACGAGCGCGGGCTGTACACCGGGGCGATCGCGGCACAACGCGGCGATGTCGCAGGAGACAGGTCGGCAGCCGACAGGGGGATTGGTGATCGACAGCGCGGCGAACAGCGCGCCCAATGCGAATAGTGCGGCGCACACCTGGAACACGTGCGCGAATCCGGTGGCGCTCGCCATGCCGCCGGTGATCAGGCCCACCGACCCGATCGACATCAGCGCGGCCAGTCGCGAGACGGCGTTGTTCATCGCTGAGGCCACGCCGCTGTGTTGGGTCGGGACCGAGGCAAGCGTCACCGACATCAGCGGTGTGATGGTCGCGACCAGCCCGACGGCGAGCACGGTCATCCCCGGCAGCAGATCGGTGATCGCCTGAAAGCCATCAGGTTTCGGACGGATCAGCAGTAGGCCGATTCCAGCGACGGCGGGGCCGGCGATCAGGAATACGCGTGGCCCCGTCCGGGCAGCGACGCGGCCCACGTGACGCGCGAACACGAACGACAGCAACGGGATCGGCAGAGTGGCCAATCCTGCCGCCGTGGCCGAGTAGCCGGCGACGTCTTGGACGTAGAGCGCCACCGCCAGCGAGCCCAGCGTCAACGCCCCGTAGACGCACGCGGTGACGAGATTAGCCGCAGCGAAGTTGCGAATCGTCAGCAGCGGCAAGGGGAACATCGGCTGCGTGTCGCGTTGCTGCTGGCGCAGGAAACCAGCCAGCGCGGCGATGCCGATCACCAACGGGGTGATGACCGCCGGATCGGTCCAGCCGTAGCGGTGTGATTCGATCAACGCATAGACGGTCGTGGCCAGCCCCACCGCCGACAGGCCCGTCCCGGCGATATCGATCCGGGCGCCCTCGACTCGCCCCGGCAGCGGACACAACCAGAACGTCAGCGCATACCCGACCGCCATGGGGATCGCTGACAAGACGAAAATCCACCGCCAGCCGAAGAAGTCGACGCACATTCCACCCAGCAGGGGCCCTAGCGCGAAAGCGGTTCCCGTCCAGCCGGTCCAGACGCCGATCGCCGCGGACTGATGCGCTTTGTCGAAGACCGTGTTGATCAGTGCCAGCGAGCCCGGCACGAGAAACGCCGCGCCCAAACCTTGGATGAGACGGGCTGTGATCAGGATCCCCGGTGAGGTGGCGACCGCCGCCAGAATCGAGCCCGCGCCGAAAGTCACCAGCCCGAACCGCATCACCGGTATGCGTCCGAACTGGTCGGAGAGGGACCCGCCGGGCAGGATCGCGGCCGCCATCGTCAACAGGTAGCCGTCGATGATCCACTGCTGCGACGACAAGCCGCCGCCCAGGTCGTGCTCGATGGCGGGCAGCGCCAGATTGATCACCGTGGAGTCGAGGAACGCGACCATCGACACCATCACGGCGACCACCATCGCGCGGCTGGTCGGCGCCGCCTCGCGGACTGTCACGGCGGCGGCCACCCGACGCGAGATGACGTTCGGGTGCGCAGGTCACCACCGGTCGAAATGCAGCACATCGTCGAGCGGAATCCGTTTGGCGGGGCGGAAAGTCGTGCCGGTGTAATAGGCCGTGGGGACCGCGGTGGCGTGATAGACGTTGTTCGGTAGGCCGAGGATCGTCCGCATCTCCTCGTCGGCCATGATCGTCACGCCGGTCCACGTGGTGCCAAGACCACGGGAACGCGCCGCGAGCATGTAGCTCCACGTGGCGGGCATCACCGAACTCCAATATTGATTGGCGTTTTCAGCCGTCAGCCGGCCGTCACCGTCGATGACCTCGACGCACGGCACCACAAGCACGGGCACCTCGCCGAAATGCTCGGCGAGATACGTCGCACTGTCGGACACCTTGCGCTGTTCGCGATTGCGCTCGGGGTCGTCCTTGAACCGGTCGGCGACAGCGTACGGGGAGGCGGCAATCATTTTCCACGTGCGAAGGTACAAATCAGCGATCGCCCGACGCTGCTCGGCGTCGGTCACCACGATGAAGCTCGCGTTCTGCAGATTGCCCGACGTGGGTGCCTGCACAGCGATCTTTAGGCATTCCCGGACCAGGCCCATGGGAACGGGTCTGGTCAAATCGAGCCGTCTTCGCACCGAGCGGGTCGTGGTGAGCAGTGCGTCGGTGGACAGGTCGACGATGGGGTAGTCGCTCATTCCGGAATTACGGCGATGGCTTCCACCTCCAGGTGAATCTCGGGCCACACCAAGCCCTCGATGATGCACAGCATTGCTGCTGGATCGTGTTGGATCAGCTCTCGGTTCACCGTCATGTACGCGGAAAGGTCGTCGCGGCGGGTGAGCCATTGGCGCATATAGACGATGTCGGTGAGTTTGGCGCCCGCCTTCTCGAGTGCGGCCTCGACGTTGGCCCAGCACTGCCGCGCTTCTTCGATGAAGTCTTCGGGCACGGTGCCGTTTTCGCGTAGGCCGGGCGTGCCGGAGACGAAAACTGTCCTGCCGCCTGCCGGTACGGAGACAGCGTCGGCATATATGGGAGCGATATGTGCGCCGACTCCGGTCATGATGCGGTCAAACGTGGTCATCTCAGGACTCCCTCGGTGCGGATGCGGTGATAGGTAACTGATGAGAACCGTGTTATAGGGCGTCGAGTGTTTCTAGGTCGACATCGGAAAGTGCCACCGATGCGGCCGCGATGTTCTCGTCCAGGTGCTCCACCGAAGACGTGCCGGGGATGGGCAACATGGTCGGTGAGCGGGCGAGCAGCCAGGCCAGTGCCAACTGGGATGGGCTGGCCTGGTGCGCGGCGGCGATCTTCTGTAACGGTCCGTCGGGAGCGGCCAATGGACCGGCTGCCAGCGGGAACCACGGGATGAACGCGATTCCGTGCTGGGTGCAAAAGGTCACGAGCGAGTCCGCGTCGCGGGCGCTGAGGTTGTACATGTTCTGCACCGAGGCGATCGGCGTGATGGTCAGCGCTTTCTCGAGTTCATCGACGCTCACTTCGGACAGGCCGATCAGTTCGATCTTGCCTTCGGCCTTCATCGCCGCGAGCTCGCCGACCTGGTCATCCAGGGGATAGTCGGGATCGATGCGGTGCAGCTGGAACAGCTTGATGCAGTCGGTGTTGAGCCTGCGCAGGCTCATCTCGACTTGTTGGCGCAGATATTCGGGTTTGCCCAGCGGGGTCCAGGATGCCGGCGAGGGCGTACTGGTCGCGTCGGGCCGTGTCCGAAGGAACCCGGCCTTGGTGGCCACGACGAGTTCGGGAGGGTAGGGGTGCAGCGCGGTGCGAATCAACTCCTCAGCGATGAACGGGCCGTAGGAGTCTGCGGTGTCGATGAATGTGACGCCGAGGTCCATTGCGCGGCGCAGGACTGCCACGGCCTGTTGATGGTCGCGGGGCGGACCCCAGTTGCCGGGCCCGGTGAGTCGCATCGTGCCGAAGCCCAGCCGGTTCACCGTGAAGCGGCCGCCGAGTTCCAGCGTGCCCGCGGCTGCGGCGGTCGGGAGATCAGTTCCCATGCATAAACCTTTCGGTCTCGAAGGAATCGACCATCACAGGGGTTCGCCGGGAAACTTCAAGTCGAAGCGCTCGCACAGCTCGGGGATGCTGTCGACATCCATCTCCAGGTCGTACCGCGCACAGAGTTCGTCGAGGTCCTCCCGCGCTATCTTGTCGACACCGCCGAGGTCGGAAAGCTCGTCGAAGAATTGCTCGAACCCCGCCGGGGAAATCATCTCGAGGATGCGCGCGGGCTCGTCGCCAGCGTTCCAGAAGGTGTGCCATTGGCCGCGTGGCTTGAAGATGAAGTCGCCAGGCTCGCCGTAGATGACCTCGTCGCCGAGCAGTGCGCCAACGCGTCCTTCGATGACCCAGCTGTACTCATCTTCGTTGTGGTGGCGGTGAAGCGCCGACGCGAGCGCCCGGGGTGACATCGGATGCTCGATGACGGAGAATCGCCCTTGCGTCGCAGCCTTGTCGAGGATGTGCCGGACACCGATGGTCCCGAGAAACACGTATTTGCCTTCGGTGCGGCCGATCGCCTTGGCGGACGGACCGCCAGGCCTCAAGATGTCGTTTGCCAATACAATCTCTCCTATCGGCGATTGGTCGAAATCAGTTGCGGCCGGCCATGATGCCGCCGTCGACGTTGAGGATCGCGCCGGTGATCCAGCTGGCGGGGTCGGAGAGCAGAAACGTGATGGCGTTGGCGACGTCGGCGGGGGTCCCGACCCGTCCGAGAGGATGAGACGGGGCGAAAGAGTCAAGGGTGGCGTCGATCTCGCCCTTGGGCACCCACCGTTCGAGAGCGGGGGTCTTCACGGCGGCCGGTGCGACCGCGTTGACGCGGATCTTGTGGTCGGCAAGCTCGATGGCCAGGTTGTGGGTGAGCGCGTGCAGCCCGGCTTTCTGCATCGAGTGCCCGGTCGATGGGGTCACAGCGAGGGCCTGATGCGCCCACATGCTGCCGATGTTGACGATGGCGCCGCCCTGTCCGCCGGCGATCATGCCCGCGACGACGGTCTGGGTGACGAAGAACAACGCATAGTTCAGCTCCATGTAGGAGTCGTAGAACAACGCCTCGTATTCGAGAAACGGCTTGGGTATGAAGAATCCGGCGGCGTTGACGAGCAATGTCGCGTCGCTGTGCTGCTCGGAGACCGCGCGCTGCACACCGGCGACTGCGGCACGGTCCGTCAACTCGGCGGCGATGCCCCAGGCCTCGCCGCGACGGCTCGTCAGCTCGGCGACGGTGTCGTCCACGCGGGCTGTGGAGCGGCCGACAATAACGGCGCTGCCACCATGTTCGACAACGTCGGCGGCTACCTGTCGCCCCATGCCAGCGCTGCCGCCGACGACAATCACCTTTTTGCCCTCAAAGTGCATGTGCGGTCTCGTATTCGCTTCTCGTTGACGGCTTCCCGCGCCGGGGAGCCGATTGTCCGGCTCCGGTCGTACCGAGCCTGCGGCCTGAGGGGGTGAGCTGTCATCACCCCGCCCGCCTGGTCACCCGGGTGAGTCGGGCACCTGTCGACACCGCATGACGAACGGGCCTTGGTCCTCGCCGTTCGTCAGGTGTCGTTCGTGATGACCACTCCGCCCGGTGCATGGTTTGCCACGACTTGCGCCAAGGCCTCGGCGGCCTGAAGCAAGGGGTAAGGACGCGGGTTTGGCATGCTCAACCGACGCGAGCCGAGTAGCGCGGACAAGCGAGTGAGTTGAGCTCCGTCGGAACGAACGTAGACAGCGGTGACGTCGACGCCGCGGGTGGATGCGGGGTGGTCGGGCGTGATGCTGGCCAGCCGACCACCGTCGGCAAGCACGGTCATCGCTGCGGCGGCGCCACCTGGCGCGGCATTGGCGGCGGCGTCGATGGGGCCCTTGGCCAACGCTTTTGCGCGTTGTGGCCAACCTGGATCGTGGTAGTCGATGACTTCGCGGGCGCCACTGGCGAGCACCCTGTCGGCACTGCGGGGGCCGGCGGTGGCGAGCACGTCGACACCGCGCAGGGCAGCCAACTGGACAATGAGGCTGCCCGTGATGCCGCCCGCTCCATGAACCAACAGGGTCTCTTCACCGTTGAGATGCAGCGCCTCATCGACGACCTGCTCGGCGGTCAACGCGGGCACGGGAAAGATCGCGGCTGTCTCCCAGGAGATCTCAGATGGCTTGTGGGCAAGGGATGACACGGGCGCGATCAGACGCGGTGCCCACGCGCCCTGCCCGCGTAGCGGCACCGGGTGACACAACACCTCGTCGCCTACACGGACTCCGCGCGCCTCAGCACCGACGGCGATGATGACGCCGGCCGCCTCGACTCCGAGCGCCAACGGCGGACTTGTGCCGACGTCCCACCCGCCGGTGCGAATGATGTCGTCCCAGTTACCAACACCGGCGCTGCGAACCTCGATGAGGACCTCGTCGACGGCCAACGGCTGCGGGTCGTCCACGTCGAACGTCTGCACTTCGCCGCCAAACGCGCGGACCCCCGCTACTAACATGGCCTCTGTATCGGCTGTGCGCCGCTCACCGGTAGTAAGGCGAATTCGGATTCCTCGGCAAGTAACAGATCCCACACCTGATTTGTCGTCGGGTGTGGCGCGACAGCATGGCGCAGTAGACTGACCGGCACCTTCGCGACGATGGCCAAGGTCGCTGCTTGAATCAGTTCCGAGAACTGCGGGCCGATGAATGTCGCGCCGAGCAGTGTGTTGGTCTCGGCGTCGATGACCAGTTTCGCCCAGCCGTGGAAGCCATCCCTCAACAGGTTGAGGAATCTGAGCGTGCCGGGGTAGTCCGCGGTACGCGTGCGCACCGCGAATCCCTCTGCCAGGGCCTGCCTTTCCGTGCGGCCCGCCCTGGCTACTTGAGGATCGGTGAAGATGACCTGCGCGACACTGCCGGCGTCATGGGCGGCCAACTCGTCGTCCCTCAGTTCTCGGCCAGCGGCACGGGCCACGATGATCTCGGCCACGAGGCGGCCGTGATAGGTCGAGATATGAGACAACCGTGCCCGTCCGGTGGTATCGCCAAGGGCGTACAGCCAGCCGCCCGTGACGCCCAGCGCCTGGAGGTGGTCGTTGACGGGAACGACCCCGCCGGGTGGCAGCCCAATGGTTTCGAGTCCGATGTCGTCGGTGTTCGTGAGTCGTCCTGCGGCCAGGACGACCTCGTCTACCTCGATGGTGTGGCCTTGGAATGTCGCGGTGACCGGTCCACCCGTCACCGGCCGGTCCACCGCCGACAACTCCGTATCGAAATGAATTGCGACACCACTGTTTCGCAACGACTGGGCGACCATGTCACGAACTTCGGGTTCCCAGGTGGGCAGGAGGCTGGTCCCACGTACCAGGAGTGTTACCTCCGAGCCCAGACCGGTCAGGATGCTCGCGCCTTCGACGGCGACGGGGCCGCCGCCTACCACCAGCGCGCGCGGTGGAACACGTGTCATTGTCGTCAGATCCCGATTGGTCCAAGGCCGTGCTTGTACTAGACCGGGTACCGCAGGCAGGTAAGGACGCGTGCCGGTGGCTACCACGACCGCGTGGCGTGCGGTCAAGACGGCTTCGGACTGATCGGCGAATGCGACCCGCACTGTGCGTTCGGCCGTGAACCGACCGGCCCCGTGAAAGACTGCCGCACCGGCTTGCTGCAGTGATGCCGTCCGGTCGTCATCAGTGAGATGCTCGATGATCATGTCCCGTTTCGCGAGGACTGCCGCAATGTCGAATTCCTCGTGCGAAACAGCTTCTCGTACACCAGGAACCGCCTTGGCGAGATTGAGCACCTCGATCGGACGAAGCAGTGTTCTACTCGGATTACAGCCGAAGTAGTGACACTCTCCGCCGACCAGACGGTCCTCAACCAATGCAATCTCCAGGCCCGCGGCCGCGAGCTTGCGGACGGCAGCCACGCCGCCAACCCCACCGCCGATGACCACGACGTCGAAGTGTTCACGGGTCACACGTAACTTCCTTCCGGATGATCAGCGAGCTTGTGACGACCTACCGAACTGCGTTCGCTGCAGCGGGTTCTTGCTGGCGTCGGCGGAGCGGTGCGTCGATGTGTCGAGAACCGCGTAGGCCGCGCCTGCGCTCGCAGCCGCGAAAACGCTGTAGCTCAACGGGGATTCGGCTCCGAGGGATACCGCCATCGCGGTACCGAACACAATGAGCACCAAACACGTCGCCGTACCGACGAGCCTCGGCCACCAGCCGGTCAGGAGCAGGACTCCCAGGGTCGTTTCGGTGGCGGTGACGGCCCACACTATGACGGCCAACAACCATCCAGACGCAAACGGAGCAAGCTGGTGGGTGTAATCGGCGAAGGCGCTCATGCTGCCCCAGCTGCCCTGCCCGAACGCCTTCCACAATCCGAATCGGTCGGCGACAGCGGACAGAAAACCTGCGGCGAGCGACAGGCGTAACGCGAACCGGACTATCCGAACGGGATCAGGGGTGTTCATGGATGGAGAGTCACCTGCCGGCATCGTCCGTGGTCAGCGGCTCGTCTCCGGCGTCGACCAGGAAGACCGCGAGTAGCTCGGCCGGCTCAGTGGCGCTGGCGTTCTCACTGACTACATGGTGCGCGCCGGGGGACTCACTCCAGCTTTCGCCGGGGTGGTAGACACGTGCAGGCTCTCCCTCCAGTTGGCTGCGGATCGCCCCGGAGACGACGTAGGCCATGATGAACGCCGATTTCGCGTGGTGGTGAGGTGCGCTGCGCGTTCCCGGCGGATAGCTGACGGCCACTCCTCGCAGCAGCTTGCCTGGGACGTTGGTGGGTCGGTCGAACACATTGCGGACAACCGGCATTTCACCCGAGTTCGCAGGCGCAGGGTCCGCGTGTGCGACGGGTGCGAATATCAGCACAGCGATCAGTACGGCAAACGCTTTCAACGCGATCATCAGTCGCCTTCCGTTCGGTGTATTGCGGCTCTCCGCTCCCGACCTGCCGGGTCAGCATTCATTGGCGCGGGGCGAGCGGTCATCACCCAGCTCGCAATTTCACCCGGGTGAACGCAACCGACACCGATGATCGGACCGCCGAAGGCGCTCGGGCCGTCTTCACCCGGGTGATTGGCATCGCAGGGTGAAGACAGCTCACCCGTAGACCAGCCAGGCTCGACTTCCGACAGACCTGCGCGGCGCCGACCGATGTCCCGCGTCACACACCGACCGCGGTGTAGCAGGTGAAGAAATCCGGAAAGGGGTCTGACGGTGGGTGCAGAATTCGAGGGCAAGAAAGTCGTCGTCGTCGGCGGTAGTGCCGGCATGGGCCGCCAAGCTGCGGTCGACGTCATCGACGGCGGAGGCAGCGCAGTGGTCATCGGGCGCTCGAAAGGCCGCGTCGATGCCACCGTCGCCGAGCTGAAGGACCGGGGCCAAGCCTGGGGGATCACTGCCGAGTTGACCGACCGGTCCGCCGTGGCCGACGTCCAGCGGGCACTGTCTGAGGACCACGCTGATACAACTCTGATGGTCAACGCGGCAGGCTTCTTCATCCCGAAACCGTTCTTGGATTACGACGCCGACGTCTACGACTCGTATCTGGAGTTGAACTTCGCGCTTTTCTTCCTCACTCAGACCGTGGTGTCGAACATGGTCACGAACGCTTCGGGCGGCTCGATCGTCAACGTCGGCTCGATGTGGGCGCATCAGGCCATTGGCGCGACGCCGTCGTCGGTGTACTCCATGCAGAAAGCGGGGCTGCACGCCCTGACGCACAATCTGGCGATCGAACTGGCCGGCCATCAGATCCGCGTCAACGCTGTCGCACCCGCGGTGGTGAAAACGCCCCTCTACGAACGGTTCCTGCCCAAAGACGAGATCGATGCCACGCTGGCGACGTTCGCACCGCTCCACCCGCTGGGCCGCGTCGGGACACCCGCCGACGTAGCCAACGCCATCACCTTCCTTCTGTCCGAACAAGCGAGCTGGATCACCGGCACGATCCTCAACGTCGACGGCGGCGTCATGGCCGGCCGCAACTAGTTCACGAGGAGCATCTGTGACACACGATTACAACAAGAATCCGGCCGCGGTCGGTGCATTGAGTCCCGAGCAGTACTACGTCACCCAGGAGAGCGGCACCGAGCGGCCGTTCACCGGCGAGTATCTCGATAACCACGAGCCGGGCATCTACGTCGACGTGGTATCCGGCGAGCCGCTGTTCGCCTCGGTCGACAAGTTCGACAGCGGCACCGGTTGGCCGAGCTTCACCACGCCGATCGAAGGCGACAACGTCGTCGAGAAATCGGATTCCAGCCACGGCATGGTGCGCACTGAAGTCCGCTCCCGCCACGGCGACAGCCACCTAGGGCATGTCTTCACCGATGGACCCCGTTCGGAGGGCGGCCTGCGTTACTGCATCAACTCGGCGGCGCTGCGCTTCATCCACCGCGACAACCTCGAGTCCGAGGGTTACGGGCGCTACCTAAGTCTCTTTGAAACTGCCGCTGCTCCAGCGGATCAGGCTGATTCCGAATAAGAAAGGCGCAGCGATGACAACGAAGACCGCGATCCTGGCGGGTGGCTGCTTCTGGGGAGCCCAAGAACTCATTCGCGAACTCCCCGGTGTGGTGTCGACTCGCGTCGGGTACACCGGCGGCGAGAACGATCACCCGACCTACCGCAACCATCCCGGGCACGCCGAGGCGGTCGAGATCATCTACGACCCGGCGCAGACCGACTACCGGGCGCTGCTGGAGTTCTTCTTCCAGATCCACGATCCGACGACGAAGAATCGGCAGGGCAACGACGTCGGGACCAGCTACCGCTCGGCGGTCTTCTATCTCGACGACGAGCAGAAGCGCGTCGCGGAAGACACCATCGCCGATGTCGATGCCTCCGGGCTGTGGCCGGGCGAGGTGGTCACCGAGGTGACGCCTGCCGGCGACTTCTGGGAGGCCGAACCCGAGCACCAGGACTACCTGCAGCGCTTCCCCGGCGGATACACCTGCCACTACCTGCGACCGGAATGGAAATTGCCTGCCCGCAACGGATCTAGTGCTGCCGAGCCCACCGCGGCCGATTCGACGCGCCATGGATAAGCGCCGCCAGCAGATGCTGACCGCGGCATACCTGCCGATCGCCGTTGGTGCCGCAGTGATGATCGCCGAGAAATTCGGGTCTACGCGCCGACGTCAATCCAAGGCAACTGCGAGATGACGCAGAACTCTGTTCTGAGCGCGCTGTCAGCCGCGGGGGTTTCGGTTTGGCTGGATGACCTGTCCCGGGACCGCCTGATATCCGGCAACCTGCAGCGGTTGATCGATACCAGAAGCGTCGTGGGAGTCACGACCAACCCTTCGATCTTTCAACACGCGATCTCGCACAGCGACGCTTACACGCAGCAGCTTGCCGCCTTGGCCGCAAGCGGCGCCGACGCCGACTCGGCGATCCGGACCATCGTCACCGACGACGTCCGGACGGCCTGCGACGTCCTGCGCCCGCAGTGGGCAGCCTCCGACGGCGTTGACGGTCGGGTGTCGATCGAGGTCGATCCGCGGCTGGCCTACGACACCGAGGCGACCGTCAATCAAGCCCTTGAGCTGTGGAAGATCGTCGACCGGCCCAACCTCTTCATCAAGATTCCCGCCACGAGGGCTGGACTGTCGGCGATCACCGGCACTGTGGGACAGGGCATTTCGGTCAACGTAACACTGATCTTCTCCGCAGAGCGTCACCGCCAGGTGATGGACGCCTACCTGACCGGGTTGGAAGCTGCGCACCAGGCCGGCCGAGACCTGTCCGAAATCCACTCGGTGGCATCGTTGTTCGTCTCCCGCGTAGACACCGAAGTCGATCAGCGGCTGGAAGCCATCGGTACCGACACCGCCACGGCTCTGCGCGGACAGGCGGCGATCGCCAATGCGCGCCTGGCGTACGCGGCTTACCAGGAGGTGTTCGAAGGCGGAACCCGTTATGCCGCACTCAGCAACGTCGGAGGTCGCGTGCAGCGGCCGCTGTGGGCATCCACCGGCGTGAAAAACCCCGCCTATCCCGACACCCAGTACGTCACCGAGCTGGTCGCACCACACACCGTGAGCACGATTCCTGAGCACACCCTCGAATCTCTGGCCGACCACGGCGTCATCGTTGGCGACGCGATAACCGGCACGGTCGAGCAGGCGCGCACGGTACTCGACGAGGTCGGCGCGGCGGGCGTCGATCTGGCCGATGTCTTCGCGGTACTCGAACGTGATGGGGTGGCCAGATTCGCAGATTCCTGGCACCAACTGCTCGACGCCTACTCGACCTCGGCGAAAACCGTCGAAGGTGCGGCGGGTAGAGGAGCGCCGGACCGTTGACGACACACGCTTTGTCGGTAGGAGAACTCGAGGCGCGCAGGCCTTCTCCGGAACGACTCGGCCCCAAGGGAACGCTGTTCTACAAGTTGGTGACGACGACCGACCACAAGTTGATCGGGATGATGTACGTGGTCACGTGTTTCGTCTTCTTCTTCGTGGGCGGATTGATGGCGCTGTTGATCCGCACCGAGTTGGCGATGCCCGGGCTGCAGTTCCTGAGCAACGAGCAGTACAACCAGTTGTTCACCATGCACGGCACGGTGATGCTGCTGCTCTACGCCACACCCATCGTCTTCGGGTTCGCCAACCTGGTGCTGCCACTGCAGATCGGAGCCCCCGACGTGGCCTTCCCGCGGCTGAACGCGCTGTCGTACTGGCTGTTCTTGTTTGGGGCGCTGATCGCACTGGGCGGCTTCGCTGCCCCCGGCGGACCTGCCGACTTCGGGTGGACCGCCTACACGCCCCTGTCCAACGCAATGCATTCGCCTGGTCCCGGCGGCGATCTGTGGATCCTCGGATTGATCGTCGGCGGCCTCGGCACGATTCTGGGCGCGGTCAACATGATCACCACGGTGGTCTGCATGCGTGCCCCGGGCATGACCATGTTCCGGATGCCGATCTTCACCTGGAACATTCTCGTCACCAGCGTGATGGTGCTCGTGGCATTCCCGTTGTTGACCTCGGCGCTGTTCGGCCTCGCCGCCGACCGCCACCTGGGCGCACATATCTTCGACCCTGCCAACGGCGGGACCCTGCTGTGGGAGCACCTGTTCTGGTTCTTCGGCCATCCCGAGGTCTACATCATCGCGTTGCCGTTCTTCGGCATCGTCACCGAGATCATCCCCGTGTTCTCGCGTAAACCGATTTTCGGCTACACCACGCTGATCTATGCCACCATCTCCATCGGGGCGCTGTCGATTGCAGTGTGGGCACACCACCTGTATGCCACCGGCGCGGTGCTGCTGCCCTTCTTCTCCTTCATGACGTTCCTGATCGCGGTGCCCACCGGGATCAAATTCGTCAACTGGATCGGCACAATGTGGAAGGGACAGTTGACCTTCGAATCGCCGATGCTGTTCTCTGTCGGCTTCCTTGTGACATTCCTGCTCGGCGGACTCACCGGGGTGATGCTCGCAAGCCCGCCCATCGACTTTCACGTGACCGACTCGTATTTCGTTGTCGCGCACTTCCACTACGTTCTGTTCGGCACGATCGTGTTCGCCACGTATGGCGGGGTGTACTTCTGGTTCCCGAAGATGACGGGGCGGTTATTGGATGACCGGTTGGGCAAGCTGCACTTCTGGTTGACACTGATCGGGTTTCATACCACATTTCTGGTCCAACACTGGCTCGGTGCGCAAGGCATGCCGCGCCGGTATGCCGACTATCTGCCCACCGACGGATTCACCACCCTGAACGTAGTCTCTACCATCGGCTCGTTCATCCTCGGCGTTTCGGTTCTGCCTTTCATTTGGAACGTCTTCAAGAGTTGGCGGTACGGCGAGCCGGTGGCTGTCGACGATCCGTGGGGTTACGGCAACTCGCTGGAGTGGGCGACCAGCTGCCCGCCGCCGCGGCACAACTTCACCGAGCTGCCCCGGATCCGTTCGGAGCGGCCGGCATTCGAGCTGCACTATCCACACATGGTCGCGCGGCTGCGCGCGGAAGCCCATCTCGGACGCACCCATCGAGAATCCCGAGCCCGTGTGACGGCGCAACAACAACCTTCGAGGAGGCCTTCCGTCGATGGAACTCAGTGATCGCAGCGACATCGCGTTGTTGGCGCAATTGGCCACCCAGTTGCGCGCCGACGCAATCCGCGCCAGCACCGCGGCCGGCTCCGGACATCCGACCTCCAGCATGTCGGCCGCCGATCTGATGGCCGTCCTGCTCACACGTCATCTGCGGTACGACTGGGAGCACCCGGACCACCCGGACAATGATCACTTCATCCTGTCCAAGGGGCACGCCTCCCCACTGCTGTACGCCGCGTTCAAGGCCGCCGGTGTCATCACCGACACGGAATTGATGACCGGCTACCGCCGGTTCGGCTGCCGTCTGCAGGGTCACCCGACGCCGGTCCTGCCGTGGGTGGATGTGGCCAGTGGCTCGCTGGGTCAGGGGATCGCCAATGGCGTCGGCGTCGCGCTCGCCGGCAAGTTCCTCGACATGTCACCGTTTCATGTGTGGGCGCTGTGCGGTGACAGCGAAATGGCCGAGGGGTCGGTCTGGGAGGCACTGGACAAAGCCGGGTACTACGGCTTGGCGAACTTCACCGTCATCGTCGATGTCAACCGGCTGGGGCAGCGCGGACCCACCGAACTGGGCTGGGATCTGGCCACATACACGAAACGCGTTGAGGCGTTCGGTGCGCGAGCCATCACCGTCGACGGCCATCACCTTGAGGACATCGACGGCGCGCTCACCGCAGCGCGGCAGACAACACAGCCAACGGTTATCCTCGCCAAGACCATCAAAGGCCGCGGGTTCAGCGAGGTTGAGGACCAAGAAGGCTGGCACGGCAAGGCCTTCCCGCCTGAAACGGCCCGGCGTGCGCTGGCGGAACTCGGCGATATCGGTGGTCTGACCGTCACCGGACCCAAACCGGCACCCCGCCAATGTCCGTCACCAGAGTCGGGTGGCACCCAGACGAACGATGCGCCGCCGCGACCGCGCTACAAACTTGGAGAGAAGGTCGCGACGCGGGCCGCGTACGGCGCCGCAGTGGTCGCCCTGGGTGCGGCCAACCCCCGGGTTGTGGCACTCGACGGCGAAGTCAGCAACTCCACCGGCGCTGCAGAGTTCGCCCAGGAGCACCCCGACCGCTACTTCGAGATGTTCATCGCCGAGCAGCAACTCGTCGCGTCCGCGGTCGGACTCCATGTCCGGCATTACATTCCGTTCGCTTCGACCTTCGCCGCCTTCTTCACCCGCGCCCATGACTTCATCCGCATGGCCGCCGTCTCGCGGGCCGACATCTGCCTGGTCGGGTCACACGCCGGTGTGGAAATCGGCGCCGACGGACCTTCCCAGATGGCGTTGGAGGACCTGGCGATGATGCGGTCCATCCATGGAGCCACCGTGCTGTATCCCAGCGACGGCACGAGCGCCGTCGCGATGGTCGATCTGATGGCCGAGGCCGAAGGCATCCGCTATCTGAGGACCACCCGCGGCGCGTACCCCGTGCTCTACGAACCGGCCACGACGTTCACCGTCGGCGGCTCGCATACGCTGCAGTCCAGCAGCGCCGATCGGGTAACCCTGATCGGTGCCGGCGTGACCGTCCACCAATGCCTGGCCGCAGCCGACTCGTTGCGCCGCAGCGGAATCGCGGCCCGCGTCATCGATGCGTACTCCATCAAACCGGTCGACCGGAACACGCTGCTTACCGCCGTGCGCGACACCGGCGGACGGTTGGTCGTCGCCGAAGATCACCATCCCGAAGGCGGACTCGGCTCGGCAGTACTCGAGGCCATTTGCGGTCCCGATACGCCGCCACTTCGGTTCGTACACCTGGCTGTTCGGACCATGCCGGGCTCAGGAACTCCCGCCGAACTGCTCGCGGCTGCCGGAATCGACGCGGCAAGTATCGACAGCGCCGCGCGGCGCCTGCTGCAGGGCGGCGACGGTCAATCCGACGGGCAAGACGCCCAGCCTACTTCGCATGCTCACCTCAGCGGTGAGCAGCCGAACCGAATGGAGAAATCATGACGAAATCCGCTGAGAACAAACATCTTCCGCGTCTTGTGGCAGCCGCCGCCCTTCTGACGGGGTTGGCGGTATCGTTAGCCGGCTGCAGCGGCAACGGGGCCAACGAGCCGTCGACTTCCACCACAACTACGACCACCACCACAACTACCGAGCCACCCACGGCATCCCCAAGCGCCCCGCCGCCGGGCACGGGAGCACCGGCCGAGCCGACGGAGAAGGCGCCCCGCCTCGATCCGAACGGGCCTCACCCCTTCTCGCCCTCGGTGGTGGCGCCGGCGGCGCCGACCGCAATCCCCGGTAACCGGGAGAACACGGGATAGAGCCTCGCGAGCAAGCAGCCACCACGACAGGGGAGCACCCATGAGCATCGTCAACAAGGGCTTTCGCAGCCGCCGCAGGGAATCCACCCGTCCCTTGCCACCCGGTCAACATCTGACCGAGGACTTCCCGATCCTCCAGGCGGGGCCGACTCCGCGAATCGACCTCGACAGGTGGCGCTTCACCATCACGAACGAGTTGGGCGCTCAACACAGCTGGACATGGGTCGAGCTACAGGGCTTACCCCGTCAGAAGATCACCGTCGACATCCATTGCGTCACCAGCTGGTCGAAACTCGACACGGTGTGGGAGGGCGTATCGCTGGACACTCTCTTCGAATCGATCGACAGCACTGCCGAATTCGCATTCGTCCGGTCCTACGGCGACTACTCCACCAACATCCCGGTGGCCGACCTCCTCGGCGGCAAGGCCTGGATCGTATACGGCTACGACGGCCAATCCCTGCCGGCCACCCACGGCGGCCCGGCGCGGCTACTGGTCCCGCACCTGTATTTTTGGAAGTCCGCGAAGTGGGTGCGGGGTATTGAACTTCACCACAACGACACACCGGGCTTCTGGGAACGCTTCGGTTATCACAACTACGGCGACCCATGGCGAGAACAACGCTACGACGGGGACTGACCCGTGGACGCCGCTCTGACACCGGGCTTGCCGTGGCGGGTGGCGCGGGTGGTCGACTCCACGCCGGAGACCGCGACTGCGCGTTCGATCCACCTTGCGGTGCCGGGCTGGCGCGGCCACTTGGCCGGCCAACACATCGATCTCAAGCTGACCGCCGAAGACGGTTACACCGCGCAGCGCAGCTACTCGCTGAGCAGACCGGCCGACGGCGAGCACATCGAACTCACGGTGCAGCGCATCGACGACGGGGAGGTTTCGCCGTACCTCACCGAGATGGAACCCGGCGAACAGATCGAGCTTCGCGGACCCATCGGCGGGTGGTTCGTCTGGCGACCCGCCGAAGAGGCCCGGGTCATGTTGGTCGCGGGTGGATCGGGCATTGTGCCTTTGATGGCGATGCTCCGTCAGCGGCTGCTGCGGGGCAGCAGTCAGTTTCGGCTCGTCTACTCGGTGCGCACTCCCGCCGACGTCTACTACGCGCACGAGTTGAGCCGGCTGGAACGTGATTGTGACTGGCTACGGATCGACCTGGTGTACACCCGGGCGGCCCCGCCGCAGACCCCTCGCATCACGGGCCGGATCCGTCTCGATGACCTCGAGGTGGCGGACTGGACTCCCGGCAGGGATCTGCGTGTTTATATCTGTGGCCCAACGGGGTTCGTGGAATCAGTGGCGGCGAAGCTCATCGAGTATGGGCATTCACCGTCGGCCATCCGCACCGAGCGGTTCGGCCCGAGCGGTTGATTGAGGAGAAGACAGATGAGCGAACCGACGTATGTCGACGGTAACGCCGTCGCGGGCGCATTCTCTGATGTGCTCGGGTTCGACGTCACGAGCGCGATGCTGACGTGCACCGGTTGCGGCCGTGTTGCGCCCTTCGCCGAGGGGCATGTCTATCAGCGTGCCCCGGGAATCGTTGTGCGCTGCCGGGACTGCGGCATCGTCCTGGCCCGGCTTGTGGAGACCCTCACCGATGTATGGCTCGACCTGGGCGGCGCCCAGAATTGGCGTATTCACAAACCGGCCCGCTAATGCAATCCCTTTCGTCGCTCGCCAGTCGGGTGCGCACTGCCGACATCGTCGACGCGATGGGGCGGCTGCACCGTCATCGCTGCCATCTGCTTGATCTGGTGAGCCCGACTCCTCCTCGCCGACTGTTCGGACCCGCGGTGACCATCAGCTATTTTCCGTCATGCTCAGCGGCGCTACCTCCCGACAGCTACAACTTCAAGAAGCTGTTCTACCGGGCCATCGAAGGCGGCGGCGAAGGATACGTGTTGGTGCTGGCCAGCAATGGCTACACCGAGGCGTCGCTGGGCGGCGGAACAAAGCTGGCGCGTGCCGAAAAACACCGACTCGCCGGTATTCTCGCCGACGGCCGGCTGCGTGATTTCGCCGAACTCAAACAGTACGACCTCGCTGTCTACTGCCGTGGAGAGACCACCCGCTGGGGCGGCGACACCGTCACACCCTACGAGGCGAACCGCCCGGTCGTGATCGACGGGGTGGGGATCTACCCCGGCGACTACATCTTCGCCGACGCCTCCGGCGCCGCGGTCATTCCGGCCGACGATGTGCGCGCCGTGCTGCACACGGCCAACCAGATCGTCGCCGCCGATGCGTCCTTCGTCGTCAGCATCAAGAGTGAAAGCCCGGATCTCAACGGATCACCCGGGTGAGATGTGCCTATGGGTGATGACTGTTCACCCGGTGAGTCCAGATAGTGAGCAGGGGTTCGAGCCGCGAGCAGAGCCATCCGGTCCTCAAGCGGCGTCTCAGATATGCCGAGCAACCTTGGTCACCGCACACAGGAAGGACCCGCAATGAAGGCCATCACCGTCTCAGACCGCGAGGCCGGAGTTTCCGGTCTGACGCTCACGGATCTGCCCGACCCTCAGCCGGCCGAGAACGAGGTCGTCGTCAAGGTACACGCCGCCGGCTTCACCCGCGGGGAACTCGACTGGCCGGACACCTGGACCGACCGCACGGGTCGTGACCGTACCCCCAGCGTGCCTGGCCATGAGTTGTCCGGCGTCGTGGTCGAATTGGGCTTCGGCACCACGGGATTCACTGTGGGTCAACGCGTGTTCGGGCTCGCAGACTGGGCGCGCAACGGCTCGCTTGCCGAATACTGCGCGGTGGAAACCCGCAACCTCGCACCGCTGCCCATCGACATCGACCACACCGTGGCGGCGGCTCTGCCGATCTCCGGATTGAGCGCCTGGCAGGGTCTGTTCGTCCACGGTCACCTCGCCGCTGGACAGACGGTCCTCATCCACGGCGTCGCGGGTGGGGTCGGTTCGGTCGCAGTGCAGCTTGCTCGCGAGGTCGGCGCGCGCGTCATCGGAACCGGTCGAACCGCAGACCGAGATCGGGCGGCCGCGCTCGGCGTTCACACATTCATCGATCTCGACAACCAAAAGCTCGAAGAAGCAGGGGAAGTCGACCTGGTCTTCGACGTCATCGGAGGAGAGATCCTCGCCCGCTCGGCCGCGTCGGTGCGTGCCGGCGGAACACTCGTCACCATCGCCGAGCCACCCCAGGAGCAGCCGCGTGACGGTCGCGCGCTCTACTTCCTTGTCGACCCCGATCGCGACCGTCTCGTCGAACTCGCGGCCCGGGTACGCAGCGGACGGCTCAATCCCGTGATCGGTGCCGTCCTGCCCCTCGAAGACGCTCCCGCCGCGTTCGCTCCTAACACGCGCGTCCATGGCAAGACGATCCTGCGCGTGGCCGAGGAGTGACGCGCCGTGCCGATAGTGAACCGCGCCGGCGTCGACACGGTGCGGGTGACACCGCAACACAGAATCGCTCGGTTGAACCGAAAAGCCGGGAGATGACATCCCATCCCGGCCATGGCCGGCAACCATGCGACACAGAGCTGGCAAGACGGTTCGTCGACAGTGCGCTTCCACTGATGAGTCAACTCCACAGCAGGGCCCGCCAATTGACCCGCAACGCGGTGGACGCCGAAGACCTCGTGCAGGAAACCGTGCTGCGGGCTTACATCGGCTTCAACTCGTTCGCCGACGGAACCAATATGCGGGCGTGGCTGTTTCGCATCATGACCAACACCTACATCAACGGCCTGCGCCGCGAGCAACACCGGCCGAGTGAGTACCTCACCGACCACTTCACCGACCAGCAACTCGGCGCTCGAGATCGCGGACAGCGGTCGGCCGAACTCGATGCGCTCGACGCCTTGCCGAACACCGAACTCGCCGACGCGTTGGCGGCATTGCCGGAGCAGTTCCGGTTGGCAATCTACTACCACCACGTCGAGGGACTCCGGTGCCGAGAGATCGCCGAGATCATGGCGTGCTGCGAAGGCACCGTCGTCTCACGCCTCAACCGGGGAAGAAGCCGTCTGCGCAAACTCCTACAAAGTGCACAACCATCTGCTGGTGTCAAAGGCCCGCTTACGGGGTAGCCCGCCCCGCATGAGCAAAGAGTTTGAAGCGGGTGACTTCAAGAAGGGTGACAAGGTCACGTGGCAGAGCCATGGCAGCACCGCCGAGGGCTCCGTCGAGGAGAAGATCACCTCCGACACCGAGGCCGCAGGCCGTACCGTGCGCGCGTCGAAGGACGAGCCACAATCCCGGGTGCGCAGCGACAAGAGTGGTAATGACGCCGTGCACAAGCCCGAAGCGCTGAAGAGGAAATGACCGATGGCCGCCGATGACAACGCCGACACGTGGAAGGACTTTCACGAGGCCGTCAACATGACCGCCGCTGAACTGGAGAAGTGGTTGGCGAGCGACGAGTCGAATTCGGTCGGTCAGAAGTCCGACGGCGGCGAGTCGACGGGCCACGAAAGCGGCCGCCACATCGTCAAGATCCTCAACGCCAAGAAATCAGAGCTGTCCGATGGCGACTACGCACACATGCGCAAGGTCGTGGGGTACACGAGACGACATCTGGCGCAACGCCCTTCCGGTGACATCTCCGACACCGCGTGGCGCTATTCGCTGATGAACTGGGGACACGACCCCGTCAAGTCGTAGCACTACAGCCGCGCGCTGTCGTCATCGAGGTCATCGCGGCTCAAGCCCATGGGGGTGGCTGCCGGAATGTCACCGCCCGCGACAACCGCCCTGGTGATCGGCGTGAGCGTTCGGAACAGCTCCTCGACCTCGGCGTCCTCGAGGCCGTCGAGTGCGCTCAGCGCCAGCGCATCGGTGGTGTTCTCGATGTGCTGCTTGAATTCCCGCCCTGCAGCGGTCAAAGCGCCGTCGCCGTCGAGCAGTCCGCGCTCGGCCAGCCGATTCTGATAGTGGCGCCACTGCTTGTCGTCGTAATCGCGGCTGCGCATGATCATCTCGGGCGGGACGCGCCCCGCGGCAGCGTGCAACACATTGGCTTCGCGCCCCGACACGTTCGATGCCGCCAGCACCGCCACGTGCGCATCGCCGCGCTGTTCGCGCAGCAGCGTGACGGCGTGCCACAGCTTCGGCAGCGGCTCGGTGGGCCAGGAAAGTGCCGCGTTCGCCGCGAACAGCGGCCTGCCGTCGACCGGGGCGGAGCGGGCCGCCTTCGCTGCCAGTTCGGCGGCCCGGGCCACCGTATCGTCGGTGAGGCCGTAGCGCCGCAGCGCCGCAACGGCCGAATCCTCGCGGGCGCGCAATGCGGCGTCGGGAGAAGCGATTTCCCACGCGGCGGGCAACGCCTTGGCGACCCGGCTCGCGGCGAAGTTGTAGAACAGCGCGGTGACGACTCCGGGCGCGACCCGGCCCAGCGGCGCGGACCGGCCGGCGAAGTAGCCCATCCAGAATCCGCGGTAACCGACGTCGTCGAATGCCGCGCGACTCTCCGGCGAAAAGTACGTCACCGCGTGCACTGGTTCGAACCGGTCATAGAAGCGACGCGCCAGTTGAGGTTGTCGACTCACCAGGCCAGTATCACCGACGGCCCCGGCCGGGTACGCGCCGCCCGCCGCCGCGATTGCGGTGTCGTACGCGACACGCCGCGCAGCCGTCGGGATCTGCACACTCGCGGCTAGTTGGCCTCGCGGTCGGCGGAGAACTCATCGGCCACCGCCGCGGCCGCCTCGTCGATGATCTCGCGCATGGCGCGTTCGGCGGCGGCCTCGTCGCGCATCCGGATCGCGCGGGCCACCTCGTCGTGCAACACGATCGCCGCCGGATTCGGTGTCGCGGGCATCATGTGGTGGTGCGTGCGGCCGGTCAGGATCTCGGCCACCACGTCGTTGAGCGCGCGGAACATCTCATTGCCGCTGGCTTCCAACAGTGTGCGATGAAAGACCTTGTCCGCCTGCAGATAAGACTCCAGGTCGCCAGACCTTCCGTGCACGACCATGTCCGACACCGCGGCCGCCATGATCCGGCATTGATGCGGGTTGGCGCGGCGGGCCGCCAACGCCGCGGCGGTGGGTTCGAAACCGCGGCGCAGTTCCGACAGCGACACCAAGACCGCCGCGCGGTCATCGGATTCCAGCCGCCAGCGGATCAGCAGTGGATCGAAGACGTTCCATTTGTCGGACGGCTGAATCGTGATGCCGACCCGGCGGCGGGACGCGACCATGCCCATCGACTCGAGCACCCGGATCGCTTCGCGCACGACGCTGCGGGAGACGCCGTACTCAGCGCTGACTCCCTCGAGGGTGACCACCTCGCCCGGCGCATACCTCCCGGACGCAATGCCCGTGCCCAATGCGGACAGCAGGTTGCGATGCACGGCGCCGACGTTTGATGGCGAAGCCACGCATACATCCTGTCATAGCTTTGCTAAGCGAAGCTATCAACATAGTTTTCTTGTGATCCTCTTGCAATAATATGACTTTTAGTGCACGCTGTGTGACGTCACACACAACCGGGTAGGTGGAGTGGATGGGGTCACCAATCGTCGTCATGGGCGTGTCCGGCTCCGGGAAGTCGACGGTGGGCGCCGCGCTGGCGCAGCGTCTTCGGGTCCCGTTCGCCGACGCCGATGACTTCCATCCGCAGGCGAACATCGACAAGATGACCGCCGGTCAGCCGCTCAACGACGACGACCGCTACCCGTGGTTGGAAGCCATCGGCGAGTGGCTCGCCGCCCATTGCACCGACGGTGGGGTGATGAGCTGCTCGGCGCTCAAGCGCAAGTACCGCGACCAACTTCGCAGGCACTGTCCCGACGTGATCCTGCTTCACCTGTCCGGGTCGCCGGAGGTGATCACGCGTCGCCAGGCCAGCCGCCCCGGCCACTTCATGCCTCCGTCGCTGCTGGCGTCGCAGTTCGACACGTTGGAGCCACTTGAGCCCGACGAGCGCGGCGTCACCATCGACGTCGATCAAAGCATCGACGCCATCGTCGATGACTACGTCGAGTTATCCGCTTCTGGCGCAACGGAACAGGAGAAGAAATGACCCCGGCACTCACCGTCTTGGCGGCCGAACCAGAGTTGGCCGAACCCGTCGCCGCCGGCTGGCAGTTGGTGCTCGCCGCGCTAGCGGGCATCGCGCTGATCGTCGTGTTGATCACGATCACCAAGCTGCATCCGTTCCTTGCCCTGATCTTCGGCGCCCTGACCGTCGGCCTGGTGGCCGGCGTCAACATCGGTGACGTCCTTGAGTCGTTCGGCGACGGCTTCGGCAGCACCGCCGCCGGGGTGGGCATCCTGATCGCACTCGGCGCGATGTTCGCCAAACTGCTCGCCGACTCCGGAGGCGCCGACGAGATCGTCGACACCATCGTCGGCCACGCATCGCCGCGGGCCCTGCCGTGGGCGATGGCGCTGGTGGGGGCGATCATCGGCCTGCCGATGTTCTTCGAGATCGGCCTTGTGCTGCTGATGCCGGTCATCTACCTGGTCGCCAAACGTTCGCAACTGTCGCTCATCACAGTCGGAATCCCCGCTCTCGCAGGCCTTTCGGCCATGCACGGGCTGGTGCCGCCGCACCCCGGGCCGCTCACCGCGATCGACCTGCTCGGCGCGGACCTTGGCGTCACACTGGCTCTCGGCGTCGCCGTTGCGATCCCGACCGTGATCGTCGCGGGCCCGTTGTTCGGGCGTCTCGCAGGCCGGTGGGTCGTCCTCGACGTGCCGGACCGCTTTGCGGCCGATGACTTCTCCGGCAATGGAGGAGTCGGGGCCGCAGCGGGTGAGGTGGAAGCCGAGGGCGGCGGCGCCGCAACCCGGACCGCCACCCGGCAACTGCAGCGCCCGTCATTCGGCATCACGCTGTTCTCGGTTCTGCTGCCCGTTGCCCTAATGATGGGCAAGGCCCTCGTCGACATCTTCATCGCAGACGAAAGCAATTGGCTGCGGCAGACTTTCGACATCCTGGGCCGCCCGCTGATGGCGCTGCTGATCGCCGTCATCGTCGGCATCTTCACGCTGGGTCGCGGCGCGTCGATGACCCGCGACCAGATCACCAGGTGCCTGGAGACGTCACTGCCGCCCGTTGCGGGCATCATCCTGATCGTCGCCGCCGGTGGCGGTTTCAAACAGGTTCTCGTGGACACCGGCATCGGCACGAAACTCGCGGAATGGGCCACAGCCGCGAATATTTCGACAATCCTGCTGGCCTGGGTGCTCGCCGTGCTGATTCGCCTCGCCACGGGCTCGGCGACCGTCGCGACCATCACCGCCTCGGCGTTGATGCTCAGCCTCACCGAGGGCATGAGCACCGGGCAGGTCTCGCTCATCGTGCTGGCGGTCGGCGCAGGCTCGCTGTTCTTCTCGCACGTGAACGACGCCGGCTTCTGGCTGGTGAAGGAATACTTCGGGATGAGCGTCGGTCAGACCATCAAGTCCTGGTCGATCATGGAGACCGTGCTGTCGGTGGTCGGTCTCGTCCTGGTGCTGCTGCTCGGGCTGGTGATTTGACCGGACGCACGCACGGCCGCGGTCAGCCCTTGACCACCTGGGTCCCGCCCGCCAGTTCGTCGTGCTTGCCCTGCTTGGTCGAGCTGCCGCTGATGGTCACCGCGATGACCAGGATGGCGATGACGCCAAGCAGGCCACCGATGAACGGGATGATCGGCAGCAAGGTCCACACATTGCGGACCGCCGACTGCGCGGCCGTCGGTTTCGGCGCCCCGGCGGGCCCATTCACGCGCAGACCGAGCAGCTTCTTGCCGGGCGTCCAACCCTGAGCGGTCTCGAAAGCCACGAAGTAGATGAACGTCAGCAGCCCGGTGAAGAGGCCGGTGACCCAGTAGTTGGACAGCGTGTCGGTGACGAAGAACAGCAGCAGGCTGATGATCCCGACGATGATCCCGTCGATCAGCCGGGCGAAGAAGCGAACCACCAATCCGGCCGGCTGAAGGTTTGTGGGAAACGGCGGGGGATAGCCCCTCGGGTCGCTGCCGTGCGGTCCTGGCGTCGGATCGGTCGTCATATCGCTCCTGAGCCTCCACTGGTGATCGGTAGCGCCAATCTACCGTCCGGCAGCGGGGCAGCGGAGTGACTCAGCTCCAGCGCCGACGCTGCTTTTTGGCCTGCTTCTTCGCGTGCTTCGTCTGTGTCTTCGCGGTGCCTGCCAATTCGGCTGCGCGTCCGCGCGCGACGGTGGCCAGTTCCGGCCCTCGCTCGCGAGCCGCATCCGCGACTTCGGCTGCGCGTCCGCGGGCGGCGTCGGCGATCTCGGGTGCACGTTCCCTGGCGCGCTCGGCCACCACAGCGGCGCGTCCGCGGGCGACTTCGGCGAACTCGGGTCCGCGCTCACGGGCGAGTTCGGCGAGTTCGGCGGCGCGTCCGCGGGCGACTTCGGCGAACTCGGGTCCCCGCTCACGGGCGAGTTCCGCAAGCTCGGCTCCGTGCACTTTGGTCGCCGCCGCAAGCTCGGCTCCGTGCACTTTGGTCGCCGCCGCAAGCTCGGCTCCGCGCTCCTTCGCCACCTGCAGCCCATGCCCCACCTTCTCGGCGAACGCACTGTCGGCCAGCGCTCCGCCCGATGCCGCGCCGGATGCGGCGCCAACCGGCAACGCAGCGGTCACCGCCCCGGAGACCTTGCGCGCTGCGCGACGACCACGCCAGCCCAGTGAGGGCTTGCCCTCGGTGTCGACTGCGGCGATCACCAGCCCGCCGAGCAGGCTGAGGTCGGTCATGAACGCGCGGCGTTGGTCGGCCTTGCGCTCCGGGTCGGTCTCGTTCCAGAACATGTGCCCGCTCAGGCTGCCCGGTATGACGGTGAATGCCAGTGCCGCCGAAGCCAGTCGAGGCATCTTGCCGGTAGCGAGCAACAGGCCGCCGCCGATCTGCACGGCGGCGTTGATGCGCGCGAACGTCTCGGCGTCGGCCGGCACGTTCGGTCCGATCGGGTCGGGCAGCTGACGCATGCCCTCCAGGGCCGGGCGCGCCACGTCGGCGGCGGGTTTCGGATTCCGCAGGGCGTCCACGCCCTGCCCGATGAATGCAACTGACAGGAGCGGACGCGCGATTCGTCGGATCAACATGGACCGGGGGTTCCCGCGGCCACCGCTTCACAAACAGTGGCGAGTGGGTCTTAGTAAGTCTTGGGCCGGTGACGTCGAAAGGGCAGCGGGAGAAG
Organism: Mycolicibacterium agri; assembly: GCF_002553505.1. Classification (GTDB taxonomy): domain Bacteria; phylum Actinomycetota; class Actinomycetes; order Mycobacteriales; family Mycobacteriaceae; genus Mycobacterium; species Mycobacterium agri. Next base: position 62,999 of record NZ_PDCP01000024.1, on the reverse strand, counting down.
GAACCAAAAGGAAACGAACGCGGTGAGTATGCAGCCTCCCGCGATCCACGCAGCGGTTCTACCGATCACCGCATCGAAGATGACGACACCGACCCCGGACAGCGCCAGACCGAGCAAAGCCAGACCGGCGATCGCCCACAAATGTGAGGTCGCCACGATCGCGTCGAGCCGGCGCCTGCGGAAAAGCACGCGGTGCATGCCGACCGGCGCGAGAAGCAGAAGGGTCGAGCCGATCGAGCACATGACCGTGGCAAGGTAGACCAGCCGCATCTGGTCGTCGAGTTCCGCGAAGCGCTCTTGGAACGGCAGCATCAGAAGGAAGCCGGTGAGCAGCTGAACCCCGGTCTGGGTGACCCGCAACTCTTGCAACAAGCTTGCCCAATTGCGGTCCAGGCGTTGAGCTTCCGTCTCGTTGCGGTGTACATCCCATCGCCCTGGCGTTTCGGGATGCTCGATGTCCACTCGGCAATTCTCGCAGAACCACGCGGCACATGGCCGATCGACGGTTTCCACGCCGAGCGGGTAACTTCGCATGCGTGACCCTCGTCGCCGGTATCGATTCGTCCACTCAGTCGTGCAAGGTTCTGGTCTGCGACGCAGACACTGGGGCGATCGAGCGATCGGGAACCGCGCCGCACCCCGACGGCACCGAGGTCGACCCGAGGCATTGGTGGACCGCCCTGCAGAGCGCCGTGGAAGGCGCAGGGGGGCTCGACGACGTAGCCGCCGTCTCGGTCGGCGCCCAGCAGCACGGCATGGTGTGTCTGGACGAGAGCGGCGACGTGATCCGAGACGCGTTGCTGTGGAACGACACTCGCTCCAGTGAGGCCGCCGCCGATCTGGTCGACGACCTCGGCGGTGCCGCGGAATGGGCGAAGCGGATCGGCGTGGTGCCCGTCGCCGCGATCACCGCGGCAAAGCTGCGCTGGCTTGCCGACCATGAAGCCGAGCATGCGGCCGCCACCGCCGCGGTGTGCCTTCCGCACGACTGGCTGACATGGCGGCTGAGCGGCTCGATCGACATCGGAACGCTGCACACCGACCGCAGCGACGCCAGCGGCACCGGCTACTTCTCCGCCGAGTCGGGTGCCTATCAGTTCGACCTGCTCGAGCTGGCGATGCGCGGCCGCAGACCGCAGCTGCCGACGGTGCTCGGCCCGTCCGGCTCCGCGGGCCAGACCGCCAACGGCGCAACGCTCGGCCCCGGCGCCGGTGACAACGCCGCCGCGGCACTGGGACTCGGCGCGCAACCGGGTGACTGCATCGTCTCGCTCGGCACCTCCGGTGTGGTCAGCGCCGTCGGGCACACCGCACCCCACGACCCCGAGGGCATCGTCGCCGGTTTCGCCGATGCCACCGGTCGCCAGCTGCCGCTGGTCTGCACGCTCAACGGGGCGCCGGTGCTCGCGGCGGTGGCCGCGATGCTCGGCGTGGATTTCGACGAACTGGACCGGCTGGCGTTGTCCGCCCCCGCGGGCGCTGAAGGACTCACGCTGGTGCCGTATCTGGAAGGCGAGCGCTCGCCGAACCTGCCGAACGCCACTGGGGCACTGCACGGCATGACGGCGCGCAATCTGACATCGGCCAACATCGCCAGGGCCGGCGTCGAAGGACTGCTCTGCTCCCTGGCTTATTGCCTCGACAAGATCTCGGCCCATGGCGTCGACGCCGAACGGATCATCCTGGTCGGCGGCGGCGCCCGCTCCAAGGCAATTAGGGAGATCGCACCGGCGATCTTCGGCCGGCCCGTCGCGGTGCCGACCCCTGGCGAGTATGTGACCCTCGGGGCCGCGCGACAGGCGGCGTGGACGCTGACGCGGGCCGACGCGCCGCCGGACTGGACCGCCGGGGACACCACGACCTACACCGCGGCGCCGACGCCGGAGGTCCTCGATCAATACCGGCGGGCGCAGCCGTTGACCTTGGGCCAAGGTGTCTGACGGCCTGGTCGGCGCTGTGTGACGAACCTCGCATCATCAGCGTGACCTGATTCATTGCTTCCTCGGCGTTGGTTAGGAAGCGTCACGTTCTCATTGCTTAGCCGGACTGCATATGTGCGTGACTGCGTGACTGATGGACGGGAGGTGGCCATGGCCGACCTCGAATTCGCGTATGACCTGACGCTGGATGAGGTCCGCCGCCGCACCGCTGTATTAGAGGCGATCGGTGAGGACTGGGATCCGTGGCCGTTCTCGCCGAGGAGAACAAGGCCTACGACATGCTCTACTCCGACCTGGACGAAGAGCAGCAGCGCATCTATGACGAGCTGGTCAGCGCAGGTGTGCTGCCGGAGCGGTCGGGCGAGCATGCTGCCGATTGATCCGACCGCAGACCGGTCGCGACGTGCCTGGCTGGAGTGCCCCAACTGCCTGCACGGCGCCCGCTGCGCCGACTGTCAGAGTTCCCGCAACTGCGCCACGCACTGGCAATACCTGCTGGGCAACAAAGGCCCGCTGGTGGACATGCAGTGCCCGTCCTGCGCTCACCTGTGGTCGCTGGACACCAGTAAGCGCGAGGCCCGGCGCAAGCGCAACGCCGCTTGACCCATCACGGCTTGGCCTCCGGACGCGGCCAGCTCAGCCGGGGCAGCGGCCGACCCTGCGGCGGGCGAAGCCGATCGAGCACCACACGAAGCGGCGGCCACGTCGCCCGGCCCCGCCGCGTCACCGCGTAAGCGGTCAGAATCACCTGCGGATCCGCCAACGGACGCACCGTCACGCCGGGATGGGTCGGCCGGTCGATCGGCAACAGGCCCACCCCGTATCCGGCCACGATCAAATCCTCGACCAGGTCCAGGCTGTCGATTTGGTGTGCGATCCGGGGCGTGAAGCCGGCGAGCGACGCCAGGGTGCGCACGGCGTCTTCGTCTGCGGTGTTGCGTGAGTTGACGATCCAGGTGTGATCTGCGTAGCTGCCGATGTCGGCTCTGCCCTTCTCACGCTCGGCGGGGACGCCGAGACCCCACTCGACCGACCACAGCGCGACGGTCTCCAACACCGGACCGGGGGATGCGGGCGCGAGGTTGTAGTCGTAGGTCAGGGCCAGATCGAGATCGTCGTTGGTCAGCAGCGCGAAGGCCTCGATCGGCTCGTACTCGCTGATGACGAAACCCACCTTCGGATAGCGGTCGGCGAGCTCGGCCACGATCGGTAGCAGTGAGACGCGAAGACCAGTGGCGAATCCGCCGATGCGGACCGTGCCCGCCGGCTCGGCATCCGGATCGAGATCGAGCCGGGCGCTCTCCACGGCGGCCAGGATTGTGACGGCATGGTCGGCCAGTCGACGCCCGGCCGGCGTCAGTCGGACCCGCCTGCCCTCGGGCTCGATCAGCTGGGCGCCGGTCTCCTTGGCGAGCGCGGCGATCTGTTGCGAAACCGTCGACGTGGTGAGGTTGTGCGTCTCGGCGACCGCGCGCATCGAACCCAGTCGGGACAGCGCGAGGAGCAGTTGCAGGCGGCGGGTGTCCACCCGACGATTGTTCACAGAAACCGAACGATGTGTCCAGCAACGCGTCGAGCACCCGAACGGTCCGGATCGCGTGAATCGGCTGTGGCGCTCCACGTAGGGTTTGTCGCGTGGACCTGCTGCTCGGAATCGACATGGGGACGGGGAGCACGAAAGGCGTCCTCGTCGACATATCGGGGACAGTGATCGCGTCCGAGGCCATCGCACACGGGATGGACCTGCCCCGGCCGGGATGGGCGGAAGCCGACGCCGAGGGGATGTGGTGGCGCGAGGTCTGCGCGATCAGCAATGCGTTGATGTCACAACTACCGCCAGGCGGCAGGGTGGCGGGCATGTGCGTCAGTGGAGTCGGCCCGTGCCTGGTGCTGTGCGACAGCGACCTGCGGCCACTGCGCCCGGCGATCTTGTACGGCGTCGACACCCGCGCGACCGAAGAAATCGCCTCTCTCACCGAAGAGTTCGGCGAGAGCAAAATCCTGGAGCGCGCAGGCACCCTGCTGTCCAGCCAGGCGCTCGGCCCGAAGCTGGAATGGGTGCGCCGCCACGAGCCGCACGTGTTCGACGCGGCCCGCGGCTGGTACGGCTCGAACTCGTACATCGCCGCCAAGCTGACCGGTGAATACGCCATCGACCACCACACCGCAAGCCAGTGCGACCCGCTGTATGCCACCCGTGAGCTCGACTGGAATTACGAATGGGCGCAGCGGATTTGCGGTCCGCTGCCGCTACCGAGGCTGGTCTGGCCCAACGAGGTCGTCGGCGGTGTGTTGCCCGAGGCGGCCGCCGCAACTGGCGTACCCGAGGGCACCCCGGTCGTCGCAGGCACCGTCGACGCCTACTCGGAAGCGTTCTCGGTCGGAGTGCGCCGGCCGGGCGATCAGATGCTGATGTACGGCTCGACGATGTTTCTCATCCAGGTCATCGACGAGTACCACAGCGATCCGACGCTCTGGACGACCGCGGGGGTGGACCGCGACAGCTTGGCGCTGGCGGCAGGCACGTCGACGGCGGGCAGCCTCATCGGCTGGCTGCAGAAGGTCACCGGCGGTGCGTCGTTCGAGGATCTGATGGCCGAGGCGACGGGGGTGCCGCCCGGCTGCGAGGGCCTACTGGTGTTGCCGTATTTCGCCGGCGAGCGGACACCTGTCTTCGACCCGCAGGCGCGCGGGGTGGTCGCCGGACTGACGCTGCGTCACGGCCGTGGACATCTGTTCCGCGCTGCCTACGAAGGGATTTCGTTCGGGATCCGGCAGATCCTCGAGCGGTTCGACGACGCACACGCAGGCAATCGGACCGTCGCCGTCGGCGGCGGGCTGCGCAGCCCGATCTGGGCGCAGGCCGTCAGCGACATCACCGGCCGTCCGCAACTGGTGCCCGAGCAGGCCATCGGCGCCAGCTACGGCGACGCGCTGCTGGCCGCCATCGGTGTGGGCCTGGTGCCGCCGAGCACCGACTGGGCCAAGATCGCGCGCGAGATCAAACCCGATCCGCGCAACCGCGCGCTCTACGACGACCTCTACGACACGTGGCGCGAACTGTATCCGGCCACCAAGCCCCAGGTGCACCGGCTGGCTGCGACGGAGCCGGGCTGAGTCTCAGCCCATCGTGTAGCCGCCGTCGACCGGAATGTCGACGCCGTTGACCATGCTGGCGGCATCCGAGGCCAGCCAGACCACCGCGTCGGACACCTCATGCGGAACGGCGAAGCGGCCGAGCGGAATTCGGGCCAGCATCGGTGCGGCCTTGGCTTCCTCACCCCACACCCGCTGGCCCATCTCGGTGAGCACCACCGTCGGGCACACCGAATTCGCCCGGATCCCATACGGGCCGAGTTCCCGCGCCAGCACCTTCGTCGCCATCACCAGCCCCGCCTTTGACGCGCAGTAGGCGTAGTGGTCGGGCAGCGGTGCGAGCGCGGCGGCCGACGCCACGGTGATGATCGACCCGCCGGTGCCTGCCTCCACCATCGCGGCCGCTACCGCCGACGCCAGCAGGGCGGGCGCGCGCAGGTTGACCGCGATCGTCGCGTCGAACAACGCCGGATCGGTTGCGGTGACCGGTTGGGGATGGGAGATGCCGGCGTTGTTGACCAATATGTCGAGCCCACCGAACGCATCGGCTGCCCGTCGTGCCAGTTCGGCGGGGCCATCGGCCTCGGCCAGATCGATTGCCGCGGTATGGATCTGAGTGCCGAACTGCTCGGACAACGCCGAGCGGGCCGCGCTCAACTCGGTTTCGTCGCGGCCGCTGAGAACCAGGTCGGCGCCCGCGGAGGCGAACGCACGGGCGATGTCGGCGCCGATGCCCTTGGTCGCGCCGGTGATCAGCGCGCGCTTACCGTCGAGCCTTAAGGCACCGGCGTAGCGGGGGTCGGCCAGGGTCGTCATGGGCGCTCCACGGTGTCGAGAATCGCCGACGCCGTCGCCGGGTCGGTGACCAGTTGATTGAAATACCGGCCGCGGGCGCCGCCGATGATCGACTCGACCTTCTCGGCGCCGACGGCGACGGCGATGGTAACCGGAACATGCCGCAGCGCTTCGAGTTCCACGGCGATCAAGCGCTCGCTGCCCTCGAATTCGACCGGCTCGCCTGCGCGGTCGAAGAACCGCGAGCACACGTCGCCGACGGCCGCGCGCAGCGACGACGAGCCGGTGGGCACGAATTGCGGTATGTCCGAACGCATCAGCGGCGGAGCGCCGACACCCATCAACGCGCACCGCGCATGCGACCACAGGTCGAGTACGCGCTGAATGCTCGGATCGTTGAGCAGCGATGGATACAGGTCGGGGCCCGGCAGCGCCGGGGCGAACAGATAGTTCGGTCGCCCGCCGATGCGGTCGGCGACCAGCCGGGTGATCTCGTTGGTCTGGTACCACGCCTCGGGCTGGTCGTTGCCGCCGACCGTCGGCGCCACCCGGACGCCGGGCAGCGGCACGAGGTCGTACTGGGCGACCTCGTAAACGGTGCGCCCCGACGACACGAGCAGCGCGTCGCCGGGCAGCAAGCCCGCCGCGGACAGCGCGCGCCCCACCGCCGGTGCCAGCGCGCCTCCCATCACGTCGAGGTCGGTACGCCCCGGCCCGGGCGTCGGCAGCGGCATGCTCAGATACACGTTTGTCAGCGACAAAGCGCGCGCCAACCGGTCGGAGAGGTCACCGACGGTGACCTCGGACGGCGGCACCACCTCGATGCGCACGATGCCGCGCCGCTTGGCCTCCGACAGCAACCGGCTCACCGTTGCCCGGCTCGTGCCGAGCTGCGCGGCGACGTCGGCCTGGGTCGCGTCTTCGGTGTAGTACAGCTTTGCTGCCTGATAGAGCAGCGATGCCGGGAAATGACCGGCATCACCGTCGGATCTGGTGCTCTCGACGCCTGCTGGCGGAGTTGGTTGAGCGGCCCGGGGCATGTGACGAGTATGACATCTGCACATCTGTTCATGAAACTTTCTCTCTGAACAACTGTTCTGGACATCTGTGCACATAAGCGTTAGCGTGACTCGAACCACAACACGGCCACACGTGTGAGCAGCGGACAAGCCGAGGTCGACAGGAGTGCAGATGTCCGAGCAGATCCCCGAGAAGATGCAGGCAGTCGTGTGTCACGGACCGCGCGACTACCGACTCGAAGAGATGGCGGTGCCGCAGCGCGGCCCCGGCGAGGCGCTGATCAAGGTCGAAGCGGTCGGCATCTGCGCCAGCGATCTGAAGTGCTACCACGGCGCGGCCAAGTTCTGGGGTGACGAGAACCGGCCGGCATGGGCCGAGACCATGGTGATCCCCGGACACGAATTCGTCGGCAGGGTGGTCGAACTCGACGACGAAGCAGCGCAGCGGTGGGGGATCGCGGTCGGGGACCGGGTGGTCTCCGAGCAGATCGTCCCGTGCTGGAAGTGCCGCTTCTGCAAGCGCGGCCAGTACCACATGTGCCAGCCGCACGACCTGTACGGCTTCAAGCGCCGCACTCCCGGCGCGATGGCCGACTACATGGTGTATCCGGCAGAAGCGTTGGTGCACAAGGTTTCCGGCGACATCCCGGCGCACCACGCGGCCTTCGCCGAACCGTTGTCGTGCTCGCTGCACGCTGTCGAGCGCGCGCAGATCGCCTTCGAAGACACCGTCGTGGTCGCGGGCTGCGGGCCGATCGGGCTCGGCATGATCGCCGGTGCGCGCGCCAAGAACCCGATGCGGGTCATCGCGTTGGACATGGCGCCGGAGAAGCTCGAGCTGGCCAAGCTGTGCGGAGCCGACCTGACGATCAACATCGCCGAGGAAGACGCCGAGCAGATCGTCAAGGGCCTCACCGACGGCTACGGCGCCGACGTCTATCTGGAAGGCACCGGCCACACTTCGGCGGTGCCGCAGGGCCTCAACCTGCTGCGCAAGCTGGGCCGCTACGTCGAGTACGGCGTCTTCGGCAGCGACGCCTCGGTCGACTGGAGCATCATCAGCGACGACAAGGAGCTCGACGTGCTCGGCGCGCACCTCGGCCCGTACTGCTGGCCCGCCGCGATCAAGATGATCGAGTCCGGCGTGCTGCCGATGGACAAGATCTGCACCCACCAGCTGCCGCTGACGGAGTTCCAGAAGGGCCTCGACCTCGTCGCCAGCGGCAAAGAGTCGGTGAAGGTTTCGCTGATCCCGGCCTGACGCCGAACGCGAGCGAAGGAACACGACATGAATGAGGGTTCGACCGGGCCGCGGATGTCTCGGCGAAACATGCTGGCGGCCATGGGCATTGCCGGTGCCGCCGCGGTGAGCCTGCCGGTGTTGTCGGCCTGCGGAGTCGGCGGCAAGGCGAGTGCACCCAACGGTGCGGCCGAGGTCGGCGGCGGCTTCGACTGGCGAAAGGCGTCGGGGTCGACGATCAACATCCTGCAGACCCCGCATCCCTACCAGCTGTCCTACCAGCCGCTGCTCAAGGAGTTCACCGAGCTCACGGGGATCAACGTCAACGTCGACCTGGTGCCAGAGGCGGACTACTTCACCAAGCTCAACACCGAACTGGCCGGTGGAACGGGCAAGCACGACGCGTTCATGCTTGGCGCCTACTTCATCTGGCAGTACGGACCTCCGGGCTGGATCGAAGACCTCAACCCGTGGCTGGAGAACAGCTCGGCCACCAGCGCCGAATACGACTTCGAGGACATCTTCGAAGGCCTGCGCGCCTCCACCCGGTGGGACTTCACGCTCGGCGCCCCGTTGGGCACCGGCGGGCAGTGGGCGATTCCGTGGGGCTTCGAAAACAACGTGGTGGCCTACAACAAGGCCTACTTCGACCGGCGAGGTATCACCAAGCTGCCCGACAACTTCGACGACTTCGTGCAACTGGCCGTCGATCTCACCGACCGCTCGGAGAACCGCTACGGCATCGCGACCCGCGGGTCGAAGTCCTGGGCCACCATTCACCCCGGGTTCATGACGCAGTACGTGCGCGAGGGAGCGGTGGACTACACGTTCGACGGAACCGACCTCGTCGCCGAGATGGCAAGCGACAAGGCCGTGGATTTCACCAAGAAGTGGATCCAAATGCAGCATGAGGCCGGGCCGACATCGTGGACCACCTACGACTATCCCAACGCCACAGGCGATCTCGGCGACGGAAAAGCGATGATGGTCTACGACGCCGACAGCGCCACCTACCCGAAGAACAAGCCGGGCGCCAGTAAGGAGGCCGGAAACCTGGGCTGGTACGCGGGTCCCGCCGGGCCCGACGGCAACTACAAAACCAATCTGTGGACCTGGAGCTGGGCGATGAGCGCCAACTCGCGCAACAAGTTGGCGGCGTGGCTGTTCATCCAGTGGGCCACCGGCAAGGAATCGATGAACAAGGCCGTGCAGGGCGGTACCTACGCCGACCCGGTGCGGGCGTCGGTGTTCAACACCACCTTCAAGCGCATCGCCGCCGACCAGTTCGGTTATCTGGAGGCCTTCGAAACGGTCATCGGCGACTCCAAGATCCAATTCACCCCGCAGAAGGCGTTTTTCGACACGACGCAGAACTGGGCGGTGGCCCTGCAGGACATCTACGGCGGTGACGACGCCGCGGGCCGTCTGCGCAGCCTGGCCAAGACCAACACCTCCAAGGTCAACCTCTAGGAGCTCTGGCACCCATGACCACGCAGACCCCCAAGGCGCCGGCGACCACACCGGAGCAGCCCGCCCCGGCCTCCACGCGCCCGCTGCCGCAGGTGCCGACCTGGCGGCGCAAGCTGCGGCCGTACCTGCTGTCGATCCCCGCGCTGGTCATCGTTATCGGCATTCTCTACCCGTTCGCGCTTGGCGCCTACTATGCGTTCCTCAACTACGCGGCGGTGAATCCGAATCCGCACTTCGTGTGGTTCGACAACTTCAAATCCGTGCTCGGCGACCAGATCTTCTGGCAGAGCGTCAAGGTCACGCTGCTGTTCGCGGTCATCGCCACCACGGTCGAGACCGTGATCGGCGTGGGGCTGGCGCTGCTGCTCAACCGGTCCAGCGTGATCGGCAAGGTTTTCGAGAAGGTGCTGATCCTTCCGCTGATGATCGCGCCGGTGATCGCCGGCGTGATGTGGAAGCTGATGTTCAACCCCCAGTTCGGCATCCTCAATCATGTTCTTGGGCTGGGCAACACCTTCGACTGGCTGTCGGCCAACAACGCGTTGTGGTCGGTGATCCTGGTCGACCTGTGGATCTTCACGCCGTTCGTGGCGATTCTGGTGCTGGCCGGAATCCGGTCGCTGCCCAAAGAGCCGTTCGAGGCCTCCCAGGTCGACGGCGCCGGCTGGTTCTACATGTTCCGGAAACTGATGCTGCCGATGCTGTGGCCCTACATCCTGGTGGCCGTCATCTTCCGGTTCATGGACAACCTCAAGGTGTTCGACCACATCTACGTGCTGACGGCGGGCGGTCCCGGCGTCGCGACACGCACCCTGCAGATCGGCGCGTTCGAGGACTCGATCATCAACCTCAACTACTCGCGCGGCAGCACCTACATGCTGCTGCTGTGGATCCTCGTGTTCATTACGGCGCGCTACCTGGTCAGCGTGCTCGGCAAGGCGCAGCGTCGTGCTGCCGGAGCGGAGTCCTAAACCCATGGCAGTCAAGGTATTCAAGACCTCCCGCACTGAGCTGGCACCCGGCCAGAAGCGGCTGTCCTTCAGCTCCGCGGCCGCAGACCTCGGCTTGATCTTCTGGTTCATCTTCTCGCTGTTTCCGATCTTCTGGATGCTGATGCTGGCGCTGAAGAACGCCGAGGAGCAGACCACCACGTACTTCTCGTTCAGCCCGACGTGGTCGAACTTCGCGACGGTGCTGTCCGACAAGGGCACCGAGATGACCAGCGTCGACTTCAAGGCGTCGCTGCTGACCAGCCTGCTCAACTGCGGTGGCGCGGTGATCGTTTCGCTGGTCATCGGCATCCCAGCCGCCTACGCCGCCGGGCGTTGGCAGTACAAGGGCAGCAACGACCTGATGTTCCAGATGCTGTCGTTCCGGTTTGCACCCGAGCTGATGGTGATCGTGCCGCTGTTCGTCATCTACAACCAGATCGGGCTGTTCGACACCAAGGTCGGCATGATCTGGGTGCTGCAGCTGGTCACCATGCCGCTGGTGGTGTGGATCCTGCGGTCCTACTTCCAAGACCTTCCCGAAGATCTCGAGCAGGCGGCGCTGCTCGACGGCTACACCCGCAAAAGGGCTTTCCTCATGGTGGCGTTGCCGATCGTGCGCCCCGGCATCGCGGCAGCGGCCCTGCTGGCGTTCATCTTCGCCTGGAACAACTACGTCTTCCCGCTCATCCTGACCGACAGCAACGCAGGCACCGTCACCGTCGCGATCACCAAGTTCCTCGGCGGCGGGGGACAGGCGTACTACAACCTGACCGCCGCGGCCGCGATCATCGCAGCGCTGCCGCCCCTCATCCTGGCGCTGACCATTCAGCGCTACCTGGTGCGGGGCCTGTCCTTCGGGGCGGTGAAGGCCTGATGGCAACCGTATCGATCACCAATCTGCACAAGTCGTTCGGCAGGACGTCCAACCCGATCCGCGCGGTCGACGGGCTGTCGGTCGACATCGCCAACGGCGAGTTCTTCGTCATCCTCGGTCCCAGCGGCGCCGGCAAGACCACGACGCTGAAATCGGTTGCCGGGCTGGTCGACATCGACGAGGGCACGATCGACATCGGCGGTCGCGACGTCACCCGCGTCGAGCCCTACCACCGCAATGTGGCGATGGCGTTCGAGAGCTACGCCCTCTACCCACAGAAGACCGTGCGGGAAAATCTGGCCTCGCCACTGAAATCCGGCCGCACCGGCCAGTACACCGAAAGCCAGCGCGCCGAGCGCATCCATCAGGTGACCACCACGCTGGGCATCAACCACCTGCTCGACCGGTTCCCGCGCGAGTTGTCCAACGGACAGCGCCAGCGTGTGGCGCTGGGCCGCGTGCTGGTGCGGCCCGCCGACATCTACCTGCTCGACGAACCGCTGAGCCATCTCGACGCCAAGCTGCGTGCGGCGATGCGGGCCGAGCTCAAGCAGCTCGGCGCCATGTCGAACACCACGACGCTCTACGTCACGCACGACTACCAGGAGGCGCTCGCGCTCGGTGACCGCATCGCGGTCATGCGGAAGGGCAGGCTCGTGCAGATCGGGACGCCCGCCGACATCTGGCGTCGGCCCGCCGACACCTTCGTCGCGCGGGCGCTGGGGCAGCCCGAGATCAACCTGCTCGACGGTGTCGTCGACGACGGCCGCATCCGCCTCGGCGACGGCTCGTTCGACGTGCCGATCCCGGCCGACGCCCACAGCGACTGCAGCCGCGGCGATCGGGTTCGGGTCGGCCTGCGGCCCTGCGACATTCACGTGGTCGGCCCGGATGTCGACGGTGCAGGAATCCGGGGCCGGGTGGTGCTTGCCGAACGTCTGGGCCGCAACGTCGAACTCACCGTCGACGCCGGCGGTGTGCAGCTGATCGTGCTCACCTCCGGGCGGGACGGCGTCACCGAAGGCGCGACGGTCACGCTGACCGTCGCCGACTCCGACATCCACGTCTTCGCCGCTGGTGACGGTGACACGCCGCGGCTGGGGCTCCCCGACCGCGCATCGCTATTGGAGGCAGCACAGTGAGTTTGTTGACGACGCGGTCTCGGACACGCGACACGGCCGACACCGCCTCAGTGGCGCAGAGCCTCACGCTCACCGATCTGGTCAAGGTCTACCACGGCCGCGAGGACGTGCCCGCGGTCAAGGGCATCAACCTCGCGATCGAGCCCGGCGAGCTCGTCGCACTGCTGGGCCCGTCGGGCTGCGGCAAGACCACAACGCTGCGCATGATCGCCGGATTGGAAACGGTGACAAGCGGTTCCATCCGCATCGGCGATCGGGAGATCTCTCAGCTGCCTGCGGCCAAGCGCGGCATCGGCGTCGGGTTCGAAAGCTATGCGCTGTACCCGCCGATGTCGGTGCGGGAGAACCTGCTCTACGGGCTGAAGGCGCGCAAGGCGAAAGGCGCCGAGGAACGGGTCGCGTCGATCAGCCGCAGGCTCGAAATGGACGACATGCTGGAGCTGCGGCCCGCGGGCCTGTCCAGCGGCCAGAAGCAGCGGGTGGCTCTGGCTCGTGCGCTGGTGCGCAACCCGCCGGTGCTGTTGCTCGACGAGCCGCTTTCGCACCTGGACGCGTCGGCACGGCAACGCGTGCGGCGCGAACTGAAGGTGCTGCAGCGCGAATTCGGTTACACCACCATCGTCGTCACCCACGATCAGGTGGAGGCGCTGTCGCTGGCCGACCGGCTCGCAGTGATGGACGCCGGAGTGGTGCAGCAGTTCGGCACGCCCGACGAGGTATTCGACGACCCGGCGAATCTCTTCGTCGCGCAATTCGTCGGTGAACCCCAGATCAATGTGCTGCGCGGGGTGGCGCGCGTGCGCGACGGCCGAGCGCACGTCGAAATCGGCGCCAACGCAGGCGGTTTGGACACCACCGTGACCGGCGTCGCCGACGGTACCCGCGTCAGCGTCGGGATCCGGCCGCAGGACTGCGCGCTGTCGACCGACACGCGTGCCGGGGTCAGGGCCACCGTCGCCTACTTCGAGCACCTGCTCGAGTTCGGCCTGGCGACCGGCACGGTCGCCGGACTGGAGGAGGGCATCGTCGTGCAGACCCCGGCCGCCGACCACTACGAAATCGAACAGCAAGTGGTCGTCACGGCACCGCCAGAACGTGTGTATCTGTTCGACATCGAATCCGGAGAACGGCTGCGATGACAAAACTGTGCAACGACCCGGCCCGCTTCACCGAGGACATGCTGGCCGGATTCCTCGACGCCAACGCGCGTTACGTGGTCGGCGTGCCCGGCGGCGTCGTGCGGGCACACAAGACCCGGCCCGGCAAGGTCGCCGTGGTGATCGGAGGCGGCTCCGGGCACTATCCCGCGTTCTGCGGCACGGTCGGCCCCGGTTTCGCCGACGGCGCGGTCGTCGGCAACATCTTCACCTCGCCCTCGGCCGACGAAGCCGCGTCGGTGGCGCGTGCCGCTCATTCCGACGCGGGCGTGTTGCTCACCACGGGCAACTACGCCGGCGACGTGATGAACTTCAACCTCGCCGTCTCGGCGCTGCGCAGCGAAGGCATCGACGCGCACTACTTCGCCGTCACCGACGACGTGGCCAGCGCACCGCGCGGCGAAGAAGACAAAAGACGCGGCATCGCAGGGGATTTCACGGTCTTCAAATGCGCAAGCGCGGCTGCGGAGGACGGCGTGGACCTGGCCGGGGTGATACGGGTCGCCGAGGCGGCCAATGCCGCCACCCGCACCCTCGGCGTCGCGTTCGACGGCTGCACGCTGCCGGGCGCCGACGCACCTCTGTTCACTGTGCCCGCCGGACGGATGGGCGTCGGCCTCGGCATCCACGGCGAACCCGGAATCGCCGAGGAAGAGATGCCCACCGCCGCGGGGCTGGCCGCGACCCTGGTCGACGGTGTGCTCGGCGACCGCCCCGACGCCACCGAACAGCGGATCGCGGTCATTCTCAACGGCCTCGGCCGCACCAAGTACGAAGAGCTGTTCGTCGTGTGGGGCGAGGTGTCGCGGCTGCTGCGCGAACGCGGATACGTCGTCGTGGAGCCGGAGGTCGGTGAGCTCGTCACCAGCCTGGACATGGCCGGTTGCTCGCTGACGGTGATGTGGCTCGACGACGAGCTCGAAAAGTACTGGACCGCACCGGCCGACACCCCGGCCTACCGCAAGGGCGCCGCAGCGCAGCCCTCGCCCAACGGGCAGGCGCGCCGGATCGCGGAGACCGCGACGGCCTCGACCACACCTCCGCTGGCCGAACTCGCCGACGACGACGGCCGCCGCGGCGGACGGCTGGTGGCGCGGGCTCTCGACGCGATGGCGGCGATGCTCGCTGACGCCGAAGAGGAGCTGGGCCACATCGACGCCGTCGCAGGCGACGGCGACCACGGCCGCGGAATGGTCAAGGGCTCCAGCGCGGCTCGCGACGCGGCGGCGCAGGCCGTGGCGGACGGCGCAGGTCAGGGTTCGGTGCTCACCGCGGCGGGCAAGGCATGGGCGGCGAAAGCCGGCGGCACATCGGGAGTGCTCTGGGGTGCGCTGCTCAGCGCGCTCGGCGCACGGCTCGGCGACACGGGCAGGCCCGGCTCGGCAGACATCGCAGGCGCGATGCGGGACGGGTACGAGGCGATGATCCGGCTCGGCGGCGCCGCGCCCGGCGACAAGACGATGCTCGACGCACTGCTGCCCTTCGTCGACGAACTCGACCGACGCGTCGCCAACGGCCAAGCCTGGCAACAGGCTTGGCGCGCGGCGGCGGACACCGCCATCGACGCGGCCCGCGCGACCGCCGAAATGCGCCCCAAGGTCGGCCGCGCCCGGCCGCTAGCCGACCGCAGCGTCGGTACACCCGACGCCGGAGCCACATCACTGGCGATGTGTGCACGCACCGTCGCCGACTGCTTCACGCTCACCACCCAAGGAGACAACTAAATGGCCCTGAGAATCGTCGTCGGCTCCGACGACGCAGGCTACGAATACAAGGAAGCCCTCAAGGGCGACCTGGCGGCAGACCCCCGTGTGGAGGTCGTCACCGATGTCGGTGTCGGCGCCGACGAGGACACCGCCTATCCGCATGTCGCGGTCGCCGCGGCCCGGCTCGTCGCCGAAGGCAAGGCCGACCGCGCGCTTCTGGTGTGCGGCACCGGTCTCGGCGTCGCCATCAGCGCGAACAAGGTGGCCGGCATCCGCGCCGTGACAGCGCATGACAGCTTCTCGGTGGAGCGCTCGGTGCTGTCCAACAACGCGCAGGTGCTGTGTCTCGGTCAGCGCGTCATCGGACTGGAACTCGCCCGGCGGCTCGCACGCGAATGGCTCGGGTACGAGTTCGATCCGCAGAGTAAATCGGCCGACAAGGTCGAGGCCATCGAGAAGTACGACCCGGTAGCGCAATAGTGCAAACACTGCTCGAATGCTCCGGAATCACAAAGAGTTTCGGAGGTGTCCCGGTCCTCAAGGGTGTGGACCTGCGACTCGAGCCCGGCACGGTGACCGCGCTGGCAGGCGAGAACGGCGCGGGCAAGTCCACGTTGATGAAGATCGTCAGCGGACAGTACAGCGCCGACGACGGCACCGTATCGGTGCACGGCAGCGCGCTCGCGCCGGGCAATCCCCGCGATGCGGTGCGCCACGGTGTGGCGATCGTTCCGCAGGAACTGGCCTCGATCGAGGACATGACCGTCTACGAGAACCTGTTCGTCGGACGTGAACTGCGCCGCGGACCGTTCCTGAACCGGCGCGCGATGATCGCCGAGGCGCGGGAGACGCTCGGGGTCTTCGACGTCGCCATCTCACCCACCGCGCGGATGGGCAGCCTGCCGGTCGGGCTGCGCCAGATCGTCGAGATCGTCAAGGCCGCCCGCACCGGAGCCCGCGTCGTGATGCTCGACGAACCGACTTCGGCGATCTCCGAACGTGAAGTCGAGGGCCTCTACCGAATCGTGCGCCGGCTGCGCGACCAAGGCGTGGCGATGGTGTACACCACGCACAAGATGGCCGAGATCCGCGCCATCGCCGACCGGGTCGTGGTGCTGCGCGACGGCGGGTTGATCCTCGACACCCCGATCGACGAGGTGACCGACGACGAGATCGTCACCGCGATGATCGGCCGCGAACTCGACGCCCTGTTCCCGCAACGTCCCGAGCCCGGCACCGACACGGTGCTCGAGGTGCGCGACCTTCAGGTCGACGGTGCCTCAGGGCCCGTCTCGTTCTCGGTGCGCGCGGGCGAAATCGTCGGACTCGCCGGACTCGTCGGCGCAGGCCGCACCGAGCTGCTCGAGGCGATCTTCGGTGCCAGGCGCAGCACGTCGGGCTCGGTGCAGGTGCGCGGCCGACCGGTCAAACGCAACCAACCCGCGGCCGCGATCACCGCGGGCATGGCCATGGTGCCCGAGGACCGCAAGCTCAACGGGGCTGTCCTGTCGATGAGTGTGCTCGACAACGGTTCCCTGCCGCGGCTGTCGGCGTTCTCGCTCGCCGGGTGGCTGCGCGGAAAGGCGCGCAGCACAGCGGTTTCCGATGTGATGTCGTCGGTGCGGCTGCGCAGTAGGGGACTCGGACAGGAAGTCGGCACGCTGTCGGGAGGCAACCAGCAGAAGGTGGTGTTGGCGCGGTGGCTGACCGGTGACGTGTCCGTCCTGCTGCTCGACGAGCCCACCCGCGGCGTCGACGTCGGCGCCCGCAGCGAGATCTACCGCATCATCACCGAATTCGCGGCCAACGGCATGGCGGTGCTGATGGCCTCGTCGGACATGCCTGAAATCGTCGGGCTGTCGCATCGCGCATTCGTCATGCGCGCCGGGCAGCTGGTGGGCGAACTCGACCGCGACGCGCTGGACCACCCTGCGGTTCAGGAGTCCGTTTTCCGGTTGGCGACCGCACTCGACGAAGCGCCGACCGACGCGCCAGAAAATCAGGAGGCTGCATCGTGACCACCCAGCTCGACGGCGAAGAGGCCGTGGTTTCGCGGGCTCCCACCGTAGCCTCACCGGCCACCGGGGAGCCGGTGCGACTGTTCTCCCGCGAGTGGTTCGCCGGCATGGCACTGCGCTACGCGATGGTGCTGGTGATGCTGCTCGTCATCGCTTACTTCAGTTACCGCAGCGCCCGATTCGGCACGATGGACAACCTGGTCACCATCCTGGTGGCCGCGGCACCGTTCGCGCTGATCGCGTTGGGTCAGACCCTGGTGATCCTCACCGGCGGCATCGACCTGTCGGTCGGCAGCGTCATCGCGGTCTCGGCGATGGCCGCTGCGGCCACGGCCAAAGCCAACCCCGGTCAGGTGTGGCTGACGGTACTGGTCGCCATGGTCGTCGGCCTCGGGGTGGGCTGCATCAACGGAATCCTGGTGTCGCGCATCAACGTTCCACCGTTCATCGCGACACTGGGTACGTTGACCGCCGGGTCGGGTATGGCCTACGTCATCGGCGGCGGTGCCCCGATCAACGGGTTGCCGCCGGAGTTCGGATCGATCGCCAACACCAAGATCCTCGGCCTGCAGATCCCGGTGCTGCTGATGATCGTCGGCATCGTCGTGCTGGCCGTGGTGATGAAGCGCACCACGTACGGCATGCGCGTCTACGCGGTGGGCGGCAACCGCAACGCTGCCGAGATCGCCGGCATCAACACCAAGAACGTTTTGTTCAGCGTGTACGCATTCTCCGGTCTGCTGGCCGGGATCTCGGGCGTCATGCTGGCATCCAGGGTGATTTCCGGACCGCCCAACCTCGGGCAGGGCTACGAGCTTGATGCCATCGCCGCGGTGGTGATCGGCGGCGCCAGCCTGATGGGTGGTCGCGGCACCATCTGGGGCACCGCGCTGGGCCTGCTGATGATCCAGACTCTCAACAACGGACTCGACATCCTCGTCGTCCCCGCTTACTGGCAGGACGTCATCAAGGGCGTGCTGATCGTCGCAGCCGTCGCCGTCGACGTGTGGTCCTCACGTCGACGAGCAAGTACCTGAATTCCAACCGTCATCAGATCCGCTGTCGCACAGAGAAAGAGAACCGTCAAATGAAATTAGCATCAAAGATCGGCGCCCTCGCGGCGGCGAGCACCCTCGCCGCGGGTCTGACGGCCTGTGGTGCCGGTGACCCCGAGGCCAACAGCGACACCACCCGCATCGGGGTGACCGTCTACGACATGAGTTCGTTCATCACCGCGGGCAAGGAGGGGATGGACACTTACGCCAAGGACAACAACATCGAACTGGTGTGGAATTCCGCCAATCTGGACGTATCCACGCAGGCCAGCCAGATCGACTCGATGATCAATCAGGGCGTCGACGCGATCATCGTCGTTCCCGTTCAAGCGGATTCGCTGGGACCGCAGGTGGCCACCGCCAAGGCGAAGGGCATCCCGCTGGTGCCGGTCAACGCCGCACTCGACAGCAAGGATGTCGCGGCCAGCGTTCAGCCCGACGACGTGGCGGCGGGCGCGCAGGAAATGCAGATGATGGCCGACCGGCTCGGTGGCCGCGGCAACATCGTGGTGCTGCAGGGGCCGCTCGGGCAGTCCGGTGAACTCGACCGCAGCAAGGGCATCGACCAGGTGCTGGCCAAATACCCCGACATCAAGGTGCTCGCCAAGGACACCGCGAACTGGAAGCGCGACGAGGCCGTGAACAAGATGAAGAACTGGATCTCGGGCTTCGGCAACCAGATTGACGGCGTTGTCGCACAGAACGACGACATGGGACTCGGCGCGTTGCAGGCCCTCAAAGAGGCCGGCCGCACGGATGTCCCGATCGTCGGCATCGACGGCATCGAGGACGGCCTCAACGCGGTCAAGAGCGGTGAGTTCATCGGCACCTCGCTGCAGAACGGCACCGTGGAACTGGCGGCGGGCCTCGCGGTGGCCAACAAACTCGCCAAGGGCGAGGAGGTCGACACCGAACCGGTCTACATGATGCCCGCGATCACCAAGGAGAACGTGGACGTCGCGATCCAGCACGTGGTGACCGAACGCCAGCAGTTCCTGGACGGGCTGACCGACTTGACCAACAAGAACCTCGAAACCGGTGACATCGCCTTCGAAGGTATCCCCGGGCAGAAGCAGGCGTCATAGGAGGCGAGATGCCAGCAGACAAAGTGGATTTCGACTTCTCGCTGGCCGACAAGGTCGCCCTGGTGACCGGCGGGGCCACCGGCATCGGGGCGGCCATCGCCGCGGCCTGTGCAACCAAGGGTGCGCGCATCGCGGTCGTCGACCTCAACGAAGCGGGTGCCGCAGACGCGGCCGCATCACTGCCCACCGAAAGCCGCGGATTTCGTTGTGACGTCGCCGATCCCGATGCCGTGCGGGCGACCGTCGATGCCGTACAGGACGCGTTCGGCCGCATCGATATCCTGGTCAACAGCGCGGGCATTGCGCTGTTGGCCCCGGCCGAGGAACTGACGCTGAAGGCGTGGGACTCCACCATCGACGTCAACCTCAAGGGCACGTTCTTGATGTGCCAGGCGGTGGGCGCGTCGATGCTGGCGTCCGGCGGCGGGGCGATCATCAACATGGCGTCGCAGGCAGCGACGGTGGCCCTCGATCAGCACGTGGCCTACTGCGCGTCGAAGTTCGGTGTGGTCGGGGTGTCGAAAGTGCTGGCGGCCGAGTGGGGATCGCGCGGCGTGCGCGTCAACACGATCTCGCCGACGGTGGTGCTGACCGACCTCGGCCGCAAGGCGTGGGAGGGGCCGCACGGGGATGCCCTCAAAAAGCAGATTCCCACCGGACGCTTCGCGTATCCGGATGAGATCGCCGCGGCCGCGGTGTACCTGGCCTCCGACGCCGCGGCGATGGTGAACGGCGCCGACCTGCTCATCGACGGGGGCTACACCATCAGGTAGGCCACGCGCTGACCGTTCATGATTCGTGAACGGTATGTCCACGAAAATCACGTGGACGTGGACGGTTCGGATCACGTTCAATGCAGGAGTGATCGGCAACCAGGCCCGCACCGGCGCCTTCATGGCGATGGGTTCGATGATGTGCGTCCAACTGGGGTTGGCGATCGCCGTCACCCTGATCGACCGCATCGGCGTCGAGGGCGCGGCGTGGCTGCGACTGGCCTGGGCCGGTCTGCTGATCCTGCTGATCGTGCGTCCGCGCCCCGCGGCGTTCACCCGCTCCACGTTCCTGGTGTGCGTGGTGCTCGGTGTGGTGACCGCCTCGGTCACCATGCTGTTCATGGCGGCCCTGGATCGAATCCCGTTGGGCACGGCCAGCGCCCTCGAATTCCTCGGGCCGCTGGGGGTGGCGGTGGCCCACGGCAAGGGGCGGGCGCGCGTGCTGTGGCCTGGCGTCGCCGCCGCCGGGGTCGTCCTGCTCACCCAGCCGTGGGCGGGCTCGGTCGATCCAGTCGGGGTGCTGCTCGCGCTCGGCGCGGCGGCCTGCTGGGCCGGCTACATCCTGCTCACTCAGCGCGTGGGCGACGAGGTCGTCGGCATCAACGGGCTTGCGGTGTCCATGCCGGTGGCCGGCCTGGTCGCGACCGCCGTGGTGGGGCCGAGCGTGTTCGGCCGCATGACACCCGACATTCTGCTGATCGGGATCGGGCTCGCGATCCTGCTGCCGGTCGCGCCGTTCACGCTGGAGATGTTGGCTCTTCGCCGCCTCACCACCGCGGCGTTCGGAACGCTGATGGCGCTCGAACCGGCGTTCGCGATGATCGTGGGGCTGATCATCCTGCACCAGGTGCCCGGACCCGGCGGTGTGGTCGGCATCTGCCTGGTGGTGGCCGCAGGCGTCGGCGCGGCCCGCACCGGCGCGCGCCAGCCTTCACCGACTCCCGTCGAAATCGGTTAGGTGACTTGCTTGCGCCGCACCAGCGTGCCCAGCGCCAGCAGGATCAGGCTGATCACCAGAATGGCGGTGGCCAGCACGTTGATCTGCGGCGGTACCGCGGCCTTGACGGCCGCGTTCACGTACAGCGGATAGGTCACCGTCGAACCGCTGACGAAGTACGTGATGATGAAGTCGTCGAGCGACAACGCGAACGACAGCATGGCCGCCGCAATGATGCCCGGAACGATCAGCGGCAGCGTCACTTTGAAGAAGGTGCGAGTCGGGCTGGCGCCCAGGTCCAGCGACGCGTCCTCGAGCGTCCAGTCGAATCCACGCACTCGCGCGCGCACCGTCATCGCGATGAAGCTGATCTCGAACGCGACGTGGGCGATGATGATGGTGGAGTAGCCGGTCGCCCAGTTCAAGTTGAGGAACAGCGTCAACAACGCGGCGCCCATCACCACTTCGGGGGCGGTCAGCGGTATCACCAAGAACGTGTCGACCGCGGTCTGCCCGCGGAACCGTTGCCGCACAAGCGCGATCGCCACCAGCGTGCCGAAGACCAGCGCGATCGCCGTCGACACCGCGGCGACGTTGAGGCTGAGCTTCAACGCATCGGTCAGTGCCGGGTACTTGAACGGGTCGGCCCAGTTCTTCAGCGTGAAGCCCTGCCACGAGTAGTTGAACTTGCCCTGCGGGTCGTTGAAGGAGAACAGAATGATCACGAAGATCGGCAGGAACAAGTAGAGCAAGACCAGGCCGGCCACGATGCGCAGGATCCAGTCGCCCCATTTCGGGCTGCCTTTAACGGTTTTCGGAGGCTGGTCGACCTGCTCAGCCGCGGTCGACACCACGGCGCCCGCCTGTGTTGTCATACCAGATCCTCCGTACCCAGCGCCCTGGTGTAGAGCAGCACGCCGACCAGGATGATCACCATCAACACCATGGACAGTGCTGCCGCGTTGGGATAGTCCTTGACCACCAGGAACTGCTTCTGGATGACATTGCCGATCATGGTGGTCTGGGTACTGCCCAGATAGTCGGCGTTGATGAAATCGCCGACGGCCGGGATGAATACCAGCATGCTGCCGGCCAGTACACCGGGCATTGCCAGTGGCAGGATCACCTTGCGGAACGCCCGGGCATTGGAGGAGTACAAGTCCTTCGACGCCTCGATGAGCCGCGGGTCGATCTTCTCCAGGCTGACGTACAACGGCAGGATCATGAAAATGATCCAGTTGTACGTCAATCCGCCGATCACGGCGTAACTCGTCGACAGCAGGCGACCCTCATCGGGCAGCAGGCCGATGGCGCCGAGCGCGCTGACCACCCAACCGTCGTCCGCCAGAATGGTTTTCCAGGCGATCGTCCGGATCAGGAACGTCACGAAGAACGGCAGGATCACCAGCCCCAGGATGAGGTTCTTGTACCTGCCGGCTTTGAACGCGATGACGTAAGCCAGTGGAAACGCCATCACCAGGCACAGCACCGTCGCCACCCCAGCGTAGGTGAACGACCGGATGATCTGGTCGCGGTAGTGGCTGAACGCCTCGGTGTAGTTGGCGAAGTCCCACGAGAACGTCAGCGTCGGCAGGAAGACCGAACCACCCGTCGACGACAGTGAAGTACGCGCCAGCGTGAAAAACGGGATGACGAAGAAGATCCCGAGGTACACCAGCGCGGGCAAGATCATCAGATAGGGAGCGATCTTGCTGCGCTGGCGACTGCTGCTGGCTACACCTGCCATCGATCAACCACCGGTAACCGCTGCGTACATGGTGTTGAACTCCTGGGTCTGCTCGTCGGTGAGCGGGGCCCAGGACTTGAGCTTCGCGGCGTCCTCCTCGGTCGGCACGATCAGCGGGTTCTTCGACAGACTCGGGTCGACCTTGTCGAGTTCCTCGTTCATGTCCGCCAGCACCGGCACGAACTGCACAAAGGCAACAAGCTTGGCGTAGTTGGGCTTGTCGTAGACGTAGTTGATCCACTCCTCGGCGGCGGCCTGATTCTTCGTGGTGTAAGGGATCACCATCGTGTCGATGAACCAGTCGCCGCCGGACTCTGGAATGACGAACTGCAGATCGGGGTTGTCCGCCTGCAACTGGATCACATCGCCCGAATATGCCTGTGCGACGGCGATATTGCCCGCGGCCAAGTCGTCGGCGTAGTCGTTGCCGGTGAACCTGCGGATCTGTCCCTTGTCCTTCTGCTCGCGGACCAGGTCGACGGCCTGCTGAATGGCCTCGGGGGTGGGATCCTCCGGCGAATTGCCCTGCGCCTGCATGATCATGCCGAGCCCGTCCTGGGTGTCCGACAGCAGGCTGACCCGGCCCTTGAACGCCGGATCCCACAGGTCGTCGATGGTCCTGATGTCGCGACCGGTCGCGGCCTTGTTATAGGCCAGCCCGACCATGCCGGTGAAGTACGGCGCGGTCACCTTGCGGCCGGGATCGACCTTGGAGTCGAGCAGATCCTGGCGCAGATTCTTCTTGTTGGGCACGCGGGCTTCGCGGATCTC
The DNA here is from genome assembly GCF_002553505.1 of Mycolicibacterium agri. GTDB lineage: Bacteria > Actinomycetota > Actinomycetes > Mycobacteriales > Mycobacteriaceae > Mycobacterium > Mycobacterium agri. Next base: position 39,182 of record NZ_PDCP01000024.1, on the reverse strand, counting down.
GTTGAGCCAGCCAAGTCCCTTGATACGGGCCGCCATGAACTCGGTCGGCACCGCGAGGTCGGCACCGATGTCCTGCTTGCGCGACAGCGGTTCCTTGACCTTGGCGAACCACTGCTCGTTGTCGTTGAAGTCTTCCTTGTAGTCGACGGTGAGCCCGGTCGCGTTCTGGAAGTCCGCAACGAAACCGTCGGCCATGTACAACGGCCAGTTCGAAACCCGAAGCTCGCCGGATGCGGGCGCGCCGTCGTCGGGCGGCGCCGATGCCGCGGGTGACTCTCCGCCGCCGCCACTGTCTGACCCGCAGGCGGCGAGGAACGAGGGACCAAGGATTGCCGCGGCTGCGGCGGCCGCACCGCCGCCGATGAATCGTCGGCGCGAGGTGCGGTTGGCCACAAGACGGGCGAGCCGAGCATCGATCTCGGTGTACATCTCTCGGGGCATGGCGACTGTGCCTTTCGTGATCCGGCGAAAAGGGGGAGGGGCGTTGACGGGGGAGCCGTCAGGAGTCGTCGAGCATCTCCTCGAGATCCTCGGTCGTCGGAATGTCGGCTGCCGGAAGCACCAGCGACGCCTCCGGTGACCAGCTGACGTGCACCTGGTCGCCCGGGCGCAGCAACGGCAGGTTCTGCTCCGGTCCGACGTGGGCGATGATCGCCGAATCATCGGGAGCGGCCAGCGAGAGCCGCACGACCGGACCCTGGAACGTCAGGTCGGTCACCGTGGCGCGGACTCCCGCGACGTCGCCGGTCGGCGGCTCCATCGAGACGCGGACCCGCTCAGGGCGGATCATCAACGTGGCGTGGCCGCCGGGTTCGATCGTGGTGTCGCCGGCCCGCGCCTTCAGGGTGCTGCCCAACACCTGCACGGGGACGAAGCCGTTCTCGGCCCGCCCCGTCTGCTTGCCCGCCCACAGGTTGGCCTGGCCGATGAAGCTCGCGACGAACACGGTCGAGGGCCGGTCGTAGATCTCGGTGGGGGTGCCGATCTGGTCAACGTTGCCGGCGTTCATGACCGCGATGCGGTCGCTCATCGTCAACGCTTCCTCCTGGTCGTGGGTCACGTAGACGAACGTGATCCCGACCTCGCGCTGAATGCGTTTGAGTTCGAACTGCATGACCTGACGCAGTTTGAGGTCCAGCGCGCCGAGCGGTTCGTCGAGCAGCAGCGCGCTCGGATAGTTCACCAGTGCGCGGGCCAACGCCACGCGCTGTTGCTGGCCGCCGGAGAGCTGGGCGGGTTTGCGCTGTGCGAAGTCGGTCAGGCGCACGATCTCGAGCAGTTCGTCGACGCGCCGCTTGACCTCGGCCTTGTCCTTCTTCAGGCTGCGCGGTCCGTAGGCGACGTTGTCCCACACCGTCATATGCGGGAACAGCGCGTAGTGCTGGAAGACGGTGTTGACGTTGCGCTTGTGCGGTGGCACGCGCGAGACGTCCTTGCCTTCCAGTCGGATCGCGCCCTCGGTCGGCGTCTCGAACCCGGCGATCATCCGTAGCGTGGTCGTCTTGCCGCAGCCCGACGGGCCGAGCATTGAGAAGAACTCGCCGGACCCGATGGAGAAGTCGGCTTCCTTGACCGCCACGTAGTCGGCGAACCGCTTCGTGACGTTGTCGATCTCGATTACCGGGGTGCCCTTGGCGGGCGGGGTCCCGTCTCGTCCCGTCGCTTGATTGGCGGCGGTGGTATGTGTTCCGGTCAGGGCAAGACCTCCCTAAAGCCCCCGTAGCGTTCGGGTAAACAATCGCGGATTTCGTCGACCTTCGCAAGCGATTCCGCAACGATTTTTCATTTTTGCAATGGAATCGCTCGCGCGCACGCCGAATCGGGGACAGATTTCGCGGTTCGGCCCGTACCTGATCGTCCGCCGACTGATCGCAGCCTGCGGTGGTGCGGTCCCTGCGTGAGGCCTGTCAGTTTAGTTTCGCTGGCGGGCCCGCGGGGGTAGGTGAACATCATGGCAACAATTGATGTGGCGGTGGCCACCGACCTTGCTCCGCAGCAAGCCTGGAAGCTGGCTTCCGATCTGCACCGCTTCGACGAGTGGCTGACGATCTTCGGCGGCTGGCGCAGCGAGGTGCCCGCGCGGATCGAGGAAGGCGCCCAGGTCGCGTCGTGCATCAAGGTCAAGGGCTTTCGCAACATCATCCACTGGCGCGTCACCGGCTACCAGGAGCCGACGCTGATCGAAATGAAGGGCACGGGCCGCGGCGGCGTCCGGATCTCGCTGCGCATCGAAGTGCAAGACGACGCTCCCGGGTCGAAGTTCGCGGTGCACGCCGACCTGTCGGGCGGTCTGCTCAGCACCGGCATCGGCACCCTGGTGGCAAAGGTGTTGCGGTCGGAGGTCCGCAAGTCGGTGGCCAACCTCGCCGCGCTGCGGTAGCCGGTTGCGGTAGCCCTCAACCCCATTCGTGATTCATGGCGCGAGATTCGTAGCGCGCCTCGACGGTTTCGATAGCGCCGGCGCGCACCCGGGACAGCGCGATGAGCACCAGCGCCAGTGCTGCGGTCACCGCGCCGCCCAGGAAGATGGCGACGAAGCTGCTCTCCTGCGGCACGGTCGAGCCGTCGATCGTGCGGCCCAGCAGAACCGCGACGAGCGCGGCCGCGGCGGAGCTGCCGATGGTGCGGGCGATTGCGTTCATGCTCGTGGCCACGCCGGTCTCACCCGCGCTCACCTCGCTGACCACCAGCGCGGGCAGGGCGCCGTAGCCCAGCGCGATGTAGGCGTTGGCCAGGATGCTGGCCACCACGACCTGCCACGGCGCGGTATGCGCCAGGGCGGTGAGCAGAAAGCCGCTGATGCCGGCGGCGGCCGCGGCGACAAGCACCGGCCGGGCGCCGAAGCGGTCGATGAACCGGCCGCTGACCAGCGCGACGACGAAACCGGCGAGGGCGCCCGGCAGCAGGTAGACGACGCTGGCCTCGAGCACGGTGGCGCCGAAGCCGTATCCCGCCGCCTCCCGCGGGATCTGGACGAACAGCGTCAAACCCAGGAACGCGAAGTACAGGCCCATGCCCACGAAGATGGTGGCCAGGTTGGTGAGCAGGATCGGGCGACGGCTCAGCATCTGCGTCGACACCAACGGCTGACGCGCCCGCCGCTCCCACAGCCACCAGCCGACCAGGACGGCGACACCGCACACCGCGCACGCCAGGGTGCGGACCGACGCCCAGCCCCACGTGTTGCCTTGGGTCACCGCGAGCAGAACGGCAGACAGCCCGGCGGCCAGGCCTGCCGCGCCGAGCCAGTCGATGGTGCCGGACGCGCTGCGCGGCCGCGACGGCACGACCAGCACGACGATGGCGATCACCGCCACCGTGAACGCGGTGGTGAGCCAGAACACGCGGTGGTAGTTGGCGTCGTGATTGACCAGCAGCCCGACAACCACGAGCCCGGCGCCGCCGCCGAAGCCCAACGTCCCCGACAGCACGGTCATCGCCGACACCATGCGGTCTTCGGTCAGCTCCTCACGCAGGATCGCGATGCCCACGGGATAGAGCGCGAACGAGGCGGCCTGCAGCACCCGGCCCACGACGAGCAGCGCCAGCGACGACGTCGTGGCGGCCAGCAGCGAGCCGGCCAGCACCACGGCGAGCACCACCAGCAGCGAGCCGGCCAGCACCACGGCGAGCACCACCAGCAGCACCCGCTTCTTGCTGTGCAGGTCGGCCAGCCTGCCGATCAACGGGGTTGCGGCCGCGGCCGCAAGCAGGTTGGCCGTCACGGCCCAGCTCGTCGCGACGGTGGATTCGTTGAGTTGGTCGGCGATGATGGCCAGCACCGGCACGACCGCGGTCTGCAGGATCGCGACGGTCAGCACGACGACGCTGAGCCCGGCGACGAGAGCGCGGGGGCGGCGAAGGGGCTCACGGGTACGGGTGGTCGCCTCGGTCTCTTCGGCCCTGACCACGCACACTCCGATCGTTAGCTCATCTTCGCTTCCGTTCCGATTATGTCTTCCCGTTCAAAAGCGCCATCAACCGCTCATGGGGTAACCGCGGCGAGCGGTGCCCGTCGCGGCCGACCATGTCGTCGTTGACGACGAGCGCGTTGAGCACCGCCTCCTCGACCGACTGCACGACGGCGGTGTAGAGGTCGTCCATCCGGCCCCACGGCACGAAGGAGATGGTGCCGAACTCGTCGGCGCCGACAGGGCCGATCGGAAAGGCGCTCGCGAGTCCGGGCACCTCGGCGGTGGAGAACGCCAGAAAGATGTCACCGGAGAAATGGCTGCCCGCGGTTCCGGTGCGGGCCAATCCCAGCGGCACGCGTCTGGCCAACGCCTTGCACTGGCCGGGCAGAAGTGGCGCATCGGTGGCGACGATGGCGATGACGGAGCCCGCGCCCGGCGGCGGTGTGATGCCGAGGTCTTTTTCGAACCAGTCGCTGTCCAGAGGGTTGTCGTCGAGCAGGTGCGGACCGACATGTCTTCCGGCGACCGTCAATTCGGCCCGCGAGCCGAAGTTGGCCTGAACGAACGCCGCGACGGTGAAGGTCGTCTCGCCGTACTCGACCAACCGCGACGCGGTGCCGTTGCCGCCCTTGAACTCGTAGCAGTTCATGCCCGTTCCGCCGCCGACGGAACCCTCCGCGACCGGGCCCGGCGCAGCGGTGTCGAGCGCCGCTTCGACATGCTCGGGGCGCACGTGGCCGCCGTTGATGTCGTTGAGGTACCCGTCCCAGGTCTCTGCGCACACCGGCAGCAGCCATTGGCGCGCCAGATACGGGTTGACGCGGTTGACCCAGCGGATGACACCGGTGTGACAGTCACCCACCGCGTGCGTATTCGACAGCACCACAGGCAGATTGAACGAACCGGCCTCCTCGATCCAGGTGGTGCCCGTCATCTCCCCGTTGCCGTTGAGCGAGTACCACCCCGCGGCGCACGGCTGCCCGACACCGTCACGCCCGCGCGGCAGGATCGCCGTGACGCCGGTGCGCACGGGGCCCTTGCCCACGACGAGCGGACCGTCGCCTTCGATCAAGGTGACCACCCCGACTTCGACGCCGTCGACGTCGGTGATCGCGTTGTGCGGTCCCGGCCGCCCGGGCGGGGCAATGCCGAGTGCCCGCGCCCGTGGCCGACCGTCCGCCGTATGTGTGGCGCTCACCTCGTCGAATCTAGTGGTGTTTGGTGTGTGGGTCGTCGGTGTCGGCGAGTGATGTGCCGATGCGTTGCATGACTTCGGGTCGTTTGCGCAGGGTGTAGATCAGTAGGGCGATGCCGAGGATGATCCAGGCGATGTAGATGAAGGGTAGGGCGCCGTAGATGCCGGTTTGTAGTGGCCAGACGGTTTTGTAGAGGGGGTAGAGGAAGACGATGGAGCCGATGAGGCCTAGGACGCCGTGGCGGAACCATTTGAATTCGCCGATGCGTCGCATGTATCGGATCAGGCCGAAGTTGGTGCAGATGTAGGACACCAGGAATGCGATGGAGATGAGGAATCCGAAGTAGCCCCAGACGTTGAAGGGTCCGACAAGGAAGGCCAGTGGGACGCCCAGTGCCATGGAGATGGCGGCCATGACTGCGATGGCGATGCCGGGGGTTTGGCGTGAGGAGACCACGCCGAGGCGTTGGGGCAGGACGCGTTCGCGGCCGAGGGTGTAGAGCACGCGGGCGCCGGCCAGGAATGCGGTTTGGCTGAAGGCCAGGATGCTGCTGAGGGTGGCCAGTACGACGATGGCTAGGCCGAATTGGCCCCAGTAGGAGTTGGCGATGGTTTGCAGTGGTGCGGGGTCTTCGCCGAATTCGGTCATTTTGTCGATGCCGTAGCCGTAGACCATGGCGTAGGAGACCAGGATGTAGAAGGCGGGCACGGCGACGGCGGCGACCCAGAGTCCGCGGGGGATTTGGCGTTTGGGTTCTTTGACTTCTAGGCCTAGGGTGGCGCCTTCTTCGATGCCGACGTGGGAGAGCACGCCGTAGGTCATGGCCAGTCCGACCCCGCCCAGGGCCAGCGATCCGGCCGAGGAGACTTCAAATGGTGCGGTGCCGAAGCTGCCGCCGGTTTGCGGGCCGGAGATGAAGATCCAGGCCGCCAGTACCAGCAGTACGACGATTTCGAAGGCGAGCAGACCCAGTGCGGCGTGCAGTGATTGGCTGATGCCCAGGTAGGCCAGGGTACTGACGTAGGTCAGGGCCAGGAAGGTGAAGATCCACCACGGTACCGAGATGTCGAATTGGGTGTGCAGCCATTCTTCGACCCAGCCGCCGAAGACGGCGAAGCCGGCTGCTGAGAAGACCAGGTAGGCGCCGATGAACATCCAGCCGTAGACGAATCCGACGTTGGGGCCCCAGGCTTTGGAGTTCCATGTGTACAGCCCGCCGGAGGTGGGCAGTTTCTTGGAGAATTCGGCGAAGGTGTTGACCAGCAACAGGATTCCCGGCCAGACCAGTACGAACGCCAAGACCAGTGCTGCGCCGGCGAACTGGCCCATGAATTGCAGGTTCAGTGCGATCACCGAGGCCGGGCCGCAACCGGCCACCGATAAGATGGCGACCTGTTTCCAGTCGATCGCGCCGCGGCGCAGGGTGGGCTCGGAGCTCACCTGCGCCGGACTGACCTCACCATGAGGCGCAGTGGCGAACTCACCATGCGTGCCGATCTCATTGGTATCCGACATAGCACACCCGATCCTTTCCACACCCATGTAGCGCCTGGTAGAGCTACATCGCCTCCAAATACCGCGCCACTTCCCAATCCGTCACCGCGAGTGATTGGGCCTTCACCTCGGCGCGCTTCATGTGGACGTAGTGGTCGACGAAGTCGTCGCCGAACCATTCGCGTGCCGCCTCGCTCGCTTCCAGCAGGTCGACCGCCTCGGCGAGGGTCGTTGGCAGCATGGGCAATTCGTCGGTTGGCTGGCTGTAGACGTCGCCCTGGTTGAGCTCACCGGGGTCGATCTTGTTGAGCAGACCGTGCAGGCCTCCGGCGAGGGTTGCGGCGGTGGCCAGATACGGGTTGGCGTCGCCACCGGGCTGGCGATGCTCGAGGCGGGTGCCGTGCTCGCCCTCGCGGATGGCGCGCAGGCCGACCGATCGGTTGTCGATACCCCAGGTGGCCGTCGTGCCTGCCCACGAGTACGGCACGAACCGGCGATAGGAATTGGGCGTCGGCGCCATCAACGCGGTGAATTCCCGCATCGTGCTCAGCACTCCGCCGGCGAAATGCCGCATGGTGGTGGACAGTTCCTCGGGTGCGGTGGGGTCGTGGAAGACGCCGCGGTCCTGCTCGTCGCGCAGGCTGATGTGTACGTGGCAGCTGTTGCCCGCCCAACTGGTCGTGGGTTTAGCCATGAACGTGGCCAGCAGATCGTTCTGCGCGGCAATCTCTTTGACGCCCGACTTGAAAAGAAACGCGTTGTCGGTGGACGGCAGGCTGGGCCCGTAGCGCAGCGTGATCTCGAACTGTCCCGGGCCGGTTTCGGGATTGCACGCCTCGATCGGAAGACCGAACTCGAGCATCTGCGAGCGGATGATCGAGCCGATGTCTTCCTGCAGCGAGCCCATCACCACGCCGTAGGTGCTCGGCACATCCTGCAGCGGAACGAGTTCATCGGGTCGCTTGTGGTGCGCCGTCCCGGCTTTTTCGCGCAGCAGGTAGAACTCCAACTCCAGTGAGCTCATCGGTTCGTAGCCCATCTCGCGGGCGCGGGCGACGACCTGACGAAGCACACTGCGGGGCGAAATCGGAACGGGCCCACGGCCATCAGGCAGTTCCCAGTCGCACAGCATCAGCGCGGTGTTCGGATGCCACGGGATGATCCGGACGCTGTCGATGTCGGGGACGGCGTGGATGTCCGGGTAACCCTGGGTTTCGGTGGGGAAGTAGCCGCTGTAGTTGTCGGGTCGCGTCACCAGGTCCGACTCATCGACATGCATCACCCAGAACACGTCACAGATCGGCAGGCCATGGTCGAGCACCGTCGGGAGCTGCCCGATCGGAATTCGCTTGCCGCGCATGACGCCATGGGTGTCGCAGCCGCCCACCACGACGGTGGAGATCCCGTCGGCCTTCAAGTGCTCGGCGACTTCGGCTGGTGAGGTGTTCACCGTCATGTGCGCGCCCCTTCGCTGACCGTGATCGGACCGGCGCCGAGGATGAATCCGTCGTAACCGTTCTTGACGACCTGCTCGCATTCGTGCCGGTACTGGCCGCAGCCCGCCACGTACGGCATGAGCACTCGTGGCTTGCCGGGAATGTTTGCGCCGACGTACCACGAATTCGCCTGGGGGTAGAGAGTTTCGGCGGCGAGCTCGGCGACGTGCTCCATCCACCGCTGCTCGGCCTCGGGTGACGCTTCGATGCGGTTGAACCCGGATTCGCGGAGATGGCGAAGGCAGTCGGAGATCCAGTCCACGTGCTGTTCGATGGACACGACCATGTTGCTCAACACCGACGGGCTGCCGGGACCGGTGATCGTGAACAGGTTGGGGAAGCCTGCGATCTGCAGGCCAAGCAGCGTGCGGGGCCCGTTGGCCCAGTAGTCGCGCAGCAGGCGGCCGCCGGTGCCGCGGATGTCGATGTCGGCGAGCGCGCCGGTGATGGCGTCGTATCCGATGGCGAACACGATGCCGTCGACGTCCAGATGCCGGTCGGACAGCTGGATTCCGGTGCGCGTGATCCGGCTGATGGGATGTGCGCGCACGTCGATGAGTTCGACGTTGTCGCGGTTGTAGGTCTCGAAGTAGCCGATGTCCACACAGGTGCGCTTGGTGCCGATGTGGTGATTGGGACACAGCAGTTCGGCGGTGTGCGGGTCGCGCACGATCTGGCGGATCTTGGCGCGCGCGAAGTCTTGGGCTTCCTTGTTGGCGGCCTCGTTCGTGAAGAAATCGGTGAACGCAGCGGACAGCGCGTTGATTCCGCCGCGCTGCCAGCCTTCCTCGAAGCGGGCGCGCCGCTCATCGGGCGACACCTCGAACGTCGACTGCGTCGGAGGCGGGTGCGGCACACCGGCGTCGGAGTACTCACAGATCTTGCGGCGCTCGGCGAAGGTCGCGATCGCCGCTTCGAGTTCGACCTCGTCGAGCGGGCGGTTCTGCGCGGGCATGCTGTAGTTGGGGGTGCGCTGCAGGACATACAACTGGCGCGCGACAGCGGCGATGCGTGGGATCACCTGAATGCCGGAGGAACCCGTGCCGATCACCGCGACCGACTTGTCGGTGAAATCGACCGGCTGGTGCGGCCACCGCCCGGTGTGGTACCACTCGCCGGCGAAGTCGCTCAGGCCGGGGAAGTCCGGTTGCTTGACCACCGACAGGCATCCGGTGGCCATCACGCAGTAAGTGGCGCGCACAGTGTCGCCGGTGTCGCAGCGCAGCGTCCATGCGTTGGCGGCGTCGTCCCAGTCGGCGGTCAGCACCGTCGTGTTGAACGTGATGTCCCTGCGTAGATCGAAGCGGTCGGCGGCATGTTGCAGGTAGGCCAGGATCTCGGGTTGGGTCGCGTAGCGCTCTGTCCACCGCCACTCCCGCGTCAGGCTTTCGTCGAACGAGTAGGAGTAGTCGATGCTTTCGATGTCGCAGCGGGCGCCGGGGTAGCGGTTCCAGTACCACGTGCCGCCGACGTCGTCGCCGCGTTCCAGCACGCGCGCGGTCATGCCGAGCCCGCGAATCCGGTGCAGCATGTACAGCCCGGCGAAGCCGGCGCCGACGATCACCACGTCGACGCGGTCGTCGGCGCGTTGGCGGGAAAGTTGCTGGCTGGTCAATCGATTCCTAACCCGATGCGGTGGTGAGTTGTCGGTCGTGCAGGGACAGGGCGGTGGCGAACGCGTCGCGCACCTCGGTGCGGGTCCACGGCTCGGGCGACATCGTGATGAAGTAGTCGGCCAACGCCAGGTCGGTGAGCCGGTCGAGGTCGTCGGCGGTCAGCCCGAGATCGCTCAGCACCGGGAACTGCAGATCGGCGAGCAGCGAGCGGACGGCAGTCACCAGCCGTGAACCGTCCCCGCTGCCATCGTCGGGCAGGCCCCACGCATCGGCGACGCGCTCGAGTTGGCCTGCCACGAAGCGCCGTTCGCGTTCCAGCGTTTCGGCGAACACGAGGCCGATCGTGAGGCCGTGCGCCGCACCGGTCAGTCCGCCGATGGCCTGGCCAAGCGAGTGCTCGGCGGAACAGTCCGAAATGTTCATCGCCAGCCCGGCCATCATGCTGCCGCAGGACATGTTCGACCGCGCAACGGCGTCGTTGCCGTCGCGGTATGCGGCAAGCAGTGAATTCCCCATCAGGTGGACGGCTTCCAGGGCGATCGCGTCGCCGATCGGCGTGCGAACCTTGGCGATCGTAGCGGCGATGGCCTGTGCGAGAGCGTCGATTCCGGTATTTGCCGTCATCGTGGGCGGCATGCTCAACGTCAACTCCGGATCGACCAGGGCGTACTGCGGCCGCAGGTTGGGATGCGCGATTCCGGCCTTCCGTCCGGCGCGGGGATCGGAGACCACCGAACCACCGGAAACCTCCGAGCCCGTGCCCGCCGTGGTCGGCACCGCGAGCAACGGAACCGACGGGGCCGGGTAGACCCGTTCGCCGGCGAGAAACTCGGTGAAGGTCGTGCCGAGCTGATGGCAGAGCCGCGCGGCCTTCGCGGTGTCGATCACCGATCCGCCGCCGAGCGCGATCACCGCGTCGGTGCGTTCGGCGCGCATGCGTGACGTCGCGGCGTCGACCATGTCGATGGTCGGTTCACCGGCCGGCTTTTCCATCCGGCTGACAGTCAGCCCGGATTCGCGCAGCACCTCCAGCACTCGTGCCACCGCCGGGTTGTAGGCCTCGGCGCTCTCGTCGGTGAGCAGCAGGACCGTGGAAGCCCCGGCGCCGGAGACGATTTCGGGAAGGCGGAGAGCGGTTCCTTCACCGAACGTGATGCGCACCGGGAGGTGGTTGGTGAAGGGGCCGATGGACGCGCCTAAAGCCATGGTCTGCCTTTCATACCAGTGGACAATAGAGCCAAGCGCGGTAGCCTTCAAGAGATGCCGGACGAGTTTCTGCTGAGGCCGCTCGATACGCCGCCTGCCTATGCCGCGGTGGTCGATCGGATCCGGCGCGCCATGGCGTTGGGGGTGTTGCTGCCCGGCGATCGGCTGCCCGCCGAGCGGGCGCTGGCCGAGGAAATGGGTGTCTCACGGGTGACTGTCCGCGAGGCGTTACGGGTCCTGCAGGGGGAGGGGCTGCTCGTCACGAAGCGCGGCAGCAGCGGCACGACCGTATCGCCCTCGCTGACCGATTGGCAGGACCCCAGTGAGTACGACAGGAAGATCACCGAGGCCTTCGAGCTGCGTCTTGCCGTCGAAACGATGGCGGCGCGGTTGGCAGCCGAACGCGTGGCCGCCTCAGACATCCAGCGGCTCAAGGAATGCCAGTCGGCGTTGGAGTCGAGCAGCGACGTGCACTCGTTCCGGCGCGCCGACTCCGAGTTCCATCTCGCCGTCGCGCGCATCAGCGCCAACAGCATGCTCAGCCAGGTCGTCGAGGACGTGCGCGCGGCGGTTTCGGCACGGCTGGAGCACTACGACTTCGCGGTGATCTACGAGTCGTCGATCCGCGGGCACGGCTCGGTGATCGACGCGATCACCAGGCGCGACCCCGACGCGGCCGCCGCGGCCATGGCGGCCCACATCGAGGAGGCCCGCGCCGAGGTGATGGCGGTGCTGTCCGACGGGCGCACCGCCCGAGCAAAGGACAGCGAGGCTCTGTCGGCCGATTGACCTGGTCATGATCGAATGGACGCCATGACGCAAGGGAACCGTTCCGGCAGCGCGCTCACCGCAGCGACCTTCACCGGACACACGCCGTCGGGCACCGGCGATCTGTCGGTCGAGACGCACGGCATCGCGCCGGTGCGCGAAGACCAGCGCTACGGCAGCCCGCGCCGGCTGTTCACCGTGTGGTTCGCGCCGCAGGTGACGCTGACCGGCGTGTTCACCGGTGCCCTCGCGATCGCGCTGGGCCTCGGGTTCTGGTTGGGCATGCTCGCGATGCTGATCGGCACCGTGCTGGGGTCGCTGGTGGTGGCATACCTGTCCACGTGGGGTCCCCGCACCGGAACGGCCCAGCTGCCGAATTCGCGGATGGCTTTCGGCGGCGGGGTCGTGCTTCCCGGTGCGCTGCAATGGCTTTCGTCGATCGCATGGGATGCGTTGGTAGGCCTGTTCGGCGGCGAAGCCCTCGCCGTGCTGCTGGGCATCCCATTCTGGGGCGCGGTGCTGATCGTGCTGGGCGTGCAGGGCGTGGTCGGGTTCTTCGGCTACGAAATGATCCACCGCATCCAGGCGGTGCTGACGGTGGTGCTGTTCGTCACGTTCGTGGTGTTCGCGGTGAAACTGGTCGCCGGCCACGAGGTCATCACACCGGCGACCGTGCACGGGCCCGACCTGGTGGGTGCGTTCATCCTCGAGGTGACCATCGGGTTCAGCCTGGCGATCTCGTGGGCCAGCTATGCCGCCGACTTCAGCCGCTATCTGCCCGCGGACTCGCCACGCCTGCAGGTGTTCGGCTACACCTTCGCCGGAATCGTGTTGGCCTACATCTTCGTTCAAGGCATCGGCATCGCGGCCGGTGACGTGGTGTCGGAGCAGACCGCCGAAGGGGTGCGGTCGGTGATGGGCGGCGGCGTGATCGGCGCTTTGGCGTTGCTCGTCATCGCGCTGGCGTCGATCGGCTCCGGCATCATGAACGACTACAGCGGCTCGCTGGCGCTGCAGACCATCGGGGTGCGGGTGCGCAGGCCGTTCTCGGCCCTGGTGGTCACGGCGATCGCGTTCGCGCTGATCCTCTGGCTGCACGCGGGGGATACCGCGTCACGGTTCGAGCATGTGCTGTTGCTGGTGAGCTATTGGATTCCGGCGTTCGTTGCGGTGGTTGTCATCGACTGGCGGTTCCGCGCCCGCGGGCGAGCGACGGTCAACCCGGCAGAGGAGCACACCGACGGCAGCGACGCGATCGCGGCCGTGGTCGCGTTCGTATTGGCCTACGGAGCCGCGGTGCCGTTCATGAACACCTCGCTGTTCACCGGGCCGATCGCCGCGGCGTGGCACGGCGCCGACGTCGCCTACTTCGTCAACTTCCTTGTCGCAGCGGTGCTTTACGGTGGCTACCGGCTGTTGCGCGGTCGTCCGGCGAACTTGGACAAGTAGAGCCACGTGGGCTGATAGCCGCGACGTTGATAGAGCCGGAGTGCGTCGGAGTTGCCCGACAGCGCGCCAAGGATGAAATCATTCACGCCGCGCTCGTGTAGGTGTCGCTCCAGTCGGTCGAGAAGCTCTGAGCCAAGCCCGCTTCCGCGGTATTCGGGCAGCACGCTGAGCGACTCGATCTCGCCGACCCGGTCGCCCGTGACCCAGGTGTCCTCGATCCATGAGCCCGCCACGGGCAGCACATGCGTCAGGCCGTAGCCGACGGCATTCTCGCCGACGAATGCGATCAGCAACAGCGTGTCGGGGCTGGCGATCAGCTGCTCGTAGAGTGCCCTGCGGGCGCGCCATGTCTCGGCGTCGCTGACGTAGGGCGCCAACTCGGGCATGGCCTCGCGATGGCGCTGATGCACCGCGACCCACAACGGTTCGAGGAGATCGAGGTCGTCGACGCCGCCTGTGCGCAGCCGCCATGGTGTCGCCATCAGGCCACGGTAACTCAGCTGCCGACGACGCCGTCCGCGATCGCGCGCAGCTTGTCGGGATTGGCCACGTTGTGGATGGTGACGATGCGGCCGTCCTCGTCGAGGTCCACGGTCAGGGTGGACAGGATCCGGCCGCCGCCGCGGATCAGAATGCCCGGCGCGCCGTTGATGTCGACGAGTTCGGGTGTCATGTCGCTGATTTCGACACCCTCGTACGGCCGGCTCGCCGTGCCTGCCAGCCAGCGGATGACCTTCTCGGCGCCGATGATCGGCCGCATCGCCTGGCGGACCTTTCCGCCGCCGTCGGTCCACAGCGTCACGTCGGGGGCCAGCAATTCCATCAGCTGGTTGATGTCGCCGCCCGTCGTGGCTGCGAAGAACCGTTCGGTGACCGCGCGCTTGGTGTTTCGGTCGGTGCCGAACCGCGGCCGGCGCGCCTGAATGTGGTTGCGGGCCCGGTGCAGGGCCTGGCGCACCGCCGCCTCCGAACGGTCCACGGCCTCGGCGATCTCGGCGTAGGAGAAGTCGAACACGTCCTTGAGCACGAACACGGCGCGTTCCAGCGGGCTCAACGTCTCCAGCACCACCAGCATGGCCATCGACACCGACTCGGCCACCGCGGCGTCCTCGGCGGCGTCCGGCTCGGTGAGGATCGGCTCCGGCAGCCACGGCCCGACATAGGTTTCCCGTTGCCGTTGGGTGGACCGGAGCCGATCCATCGCCAGGTTCGACACGATCCGGGCGAGGTAGGCCTTCGCGTCGGACACCTGGCTGCGGTCAGCCTCAGACCATTTCAGCCAGGCGTCCTGGACGACGTCTTCGGCGTCTGCCGCCGAGCCGAGCAGGCGATAAGCGATGGCGAACAACAACTTTCGATGCTCGGAAAACGTCTGTTCGTCGGTGTTCACCGCGTGGAGCCTCCTCCACGCCGCCACGCCATCAGCCCGATCGACGGGATCGTCCTGATCAGCCGATAGGTGGTCCACGGGCTCGAGCTCACGGTCTCTTTGTACGCCGCCGCCAGCCGACCGGCCAGGAACCACCGCTTCGGACGGTCGTCGGGGTGGGTGAACTGAATGACGGCGTCGCGGCGGCCCAGGCTGACAGGCTGGTGCACATAACCGAAGCGGAACGGCTTGGGCTGTTTGCCGTTGAGCTGCCGCACGATCGACGTGGCTGCGTGAACGGCGGTGGGGATGCCGCTCTGGCATGTCCCGTGAATGACGCCGTAGCGCTGGCGGATCGCCGCCGCATCGCCGACGGCGTAGACATTCGGGTGCGAGACCGATCGCAAGGCTTCGTCGGTGAGGATGCGGCCGCGGTCGTCGACCTGCAGGCCTGCGGCAGCCGCCATCGGCGACACGCGGACGCCGGTGGTCCACAGCACCGCCTGCGCCGAAACCACCTCGCCGTCGGCGAGTGCCACCCCGTCGGACATCACTTTGACGATGTCGACACCGGAGCGGACGGCGACGCCGAGGCGGTGCAGGCCCGCGTGCAGCCTGGCCCGCGCCTTCGGGCTCATCATCGACCCGGGCTCATCGCGGCTCAGCAGCACGACGTCGATACCGGGATGCTGCTCGGCGATTTCAGCCGCCGACTCGATGCCGGTCAGACCGCCGCCGGCCACCACGACGGTGCCGGTGCCGATCCGATCCAACTGCCCGGCCAACGCGGTGGCGTCCTGCTCGGTGTTGAGCGTGTAGGCGAATTCGTCGACGCCCGGGACCGTGTCGGTGTCGGCGACGCTGCCCAGCGCGTAGACGAGGATGTCGTAGCCCAACACGTGTTGGTCGTCGACGCGCACCGTCTGGTCGTCGGCGTTGACGGCGGTCACCCAGCCCTGCACGAACTGCACGCCGGTTCCGGCGAGCTGGTCCGGGATCTGCAGGTCGGCCAGTTGCTCGCCGGCGGCGACCTGGTGCAGGCGCAGGCGTTCGGTGAACCGGGTCTGCGGGTTGACCAGGGTGATGTGGACGTCGTCGCGGCCCTTCAGCCGGCCGGTCAAAGCCATGGTTGCGGCCATGCCGGTGTAGCCGGCGCCCAAAATGAGGATCTCGGTCATTGGCTTCGTCCTTTCCCGTTGGTTGATGGCTGGTATGGCTTGCTGTCCACGAGACGTATGCAGCCCGCCGATTTGTGACATCGCGGGTGTGACGTGGCTGGCGTTTGCGTCCCGCCCGGCCCGGCTATGTAGGAGCAATGCGTCCTGGAACACTTGCCAAGTCGGCAGCGGCAGTCCTCGTCACCGCGGCGGTGGGCGGCGTCGCGAGCCGGTCCTCGGATTCGGTTTGGTATGCCAAGCTGCGCAAGCCGTCTTTTCAGCCGCCGCCGCAGGCGTTTCCGATCGTCTGGCCGATCCTGTACGCCGACATCGCGGCGGTGTCCGCGTCCACGATCGATCATCTCCAGGAGCGGCAGCGCGATGATGACGCCCGCGCGTACCAGGCGGCGCTGGCGGTGAACCTGGTGCTGAACGGCATGTGGTCGTGGCTGTTCTTCAAGTGGCGCAAGCCCGGTGCGGCGGCGGTCGGCGCTGCGGCGCTGACGGCGAGCAGTGTCGATTTGACGCGGCGGGCGGTCGAGACTCGCTCCGGGCGTGCCGCGCCGCTGGCGCTCTACCCGCTGTGGTGCGCGTTCGCGACCGTGCTCTCCACCCGAATCTGGTGGCTGAACCGCTGACCTCATTACGCCCAAACCGACATATGGGCGTATTTGTGCGAGTAGATCGCGCCATTTTGTCGATTTCGGCGGGCTGCTCTAGGCATCCAGCGTTATGTATGCCATCATATATAACGTGGTCAGCACCCCACGCGACCGGATGGTCGTCTCCGCCGCCCTGTTGATCCGTGAACGCGGCGCCCACGCGACCGCCATCTCCGATGTGTTGAAGCACAGCGGCGCGCCGCGCGGATCGGCCTACCACTATTTCCCCGGCGGCCGCGGGCAGCTGCTCGAAGAGGCAATCGACTTCGCGGGGCAGTACGTCGCGGGCAAGATCGCCGCCGCGCCGAACGCGATGCGACTGCTCGACGACTTGGTGGCGCACTACCGCGAGGAGTTGATCCGCAGCGACTATCGCGCGGGCTGCCCGGTCGTCGCGGTCACGGTCGAAGCCGGCGACCCGGACAGTCCCGATCGCACGACGAAACTCATCGAGCGCGCCGCGGCGGCGTTCTCGTCCTGGACGTCGCTGATCGGCCAGCGTCTGGTCGCCGAGGGCGTAAGCGAGTCCCGCGCCGAGGAAATGGCGATGTTGGTGATGACGTCGCTGGAGGGCGCCATCATCGTCTCCCGCGCCACCCGCGATGTGAAACCGCTCGATCTCGTTCAACGCCAACTGCGCGAGTTGCTGCAGGCCGAAATCTCCGAAAGGAAGCCCTGATGCCCACTGACTGGCAGCCGACCGCCTGCATCCTCTGCGAATGCAACTGCGGCATCGTCGTGCAACTCGACGGTCGCACATTGGCGAAAATCCGTGGCGACAAACAGCATCCGGCGTCGAAGGGTTACACCTGCAACAAGGCGTTGCGGCTGGACCACTATCAGAACAACCCCGCCAGACTGACGGCGCCCATGCGCAGGCGCGCCGACGGCAGCTACGAGGAAGTCGACTGGGACACTGCGATCACCGAGATCGCGGAGGGCTTCAAGCGCATTCGTGACACCTACGGTGGCGACAAGGTCTTCTACTACGGCGGCGGTGGCCAGGGGAACCATCTCGGCGGCGCGTATTCGGGTGCCTTTCTCAAGGCGATCGGCGCCCGCTATCGCTCGAATGCGTTGGCGCAGGAGAAAACCGGCGAGGCGTGGATCGATGCGCACCTGTACGGCGGGCACACCCGCGGCGAATTCGAGCACGCCGAGGTGGCGGTGTTCATCGGGAAGAACCCGTGGATGTCGCAGAGCTTCCCGCGCGCCCGCACGGTGCTGAACGAGATCGCCAGAGACCCCGCGCGGACGATGATCGTTATCGACCCGGTGGTGACCGACACCGCGAAGATGGCCGACATCCATTTGCGGGTGCGGCCCGGCACGGATGCGTGGTGTCTGGCGGCGATGGCCGCGGTGTTGGTGCAGGAGAACCTGTGCAGCGAGGCGTTTCTCGCCGATCACGTGAACGGAGCCGACGCGGTGCGCGAGGTGCTGCGCCAGGTGCCGGTCGGTGAGTACGCGCAGCGCTGCGGCGTCGACGAGGAACTGATTCGGGTTGCGGTCCGGCGCATCGCCGCTGCGGGCAGCGTCGCGGTGTTCGAGGATCTGGGGGTCCAGCAGGCGCCGAACAGCACGCTGTGCTCGTACTTGAACAAGATGCTGTGGATTCTGACCGGGAACTTCGCCAAGAAGGGCGGCCAGCATCTGCATTCGTCGTTCGCACCGCTGTTCACATTCGGCGGCGTCGGGAAGTCACCGGTCACCGGCGCGCCGGTGATTTCCGGGCTGGTCCCGTCGAACGTTGTGCCGCAGGAGATCCTGACCGATCATCCAGACCGGTTCCGGGCGATGATCGTCGAAAGCAGCAACCCCGCGCATTCGCTGGCGAACTCGGCCGCGTGCCGCGAGGCGTTCCAGTCGCTGGAGCTGATGGTCGTCATCGATGTGGCGATGACGGAGACGGCGCGCCTTGCACACTATGTGCTGCCCGCAGCCAGCCAGTTCGAGAAGCCGGAAGCCACGTTCTTCAACCTCGAATTCCCGCACAACAGCTTCCATCTGCGTCACCCGTTGATGGAGCCGTTGCCTGGCACGCTGCCCGAACCGGAGATATGGGCGCGGCTGGTGCGGGCGCTCGGCGTGGTCGATGACGCCGATCTGGCGCCGTTGCGGGAAGCGGCCGCACAGGGTTTGGAAGCCTACGCACAGGCGTTCTTAGCAGCGGTCGGCGTGAATCCAGCGATGTCGCGGGTGCTGCCGTTCGTTCTCTACGAGACGCTGGGGCCGACGCTGCCGGAGGGGTTGAAGGGTGCGGCCGCGCTGTGGGGGCTGGCGCAGAAGACGGCGATGACCTATCCGGAGGCGGTGCGCCGGGCGGGCCACGCCGACGGCAACGCGCTCTTCGAAGCGATCCTGTCCAGCCGGTCGGGTGTTACGTTCACCGTGCACGAGTACGAGGACGATTTCGCGTTGATCTCCCACGCAGACCGCAAGATCGCGTTGGAAATCCCCGAAATGATCGACGAGATACGAAGATTGGCGGCGGCACCGCCTTCCTTGACGACGCCGGAGTTCCCGATCGTGCTGTCGGCGGGTGAGCGGCGCGCCTACACCGCCAACGACATCCTGCGCGACCCGAGTTGGCGTAAACGGGACACCGACGGGGCGTTGCGCGTCAGCGTCGAAGATGCGCAGGCGCTGGGTCTGGTCGACGGTGCCCGTGCGCGCATCACCACCGCCGCGGGCAGCGCGGAGGCGACCGTGGAGATCAGCGAGGCGATGCTGCCCGGCCACGCGTCGCTGCCGAACGGCTTCGGCGTTGACTTCGTCGACGAGGATGGCCGGACCGTGGTGCCCGGTGTGGCACCCAATGCGCTCACGTCGACGGAGTGGCGCGACCCCTACGCCGGCACGCCGTGGCATAAGCATGTGCCGGCGCGCATCGAGGCCGTCGAAGCCGCTGTCGCCGTGTAATGGGCCTCAGCGGTCACGCCAGTAGCGGACAGAAACCCCGCGGTGGGGCAGCAACACAATCCCACGCCGTACCTGCCGGTCTTGATTGGGGTGCACGGGCTCGAAATGGCCCGAGCGCAGCATGGTTTCGAGGGCAACTGTCAGTTCCAGGACGCTGAAGCTGGCGCCGAGGCACCGCTTGATTCCACCGCCGAACGGGATCCAGGCGTATGTGGGCGGGCTGACACCGAGGAACCTCTGCGGGCGGAAATCGTGCGGGTGGTCGTAGGTCTCGGGGTCGAGGTTCACCTCGCCGATATGGGGGACGATGCGGGTGCCGGAAGGCACGGTATAGCCACCGAGTTGATAATCGCGAGCCGTGTAGCGGCCGGTGAATGGGGAGGGCGGCCGGATGCGGAGTGTTTCGTTGATGACGGCCTCGGTGTAGGTGGTTGAGCCGCCGTCATCGGCTTCGGCTTGAACCTTGGCCAGGATGTCGGGATGGTGCAGCAAGAGGTCGACCATCCAGGCGAGCGTCGTAGCGGTTGTCTCGTGCCCGGCCAACACTAATGTGACGAGGTCGTCGCGAATCTCCTTGTCGGTCAGGTGCTCTCCCTCTTCGCCGCGGGCGGTGAGCAACAGCGACATGATGTCGGTGCGGTCGGTGAGGCCGGGGTCTTGCCGGCGAGCGGCAATCATCGGGGCGAGTACCTCGTCGATTGCCCGGTTGGCGCGGTCCAGCTTGGGCCAGCGCTTCAGGCCGCCCACCGAGTGCAGGGCGACGCGCAGGATGAGTTGCTCAGAGGAGCCGAGGTTCAACAACGTCTCGAAGGGACGGCCGAGTCGCCGGCGTTCGTCGCGGTCGTCAACGCCGAACATGATGCGCACGATCACGTCGAGCGCGAGGTCGCGTGCCGCGGTGAGCATCTTGAAGGGTTCGCCCGTTGGCCAGGAGGCGAGCGCAGCGCGGGTGCTCTCTTCGATGATCGGCCGGTAGTTTTCGAGTGCCTTGCCGTGAAGCGGCGGCGTCAGCAGCTTTCGCCGTCGAAGGTGTTCGGGTTCTTCTTGGACGAACATCGAACCCGTGCCGTAGATGAGTGCTGACGGACGGACTCCGCGGCCGCCGAGAAGGATGTCGGGCTTCTCGGTGAACACCTGCTTGACCATTTTCGGGTCCTTGATGAGGACCACGGGGATGCCCGGCAACGGGATGGACACCACCGGACCGTAGGCCGCGAAAAGACGCCGTATCAACCATTCTCCGGCGAGCAGGTAGCCGACGCCGCACGCCGCTGCGACGACCGGGCGAAGCGGCGCAATCGCCCGTGGGCCGGGCGGTTGCCGCCCGACCGCAGCCGTCGCGGTGGTATCGATCCTGAAACGATAGTGGCTACTGGTCCTTGGAGGCGAGACCGGCGGGGGCCGAGTCGAGTGCGCGGTGAATGGCGTCGGCGAGTGCCAACGCCGACTCTTCGGTCAGCTCCAGCGCCACGCGCGCGGACGGTCCGAGCGCTGGATTGAGCATGTCGATGTTGAGCGTGTGGCCGTAGGGCGCGTGGACGGGGTGATCGACGTAGACGGTCGCCTCGCTGACCGGGAACCACCCCTTGGCGCCCTTGCCGCTGCCGTCGACGTCGATCTTCTCGGTGAGATACGTGCACATGCGGGCTCAGCCTTTCAGGTGTGTGTCGAAGAACTCGTTGATCCGCCGCCAGCCGTCGATGGCTGCCTCGACGCGGTAGGCGGGCCGGTCGACGGAGAAGAACGAATGGCCGGCATTCGGGTAGGAGATGAACGTGTGGTCCTTGCCCAGTCGAGTGAGTTCGGCGTCGAGCGTGGCCACCGATTCCGGCGATGGGTAGCGGTCGTCGTCGCCGAACAGCCCGAGCAGCGGGCAACTGAGGTTGGGCGCCAGCCCGAGGATCGGGCGCATGGTCGGCGGCATTCCCTCGGGCGGGTCCTCGACCACGAAGGCGCCGTAGCAGTCGACCGCCGCGTCGAGTTGCAAGGAGCAGGCGGCGAGAAATGCCTGTCGCCCGCCTGAGCAGTGGCCGATGACGCCGATCTTCCCGTTGGCCTCGTCAAGACCGCGCAGGTAGTCGGCCGCCCCGGCGACGTCGCCGACCAATCGCTCATCGGGGACACCACCGGCAGCGCGCGCAGTCGCAGCGGCGTCGTCCGGGTCGGCGCCCGGCGCTTCGCGCGAATAGAGGTTGGGCACGATGGCCTGGTACCCGTCGACGGCCAGGCGGCGGACGAATTCCTTTGTCTCGCGGTCATAGCCGGGCATGTGGTGGATCCAGACCACGCCGCCGCGTGAGCCGGGCGCGAGTGGGATGGCCCGGTACGCCTCGATCTCGTCGCCGTTGTGGCCGGTGATGGTGACGGTTTCGGCCCGGATCGCGTCGGGGCTGACTGAACTCATCGCTGGGTCCTTTCGGTTGGCGCCGACCTCCAATCTGCCCATTGCGGTATGCGCGCCGCAACCCGGTCTCGCCGGCTGCCAACTTCGTATGTGTTTCCTATGAGCTTCGAGAGAACCCGCAGCTGCCTACTTAGTGTTGCCTTGTGCGCCACCATCGACGCTCGGAGGATCCCACGTGACGACGAACGAAACGCAGGGCAGCGCCACCACGGGAGCTCTTCATGACGTGTGGCAGATACGAAGGCGGACGTTCATCGGCGCTTCGATGACCGTCGGCGGAGCCATCGGGGCGCTGCCACTGATGACCAGCTGCTCAACCGAAGACCGTGACACGGAGCCGCAGTCGTCGACGACGGTTCGGATGCGCATCAACGGCGAGGACCGCGACATTGAAGTCGACAACCGCACGTCGCTGTTGGACATGCTGCGTGAACGAGTCGGCCTTACCGGGACCAAGAAGGGCTGCGACCAAGGCGCATGTGGTGCGTGCACCATCCATCTCAACGGAGAGCGTGTGGTGTCGTGTCTGACCCTCGCGGTCATGCACGACGGTGCGGAGATCACGACGATCGAGGGTCTGGAACAGAACGGGCGGCTGCATCCGTTGCAGCAGGCGTTCATCGACCACGACGCCATGCAATGCGGCTATTGCACGCCCGGCCAGATCATGTCCGGGGTGGCGTGCATCCGTGAGGGCCGCGCCGGCACACCGGAAGAGATTCGAGAAGCGATGAGCGGCAACATCTGCCGGTGCGGCGCCTACGTCAACATCGTGGATGCGGTGGCCGCGGTCGCGCAGCGGGGGGAGTGATTCGTGTACCCGTTCTCGTACATGAAGGCCGCCGACGAACGGTAGGCGCTGGATGCTGCTAGCTCGGGTGGTCGCTTTATCGCCGGCGGCACTACCCTGATCGACCTGATGCGGGAAACGGTCGAGCGGCCCGAGTCCATCATCGACATCAACGATCTGCCGTACCGCGACATCGACGCACGGCCGGACAGGCTGCGCATCGGAGCGCTGGTGCGAATGTCTGAGCTGGCCGCACACCCAGTGGTCCGGACCGAGTATCCGGTGATCGCAGAGGCGTTGAACCTGAGCGCTTCTGCGCAATTGCGAAATATGGCCTCCATCGGCGGCAATCTGATGCAGCGGCCTCGGTGTCTGTACTTTCGCGACGTCACGGCGGCGTGCAACCGTCGCGAGCCAGGCAGCGGCTGCCCGGCCATCGGCGGGCGCAACCGCACCCACGCCATTCTGGGCACCAGCGATCGCTGCGTGGCCACCCACCCGTCCGATCTTGCAGTCGCTCTCGCGGCGCTCGACGCTCGGATAGTCCTGCGAAAAGCTGATGGCGAAAGCACAATTCGGCTGGCCGACTTCTACCGCATGCCTGGGTTGACTCCCGAGCGTGAGCACAATCTCGAGCCGGGTCAGTTGATCGTCGCCGTCGAGGTTCCGGCGACGCCGAGTGCACGTCGCTCGGGGTACCTGAAGGTGCGCGACCGCGCCTCCTACGAGTTCGCGATCTGCTCGGTGGCGGTGATACTCGACATGCAGGGGCCGACGATCTGGTCGGCGCAGGTGGCCGCGGGCGGCGTGGGCACGGTCCCGTGGCGCCTACCCGCGGTCGAGCGCGCGCTGGCGGGACGGCCGGCGACTCCTGACGTCATCCGCGCGGCGGCCGACGTGGCATCTGACGGCGCACGACCGTTGTCGGAGAACGGATTCAAGGTTGATTTGCTCAAACGCACCGTCGCCCGTCAGGTCGAGACGATTGCAGGTGTTGTCCGATGACGGCCCCGCTGGCGTCACCGGCGGTAGCCGGGCGGGCGGTGCCCCGGGTGGATGGCCGCCTGAAAGTCACCGGGCAGGCGCGTTACGCGGCTGACGCCGACGTTCGCGACGTACTGTTCGCGTCCATCGTCGCCGCCACGGTGGCGCGCGGTGCGGTCGACGCCGTCGACACCGACGCGGCGCGCCGGATACCGGAGGTTGTCGACGTCATCACCGACTTCGACGGGCTTACACTGCCATACGACCCCAAGCAGGTGGCAGCGTTCGGCCAGGCGGTGGCCGTCGTCGTCGCGACCACGTTGGAAGCCGCGATGCACGGTGCTTCCCTTGTGTCAGTGCGATACTCGACGCAGCCACAGCTGACCGACATCGATTCCCGCGACGTCACGGCGCAGACACCCAGTCCCAGTCGTGATTACTCGCGAGGAGACGCCGACCGAGCACTGCGCAACTCCGCCGTCGTGACCGATCTGCGCTATTCGATGGAGCGCAACAACCACAATCCGATGGAGATCAGCGCGACGGCGGCGCGGTGGGAGGGCGACCGGCTGACGGTGTGGGACAAAGTGCAATCCGTCAGCGGTGCCCGCCAGCAGTACGCCGACGGTCTCGGTATCCCGCCCGAAAACGTGCGAGTGATATCGCCGTTCGTCGGCGGCGCCTTCGGTAACGCAGGCCAGGTGTGGCCGCATCAGCTGATCGCGGCCCATGCGGCGCGCCGCGTCCGGCGGCCGGTCAAGTTGATGTTGACGCGGCGGCAGCTCTACGCCGTGACCGGGTACCGGCCGCGGAACCGGCAGCGGCTGGCGATCGGCTCCGACCGGTCGGGCCGCATCGCCGCCATCGTGCACGAAGGCACCGTCGAGGTGTCCCGGTACCGCCCGTACGTCGAAAATGTCAGCGGCTCAGCGAGCTACATGTACCAGGCACCGAACATGCGCTCGGCGCTGCGGACGGTCCAGCTCGACGTCAACCCGGGCAATCAGATGCGCGGCCCGGGACACCTGTCAGGGAACTTCGCGCTGGAGTCGGCGATGGACGACCTCGCGCACAGGCTCGGAATGGACCCGATCGAGCTGCGGCTGCGCAACGAGCCGACACAGGATCAGGAGAATGGCATCCCGTTTTCCAGCCGGCGGCTCACCGAGTGCTTGCGGTCCGGTGCAACGGCCTTCGGTTGGTCGCGGCGTAACGCCGTGCCCCGTTCTGTACGAGAGGGCGGCCAGCTCATCGGTCTGGGCATGTCGGCGGCGAGCTTCGTCACTCTCGTCAGCCCATGTGCCGCATCAGCCCGTATCCGTTCCGATGGTGCCGTCGAGATCTTCTGCGGAGCAAGCGATATCGGCCCGGGCACGTATACGGCGATGAGTCAGATCGGGGCCGACGCGCTCGGCGTGGCCCTGCATCGAGTGCGATTCACATTGGGCGATAGTGCATTACCCGTTGCACCGGCTCAGACGGGATCTCGGACAATGGCCAGCGCCGGCTCTTCGATCCACAATGCCGGCACGATGTTGCGCGATCGGATTGTGCGTATGGCCGTCACTGATCCGGGATCGCCGTTGCACGGGTTGGCGCCCACAGAGGTAGACGTCGTCGACGGCCGCATGCGGGCGCGCAGCGATCCTGCGCGCGGTGAGCGGTACGAGGAGCTGCTGCGCCGTCGGCGCCTCGACGAGCTTTCGGTCGAGCAGCAGTGGAGTCCTGACGCTGCGGGCGAACGGTTTTCGATGCATGCCTTCGGTGCCGTTTTCGCCGAAGTCGCTGTCGACGAGGCGTTGGGCACTGTTCGGGTCCGGCGGATGTTTGCCAGCTATGACGCCGGTCGCATCGTGAATCCGATGCTGGCGCGCAGCCAGGCCATCGGCGGCATGGTGATGGGGATTGGGGCGGCGTTGCTCGAGGCGACTCATCTCGATCACCGCGACGGGCGGATCGTCAACGCCAACATGTCGGACTACCTGGTACCGATCAACGCCGACGTGCCCGAGCTCGACGCCGAGTTCCTGCCGGGCGAGGATCTGATCGCTGACCCGATCGGCGTGAAAGGCATCGGCGAATTGGTCATCGTCGGAGTGCCCGCCGCGATCGCCAACGCTGTCTTCAACGCCACGGGACGACGGGTGACCAACCTGCCGATCACGCTCGACAAGCTGGTGTAGAGGGCGGCGCACAAGGGTCTGCACCGACCTACGCGCCGCGAGACGGAATTTGCGCAGCAGAAGTGCGAGCACGGTCCTGCAGCGACTCCGATTCGCGGTCGTGGGCTGAGCTGAGGACCCTGGGAGAGAGCGTTCGACGGCGGAAATTGCCGCAATCCTGACGTGCGCGCACGTAATACGCTTTTGTCGTGTCGATCCGGTTGGTGCTTCTGCCGTGGTGGGCGCGCACGGTGTGTGCGACGGGACTTACGTGGCTAGTGGCCTTCGCCGGGTTGGCGGTTCAGCACGCCCGCGGCCATGGTTTCGGCATTCCGCCTCTCGGGTTCGTACTCATCGGTGCCGGCTGCTTGATCGTGGCTGCGCTGATCGCCATAGCCTGGGGCCAGGACCGCGACCGCTACTTGGATGCCCTCAGCGTGACAACCTCAAAAACCGAGCGCATGCAGGCTATCGCCGCGGTCCGGCGAGGCCCGGTACCGGAGAACCCGCGGGTACGGGAGGCGGCCGCGCGTATGGCACAGATTCAACTCGGCGCGATTCGCGGGACGCGCATCGCCACCGTGACTTTCTCGCTCCTGGTGGCCATTTGGTTGTTCCAAGGGGTGTTGGCTGCCCTCGACCATCGACCCGGTGAGGCGCTACTGAATGCAGGCATCGCCGCGCTTTTTGCCTTCGCCCTTGTATCGGCGCCATGGACGCGCCGGCGGCTGCAAGCCCGTGTAGAAACGTTGCGGTCGACCGACAATCCCTCGTTGTAACCCCAAAGCGTCGGTGTGCTGATCCTGTGCGTCGCGCTAATGTCGGTGTCGAAGCAACGATCGGAGTGCACTGTGGCAGAGCAGAATCCAACCACGTCCGACGCAATACTGTCGGTTGGGCTGGACCCGGGTGCGATCGACTATTGCAATCATCCTGGCCTGGATCAGGCTGCTGTTCGAGCGCGTGGTGAACGTCATCAACGAGATATCGCCTGGGGTTGCGTTCTGCTTCAACACATCACCGGAAACCACCATCGATGCCTTGCGCCGCTGGGTCGCTCCAACCGCGCGCCCACACCGGCACTAACCGTCAGATAGTTCCGGGACGGCAAATCCTGAGCCTTGCAGTGTGATAACTCGGGCACGGTGCGGCCACGAACGTATGGCCTGTGGAGGCGTTTCGCGCCTTCGGGATCCATAGCGCATACGCTCGTAACGCGCCTAGAGGTTGGGATGCGTCCGGCTGCGCTGCTGTCCGTTCTCATTGAATCTGGGGCAAGTATTCGACCGTGACCCGAGGCACCCCAGATTGAGTGAGAATTTGGTCCGCGCGTTTTCTCATCGAATCTGGGGTAATTCGGGCTAGTTTTCTTTCCGCATTTTCCGCCGGTCATCTGGGAGTGCGAGCGTGAGAATGGTGCGCAGGGTGTGCCGGTACTGGCGTGTGAGCGGACCGGTTGTGTAGGGCAGGCCAAAGCGTGCGCATAGAGGTTGAACTTGCCGGGCGATCTGGGCGTAGCGGTTACTCGAAAGGTCGGGGAATAGGTGGTGCTCGATCTGGTAGCAGAGGTTTCCGCTGAGGAATGCTAATACGGGTCCGGCGTGGAAGTTCGCGGTGCCCAGCATTTGTCGCAGGTACCATTCGGGTTTGGTCTCGTCCTGTAGGGCGGCGGGCGTGAATTTCTGTGTGCCGTCGGCGAAATGACCACAACAGATCACCACGTAGGCCCAGACGTTGCGCAGCAGGTTGGCGACCGCATTCGCGGTGAGGGTGCGGCGCCATCGTCGAAGACTCAGCGCGGGAAAGATCAGATAGTCCTTGCCGGCTTGGCGGGTGATCTTGCCGACCAGCGATCTGGTGAGAGCGGATTTCTCGGCGCGAGTCGCCGCGCTTCGCTGCTGGGATTCCCAGCCCTGCAGTGCGATGCCCCATTCGAACATGATGGCCAGCAGAATGTTTCGTAGGGGCTGCAGCAGATTGCTCAACCGCCACGGTTGGTCGGGGGTGACCCGCATGATGCCGTATCCGAGGTCGTCGTCCATGCCGATGACGTTGGTGAACATGTGGTGGCGGTAGTTGTGGGCGTAGCGCCATTGCGCGGAGACGCTGGCCATGTCCCATTCCCAGGTACTGGAGTGGATTTCCGGGTCATTCATCCAGTCCCATTGACCGTGGCAGATGTTGTGGCCGAGTTCCATGTTCTCGATGCTCTTGGCGGTGGCGAGCGCGGCGGTGCCGAGCGCGCAGCCGGTCTTGGTGCGGCTGGCGGCGATGATCAGCCGTGCGGTGACGTCCAGGCAGCGCTGAAACATGATGGCGCGCTGGATGTATGCCCTGTCTGAGGCGCCGCGCGAGTTCTCGATGTCGCGACGGATGGCTCCTAATGCGTCGCCGAGTGCCTCAAGGTCGGTCTTGCTGAGGTGGGCGTATTCGGCGACGTTGGTGATGGCCATCGGTGTCTCACCGAGACTCAGTAGGCGCCGGCGGGGTGCCCTGGCGGCGTGCGGCTGTCGCAGCATGTGGGGTGTTTGGGCGGGTCATTGTGGTCACGTCGGTTTCAGGGTCGTGTGGGGGGTTATCCGGGTTCGGGTGCGCGCGTGGGCATACCGCCAGGCATGTCGAGTCGGGTGGCCAGTCCGGTAAGCAGAATGTCGAGGCCGCGGTCGAGTTCGGCCAGGCCGTCGTAGGCGGCCCAGGTCGGGGCGAGGTCGCGGACGTGCGGGAATTCGCCGATCGGCAGCCGGTGCAGCCCGAGCCGCATCACGTGGTCGGTTTCCTCGGGGCGTTCGACGATCTCCTGCAATTCGGTGAGCACGTGGCCGTAGAGGAATCCGAACAATGTGCGGTATACGTGCAGTGCGTCGGGCCCGGTGAAGCCGCATCGGGTCAGCAGGGCGAGGATCTGTTCGAGGTGGCGCAGGATGCCCGGTGGCCGCATGCCGAGCGGTGTCGCCAGGGGGCGGGTGACCAGCAAGGGCACCACGTTGGGGTGGGCGCGTGCCAGGTTTCGGAAGTCGTGGCCCAGGCGGCGCAAGGCGGCGATCCAGTCCGGTGTTGTGGTGTCCAGGGAGAGTTGTTCGAAGATCATCTCGACCACCCCGTCGAGCACGGCCGCCTTGTTCGGCACGTGCCGGTAGAGCGCCATCGGATCACGCCCGAGCGCTTCGCCGAGGCGTCGCATCGACAGCGCGTCGACGCCGTCGCGGTCGATGATGTCCAAGGCACCGGCCAGGACCGCTTCGCGGGTGATCGGCCGGTTCTGGCCGTTCTCGGTGGCGTCGGCGCTCGGGGCGCTATCTCCCGGACCTGATGGACCCGCTGGTGGTTGGGTCATGGACGAAGCACCACCTTCCGGTTGCGGCTGCGCTGATGTCTGCTCCGGGGAACCCCGCATGGCTGACATGTCGATCGCGGGCCAGCCGATACGGACGCGTGCGCTCGGTGCACACGCATTTCTGCGTTCGACATCTACATCGTAGACCTATTCTGTATGTCTACAACGTTGACATTGGGGTGAATGCGGCGTGTACTGGACTTCTACAGATTGAAGTGTCGCCATGCTCGTCATTGTTGGATTGGTTGTTCTGCTCGTCGCGGTGATCGTGGGGTTCACCGGGGCGCTTCTCAATGCGGGACCCGCGCACCCATTGACGGAGAACTTCGATGTCTTCGGCTATCACGTCACCGGGTCGACGGGCACGCTGTTCCTGTTCGGGATCGTCATCGGCGCGGCCGCGATGCTGGGGTTGAGTGTGCTGCTGGCCGGCGCGCAGCGCAGCGCGGGACGCGGGCGAGCCGCCCGCCGTGAACTCGACAGGTCACGACGTGAGACCGCGTTTCTGAATCAGGAGCGCGATCGGCGGCTCGAACACGACCAGGACCACGCCGTCGCAGCCTCGGCGGTGCCCCCGCAGCGCGCCGTCCCCAGCCGCAGCAGAGATGCTCGGTTCGGCCGGTGGTGGCACGGTGGACAACCGGTGCGCGCCGCCGGAGTCGACACCGCCGGTAGGCCAACCCCGGCCGATACCTCCAGCCCGCGCTCGCGGGGGCGGTGAACACCGAAAACCAAGGAGCACGTAAATGAGCGTCGGTAAGAAGATCGCCCACAAGGCCGAATCCGCCAAGGGCACGGTGAAAAGCTCTTCGGTCGCGCCATCGGCAACACCCGCCTGCGTACTGAAGGACGCGCCGATCAGTTCAAGGGCAACACCAAACAGGCCGGCGCCAAGGTCAAAGACGCCTTCAAACACTGATCTGAGCAACACCGTGCCCGGACACACCTACCCAGAAACTAGGCAACCGCCATGATCGTCCTCGGAATCATCCTCATCGTTCTGGGGCTCCTGCTTCCCAGCCTCGTCCCCACGTTCGCGTTCGCCCACATAGTTTTGGTCGTCGGAGTCATCCTGCTGGTCGTCGGCCTGCTCATGATGCTCATGGGACGGATGGGTCACGCTGTCGGCGGCCGCCGCCACTACTACTGAGCGACCACCGTCAACGGCGGACGGCACAATCCCTGGCGGCCCCGCGGACTCCACCGCGCCGGCCACCCAGTACCTCACGCCGCCGAGAGCATTCCTTAGCCTCCGGCCACCAAAATTTCACGCTCAACCAACCCAAGGAGCCGACATGCCCACCAGCAGTATCGTTTTGATCGTCGTCATCGTCATCGCGGCCATCTTGCTTATCGCCGCAATCGTGTGGGTGGCGCGTAACAAACGCAACGAACATCGTCACGTAGCAGCCGAAGAGATTCGCGAGGCCGCCAGGGACGAGACGCCGCAGGTTCGGCAGCGCGAGGCACGCGCCGACGAGACCGCCGCCCGGGCCCGCGCCGCTCAGGCTGAATCCGACGTCAAGGCAGCCCAAGCGTCCGGTCTGCAACAGCAGGCCGTCGCCTACCGCAGCGAGGCAGAGACCTCCCGCCACCAGCTCGACGAGCAGTGGGACCGCGCGGACACGATGGATCCGACCTCGCAAACACCCGATATGCCCAGAACTGCCGACCGCAAGGAACACCAAGCCCACTGACCGTCGCCAGCTCAAACCTCGCACCCCGCCTGAAATCGCCACTCGCGCAACAACGTAACATCGCTGGACCGCAAAATTCACAGCCATCGGCGGTAGCTTGCGTACCCGCAACCAATCTGCGTGTCATCGCTGAATCGCAGGATTTGGACCGGTTCACGACCAAGACAGGAGCGTCGCCATGACGCCACAACCGAGACGAAAAACGATCAGAACTCGACCGTACCCGCGCGCACGCCGCGGCTTAGGCTGAAACCTAAGGCGCCGCACACCGGATCGTTCTGGGGCTCCTCCTTCCCAGCCTTGCCACCACATTCGCGTTCGCCCATATTGTCTTGGTCGTCGGCGTCATCCTGCTGGTCGTTGGCCTGCTCATGATGCTGATGGGGCGGACGGGTCACGCCATCGGCGGCCGGCGTCACTACTACTGACCGGTCCGCAACGCTGACCGGGTCGATGCGGGTCGTGGCCGACTGACCCCGGACGCGCAACGACATACCCACTTCGACACTGGTCAGCGATGCGATGCCCTCAGCCATACCCCCTCACGCCAACAAATTCATGTTTCAACAATCACAAGGAGCCGATATGGCTACCAGCAGTATCGTTTTCGTCGCCCTCGTCGTGTTCGCGACGACCATACCTATCGCTGCCTTCGCGTGGGTGGCGGGCAATGAACGCCAGAAAGATCCCTCTGCCACGCCCGACAACATCCAGCAATCCGTCAAAGCGGACCCACCGCAATTTCGGCGGCGCGAGGCGTGGGCTGACGAGGCCGCCGCCCGCAGCACTCCGCATGGCCAGAAGCCGACATCTGGGCGACCGCAGTATGGGGCCTGTGTCAACGGGACGGCGTCCGCCGCAACGCGGCGCCGGATCCCGTTGAACAGCTCGACGACCCAGTGGGACCGAGCGGACACGAGGGATACCGTCCCACAGGCGCCCCATGAGCATGCGTGAATGCCGATCACAAGAAGCGTCAGGACAATTGACATTCGCCAAGACGCCACGGACGGTCGGCATAGAGGAAGAGTTCCACCTTGTCGACCTCACAACCAGGCGGCTGGCAACGCGGGCACCAGAGCTGCTACCGCTGCTGCCTGACGGTTATGTGGCCGAATTGCAGAGCTGCGTGGTCGAGACCAACGGCAGTGTGGTCAGCACGCTTCCGGAATTGCGGGCTGATCTGACAGCGCGGCGTCGAGTCCTCGTCGATACCGCCGCCACACTCGGGTTGGGAGTGGTTGCCGCAGGCGCGGTTCCGCTGTCGGTGCCCAGCGAGATGCGAGTGACCCAGACTTCCCGTTATCAGCAGATGCTTGCCGACTATCAGCTGTTGGCGCGCGAACAACTGATCTGTGGAACCCAGATCCACGTTGGAATCGACGATCCTGATGAGTCTGTCCTAGTGGCCGGTCGGGTAGCCGCCTATGTTCCCACTTTGCTTGCGTTGAGCGCGAGTTCGCCGTTCTGGTCCGACGGATCTGACACCGGCTACAGCAGTGTCCGCACATTGGTTTGGCAGCGATGGCCGACCACTGGATTGGCGCCTCCGGCCACGTCAGCCGCCGAGTACGACGCGTTGATCTCCGATCTGATTGCAACGGGGGTGATCACCGATGCGGGGATGTCGTATTTTGACGTCCGCCCCGCCTTGCGCACTCCCACCTTGGAGCTACGCGTGTGTGATAGCTGTCCCCGCGCCGACACCATTGTGCTCATCGCGGCGTTGTTCCGCGCGCTCGTCGAACGCGAAATCGAGGGACTACGTGCCGGGGTGCCTGCCGCCATCGTGGTGCCCCCGCTCGGCCGTGCTGCGCTGTGGCGAGCTGCCCGTTCAGGCCTGGAAGGCGACCTGGTGGACTTGATACATCCGGCGAGTCGCCCCGCGGGCGATGTGGTTACTGATTTGGTCCAGATGCTCCGTCCGCAGCTGGAGGCATCCCGAGATTGGCAGACGGTCGAGGAGTTGGCACGCAGGGCACTGGCAGAGGGCAGCTCGGCGGCTCGGCAACGTCGCGCCATGCGCATGCGCAACAGCCTTCTCGACGTCGTAGATCACCTCATCGCTGAGACCGCTGACGTCGCAACGGTGGCCAACGACGCATTGCCAACCCAGCGTAACGGGTCTGACCGAGGCTGAGAGTCACCGCCGGCATGTCGAATATGTTTCGCCTGACGCAGCCTGTATTCGGGCCGATCCGCGTAGAATCAGCACTATCAGCGGTATTTCGTGCGCACAACAAATTTCGTGTGTCATCGCTGATTTGAAGGGGCCGCGGGACGCGGTCCAGATGGGAGCGTCATTGTGACGCCACAGCAGACACGCAGAAATGATCAGAACTCCATCGTGCCGGCACGTACGCCGCGCCTACGGTTAAAGCCCAAAGCACCCCAAAGCGGGTATGTCGACGGGGCCTGGTGGCCCCACAGCGATGACCTCCGCGCAGAGCTTCCAGACCTTTTGGCCGTGCTGTCGGTACGCCTGGGCCGCATCGACCGGGTGCTGTATCACCTGAATGCATGGGCGGAGGCGCCACGAAAGCTCATCACCGGAGGGCGGACGGTCCGCTTGGATGGGTATCGGCTTCAACCGATCAACACCATTGATGTTCTCGGGCTCGACGGTGACCGGCTCACGCTCCTGGTGATTCCGCCCCACACCAATGCCAACGACGCCCACCGCACCATGATGACCGCGGCGCAACCTCACAACGCCGCGACCGTCGACGGATTGCTCACGATCAGCCAGCGAGACCGGGACACACGCAACCAGGCCTCCACTGCTCAAGAACGCTGGGAATCAGAAGGCGGAACTACGGCTTCCCTACGGCTAGCGCAGCTCCCCGGCTGACACGAACTTTCCCGCGGCCCGGCACCCGCGGGAAAGCGCGCTGGCACTATGTTCGTGCCACTATGAGCGGTGACGAAATAGCCCGTGCGGCTTCCGCTTCTCATCGCCGGCCACCTCGGTCCAGCCCCCTGCAGGATAGGCCACAGGTTGCATTGTTCCGGCACGGACAACCTCCAACGACCCGTCGGCGTGCTTGATGTAGCGGTCACCGAAGCGCGCAAACTCATCAGTGAGGCCGTCGTTGCGGGTTACTTGTACAGTCATGGTTCAAATCCGATCCCTGACGCCATCGTCAGCGTGTTGTTCTTCACAAGCCGTCACCGGTTAGGTATTCGGTTGTGCACTGCGTGATTTCGGTATCTCAGATTCCCAGCGCTGCTGGGCAATGCTGGCTCGGTCCAAGGTGATTCGAACGCGCGGCTCGATGCCGAGAAGCTGGTCCACACTGGTCTCGTCGCTGGGATGTGCGGCCCGCATCATCGTCGCGTGCGCGTCGGAGGCGTCCGTGTGCACAGCCACGACCAGCAGATCGAGTCGACGGAATCCCGGTCCTAGCAGGCTGATTGTTGAGATCGGTTGGCGCTCATCTCCATCCAACCTGACCGGACCGCCACCAGCGTCGAGTTTTCGCGGCGCTGACTGCCAGTCAGACAATCGGTACAGTACCCGTTCGACATGCCCCAACCTGACGGACAACACCGCTAGAAGGTCAGGAAGTTCAGCACTTAGGTCGTTACCGCGAGGCCACCACGCCCCATCGACAAAGCCGATACGTGGCGCCTTCGGTTTCAACCGCAATCTCGGAGTACGGGACGGAATTTGCATCCGTTGCGAATTCTCGGCCGCTTGTAGCGTCATGTGGACGCTCCCATCTGTGGTCGAGCCAATCGACCTATTGATCGATGCTCCAAACCCGAATGGGCAAGCTGCATGACCGAACACCGACATGTTTAACGCTACTCGCAGTCACACAAATTTGCGACAGACGAGGCCGGCGTCTTTCAAGTAGCTGTTGGCGTCAGGAGCCGCGGTGTGGTCCGAGCAATCTGGTGATCGTCCCGGCGGGTCGGTGCATTGCCAGGCGTTGGTCGCATATCCATTGGTCGAGGGCGCCGGTGCTCCCGCAGCGATCGGGGAAATCGGTCTCGATCCGTCGGTGAAGCGCGTCAAGGAGTTGGCCGCTGTGAGGATGGGTCGTGGCAATGTGGGGCCGATAGTCGGCAAGGATGACCGCCAAGGCGACGTGATCGCTGTAGGCGTCGAGGTATTCCTCCACCGTGATTTCTCGAAGCGACAGCACGGGTGTGACGGTGCAGCCTTCACGCCACCAGCAATTCAGGATTCGGCGCGCATCACGCATAGCGAACGGAGCGAAATCCTTGTGCTGGTAGGCCATTCGCGCATGCCTGCGTGCTGCTGTGAGCACTGCCGGACGATGTTCGAGCGGTCGTTGATCGCCCCACCGGTGTGCTGGTGCGCCGATCCATCGGCGATGACGGAAACACACCGTGCGGTGTTCGGGCAGCCAGCAGTAGACCGGTTCATAGATTCCGCGGCGCGCCATACACAGTCGGCACCCGGGTCGTGACCTGCGCAGTTGTTCGGCGAAACCATGGCCTCGGGTGAGGCCTTTGAGCCGAATTTCCAGCAGATCAAGAGGGTAACCGCTGGCAGCTGCGAGCCATTCGGGCCGCGGCTGGTTGCTGACCGCTGTGCCCGACAGATAGGTGTGCAGCACCTTCAGGGGCAGGTGGTTGGCGTGGGCCAGTCGCATCGTGTAGGAATGCACCGTTTCGGTCTGCACCGGCCACACCCTGCGCGGCAACGCGTGTTGTGGTCCTTGCGGCCATGGTCTGGGATTCAAGCCGGTTCAGCTGGCGGTGCGGGCGGCTGCGGTGTGAGCGGCATAGTCGATCAGCACGGTGTCCATCAGCGCTCGCGAGACCTGTTCGGTGCCATCCAGCATGGCCTGGATAGCTGCGGCGCGGATCAGATGGGCAAGGCTGCCGATCATGCCGCCGGTGCGGCGGTGCAGGTATCGCGCCTCGGCAACAAGGGATCCCGGTGGGTGGGAGTGCAGCCGCAAGGTGCCCTCCATCGCTGCCACGAGCTGACGCCATTCTTTAGCGTCCGG
Organism: Mycolicibacterium agri; assembly: GCF_002553505.1. Taxonomy (GTDB): domain Bacteria; phylum Actinomycetota; class Actinomycetes; order Mycobacteriales; family Mycobacteriaceae; genus Mycobacterium; species Mycobacterium agri. The sequence goes on along the minus strand of NZ_PDCP01000024.1, from coordinate 3,577 downwards.
GAACGCACTGGTGTGGATAACACCACAGCGCCCGGCAAGCTGGCGTCCGCGGGTGCCGGTGAACAGCCCGGAACGCTCCACGTCGATCCCGGCATACACAAACGTCGCAGGCAGGTGTTCGGTGAAGTATTTGAGGTGATCAGACAGTTCTTCCCCGGCGCGGGTATCCAGGTTGAGGTTGTGGATCTCGTCGACCACCACGATGTCGGTCCTGGCGTCGATGAGCACTTGGCACACCGCGTCGGAGATATCGGTGACGTTCATCCGCGGGTTGAGCATGGGTAAGCCCAGAAACCGGGCGAATTCCATCGCGAGCTTGCGTGGTGAACCTTTCGGCGGTGCGGTCACATACACCACCGGTATGCGGTTGTCGTCGCCGGGGAACCGTGCCCTGGTACGCAGTTCGTGAAATCTGCCCAGTTGTTTGATCGCGGTGGTCTTGCCGGTCGCAGCGGCGCCGGAGATGATCAGGCCACGTCGCGCGCCAATCTCGCGCTGATTGAGCAGGGTCAGCAGTCGGCCTTGGTTGGTGATCGATTCGATCGCCGATGTCGTGACCACCACCAACTCCGAGTGATGCGCTACGCGGGCCTCGTTGTAACGGGTCCGAGCATCGTCGTCTAACTGCGACCACGTCAGATCGTCGAGCAGTTCGAACTCGGGTGCATCGGCCTCAATGAAACGCCGCCAGCCCTCCAACGTGGTGGTGGGCTGGCGGCGATCCTCCAACTGGTTCACGGCCACTGTTTGCGGCTCGGTCACAGTCGCCACGATTGGGCCTCCTTGCGTGCATCGAACACCGGCAGAGGAATCACCTCGGCCACAACGTCTTCACCGTTTGCGTCGTCGGCTGTTTGATCGCTCGGCGACGCACCGTGCTCGGCCGGCGGCCCCGGCACGCCGGGCCAGCCGCGACCGGCGCTAGCAGCACTTGTCCGCCCAGTCACCCGTCGCTCCGCTTTCGTTCGGCCCTGGGGGCCCGCGGCGGCTCGGTCCATCAGATCCTCGGCAACGGCTGCAATCTCGGCTTCCTGCGCCTTCTGGATGCCTGTGCGGTTAGCCACCGTGCGCGCGTGACGCCACAGCATCTCGCCGAACGGCACCGGGGCGCTGCGCAGGTGCGTCCACGTCGCGCCCAGCCAGCCATCGTCGTGGTGATTGCGTATCCAGATTCTCGACACGTCATAGGGGTCGTAATGGACCTCCCACTGTCCGTTGTGGGCATCGACCCCGGAATGCTGGCGGCGGTAAGGGTTGAGCGCCTTGGCGTCATAAGTACGATGATTGATCCGGATCCCGTAACTGTTGATGGTCCGCCACGCCACCGGCAGTAGCTCAACGTAATCGTCGGCGCCCAGCGGGACCGGCACATAGCCGGCGACTTCGACCAGCGCAGCGTATTTCTCGTTGGGGGTCAACGCTTTCCCTGGAGTCACCGGATCCCGCAGACCGTCGTGAGGCCGGTTCTGCCACACCGCGATGATCCACTCGTCCAACAGCGCCTGAAGTTCGATCATCGACCACACCGCATCGTCCTCGGCGTTCTTCCCGCGCCGTTCCACCGACGACCCCACATACCCGGCAACATACTGCGCGAACAGGGTGCTCACAGACTGCAGCGTCCGTTCTACCTTCGGTTTGTCGGTCGGGCAGTCAGGATGAGCCGGTTGCAGATTGATCCCGAGAGTGCAGCACGCCTGCCGAAACGTTTGTGACAGATACGCTTTCCCGTGGTCACACACGACCGTCTCCGGAGCGATTACCGGCCGCGCCGCGGCATCGGCCAGGCGCTGATCAACACTGGTCAAACTGCGGTGCGGCAACACCGACCGCGACATCCGCAGCGCATCCGCCCATCCCGGACGCATTGGCTCCGGCGTCAACGCCCGCGCTAGCAACAACGACGCATCCACCGCCTTGGTCGTCGGCCGCAACACCGCCGCCGGAATCGAACGCGTCGCGTTGTCGACCATCCCGGTCAACTCGACCCGGTCCACCAGACCATCATCCAGAACCACCAGCACATCCAACGGCGTCGAATCGATCTCCACCATCTCCCCGGGCCGCACCACGGTGACCGACCCGAACGGGCCATCCGGCTGCTTGGACAACGACCGCCGCGTACGCGCCGACCCGAACGTATGCCGGCCCTCGGCGAGCCTCTTCACCAGCCGGTAGAACGTCGGCTGAGACGGCATCGCCGGTGCATCCTCGGGTCCATACGCCGCCGCCAACGACTTGGCAACTTGCCGCTGCAAGCGCTGCACTGTCCCCGTCGACAGGTTGGTCTCGCCCTCGATTGCGTCACGCACCGCGGCGACCACACGCTCGTCCACCCGGCCGAACACGTGCCGGCGACGATTGTGTCGCCCATCCACGACGCCCAACAGCCCATCCCGCTCATAGGCGTAACGACGACGCTGCAATGCATTCCGGCTCACCTCATGGCCAGCAGCACGCAACTCGTCCAGCTTGGCCAACTCCCGTTGGCGCAGAGATCGTCTCGCCGTGTCATATTCCGGGCGGGGTCGAGAACCCGGAGCGGCCCCGGGCGGCCGGCCGGTCAGGATCTCGACGATATGTCGCTCCCACCAGCGCGCCAGCTCAACCGCTGCTTCCGGAATTCCCGCCAACATCTCCTCAGAACACAACGGTGGCCGCGACCCTGACACCAACTCCAACGCAGGGTCAACCAACAACTGCGACACCGGCACCACGATGTGCTCACCGACAGCGTCGACCAACCGGACCGACCCACCCGACAAGGCCACAACGGTGAAAACACCTGATGACAAACGGATCTCGTCTCCCACGCGGACCACACCCGTTCGCACGCCAGCTCACCACCCAGCCCCGAGCCCGATCAGCGTGTCATCGCCAAGCGGCGCATCACGCAAATCGGCTGCCAGGCACCCTTGCCAAAGGAGATGAAACAGCACCGGCAGCACCACCAGGGGAGTGCCGACGGCCCGTACTCCAGCCATCAAGGGACGGGCTCGGGTGAACACCTCAGTGAGCTGTTCAGCCAGGCCCACCCGCAGGACTCGTGGGTGTCGATAACCCGACAACCACCGCAGGTTGGCCCGCAGCACCGGATTGAGTGCGCCGACCCGGCGATAATCCCAGCCCACCATCGCGCAGGCCGCCGCAGACCGATCGAACACCTTCTGATCGCCCACCGAGATTCGCTCGTCCTCACGAACATCAACCACCACGGCAGAGCCATCTCGATGACGCACGAAGTAATCCGGCGCGTGTCGAGATCCGTCGGGCCAGTGGAACCAAAACGGTTGCGACAGCACGCCAACCACATCTGGATCGGCATCCAGCGCCATCAGCTGATCACGTTCCACCCACGACTCGTGACCGACGTGCGTACCCGTGGTGGCAAACCACCACAGACCAGGAAAGTTCCGTTGACCGCGAAAAGACGGGAAATTGCGCACCGGTGCGCAGTCCAGTTCAAACCGGACAGCAGCGCATCGCTCAAGTGAACGGCGCTGTCGGCGGCAACTGAATACTGACCAGAGCGCGGCAACTGAATTTTGACCAGCTTCCTGGAGACCCTTGGCTCGGG
>NZ_PDCP01000249.1 GCF_002553505.1 Mycolicibacterium agri | reverse complement strand
ACGTTCGTGCCGACCTGGGCCGGAGTGGCTTACGTGTGCTTCATCGTCGATGCCTACTCGCGGATGATCGTCGGCTGGCGGGTGGCCTCGCACATGCGCACGACCATGGTGCTCGATGCGATCGAGATGGCGCGATGGTCGCGCGGAAACCAACTGCCGGACTTGGTTTGTCACTCCGATGCCGGATCGCAGTTCACGTCTATCCGCTACGGTGAGCGGCTCGCTGAGATCGGCGCGGTGCCCTCAATTGGCACGGTCGGGGACAGCTTCGATAACGCCCTCGCCGAGACAGTGAACGGCTACTACAAGGCCGAACTGATCTACGGGCCGGCCCGCACCGGGCGGCCGTGGAAGACCGTCGAGGACGTCGAACTGGCCACCCTCAGCTGGGTCTACTGGCACAACGCCAGCCGCCTCCACAGCTACCTCGGCGACTTACCTCCGGCGGAGTTCGAAGCCGCGTTCTACGATGCATCACGGACCGACCAACCCCTGGTCGGAATCCAATAGCTCGAGCCTCCGGCGAATCCAGGGCGATTCA
>NZ_PDCP01000248.1 GCF_002553505.1 Mycolicibacterium agri | reverse complement strand
CCGTCGGGGCGGGTGCGGGTGGTCCAGTCGGTGGTTTCGATGAGTAGGTCGTCGGCGGGGCAGGCCAGGGTGAGAGCGGTGATGTCGGTGGGGGCGTTGTTCTTGGCCCAGCCGTCGATGTGGTGGGCGTGGCAGTGGTAGGCGGGGGCGGTGCAACCCGGTCGGGTGCAGCCGCGGTCGCGGGCATACAGCAGGAGGCGTTGGGCCTTTGACGCGAGGCGTTTGGCGCGGCCGAGGTAGAGGGGCTCTTGGGTGTGGTCGTCGAAGACGGCTAGGTAGTGGTAGGCGTGGGCGGCCTGGCGGATGACCTCGGACATGGGCAGCAGGGTGGCGCCGCCGGTGGTGGCGTGGCCGGTGCCGGACTCCAGTTCGCCCAGGGTGGTGCTGATGACCATGGTGACCGGTAGCCCGTTGTGGCTGCCCAGCTCGCCGCTGGCCAGGATGGCCCGCAGCACGGCTTTGAGGGCGTCGTGATTGCGTTTGCCGACGGTGCGCTGGTCGCTGCCGGCTTGCTCAGGGGTGGGCTGGCCGTCGAGGCGCGGGGT
>NZ_PDCP01000247.1 GCF_002553505.1 Mycolicibacterium agri | reverse complement strand
AAGTTGACGTCGGTGTTTGAGAACTGTGGGCAGAGGTAGTTCACGTAGTCGGGCATCCGGCGCAGGATCGTGTCGGTAACCGCTTCGGCGGTGTATCCGCGCACCGCCTTGTCGCGCTGCAGCTTTTGGATCCATTCCAGGTTGATCACCGGCACAACGCCGATACGTAGGTCGGCGTGGCCGGCCACGTCGACGGTGTCGGTCACGACCGCGCCGTGCAGGCCCTCGTAGAACAACAGGTCGGTGTCGCCGGGCAGCTCCTCCCATGGCGTGAAGGTGCCCGGCCGCTGACCGTACGGCGCGGCCTCTTTCTCATCGTGAAGATACTTGCGGACCTTGCCGGTACCGGTCTCACCGTAGACCTTGAACAGCTCCGCGAGCTCCTCGAACAGGTTGGCCTCGGGCCCGAAATGACTGAACGAGTGGTCGCCGCGGGCGTGCGCGTCGGCAATCGCGGTCTTCATTTCGGCGCGGTCATAACGATGAAAGCTGTCACCCTCCACGTAGGCGACGTTGATGCCCTCGCGGCGGAAGATCTGCTGAAACGTGCGCATGACCGA
>NZ_PDCP01000246.1 GCF_002553505.1 Mycolicibacterium agri | reverse complement strand
CCGACCACGCTGAACGCTCCGTTGCCCGTTGCGGCGATGATTGCTTCGGCGACACCCTTGGTGCCCGCCGCGAACGCCGGAAACTCGAATACCCCCATCGGACCGTTCCAGAAGATCGTTCTGGCGTTGGACAGGAGCGCAGTGAACTGCTGCACCGAGGCCGGCCCGATGTCGAGTCCCATTCTAGTGTCGGGAATCCGGTTCGCAGGGACCGTCTGCGGCTCCGCATCCGCGGCGAACCGTTCGGCGACGACGATGTCGACCGGAAGGGCGATCACGTCGCCGTAGGTGTCCAGCAGTCGACGGCACGTGTCGATCATGCCGTTTTCCAGAAGTGACGAGCCCACTGGAACACCTTGCGCTGCAAGGAAAGTGAAACACATGCCGCCGCCGATCACAAGGCGGTCGGCCGTGGTAGCGAGGTTCTCGATGACTGCCAGCTTGTCCGACACTTTGGAGCCCCCGAGCACCACTGCGTAGGGCTGCTCGGTCGAACTGGTCAACTGCTCGAGGACCCTGATCTCGGCGGCGACCAGATTCCCCGCATAGTGCGGCAACAACTGGGCCACGTCATATACCGACGCCTGCTTGCG
>NZ_PDCP01000245.1 GCF_002553505.1 Mycolicibacterium agri | reverse complement strand
CTCGATTTTCCCGTTGGTTTGTGGCCGGTAGGGCCGGGTCCGCCGGTGCTTAACGCCTAGGTCTGCGCAGGCCTGTTTCCACGCGTGTGAGCGGTAGCAGCCGCCGTTGTCAGACAAGACGGCCTCGACAATGACCCCGCGGTCGCTGAACCAACCGACAGCGCGGCGCAACACCGCTACCGCGGTGTCAGCGGTTTCATCGTCGTGAATTTCGGCGTAGGCCACGCGTGAGTGGTCATCGACAACGGTGTGGACATAGGCGTGCCCGAGCAGCGGCTGGTGATATCGGCTGCGCTTGGTGCCAGACATCAGGTGCCGGTTCTTCTGACCTTGGGACCGTCCCACGAATCGCCAGCCGCCACCGGTGGGGATGTTGCCCAGTTTCTTCACATCAACGTGGATCAGTGCACCGGGGTGGTCGTGTTCGTAGCGGCGGATCGGCTCACCGGTGCGGATATCAATGTGGGACAACCGGTTCAACCGGCACCGCACCAACACTGCGTGCACCGTCGACGCCGACATTGACAGCCGCGAGGCGATCGCCAGCGGAGAGAGCCGATGACGCCACCGCAGGTGCACGATCTTGCGTACCAGCTCCTGCGATGTGCGGTTCGGGCTGTGATGA
>NZ_PDCP01000244.1 GCF_002553505.1 Mycolicibacterium agri | reverse complement strand
GCCAATGTTCTCAAGCAGGACAGGCACTTCCGTGCATTACAAGCCGTGTCAACGGCCCATCTCACGAAACGTTCAGGCTAGCCGCACTCCCCTCCCCGTCTCCTCGGGCGCGCAATTCGTCACAGTGACGATTTTAGGTGGTGTCGCTGGTACCTCTAAACCTGTTGTTGCCGAAGCTATTTAGGTGTTCAGATACCTTCGCAGCGCAGCCGGACGCATCCCAACCTCTAGGTGTACTGGGACAGGACGTTGGTAGCAGGCGTGTTGGCTTGATGTGAGGAGAACCTCCGGGTGGGGTGTGGCTTGTCTAGGTCCACCACCGTCCGGAGGTTCTCGTGTCCCACCGTAATGCCCGTACGACGTTTCACGGCCGGCTGCTGATAGTGCGCCGGTATCAGGCTGGCTGGCCCAAGGCCCATATCGCGAAAGCGATGGGGGTTTCGCGTAAATGCGTCCACACCTGGATCAGTCGTTTTGAGACCGAGGGTGAAGACGGTCTTCACGACCGGTCCTCGCGGCCGCATACCAGTCCGACCCGTGTCCGGCCCAGCGTGGAGAACCAGATCGTGGCCTGGCGCAAACGCTGTCGCCTGCCATGAGGATGGGACCAGTGTGACCTGATTTTTGCCAGGGTGATGGGACCACCTGGATTGCCAGTTAT
>NZ_PDCP01000243.1 GCF_002553505.1 Mycolicibacterium agri | reverse complement strand
ATTGGATCAGCAAGGGCCAACCGCTGTGCCTGATCGGTGACTCTGGCACCGGAAAGTCCCATCTGCTCATCGCGTTGGGCACCGCGGCCGCCGAACGCGGTTTCCGCGTCCGCTACACCCTGGCGACCCGGTTGGTGAACGAGCTCGTCGAGGCCGCCGATGACAAGCAGCTCACCAAAACGATCAACCGCTACGGGAGGGTTGATCTCCTACTTTTGGACGAGCTGGGCTACATGGAACTCGACAAACGCGGCGCCGAACTGTTGTTCCAGGTTCTGACCGAGCGGGAGGAAAAGAACGCCATCGCCATCGCCAGCAATGAGGCCTTCTCGGGCTGGACAAAAACCTTTACCGACCCGCGGCTCTGCGCAGCCATTGTCGACCGACTTACCTTCGGCGGCACCATCATTGAAACCGGCACCGACTCCTACCGGCTGGCCCACACCCGCAACCAGAAAACTACGGCAGCCAGCTGAACCCGGGGGAGCAAGAGGATCACATCGCACCGGTCGGCCAGCAGCCAGACCCAGCGTCGATCAGGCCAACGGCCTCGCATCCTGAAGCGCCGAAATCACTCGATCCCGAGTCGGGAGGTCCAATCGGCACGCATCAGCCATCAACTCGGTACCCGGCTTCATGACATCAACACCATCAACGAGCACGGTCGGTG
>NZ_PDCP01000242.1 GCF_002553505.1 Mycolicibacterium agri | reverse complement strand
TCGGTGAGCATCCCCAGATAGCCGAAATCGACTTGGCACTCCACTCCGGGATCGCCATCGGCAACCCGCACCGTGAGATCCTTGCGGCCGAAACCGCAACGCTCACTGGCGAATCGGTGCAACGTTCGATACGGCACCACACAGCCCTGCCGGGCCAACAAGGTGTGGATCTTGGTGACCGTCAACGGCCGCTGCCCACCGGTGCCGGCCACCCAGGCGGTGATCTGCTCCTCGAACCCCAGAAGCTGCTCCCACGCCGCCCCGTGGCCATCGGGGCGCACCGGCCGCACCGCATCGGCGACCATCCCGATCAACGCGTCATCGACCGCGCCCAGGTCGTCGTCGCGGCGCAGACCGGCGGCCTGGGCGGCCTCGACGTAGCGTCGCACCGTCTTGCGGTCCAGACCGCAATACGCGGCGATCGTGCGGTACCCCGGCGCCGGTAGCCCCGCCACGCCCAGCCACACCCGCAGCACTTCCCTGATCTCATTCACACTGACCTCCCGAAAAGCCATGCCGGCGACCTCCGTGACTTGCGCTGTCACGGCGATCGAACGGACAAATGAAAAGACCACCGACGCGACGCGCCGGTGGTCCCATAACTGGCAATCCAGGTGGTCCCATCACCCTGGCAAAAATCAGGTCACACTGGTCCCATCCTCATGGCAGGCGACA
>NZ_PDCP01000241.1 GCF_002553505.1 Mycolicibacterium agri | reverse complement strand
CAAGCATCCTCAGTAACGCGCCACGGTGGTCCCATCCCCCTGGCAATCAGGTGGTCCCATCACCCTGGCAAGCGACACCGGATGGCATCGAAACCATGCCCGTAAGGCTCTCAAGGCTGCGCTGCAGCCCAAGGTCGTCACCGCGCGCAGTGGGCGGCCGGTGAAGTACGGGCCTGAGGTCATCGCGGCGCTGACGGTCTGCTGAACAGTGCTCGGAATGCCCGCCGGCAAGCGAAGATTCCTGCTGAGGAGAAGACCCGTCTGGTATCCGGCCCATGTCCCATGACATCGCTGACAGGTCGGAGCAAGCACCCATGCCCCACGACATCGCTGACAGTCAGCCGTGACGGGCGGCTTCTTGGGCCAGCGCGACTCGCGATGTGACGGCCAGCTTGCTGTAGACGTGCGTCAGGTGCGTCTGCACGGTGCGGTGAGACATGAACAACCGCGCGGCGATGTCCTTGTTGCCGAGCCCCTCGCTGACCAGCCGCACGACGTCAAGTTCGGTGGGCGTCAACGAGTCCCAGCCCGTTGACGGCCTGCTGCGCGTGCCCCGCCCGCGCTGGGCGTAGCCAACCGCTTCCTCCAGTGTCAGTGCCGCACCTTCCGCCCACGCGGCGTCGAAGCCGTCGTCCCCTAGGAGCCTGCTGAATTAGTGGCTTTGGGGGCGGGGTGCCTCAAAGCGCTCTGTGGCGCGTGTGTTCAGTCAGACC
>NZ_PDCP01000240.1 GCF_002553505.1 Mycolicibacterium agri | reverse complement strand
CTACGATGCATCACGGACCGACCAACCCCTGGTCGGAATCCAATAGCTCGAGCCTCCGGCGAATCCAGGGCGATTCAGCCGGCGGCGGTTGATGCCTTGTTGGCCGACGCGGAGGCTTCGGGCACCCCGATCGATGGCCCAGACGGACTGCTGGCACAGATGACCAAGGCTGTGCTTGAACGGGCTTTGGATGTTGAGATCGCCGATCATCTCGGCTACGAGCACGGTGATCCGGCCGGTTATGGCTCAGGCAACTCCCGCAACGGTCACGGCCGCAAGACCGTGCTGACCACCGCCGGACCGGTCGATTTGGAGGTACCTCGAGACCGCAACGGCACCTTCACCCCGGTGATCGTGCCCAAGCGCAAACGCCGGCTGGGCCAGGTCGAGGACATGATCTTGTCGCTGTATGCGCGGGGCATGTCCACCCGCGATATCACCGAGCATCTCGGCGAGGTCTATGGCGCTGCGGTGTCGGCGGCCACGGTCTCGCGGGTCACCGACGTCGTGGTCGATGAGATCGCGGCCTGGCAGTCGCGCCCGGTCGATCCGGTGTATCCGATCCTGTATATCGACGCCATCCGCATCAAGATCCGCGACGGCGGCGTGGTGGCCAATAAAGCCGCCCACGTCGTGATCGGTGTTGACCGTCTCTGTGGATGACGACCGCGGGGTGGCCATTCTTCATTGAGGCTGCCGATGTGGCGGTCGGCGTGGT
>NZ_PDCP01000023.1 GCF_002553505.1 Mycolicibacterium agri | reverse complement strand
GAGCTCGATATCTACTTCTGCGATCCGCACTCGCCATGGCAACGCGGCAGTAACGAGAACACCAACGGGCTGCTGCGCCAATACTTTGCTAAAGGCACCGACCTATCAGTGTTCCCGGCCGACTACCTCGACTACGTTGCCGCCCAACTCAACACCCGACCCCGCAAAACCCTCGGCTGGAAGAAACCCGCTGAAGTCCTCGACGAGCTACTCTCAAACCCGCCAAAACCACCCGCTGTTGCATCCACTGCCTGAAATCGCCTGGGCTTTTGCGGGCATTAGCGTCTGCTCACGAGAAGCAACTCAGCGCTCGGTGGCGCGCAGGCTGAGCGCCAGGACGAGCCGGTTCTCCGGATCGTCCAACGACGTCGACAGAAGCTTCTCGATGCGGCGCACCCGGTACCGCACAGTGTTCGGATGGACGTGCAATTGCTTTGCGACAGAGCTGATATCACCGAAGCCGTCCAAATAGGCGGCCAGGGTGTCGGCCAGCATCGGGTCCTGCTCGCGCAGCGTGCGCACGCGGGCGTCGACCAGTCGCGGGTTGGCGGCCACATGCGCGACGATCTCGTCGAGCAGCACGGTGGTGTGTGCCTCGTCGAGCGTCGTGATCTGACCGATGGCGCCGGGATGCCGGTCGGCGCTGTCGAATACGCGGTCCACCTCGGCGCGCGCCGACGCCGCACCGGCCAGCCCGGCCAGCGGCGCGGCGATCACGGCGCGCAGCGTCAGCCCCAGTTCGCGCTGCAGCGCGGTGACCATGCCGCGCACCCACGACGTCAGCGACGACGTCGCACCGACCTTGGGCAGCAGCACGTAGACCCGATCGCCGGTCGACGCCACCTGAGCATCCGATCGAAACGCGCTGGCGCTCAACGCGATCACATTCGCCGGCACCGTCGCCGACTCGCCGCGGAAGCCCACCAGCGCCGCGCGGCCGTCGGCGACGATACCGAGTTCACGGGCCGTCGCGGCGACGTCGACGTCGTCGTCGCCCAGCCCGATCAGGTTCTGCACCAGCAGCGTGTGCGTCGACGGCGCGGCCGCCAGCCGCGACATGATCCGCGCCGCCAGCACCGCCCCGCCGCGCAGTACCTCCTCGGCGTCGTCGGCCAGCGGCGCCGACCCCTGCTGCAGCCAGATCGTGCCCGCGAAACCCGGCGGGCGACGCGCGTCGTTCTCCGGAAGGTGAATACCGACGGCCAGCCGCGGCCGCAGCCCCAACTCCGGGCGCTCGGCGACGCGCACGACGTCACGGCTGGCGCGCAACGCGTCGAAAATGCCCCACTGGCCGATCCATTCCAGATGCTCGGGCGGCCCCGCCCGGCCCAGGATGGTCAGCCGGCGCAGTTCGTCGGCCTCCTCGTTGGACGCCGAATAGGCCAGCACATGCGACTGCTCGTCCTCGATGCTGATCATCCCGTGCGTGCGGTCGGCGATCGACTGCGCCAACCCGAACAGGTCGGTGCCCGAGTCGTAGAACGGATCGTCGCGGTCGCCGTGATGTTCGAACGCGTGGTTGACGAGTTTGTACAGCAGTTCCCACCGCGCCCGCGGCTCGACTGCGACCACCGCGGTGCCCAGTTCGGCAGCCTGCTTCACCGCCCCCGGCGTCGGCTCCTTGACGAAAATGGCGGCCGGGACGCGGCCGACGCCGTGGGTCTGCTGGGCGATCCAGCCGACGGCTTCGGCGTCGTTCACGCCGAGCAGGAAGAACAGGTCTGCTGAGCCGGCGCCGACGGTCAGGCCGAGCCGGATGTCATCGACGTCAAGCAGCGCGACCGAACCCACCGGCATGTCCAGGCCGCGAGGCGCTTCGACCAGCGTCACCATCGTGCGATCCAGGGCCAGCAGCAGCTGGCCGAGCGACAGTCTGGCCATCACACCTCCCTTGTTCGATTCGACTATAAATCTTGTTCTGCATTGTTCGTTCGTCCATCGGTTGATGAACGCGAAAAAGGCATCCTTACTGCATGGATGCCGTCAGCCAGGTCCCGACTCCGGCCAACGAGCCGGTCCACGAATACGCACCGAACAGTCCCGAACGCACGCGGCTCGTCGCCTCGCTCGACGCGCTGGCCAAGGAGCCCATCGAGCTGCCGCACGTGATCGGCGGTGAACACCGGATGGGCGGCGGACAACGCGTCAACGTGGTGCAGCCGCACCGCCACTCCGCCACGCTGGGCACCTTCACCAACGCCGAGCACTCCGACGCGACCGCGGCCATCGAGGCCGCCATCGCCGCGAAAGAGGGCTGGGCCAACACGCCCTTCGACGAGCGGGCCGCGGTGTTCTTGCGCGCCGCCGACCTGCTCGCCGGACCCTGGCGCGAAAAGCTCTGCGCGGCAACGATGCTCGGACAGTCGAAGTCGGCCTACCAGGCCGAGATCGACGCCGCGTGTGAGTTGATCGACTTCTGGCGGTTCAACGTCGCCTTCGCGCGGCACATCCTCGCCGAGCAGCCGATCAGCACGCGCGGGGTCTGGAACCGCATCGACTACCGCCCGCTGGAGGGCTTCGTCTACGCCATCACCCCGTTCAACTTCACCGCGATCGCGGGCAACCTGCCCACCGCACCGGCGTTGATGGGCAACACGGTGGTGTGGAAGCCGTCGCCGACGCAGACGTTTGCGGCCTATCTGACCATGCAGCTGTTGGAGGCGGCAGGGCTGCCGCCGGGTGTGATCAACCTGCTCACCGGCGACGGAATCGCGGTCTCGGAGGTCGCGCTGGCCGATCCGCGATTGGCCGGCATTCACTTCACCGGCTCGACGACGACGTTCCAGTACCTGTGGCGCGAGGTCGGCAAGAACATCGACCGCTATCGCACGTATCCGCGCCTCGTCGGCGAGACCGGCGGCAAGGACTTCGTGTTGGCGCACACGTCGGCGCAGCCGGACGTGTTGCGCACCGCGTTGATCCGCGGCGCGTTCGACTATCAGGGCCAGAAGTGCTCGGCGGCGTCACGGGCGTTCATCCCGCGCTCGGTGTGGCAGGCGATGGGCGACGACTTCCTGGGCGCCACCGAGGCGTTGCGCTACGGCGACGTCACCGACCTGTCCAACTTCGGCGGCGCGCTGATCGACGACCGCGCATTCGCCAAGAACGTCAAGGCCATCGAACGGGCCAAGAGCGCGGCGGGGGTCACCATCGCGGCCGGTGGCGAATACGACGACAGCGAAGGGTATTTCGTGCGGCCGACGGTGCTGCTGTCCGACGACCCGGGCGACGAGTCGTTCCGCACCGAGTACTTCGGCCCGATCCTGTCGGTGTATGTCTATCCGGACTCGGACTACGAGCGGATCCTCGACGTGATCGACACCGGTGCGGCCTACGGGCTGACCGGCGCGGTCATCGCCGACGACCGGAATGCGGTGTTGCAGGCCGAGAACCGGCTGCGCTACGCGGCGGGCAACTTCTACATCAACGACAAGCCGACCGGTGCCGTGGTGGGCCAGCAGCCGTTCGGCGGGTCCCGCGCATCGGGCACCAACGACAAGGCCGGCTCCCCGATGAACCTGCTGCGCTGGACCTCAGCGCGGTCGATCAAGGAGAACTTCGTCCCGCCGACCGATCACAACTACCCGCACATGAGCTGAGGAGACGACGTGATGGCTGAGGTGTTCCACCGGGTCGCGCGCCCGGCGATTCTGGCGGCCAGCCGGTCGGACGGGTTGCGCCGCACCGCGGAGCGGCTACCGGTCACCCGCCACGTCGTGCACCGGTTCGTGCCCGGCGAGACGGTCGCCGACGCGCTGAACTGCGTTGCGCAGCTCCGAGACAGCGCTCGCCTGGTCAGCATCGACTACCTCGGCGAGGACACCACCCAGCTGGAAGACGCCGAGAACACGGTGCGGGCCTACCTGGAGCTGCTCGACGCGCTCGGCGACCGCGATGAACCGCCGGGCGCGGTGCGGCCGCTCGAGGTGTCGTTGAAACTGTCGGCGCTGGGCCAGGCGCTGCCGCGCGACGGCGAGAAGATCGCCCGCGACAACGCGCACACCATCTGCGAGCGGGCGCAGCGTGTCGGCGCATGGGTGACCATCGACGCCGAGGACCACACGACCACCGACTCGACGCTGTCGATCGTGCGCGACCTGCGCGCCGAATTCCCATGGCTGGGCACCGTTTTGCAGGCCTACCTCAAACGCACGCTCAGCGACTGCGAGGAGTTCGCCGTCAGCGGGGCCCGCATCCGGTTGTGCAAGGGCGCCTATGACGAGCCCGCGTCGGTGGCCTACCGGGACCGCGAAGAGGTCACCGACTCCTACCTTCGCTGCCTGCAGGTGCTGATGGCGGGGTCGGGCTATCCGATGGTGGCCTCACACGATCCGCAGATCATCGCCGCGGTGCCCACGCTGGTGCGTGAGAACAACCGCGGCGTCGACGATTTCGAGTACCAGATGCTGTACGGCATCCGTGACGCCGAACAGCGGCGGTTGGCCGACGAGGGTAATCACGTGCGGGTGTATGTGCCGTACGGCACGCAGTGGTATGGGTACTTCGTCCGGCGCATCGCCGAGCGGCCGGCCAACCTGACGTTCTTCCTGCGCGCGCTCGCCGAACGCCGGAACTGAGCGCCCACCGTCAGATCACTTCCATCCGTAGCCGGTTGTCCGCTTACTCCGTCATAGGGCGCCGGCACGCAGAGGCAGACCACGACATCGTCAAAAACTCACCGCCTCACACCACCGCCGATGGTGAGCCTGCGACGGCGAAGAGTTCCGACACATCCGACACACGATCCAGGTTCGACGCCACAGTCCACAGCTGGGTGGGGTCGTCGAGATGGTGGGCCAGCCGGACCACCTTGTCCTGCAGCTGTTCTGTGGTCATCGGCGCCGACACGCTACCCGTCGCGTGCTCGACAGTGCGCGCCAACTTCTCACCGCTGGTCAGCGTGACCGTGACCCGGCACGAATCGGCGGGCAGCGACGGGTCGAGTTCGGTGCGCACCTTGCGCCGCAACTCCTGCACCGCCGGATCGATGGCGCACTCGTCGCTGAACTCGGGCGGCCCGCCCGCGCCGCGCAACAATCCCACCGCGAAACAGTGGTGGACGGAGAACTTGCTCTGCAGGCCGGTCGCCGGGTCGGCGACGCCCATGACGTCGAGTACCCGCGGATGCACCTCGAGCAGAACATCGGCGATCTCGCCCCCGTCGGCCACATCGGCGCGCAGCGAGCGGCCTGCGTCGATCACCGGATGGCTGACGATGCCGCAGCTGTAGGGCTTGAGCGCGTTGAGTTCGATCAGCCACCGCGAGCCGAGGTCGGCCATCACCGACCAGTCCGCGTCGGCGGCCATCAGCGCAGCCATCCCGCGGCGGCCTGCAAGCGGCTCTGCCGGGCCGGTGAATCCCTCCGACGCCAGCAGCGCCGCCTCGATCCCGATGGCCGCCGCCCGCCCGACCTGAAACGACTTCGTCATCGATCCGAGCTGTTCGGTGTGACCCGCGGCCTGTGTGGCCGCAATCGCGATGGCCGCCGCGGTGCCGCCTGCATCCATCCCGAGGATCCGCGCGGCCGCGCACGCGGCACCCACCGGGCCCGTCGTGGCCGTCACATGCCAGCCGCGGTCGAAATGCGACGGCCACAACGCGTCACCGAGTCTGCTGGCCACCTCGACACCGGCGACCACACCCGCCATCAGATCCTCGCCGCCCGGCCGGGCGATCTCGCCCGCCGCCAGCGCCGCAGGCACGATCGGCGCGCCGGGATGAAGGATGCACGCCAGATAGGTGTCGTCGAAATCCTCAACATGCGCGGTCAATCCGTTCACCAGCGCGGCCCACGGCGGGGTAAGCCGTTCGCGGCGCCCCAGCACGCGCGCGTCGCCGCGCTGCCCCAGATCCGCCGCCGTGGCCAGCGCTGCCTTGGACGCCGGGGCGTGTGCCGCACCCACCGACAGACCGACGACGTTGGCCGCCGTGCGCCGCGCGGCCTCGCGCGCCGACTCCGGCACGTCAGCCCACTGCAGCCCGGACACGAACGCTGCGATGCGTGCGGTGACGTTGGAGCTCATGCGTTTTCGCCTTTCGCCATGGCAGCGAACCATCCTCGTGCACTACCGGCATCGCTCACCGTGCGCGCGGCCTCGACGACCTCCTTCTCGCGGCCGGGCAGCGTGCGTTCGATCAACGCGAGCGCCTTTTGGTCCAGCCGTTCGTCCGACAGCGGTGCGTCCAAACTGCCGCGAGCATGCGCGATTTCGACCGATTCGGTGGACCCGTCGGACAGCTGCACCTCCAGCCGGGCCGCGGCGCGCGCGATGTCCGGATCGGGTGTCAGCACGACGCGTGAGCGCATCGCGGCGACCCGCTCCGACCGCACATGCTCGTCCTCATAGGAGTGCAGATCGACGGGGCCGTCGAGAAGCCCGCAGGCGACCCCGTGCACGGTGCTGAACCGGGCCTCGAGGCCGTTCGTCGGTGCGGTGTTGCCGGTGAGTTCGACCACGAGCGGATGGCAGCGCAGCTCGGCGCGTTGCACCTCGCGACCGCCGATCGCCCGGTGCAGCTCCTCGGCGGCCTCGATCGCCGGGTGGCTGACGATCCCGCACGGATACGGCTTGTACGTGTTCGACAGCAACTCCCAGCGACTGCCCCAATCATCAAGCAGCAGCGAGAGATCCAGCGACGGCGCAAGCACCGCGAAGTAGCCGCGCGGCCCGTCCAGCGCCGACGGCGACGCGGTGAGGCCGCGGCGGGCAGCCACCGCGGCGACCAGACCGTTGGCCGCTGCCTTGCCGGGGTGCAGCGGCTTGTTCATG
Organism: Mycolicibacterium agri; assembly: GCF_002553505.1. Classification (GTDB taxonomy): domain Bacteria; phylum Actinomycetota; class Actinomycetes; order Mycobacteriales; family Mycobacteriaceae; genus Mycobacterium; species Mycobacterium agri. The sequence continues at coordinate 85,483 of NZ_PDCP01000023.1, read as the reverse complement.
GTCCCGAAACCCTCCCGGTGGCCCAGCGTCATGCTGGTCGCCACACCCAACGCGCGACCCATGGCTTCGGCGTCGAGACCCAGCAGCATCGACGCCGTGGTCGCCGCGCCCAGCGGCCCCACCGTCCCGGTGATGTGCCATCCGGCGTCGTAGTGCGACGGCGACATCGCCACCGCCACCCGCAGTTGCAGTTCGATGCCCATCGCGATCGCGCGAAGCAGCTGATCGCCGGTGGCGTCGCGCACCGCCGTCGCGCCGAGCGCCGCACCCAGTACCGACGCACCGGGATGCACGACGGTGGCGAGGTGGGTGTCGTCGTAGTCATCCAGATGCGCGGCGAATGCGGTCAACAGCGCGGCCGACGGCGGACCGAAGGTGTCCGCCCGGCCCGGCACCGGAACCTCGCCCGGCGCGGCGGTGCGCCGCAGCCCCGCGGCCAGCCGGTCGGTCTCCTCGGCGCCTGCCGCACCGATGGCGGTGCCGACGACGTTGAGCAGCGCCCGCACCGCCTCGGCCCGGACCGCTCCCTCGACCCCAGCGGCGGTAGACACCACCTCGCTCGCCAGGTCGGTCAGGCTGATCACGACGCTTCCTCGATCAACTCGGCCACCTCATCCCAGCGCGCCGACATCACCGCATCCACGCGGTCGCCAACACAGTCACGCACCTTGCCCGCCAACTGTTCTCGCGTCACCGGCCGCCCGGGTGCGCCCGGCGGCACGTCGATCTCACCGGTGAGCACGCGGCCGTCGGTGGTCGTCACCTCCACGGTCACCGTGTCGTCCAGCAGGCCGGCGCCGCCCGGTTCGAGGTCGATGTCGACGCTGCGGGTCAGCCGCGCTACCTCCGGTCGGTGCACCGCCGCGTCGGAGAAGCTGTCGAAACCCGGCACTCGATCCACCACGGCGACGGCGACAGCATGCTCGAGGCAGAACTTCGCCTCCAACCCCGAGGTCGGGCGATGATGCACCAGCGGCTGAACAGCGGACTGCCTGGCCCGCACCCGGATTCGGGATACCTCGGTCGAGTCGAAATCGTCTGCCACCTCCGCCGCACACGCGATCGGGCGCTGCAAGGCATAACAACACGGGTACACCTTCACCGCCAGCCCGCCGGGCACCACCTCGCCGTCGTCGAGCGCCAGGTCGAAGGGCGGGTCGGACACCAGCCCCAGCCACGCGTCGAGCACGCGCAGGTCGACGGTCGCTCCGTCGGTGACGAGTTGTGCGGCACGGATGCCCGCGTCGACGGCCAGTCCGACCTGAATCGCCTTGGCATCACTGCCGAATGCGCGCTGGACACCGCCCGCGCTGGAGACCGACAGCGCCATCGCCATCGCCGATTGCCGGACGTCGAGCCCCATGGCGGTGGCGGCCACCGCCGCCGCTGCCACCGGTGCCGCCGTCGACGTGGCGTGCCAGCCGCGCGAATAGTGGTTCCATCCCAGCGCGGCGCCGAGCCTGGCCATGACGCCCGCGCCGGCGAGATAGGCCCGCGCGTCGCCACCGGTGGCCGCCGCCGCGGGCACGCACACGGCGCTGATGTGCGTGGTTGACGGCAGGTGAAGGTCGTCGTAGTCGAGCACGTGCGCCTGCGCCGCCCACCGTGCGCCCTTCGGCAGCCCGGCGACAACGTCGGTCAGCGGGTGGTCACGGGCCGCCATGGCGACCGCGACCGTATCGATCAGCGCAGTGTCGGCCAGTGTCAGATCGGCCGGGCCTGGTGTCAGGTCTGCCGCCCACTGCGCGAGTGCTTCGGTGGTGGTCGCATCCTGGCTCAGCTGGGCGCTCACGTGCCTGCCTCGGTCAGCACGGCGCCCAGCAGCGGGGTGGTGACATCGGTGATGTCGGCGCACTCCTCGATGGACCACAGCCGCGCGAGCAGTGTCTCGGTGGTCGAGCGCCCCAGCACCGGCTCCATCAAATCGACGGCCTTGGCGTTGATCTCGTCGTCGCTCATCGGGTCGTCGACCGTGCCGCGCACCGCGCCGACGAAGCGCTGTCGCGAGGTGCCGTCGCGCAGGGTCACCGTGACGTCCGCTGTGCGCACGCCGGCGCGTTGCGGATCGGGAATCAGTTCGTTGCACTCGCGCAGCGCGAGGATGGTCGGGTCGTTCATGCGGTCGTCGTCGTGGGCCATCGCGAACGTGAACCCGCGGTCCACCAGCGTGCCCGCCACCAGGTACTGGCAGTTGATGTCGGGCATCGCACGCTCGTCGACCACACGAGCCAGGTCGTGCGGCAACACGATTCGGATCTGCGCCACGTCGGTGGGATCGATCGGTTGCTCTTCGACCAGTTCGAGAACGGCCTGCACGGCCGCCTGCGCGGGGGAGCCGACCGCGAATTTCTTGATGTTGGTGTGCAGAATCTCGTAGCGCTCGCCGAGGCCGTCGGACAGTTCGTCGCGGCGCACCTCGGTCGACAGCGCGTCGAGGAAGTTCGGCACCCCGCTGAATACATCGGGCACCCCGTCGCAGCCGGACGCGACCATCGCCGCCGCCCGCACGCCGTTGGACGACGGCATGCCTGCGAACACGAACGCCTTCTCGACATGGTTGGGATCGCGCACCCAGCTGGTGACACCCGACGCGCTCTGCGCGGCGTACGACAACGTGTGCCGAACCTGTTGCTCGTCAAGGCCGTACAGCACCGCGGCCGCACCCGCCGCACCGAACAGACTGCAGTAGGCGTGGGTGCTGCGCCCGCTCGACTCGGTGTTCAGCACCGGGGTGCCCAGGCTCAGCACGACGCGGGTGCCGACGTCGTAACCCGTCGCGACGGCGCGCAGCACTTCCTCACCGGACCGCTTGGCGACCTCGCCGACCGCCAGCGCCGCAGGCACCACCGCGCATCCGGGATGGCTGATGGAGCGAGGGTGGGAGTCGTCGGTCTCATCGGCGTGTGCGGAAATCCCGTTGGCGAGAGCAGCTTCCACGGGCGACGAGCGCAGGCCTCCGATCAGCGTGGCCTGCCCGTCGTGCGACTGCGCCACATACGCCAGGCCGCGCCGTCCTGGCGGCAGCTGCGCACCCGACACCATCGCCGCGATCGTGTCGATGATGTGGTGCTTGGTCTTGCGAACGACGTTGGCCGGCAAGGGAGTCTGCAGCGCGGCGCTGACGTGGTCGGCAAGCTGGCGGGTCTGTGGGCTGATCTCGGCAGCCATCGCAATCCTTTCGAGGGTTCTCCAATAGCGGGTGCGTGGTGGGCTCGGCTACATGTAGGCACCACCGTTCACCGCGATCACCTGTCCGGTGATGTACCCGGCATCGTCGCTGCACAGGTACGCCACCATGGCCGCGATGTCGTCGACGGTGCCGATTCGCCCGACCGGGTTACCTTGCTCGCCAAGGCTTTTGTAGTGCTGTTGTGCCACGCTCATGTCACCGAGTTCGGGCCTGCGCTGCGTGTTGATGAGGCCGGGGGAGACGGCATTCACCGTCACGCCGCGTCCGTCGGCTTCATGCGCGCAGGCCTTGGTCAACCCGATCAGTCCGGATTTGGCGGCCACCACCGGAGCGCGGTTCGCCGCCCCTGACTGGCCGGACATGCCCGCGATGTTGACGATCCGGCCCCACCCGCGTTCGCGCATATTCGGCAGAGTCGCGCGACTCAGCAGGAACGCGCCCGTCATCACCGTCGACAGCACGGCGTTCCAGTCGGAAAGGCTCAGCGACTCGACCGGCCCGTGTGCGCGGATACCCGCGTTGTTGACCACCGCGTCGACCCCGCCCCACGCATGTTCGACATCGCCGACGAGACGAGCGACGTCGGCCTCGTTGCCGACGTCCCCCGCCACCCAGCGCACAGTGTCGCCTCCGTCAAGCGACCTGGCGGCTGCCTCCAAAGCGCTTGCGTCACGGCTGGAAAGACACACATTCCAGCCATCGCGCAGCAATCGGCGGGCGATCGCCAATCCGATGTTGCGGCTTGCCCCCGTGACAATTGCTGACCTCATCGGTTGACGGCTCCTACTGGTTAGCCGGCGTGCGCTCACGCCGTTGTTTGACGAATCGCATGACGGCCATGCCGCCCAGCACCGCCGCCAATATCGCCCACAGGATGTTGACGACGACCGATCCGAAGAAGTAGCTCGGACCGTCGGCGAGTTCCAGGCTGCGCAGCAGGTACTCCTCGGCCAGGGGACCCAGGATCAGCCCGAGGATCAACGGGATCACCGGATAACCGTTGAGCCGTAACAGCAACCCGATCACCCCGAAGAGCAAGGCGAGGCCAACGTCGAAGATCGAGTTGCGGATCGCGTAGACGCCGACCATCGACAGGAACAGCACGGTGGGCACCAGCAGTGACATCGGTAGCCGGGTGACCGACGCGAGCGGGCCGGCGAGAAGCACGCCGAGCGGCAGGATCAGCACACTGGCGACGATCAGCGCGAGCACCACCGCATACACCTCGGCGCTGTTGGTTTCCAGCACCCGCGGCCCGGGCTGGATGCCCTGCAGGTAGAACGCCGCCAGCACGACGGCCATGGTGGCGCTGCCCGGGATGCCGAGGGTGAAGGTCGGGATCAGGCTGCTGCTCGCGACGGCGTTGTCGCAGGCTTCCGAGGCGATGATGCCTTTGTGGCTGCCCTTGCCGAACTCGTCGGGGTTCTTCGACCGCTTCTTCTCGGCGGCGTAACTGAGGAAGTTGGCCACCGATGTGCCGATGCCGGGGATGATGCCGAGCAGGATTCCGATGCCACTCGAGCGTGCGACGGCCCCGGGCTCGGCGAGGGTGGCCTTCACACCGGCGATCGCGTCGCGGGATTCCTTGCGCAGCCCACCGGTTTTCACTTCCTGCTCCCGCTGACGTCGTGCCGCAACTTCGGAGCCGACCAGCAGCAGCATCTCGCTGATGGCGAACGTGCCGATCAGCGCGGCCAGGAACGGGATTCCGTCGTAGAGCTGCAGTTCACCGAATGTGAACCGGGTCTTGGCCGTTCCCGGGCTCACCCCGACGATCGCCAGCAGCAGCCCGAACGCACCCACCATCAGGCCCTTGCGCGCCGATCCGCCCATCAGTGTGGACGCGACGACGAGACCGAGAAGGATGATGGCGAACATCTCGCGGGCGCCGAACTTCAGCGACAGCGTGCCGAGCGGCTGCAGGAGAAGCAACACGACGATGCCGCTGATGACGCCGCCGGCCACCGAAGCCATGCGGGCGATGCCGATCGCGAGCCCGGCTTGACCCTTCTTCGCCATCGGGTAGCCGTCCAACGCGGTGACGGCCGAGCCGGTTTCGCCCGGAACATTGAAAAGGATCGCCGGAACCGCGCCGCCGAACGCTGCGCCCGCGTAGATGCTGACGATCAGCACCAGCGAGTTCTCCAGGGGCAGCGTGATCGCGAACGGCAGCAGCAGGGCGGCGGTGTTCGACGTGCTCAGGCCCGGTAGCACGCCGACCAGAAAGCCGACGATCACCCCGAGCACCAGCCACATCAGCGGGCCGGGCTGTATCAGCAACTCCAAGCCGCTGGTGATGTTGTTCAGCATCTAGAACCCCCTCGCCAACGGCAGGGGGACCCGCAGCAACACGGAGAACAGGACATAGGCGGCGGCCAGCAGCACGACCGGATAACCGATGAGCAGCAACGGCTTTCGGACACCCATGATCGCCATTCCGCCGAGCACCACGGCGCCGCCGGCCGGGTAGAACCCCAGTGGGGTCACCAGCCAGATGCACACGGCGACAAGCAACACGAAACTGACGACGCGGCCCACCGCCAGTCGCCCATAGTCCTCGTCCATTTCGCTGTCGACGGAGCGCGACCGCAGGTCGGCGACGATGTTCCATGCGCCCAGCATCACCAGCACCGTGGCCAGCACACGGGGGTAGCCCTGATCGTCGGGATGCAACCCAGAGGACAGCACCCAAGCGAGCAGTCCCACACCGATGCCCATCGCGCCCGGCGTTGCGACCAGTGCCCAGCCCCGCATCTTGGTGTCAGGCGTCGCGTCGGGCGCCGATTTGGCCTCAGCCGGAGAAGGCATCCGGGTTCGCATCCAGAAGTTGCTGCATTTCGTCCTGATTCTCCTGCGCCAGCTTGGTCAGCTCGTCAGGTGTCAGATAAGCCACCTTCGACTTCTCGTTCAGCTTCTCCAGCGATGCGAGGTACTCCTCGTTCTTGAGTGCCGCCGCCAGCGCGTCGACAAGCTGCTGGTAGCGCTCGGGATTCTTGTCGCGGCATTCCGCAGAAGCAAAGAGGACATAGTTCGATGCGTTCGGCGGCAGGTCGACGCCCAGCGCTGCGTTGATCGTCGGCGCATTGTCGGTGATGTCGGGCCACTTGTTCTCGGGCTGCGTCACGGCCAGCACGCGGCTGTCATCGGCGATCGACAGGCTGTTGAAGACGCCCGCGTGGGTGGCGTCCACCTCGTTGGTGACCAGCGCGGTGCGCGAGGGCCCGCCACCGTCGTACCCGATGATGTTGAGGTCGATGCCTAGCTCCTTCTCCATCTGCAACAGGGCGATGTAGTTGTTGCTCTGCAGGTCGCTGACGCTGACCTTGATCTGGCCCGGACGCTTGCGGGCATCCTCGACGAAGTCATTGATCGTCTTCCACGGCGCGTCGTTTCGCACCCGCAGCACGCCGGGCTCGATGCTGATCCCGCCGACCGGGGCGAACGACGACAAGTCGAAATCGACGTCCTGCGTCATGTACGAGAACTGCAGATGGGGCACGCCGTGGGTGACGATGCTGGTGCAGTCCGCGCCCGCCGTCAGCATGGTCTGTGCGCCGATCGCATAGCCGCCGCCCTCGTGGTTCTCCACCACGGCACTGGCGCCGAGCTCCTTGGTGAAGTACGGCTCGAGCTGGCGAGTGGTGGTGTCGAAGCCGCCGCCGGCGGAGCTCGAGACGATCCAGCGGATCTGCTTCCCGCTCAGGTCACCTCCCTCCGAATCGGAGGCACAACCGGACAGCAGGAGAGCTGTGGTCGCGGCGCCGATGAGGCAGGTAGTCGTGATGTGACGTGTCATGGTCTGTCCGATCGTCTGTGATGCGGGTCATGGACAGCATATGGCCGTACATTTGGCCGTCAAGGGCCCGTCTAACTCTTTTCCGCACGTAAGCGGCGGTCACCAGGGATGAGCAGGAGAAACGAAACTGTGGTCGGTCCACATCATGGGACGCATTGTTGCGGCCATTGTGCCGACCTGATGGCGACGCTCAGGCGCGTCCGCGTCGCAGACTCGACCTGTAGCTGTAGCGGGAGGCCACGTACCGGGTGATCGCGAGCTCGACCGGATCACCGCTCACGGTCCGATAGATCCGGTCGATGCGCAGCATCGGCTCACCGACCTTGGACTCTGTTGCCGAGGCGACGCGCGGGTCGGCGACGGCGACGGTGATGGTCTGGTCTGCGCCGCTGATCGGCTCGGCGAGCAGCGGGTCGATGAGCCCGATGATCGTGCGTGAGCTACAGGCGCCCTGCTGCACCTCTGGCGCGGTGGCGATGAGCTTTCCGACGTCGGGGGGGAGATAGACGTCGGTGACACAGAACGGCACGCCGAGGTGGAGCCGGCGGAACGAGACCGTCGCGACCGCGTCGTCCGGCAACCCCATGCGGCCGGCGGCCTCGATCTCCACGCGCCGCGTGAGCGGGGAGAGCACCTCCATCTCGGTGTCGACCGACAGGCTCATCAGATCCTCGACGGTGCCGAATCGCCGCAGGTACTGCGACCCTCCGCGGGCCACGAACGTTCCCTTGCCGGGCACCCGGACGACCAGTCCGTCGGCGACGAGTTCCTGGTAGGCGCGACGCACCGTCTGGCGGCTCACCCCGTGTGCATCGGCGAGTTCGGCCTCGGTCGGCAGGCGGGTATCGGTGTCGGCCGCGCGCAGCACGGCCGCGCGCAGCGCCTCCGCGATGCGCTGGTAGGCCGGGCCCAGCAGTGTCGCCGACTGCCCGTCCGGGTCGTGGGCCAATTGCCGCCCTCCAATGTCATGGCGTGCCCGCGTCCGACCGGGTGCGGCGGGGGCGGGCTTCACGCGATATGTACGCACTAATGACACCGGATGTCAATGGTTTGCGCACTCCTGTCACGTCCATTTCACCTGGTTTGTGCTGGTTGCATTCGAAACAGCCGTGGCAGCGCCCAGCAACCGACAGGCCTAGCAAATGTACGCACATTGTCCGGGTGTCTGGAGATGGCCGGTGCTGAGGCGCGCGGAGAAGGGGAGTTCGGAGAATATTGTCTATATTCAGGATGTGAATCGACCGGTCGCGGCGAACGCCAAGCGGGAGCGAATCCTGCGTCTGAGCGATGTCGCTGCGGCTCACGTCCGCGAGCTGATCGTGTCCGGTCAGCTGCGGCCGGGGGAGTTCATCCGCCCGGAAACCGTGGCCGAAGAACTCGGCATCAGCGCGACGCCGGCCCGCGAAGGGCTGCTGCAGGTGCAGACCGAGGGTTTTCTGACCGTTTCGCCGCGGCGCGGCTTCACCGTCGCACCGCTGTCCAGTGAGGACGTCCGCGACGTCTACGACGCCCAGGCGCTCCTTGGCGGCGAACTCACCGCACGGGCGGCGAAGATCATCGACGCGGGTCGGGTCGATGAGCTGGAACAGATCCAGGCGGAACTGGAGCAGGCCGCCGCCGACCACGACTACGACGCGGTGGAGCGGCTGAATCACCGGTTCCACGCGACCATCTACCGGTTGGCGGGGTCACCCAAGATCCGCTGGCTCATCAAGAACACGTTGTCGTACGCGCCGCGCAAATTCTTTGCAGCCGTTGAGGGTTGGCCCGAAGCATCGGCACACGATCACCGCGCGATCATCGAGCACCTGCGCGCCAACAATGCTGACGAGGCGCGCGTCGCGATGGAGAACCACATTCGCAAGGCGGGGCGCCTGCTGGCCGAACACCTCGCCGCGCAGAACGCGTCGACCTGACGCGTCAGCGCTGTGGTGAACTCTTGGCCAATGTTGTTGGGTCTCGGCCGAGTTCGGCAAGGATCTTGCCGGTGTGCTCGCCGAGCGCGGGCACCGCGTCCATGCGAGGCTCGACGCCGAGATCGATGGGAGGCAACAAGGCCTTCACGGAACCAGCCTCGGTTGCGGTGTCTCGCCACCGATCACGCGCATGCAGCACTGGGTGATCGAGGAACTCCGCGACCGTGTTGACTCCGGCGAAGGCGATCCGCGCCTCCGCCAGCCGGGCTTCGAGTGCCTGCGTGGACAACTCGGCGAAGCGGGCGGAGATCACCGCGTTGAGTTCGTCGCGGTGGGCCACCCGCAGGTTGTTCGACGCGAAGCGTTCGTCCTGTGCCAGTGCGGGATTCTCCAACACCGTCTCGCAGAACCGCGTCCACTCCGGGTCGTTCTGAATGGCCAGCAGCACGGTGTGCCCGTCGCGGGCGACGAACGGGCCGTAGGGCGCGATGGTGGGGTGCTGTGCGCCGAAGCGGCCAGGCTGGCGACCCTTGCCCGCGGCGAAATGCGCTGGCTGACCTACCCATTCGGCCAATGCTTCGAACAGCGACACCTCGATCGAGGCCCCTTGGCCGGTGATTTCACGGCGATACAGCGCGGCCAGGATGCCGCTGAAGGCGTACATGCCCGCAGCGATGTCGGCGATGGAAACCCCGACCTTGGCGACGTCGGCCGGGGTGCCCGTCAGCGATACCAGACCGGTCTCGCACTGCACCAGCAGGTCGTAGGCCTTGCGGTCGGCCCACGGGCCGTCGCTGCCCCAGCCGGTGATCGCGACGACGATCTTGCGCGGGTCGCGCCCGCGTAACTCGTCGGCGGACAGGCCAAGCCGCGCCGCCGCGCCTGGCCCGAGGTTCTGAACGACGATGTCGGCGCGGTCGGCGAGTTCGCGCAGCACCTCTGCACCCTGCGGCGATTTGACGTCGAGCGCGATCGACTCCTTGGACCGGTTGAGCCACACGAAGTAGCTCGACAGCCCGTTGACGGCGTCGTCGTAGCCGCGGGCGAAGTCGCCGGACCCCGGGCGCTCGATCTTGATCACCCGCGCGCCGAGATCGGCGAGTTGGCGGGTCGCGAACGGGGCGGCCACCGCATGCTCCAGCGACAGCACCGTCAGACCACTCAGGGGCAGCGTCACAGGGTCAACCCGCCCCTCTTCACCAACTGCTTGGCGATGACGTTCTTCTGAATCTCGTTCGTGCCCTCGCCGACGATCATCAGCGGCGCGTCGCGGAAATAGCGTTCGACGTCGTATTCGGTCGAGTAGCCGTAGCCGCCGTGGATGCGCACGGCATCCAACGCGATCTGCATGCCCACCTCCGACGCGAACAGCTTGGCCATCCCTGCCTCCATGTCGACGCGTTCGCCGGAGTCGAATCGCTCTGCGGCGGAAAGCAATAGCGAACGGGCCGCGGCGAGTTTGGTGCCCATGTCGGCGAGCATGTTGCCGACCGACTGATGCTGCCAGATCGGCTTGCCGAAGCTCTCGCGCTCCTGCGCGTACCGCAGAGCGTCCTCGAACGCCGCCCGTGCGACGCCGGTCGCGCGCGCCGCGACCTGAAGTCGGCCTACCTCAAGGCCTTTCATCATCTGCGCGAAGCCGTGGCCTTCGGCGGTGCCGAGCAGCGCGTCGGCGGGCACGCGGCAGTCGGTGAACGTCAGCTCGCAGCTCTCCACGCCCTTGTAGCCCAGCTTCGGAAGATCCTTGGAGACGGTGAAACCGGGCACCTTCTCGACCAGCAGGATGGACACGCCGCGATGGGCCGGTTCGGCGTTGGGATCCGTCTTGCACAACAACGCGACCAGACCCGAGCGGCGCGCGTTGGTGATCCACGTCTTGCTGCCGTTGATCACGTAGTCGTCGCCGTCGCGGCGGGCCGCCGTGCGCATCGCCTGCAGGTCCGAGCCGCCGCCGGGTTCGGTGAGCGCCATCGTCGCACGCAGCTCGCCCGTGGCCATCCGGGGCAGGTACTTCTGCTTCTGTTCCTCGGTGCCGAAGAGCATGAGCAGCTTGGACACCACGGTGTGTCCCCCCATCGCGCCTGCCAGGCTCATCCACCCGCGGGCGAGTTCCTCGGTCACCTGGACGTAGCAGGGCATCGACACCTGAACAAACCCGTAAGGCTCCGGGATGGCCAGCCCGAAGATGCCCATGCTCTTCATCGTCTCGATGAGGTCTTCGGGATAGGTGTTGGCGTGCTCCAGATCGCGCACCACGGGCTTGACCTGCTTTTCCACGAAATCGTGGACCGTCTTGACGATCACTTCTTCTTCAGCCGACAGCTTCAACGTGTACCTCCTGACAATAGAAAATATTCTATTGTCGGAGACGGCCGACACCGGGGGTCGCGGCCGGTCCCCGAGTCAGTGCCGGCTGACGAAACGTCCCGAAATCGCTCCGGTCAGCCGCCGCGACGGCGACACGGCCGACATCACCCGCATCACCTTCGTGCCCAGGCCCGGGACCACGTTCTGGCGCCCGGCGCGCATCGCCTCGTAACCCGCCTTGGCCACCGGCTCGGCGTCCATGAAGTAACGGTCGAGCTTCGTCGTCGTGGTCAGTCCCGCCGTCGTCATGAACTCGGTGCGCACCGGCCCGGGCGCCAGGTGCGTACAGGTGACACCGGTGCCGCGCAGGTCGTTGGCGACGCAGGCGGAAAAGCTTCGGACGTAAGCCTTGCTGGCGGCGTAGCCGGCCTCCAACCCATGCGGGATCACCTAGCCGGCGACCGACCCGACGTTGAGGATCGCGCCGTGCCCCGCCTTCACCATGCGCGCAGCGTAGAGAAGTGTGAGGTCGGTCAGCGTGACGACGTTGAGCTGCACCATCCGCGACACCGCGGCGGGATCGGACTCCTGAACCGTCAGCCCGAGGATGCCCACACCGGCGTTGTTGACGAGATATTCGATGCCGACACCCAACGCGTCAACGCGGCCGACCAGATCGCGGCCCGCGCCCGGCGTCGCCAGATCCATCGTGATGGTGTCCACCCGCACGCCGTGACGTGACCGCACCTCCTCGGCCAGCGCAGTCAGCGCGGCGACGCTGCGTTCGCTCGACACCACGACGACGTCGACGCCGTCGGCGGCGAACAGGCGGGCAAGCTCACGTCCGATGCCGGACGAGGCGCCGGTGATCAGGGCTGCGGGCACGGCGGACTCCTATCGCGTGGCACGAAAAGTCACGCAAAGTAAAGCCCACGCCGTAAGCGTCGGCCGTCTAATTCAACGACCGGCCACCCTCAATTGCCGGCGACCGCGACGGGCGCCGACTCCGCACGCGCGCCCTGCTGCGCGACGGCTGCCCGGCGCGTCCCCGGCGACAGCAGGCTCCACCCAAACACGATCAGCAGGTTCAGGCCCAGCGACACCAGGCCGGCGTTGATGCCACCGATCTTGGTCACCCCGGAGGCGTACAACGCGACCGCCGATATGACGCCGACGACCATGCCCGTGGCCACCGCTGCAGCGCGCACCCGTCGGGCGAACAGCACCGCCAGCCAGCCCGGCACCACCTGGGCCAGCAGGTTGTAGACCAGGTTGAGCACCGTAAGCATCAGCGTCGATGCCGTCAGCGTGAGCACCGCGGCCATCACCAGGAATCCGGCCACCACAGCGACCGTCCAGCGGCGCTGCGCTGCGGGCGCGACATTCGGAACCAGGTTGCGGCTCACCATGCCGCCGATGGACAGTGCCGTCGCCGCCAACACCAGCACACCCGACAGCGCCGCACCGGCGGCCACCAGCCCGAGCATCCACTCCGGCAGCAGCCCTTTGGCGGTCACCATGAACACCGTGTTCGGATCGTCCAGTCCCGGGTGATGCTTGAGGCCGTAGTAGGAGGCGAATACCAGGAACGGGTAGATCAGCATGTACATCGGCATCCACACCGTCGAACTCTTGACGGCCCGTTCCGATCGGGCGGGGAACACGTAGGCCCCACCGAAGCCGAGGTAGAAGACGACGCTCTGGAACAGGATCGTCGTCATCGCGAACACCAAAGCCTGTCCGCCCATGGTGGTTTGGGCATGGCTGATGACGTCGGGTCCGGTCACCTCGGAGGTGCCGCCCGCGGCCAGCACCGCGGCCAGCCCGACCAACACCACGCCGAGCAACATGAAGGTGTCTTTGAGGATGGACACGAACGCCGGAGAGCGGATGCCGGATGCCGCGATCCACAGGAACGCGATGATCCCCGCGAGGATGACGCACTGCACCGGCGTCAACCGGAGGCCGAGATTGCTCAAAACCACTTGCAGGCCGATGAATTGGTACTGCCCCCACGGCACCAGCGCGATCAGCATCGTCACGCATGTGATCAGTTCCAGCCGTCTGCTGTCGTAGTGGCGGCCGAACACGTCGGGCACGGTCATGGCGTCGTGACGCTTGGCGGCGCGCCACACGAGGGGAGCCAGGAAGTACCCGATCGAGTAGGCCAGCAGGATGTAGCCCAGAAACCAGATGCCGTAACTGGCCCCGTTGGCGTAAATGCCGCTGGGGAAGCCGATCATCGTGCCGATGCTGTACACCTCGCCGACCGCGAGGAAGTAGATGAGCCACGCGGGAAAGGACCGGCCGCCGACCAGGAAGTCGGAGATTCCGCCGCCCCGCACGGCCCGGCCCGCCCAGAACGCCAACAGGATTGAGCCCGCCATCACGATGACGACGATGCCGATCATCATCGCGCGTCCTCCTTCGCCGTCGTCTCACGTGAGATGCGGAGCGGGCTGGCGTCCTGCGGATAGTGCTTGCGGTCGAAGAACCGCCAACTGATCCACAGGCACAGCGTGGTCAGCGGAAAGCAGCAGAACATCCAGAAGAACAGCAACGGAATTCCGAAGACGAAGATGTTTGTGTCGGACACCAGGATGGTGCCGAGAAGAATCGCCGTCGCAGGTATGCCTAGCCCGATGAGCAGGCTGGGCCAGCTGCGAATCATCGCGCACCTCCCGTCGTCACTGAAAGGCCGTCGCGGCGACGGACCAGGGTGCCGCCCACGACGGTGCCGTCGACGCACAGCGATCTGATCCGGTTCGTGTCGACCGCGGTCGGGTCCTCGGACAGAACGGCCAAGTCGGCGACCTTGCCGACTTCGAGACTGCCCTTGATGTGCTCCTCGCCGGCCAGGTAAGCGGCGTCGATGGTGTACCCACGCAGGGCGGCCTCTACGTCGATGGCCTGTTCCGGGCCCAACACGTTATCGCCACTGGTGCGTCGCGCAACCGCACACCAGATTCCCTCCAGCGGCGGCACCGGTGTCACGGGGGTGTCGGAGTGCAGCCCGAAGTGGATTCCGCGCGATCGCGCCGACGCCAGCGGGCTGATCCGCCGCGCACGCTTGGGGCCGAGAAAGACGTCGCGGTGCCGGTCGCCCCAGTAGTAGACGTGCTTGATGAAGAACGAGGCCAGGATGTCGTGTTCGACCATGCGGTCCAGCTGATCTTCGCGGACGGTCTGGCAGTGCTCGATTCGGTGTCGCCTGCCGGTGCCCTGCGGTGCGCCGAGCTTCGCGTAGCCATCGATGATCGCCTCGATCGCGGCGTCGCCGTTGCCGTGCACCGCCACCTGCCAGCCCGCCGCATCCAGCGCCGCGATGCGGCGAGCCAGGTCGTCGGGCTCGAGCAGCATCATGCCGTGCTCGCGGCGGTCGCAGGTGTATCCCTCGGCCAGACAGCCGGTGCGGCCTTGAATCGAGCCGTCCGCAACGATCTTCACGCCGGTCATCTGGAAGCGGTCGGTCGAGGCGCTGCGGTCGGGCGGCTCGGGCGCGCCGTCGTCCAGGCCGGGCAGCAGCGTGTGGAACAGGTAGCCGTGGACGCGGGTGCGCATCCTGCCCGCCGCGAGCCGGTAGGCGTCCAGTTCGCCCTGGCCGGCGATCAGCCCGATGCCGGTGTCATGCACCGAGGTGACGCCGTGGGCGAGGTATTCCTCGTCGGCCAGCAGCAGGGCCTCGGCCAGTTGCTCGGGTCCCTGGGACGGCATCGCGGAATTGGCCAGAAACGCCGCCGTCTCGATCAGCAGGCCGCTCGGCTCGCCCCGCTCGTCGCGCGCGATCGCGCCGCCCGGCGGGTCTGGAGTCTGTGCGGTGATGCCGATCGCTTGCAGCGCAACGGAATTCACCACGCAGAAGTGGCCGGTGACATGGGTGAGGATCACCGGGTTGTCCGGTGACACCGGGTCGAGGTCATGACGGGTGGGGTGGCGGTTCTCGCTGAGCAGGGTGTCGTCGTAGCGGTAGCCGCGAATCCATTCGCCGGGTCCGCGGTCGCGCACCGCCTGCCGCACCCGCTCCACGATTTCGCCGATGTGCTCGTTGGGCGGGCTGCCGGCGTCGACCGGCGCGGCCAGCGCCATGCCGAAGAAGGTCGGGTGGTTGTGCGATTCGACGAAGCCGGGGATGACGGCGCGCCCGTCGAGATGGACCACGGTCGTGGCGTCCCCGATGAGGCCCGCGATCGACCGGTCGTCACCGATGGCGGTGATGCGGCCGTCGCGCGCCGCCAACGCTTCCGCGCGGCTGCTGGCCCCGTCAAGGGTCAGAACCGTGCCGCCGAGCACGACGAGATCGGCGGCCTGCGGTGCCGTTGCATCGGTGTCATTGGTGTGCTCGCGCGCAGAAGACCGCGCAGAAGACATAGTGATCCCCCCAGGACTCTTGCGTCCGATACTGCCCAGCCCTCTGGGGCCGCGAAAAGGTCCAGAAAGCGCCGGACGAGTGGTACCAGTCCGTCAACGCTCACTCAACAGGAACAGCGCCCAGGCTGCCAACGACTGGGCATCGGTGATGACGCCGTCGCGCATCATCTGTTCGACCTCGGCGCGGCTGAACCACTGGCTGTGCATGTCCTGTTCGGTGTCCTCGCGGTCGTGCTCGCCCTCGGTGATGCCGGTCGCGACGAATACCCGGCCGCGCTGGCTGCTCATTCCGGCGGCGACATCGAGCAGCCCGATCGGCACCATCTTGTCGGCTCGCAATCCAGTTTCCTCCCGCAGCTCGCGGTGGGCGAGCTCGGTGGCGTCCAGATCCGCCCGTCCTGGCGCGGTGCCCTGCGGAAACTCCCAGCGTCGCAGGCCAAGCGGATAGCGGAACTGTTCGACGAGCCGCACCCGCTCACCGTCGCAGGCGATGATCAGCGCATAGTCCGGCTTGTCGATGACGCCGTAGATGCCGTCCGAACCGTCCGGCCGACGGATCTGGTCCTCACGTACCGTCATCCAGTCGTTGCGATACACCTCGCGCGACGCGATGCGCCGGATCTCAGCCACCCGCCAAGTATGCCGAGGCGGTCTGGGCGGTCTCGCGAGCAACGCGGCGGCTGCCAGGTAGCCTCGCTGGCGTGTTGCTGGCCTCGTTGAACCCCGCCGCCGTCGCCGCCGGGGCTGACCTGGCCGACGCGGTGCGCATCGACGGTGTCACGCTCAGCCGCAGCGACCTCGTCGGCGCGGCCACGTCGGTGGCCGAGCGCGTCGGCGGCGCGCACCGGATCGCGGTGCTGGCGAAACCGACCGCCACCACGGTGCTCGCGGTGACCGGCTGCCTGATCGCAGGCGTGCCCTTTGTGCCGGTGCCCGCCGACGTCGGCGCCGCAGAACGCAGGCACATCCTCACCGATTCGGGCGCGCAGGCCTGGCTGGGCGAGCAGCCGGAGCATCCCGAAGGCCTACCGCATATCCCGGTGCGGCTGCACGCGCGGTCGTGGCATCGCTACCCCGAGCCGGCGCCTGAGGCCATCGCCATGGTGATGTACACCTCCGGCACCACGGGGCCGCCGAAAGGAGTGCTGGTCAGCAGGCGCGCCATCGCCGCCGACATCGACGCGTTGGCCGAAGCCTGGCAGTGGACGCCCGAGGACACCCTGGTGCACGGGCTTCCGCTGTTTCACATCCACGGGCTGGTGCTCGGACTGCTCGGCTCCCTGCGGATCGGAAACCGCTTCATACACACCGGAAAACCGAAACCCGCGGCATACGCCGAGGCGGGTGGCTCGCTGTACTTCGGTGTGCCGACGGTGTGGTCGCGGATCGCCGACGACGAGGCCGCGGCGCGCGCGTTGTCGTCGGCGCGTCTTCTGGTGTCCGGCAGCGCGCCGCTGCCGGTGCCGGTGTTCGAGCGGCTCGCCGAACTCACCGGCCACCCACCCATCGAGCGGTACGGGGCCAGTGAAACCCTCATCACGATCAGCACGCGCGCCGACGGTGAACGCAGGCCGGGCTGGGTGGGCCTGCCGCTGCGCGGCGTGCAGACGCGGTTGGTGGACGAGCACGGTGCGCCGGTACCGCACGACGGCGAAACCATTGGGCGACTGCAGATCAAGAGCCCGACCATGTTCGACGGCTATCTCAATCGGCCCGATGCCACCGCCGAGGTCTTCGACGCCGAAGGGTGGTACCGCAGCGGCGATGTGGCGGTGATCGACGGTGACGGCATGCACCGCATCGTCGGTCGCGAGTCGGTGGACCTCATCAAGACCGGTGGCTTCCGGGTCGGTGCAGGCGAAGTGGAGGCGGCGCTGCTTGGCCATCCTGGGGTCGACGAGGTCGCCGTTATCGGGCAGCCCGACAATGACCTCGGCCAGCGCATTGTGGCGTTCGTCGTCGGCAATGCAGATCCCGGCGAGCTGATCAACTATGTGGCAGAACAGCTTTCAGTGCACAAGCGGCCGCGGGAAGTGCGGATCGTCGACAGCCTTCCCCGTAATGCGATGGGAAAAGTGCTGAAGAAGGAGTTGGCGAATTGGGCCTGAAGTTCGACGAGATCTGTATCGATGCCCGCGACGCCACCGCACTCGGCACATGGTGGGCCGAGGTGCTGGGCTGGCCGCACGGCGTCGACGACGACGGCGACGTGCGGCTGCACCCGCCGCCGGGGGCCGGCCCCGACTGGATCTTCATCGCGGTGCCCGACGAGAAAGTCGTGAAGAACCGCATCCACTTGGACTTCCGGCCCGACGATCAGCAGGTCGAAGTCGACCGGTTGATCGCCATGGGCGCCAAGCACGTCGACATCGGCCAGGGCGAGCAGAGCTGGGTCGTGTTGGCCGACCCCGAAGGCAACGAGTTCTGCGTCCTGGCGCCCGACGACTGAGCTGTCGGCGCCGTCGGCGCTGCGGGCGTGGCTATTCTTTGGGGTGTGCGCGCGCTGACGATGGACGATCCAGCGCTGGCGGTCCCGCCGGATATCGTCGGCTCCACCGATCTGCCCGCGCACCTGCGGATCGGCCAATGGCTGGAGCGGCTGATCGCGTCGAAAACCCTGCGGCCGGGCGACAAGCTGCCCGCCGAGGTGGAGATCGCCACCGCCCTTGGCGTCAGCCGGATGACGTTGCGTCAGGCGTTGGGGTCGATCGAGGCGAAAGGCCTGATCGAGCGGCGACGCGGCCGCTTCGGTGGAAATTTCGTGGCCGCGCCGCGCATTGAGTTCGACCACGCAAGCCTGCCGGGTTTCACCGAGCAGATGCGGCGCATCCACCTCGAAGCCGGTGCACACGTGTTGAGTGCGACGACGCGCGTCGCGGCCGCCGAGGTGCGCAAGAACCTTGGCCTGCCCCGCGGTGCCCGCGTGCACGAGATCCTGCGGGCACGATCGGCCAACGGCGAGCCAATCCTGTTGGAGGAGGCCCATTTACCCGCGGCTGTCTTCCCCGGGCTGCTGGCCGCCGACCTGAGCGGCTCGCTGTATGCGCTCATGCGCGAACACGGTGCCGCGCCGTTCTCCGCCGACGAGCGCATCGAGGCGACCGAAGCCAACGAACAGCAGGCCGAGGTGTTGGGCGTGAAGCCGGGCAGCGCACTGTTGCTGATCACGCGGACGTCGTTCACCGAGTCGGGCCTCGCCGTCGAGTTCTCGCGCGACTACCACCGTTCGGATCGAGCGCGGATCCGCATCAAGTCGAAGGTCGAAGTGGCGCCGCCTGACGAGAAACCTGCCGGTAGACGGCCGAAAGCTGAAAGTCTAGACCTTTAAGGGTGCGGCGGCTTAGAGTGAACGCGTGTCGCCGCCGCTTACCGACGCCGTGCTCAACGAGCTGCTCGAACAGATCCCCGTACTGGCCGGGCGGCAGCGGCAACTGCAGGAACTCTCTGGCGGCCTGACCAACCGCAACGTCAAGATCAGTACTCCGGACGGCGTGTACGTCGCCCGCTGCTGCGACATGGGCAGCAATTTCCTCGGCATCGACCGCGACCGCGAATACCGCAACACCATCGCCGCCGAACAGGCCGGCGTCGGGGCGCGGGTGATCGACTACCGCCCCGACCTCGGGATCCTGCTGCTGGGCTACATCGACGGCCATACGCTGTGCAATGACGACTTCCAGCGGCCCGGCGTGCTGCACAAGGCCGCCGCGGCGATCCGTCAACTGCACGCCGGCCCGCGATTCACGGGCCGATTCGACATGTTCGAACGCCAGCCCAGCTATCTGAAGACAGTGCTGGAGAAAGGGTTTCGCATCCCCGACGACTATCTCGACTACGCCGACCGGTTCGACGAAATCGCACACGTGCTCACCGCGACCGACTCCACCACCGTGCCGTGCAACAACGACCTGCTCGCGGGCAACTTCATCTCCGACGGCGACAAGATCTGGCTGATCGACTACGAGTATTCCGGCAACAACGACCCCTGCTTCGAGTTGGGCAACGTGTGGAGCGAATGTGGGCTGTCCATCGAGCAACTCGAGGAACTCGTCACGGCCTACTACGGGCGGCCGCTGCGCCACAAGACCGCACGCGCTCACCTGCAGGGCATCGTCGCCAAGTACGGGTGGACGCTATGGGGCTGTATCCAGAACGGGTCCAGCGCAATCGAATACGACTTCTGGGAGTGGGCAATGGAACGCTATGAAGCCGCGAAAGCCGAGTTCGACGGGCCCAACCTGGCCCGACTGCTCGCCGACGTGCAGGCCGCCGACTGATGGCCGCCGAACTGCCCGACCGCTCCCACGTCGTCGTCATCGGCGGCGGCGTGATCGGCACCAGCGTCGCCTACCACCTGACCAAGCTGGGTCTCACCGATGTGCTGCTTCTCGAGCAGGGCCAATTGTCCAGCGGCACAACGTGGCACGCCGCGGGCCTGGTCGGCCAACTGCGCGCCTCGGAGAGCGCGACGCGGCTCGTGCAGTACTCGACGCAGCTCTACGCCGAACTGGAAAGCGAAACCGGGCTGTCGGCGGGCTACAAGCAGTGCGGGGGAGTGACCGTCGCGCGCACCGAAGACCGGATGATCCAGCTGCGCCGCACCGCCGCCAATGCGGCCGCGTTCAACATGGAATGCGAACTGCTCACCCCCGAGCAGGCGCTCGAACACTATCCGGTGATGCGGGTCGACGACCTCGTCGGCGCCATCTGGCTGCCCGCCGACGGGAAAGCCAACCCGACCGACCTGACCTCCGCGTTGGCCAAAGGAGCCCGCATGCGCGGCACTCGTGTCGTGGAAAGGACAAGGGTCACCGGCATTCTCACCCGCGACGGGCGGGTCAGCGGCGTGAAGACCGACAAGGGCGACGTCGAGGCCGAAATCGTCGTCAACTGCGCCGGCCAGTGGGCCAAGCAGGTCGGCGCGATGGCCGGTGTCAACGTGCCGTTACATTCTGCCGAGCACTTCTACGTGGTCACCGAACACATCGACGGCGTGCATCCGGACCTGCCGATCCTGCGCGACCCCGACGGCTACACCTACTTCAAGGAAGAAGTGGGCGGCCTTGTCATTGGCGGGTTCGAACCCGAAGCCAAGCCTTGGGTGTCGCCCGACGACATCCCCTACCCGTTCGAATTCCAACTGCTGGAAGAGGATTGGGACCACTTCGAGGTCCTGATGAACAGCGCGCTGCTGCGCATTCCTGCGCTCGAGGTGACCGGCATCAAGAAGTTCTACAACGGGCCGGAGAGCTTCACCCCCGACAACCAGTTCCTCCTCGGCGAGGCGCCCGAACTCGGCAACTTCTTCGTCGGCGCGGGGTTCAACTCCGTCGGGATCGCCACCGCGGGCGGAGCCGGCCGTGCGCTGGCCGAATGGATCGTCAACGGCGCACCGACCAGCGACCTCACCGGCGTCGACATCCGCCGGTTCGCACCGTTCAACGGCAACAACCGCTGGCTGCACGACCGCGTCGCCGAAGTGCTCGGCCTGCATTACGAAGTGCCATGGCCCAACCGGGAGATGAAGACCGCGCGGCCGTTTCGGCGCTCACCGGTGCATCATCTGCTTGAGGCGGCCAACGCGAACTTCGGTTCGAGGATGGGCTGGGAGCGGGCCAACTTCTTCGCCCCCGCGGGTGTCGAACCTGCCATCGAATACACCTGGGGCAAGCCGAACTGGCTGGCCTGGTCGGCGGCCGAACAGATCAACACCCGCACCGCGGTCACCGTGTTCGACCAGACGTCGTTCTCCAAATACCTGATGGTGGGGCCCGACGCCGAAGCAGCGCTGCAGTGGCTGTGCACCGCCGACGTCGGGGTCGACATCGACAAGGCCGTCTACACCGGAATGCTCAACGAGCGCGGCACCTACGAGTCCGACGTCACCGTGACCCGCATCGGCGCAGAGGAATTCCTCATCGTCAGCAGCGCGGCCACCACCGAACGCGACAAGGACCACATCCGCAGAAACCTGCCCGCGGGCGCGCATGCGTGGCTGGTCGACGTGACTTCGGCGTACGCGGTGTTCGGCGTGATGGGGCCGCACTCGCGTGATCTTCTGTCGACGTTGACCGACGCCGACCTCTCCGACGACGCGTTCCCGTTCGGCACCAGCCGACAGATCTCGCTGGGGTATGCGACCGTGCGCGCCACCCGCATCACCTACGTCGGAGAATTGGGTTGGGAACTCTACGTACCCACCGAGTTCGCCGTCGGCGTCTACGAGGATTTGATGTCGGCGGGCCAGGAATTCGGCGTCGGCCGCGGCGGCTACTACACGATCGAGTCGTTACGGCTGGAGAAGGGTTATCGGGCGTTCGGCCGCGAACTGACGCCCAGCGAGAACCCCGTCGAGGCCGGGCTGCTGTTCGCCTGCAAACTGAAGACCGACATCGCCTTCCTGGGCCGCGCGGCCGTCGAGAAGGCCAAGGCCGAGGGGCCGCGCCGCAAGCTGGTCGGCTTCCGCGTCGACTCGCCCGAGGCCATGCTGTGGGGCGGCGAACTGGTGTTGCGCGACGGCGCGGTCGCCGGGCAGGTGACCTCGGCGGCGTGGGGTGAGACGACGGGCGCGTGCGTCGGGCTGGCCTACGTGCGCGACACCGACAACTGCGTCATCGACGCCGACTGGGTGAAAACCGGCGATTACCAGGTCAACGTCGGCGGCGAGCTGTATCCGATGTCGGTCTCGCTGCGGCCGATCTATGATCCGAAGAGCGCCAAGATACGGCCCTAAACCATGGCTCTCAGCGTCTTCGATCTGTTCAAGATCGGCATCGGACCGTCGAGTTCACACACCGTCGGCCCGATGGTCGCTGCCGACCGCTTCGTCCGCGGCCTGGCCGGCGACGGACTGCTCGACGCCGTCGAGCGGATCTCGGTCGAGTTGTTCGGATCGTTGGGGGCGACGGGCAAGGGTCACGGCAGCATTCCCGCGGTGGCGCTCGGCCTGATGGGCGAACGGCCCGACGAGGTCGATCCCGGCCTGACGCCGTCGCGTATGGAGGCGATCATCGGCTCGGGTCGGCTGTCGCTGCTGGGCAAGCACCCGATCGACTTCAGCCTGGCCGACGACATCATCCTGCACCGCAGCCGGCAAGCGCGTTTTCATTCCAACGCCATGGTGTTTCGGGCCTTGGACCGCAACGGCAAGGTGCTGGCGGAGCGGACGTTCTACTCCATCGGCGGCGGCTTCGTCGTCGACGAGACCCAGATTTCCGACGACGAGGACCCCGTGGTCGTCGCCGACCCGACTCCGGTTCGCTACCCATTCCGCACCGGAGACGAGCTGCTGGCGCATGCCGACGCCACCGGGTTGCGCATCAGTGACATCGTGATGGCCAACGAAATGGCTTGGCACACAGAAGCACAGGTGCGCTCCGGGCTGCTGCACATCTGGAATGTGATGCAGGAATGCATCCAGGCGGGAATCAACACCACCGGTGTGCTGCCCGGTGGGCTGAAGGTACGCCGCCGCGCCCCGCAACTGGCCGAGAAGCTAGCCGCCAGTAGGGATTCCAACGATCCGCTGGCCGCGATGGACCGCATCAACCTCTACGCCATCGCGGTCAACGAGCAGAACGCCGCGGGCGGGCGCGTCGTCACCGCACCCACCAACGGCGCGGCAGGCATCATCCCCGCAGTGCTGCAGTACTACCACGACTACGTGCCTGGCGCCGACGACGACGGCACCGTCCGGTTCCTGCTCGTCGCCGCGGGCATCGGCAGCATCATCAAGGAGAACGCCTCGATCAGCGGCGCCGAGGTGGGCTGTCAGGGCGAAGTCGGATCGGCCTGCTCGATGGCGGCGGCCGGCCTGACCGAGGTGCTCGGCGGCACACCCTGGCAGGTGGAGAACGCTGCGGAGATCGGCATCGAGCACAACCTCGGCCTGACCTGCGATCCCGTCGGCGGCCTGGTGCAGATCCCCTGCATCGAGCGCAACGCCGTCGGCGCCGTCAAGGCCGTCACCGCGTCGCGGATCGCGCTCAGCGGTGACGGCACGCATCAGGTGTCGCTGGACAAGGCCGTCAAGACCATGCGCGAGACCGGTGCCGACATGAAAGACAAGTACAAGGAGACGGCGCGCGGCGGTCTGGCCTTGAACGTCGTCGAGTGCTGACGCGGACGCGAGGAGCGAAAAGTTTAGACGCGGACGCGAGGAGCGAAAAATTCAGACGCGGACGCGAGGAGCGAAAAGTCTAGACGCGGACGCGAGGAGCGAAAAGTCTAGACGCGGGATCAGTTCGCGTGTAGCGCTTCGTTGAGCGTGATGCCGGTGCCGTCGCGCTTGACGACTTCGACGGCTCCGGTCACCGAATTGCGGCGGAACAGAAGGTTGTTCGCACCGGACAGCTCGCGCGCCTTGACCGTCTGGCCGTCGGCGGTCTGCACCTTGGTGCCCGCCGTGACATACAGCCCGGCCTCCACGACGCAGTCGTCGCCAAGCGAGATGCCGAGCCCGGAATTGGCGCCGAGCAGGCAGCGCTTGCCGACCGAGATCACCTCGGTGCCGCCGCCGGACAGCGTGCCCATGATCGACGCGCCGCCGCCGACGTCGGAGCCGTCGTCGACCACCACGCCGGCCGAGATCCGGCCCTCGACCATCGAGGCGCCCAGCGTGCCGGCGTTGTAGTTGACGAATCCCTCGTGCATGACGGTGGTGCCTGCGGCGAGGTGAGCCCCCAGCCGCACCCGGTCGGCGTCGGCGATGCGCACGCCGGTCGGTGTCACGTAGTCGGCCATCCGGGGGAACTTGTCGATGCCGTACACGGCCACCGGGCCTCGCCTGCGCAGCCGTGCCCGCACCGTCTCGAAGCCCTCCACCGCGCACGGCCCGAAGTTGGTCCACACCACGTTGGTCAGCACGCCGAAGATGCCGTCGACGTTCGCGCCGTGCGGCTGGATCAACCGATGCGAGAGCAGATGCAGCCGCAGGTAGGCGTCATACGCGTCGGCGGGCTTGTCGTCCAGCGAGGCGATCACGGTCCGGACCACGACGACGTCGACGCCGCGGTCCTCGTCGCGCCCGGCCAGCTCGGCCAGCTCGTCGGGCACCTCGGCCACCGACAGCCGCACGGTGCCCGAAGGCCCGTCGCCGGTCAGCTCGGGTGCAGGAAACCAGGTGTCGAGGACGTTTCCGTCGGCGGCAATCGTTGCCACGCCGACGCCAGAAGCTGAGGTCACGTGTGCAGAGGCTACTCGACTAGCCTCAACGGGTGTGGGCCTGGATTTGCATGGCGACCCGATCGCGCTGACCGCGGCGCTGGTGGACATCCCCAGCGAGTCGCGCAACGAGCAGCGCATCGCCGATGAGGTCGAGACCGCGCTGCGCGAGCAGACCTCGGGCTTCGAGATCGTCCGCAACGGCGACGCGGTGCTGGCCCGCACCCGTCACGGCCTGCCGTCGCGGGTCATCCTGGCCGGACACCTCGACACCGTGCCCATCGCCGACAACCTGCCCAGCCGCGTCGTCGACGGCGAGATGTTCGGTTGCGGAACCTCGGACATGAAGGCCGGGGATGCGGTGTTTCTGCACCTGGCCGCGACCGTGGACAAGCCCGCTCACGACATCACGCTGATCATGTACGACTGCGAGGAGATCGAGGCGGCCGCAAACGGGTTGGGCCGCATCGAGCGCGAGCTGCCCGACTGGCTGCACGCCGATCTGGCCATTCTGGGTGAGCCGTCCGACGGCTTCATCGAGGCGGGCTGCCAGGGCACCATCCGCGTGGTCGTCACCGCGCGCGGCACCCGAGCGCATTCCGCGCGATCGTGGTTGGGTGACAACGCCATTCACAAACTGGGTGCTGTGCTCGACCGGCTCGCCGCTTATCAGGCCCGCAACGTCGACATCGACGGGTGCGTGTACCGCGAGGGGTTGTCGGCGGTCGGCATCGACGGCGGTATCGCGGGCAATGTCATCCCCGATCAGGCGTCGGTGACGATCAACTTCCGATTCGCGCCCGACCGCACCGTCGAGCAGGCCGAAGACCACGTGCGGGAGGTGCTCGACGGCCTCGACGTGCAGATCGAGCGGACCGACGCCGCCGCAGGAGCCTTACCCGGGCTCGGCACGCCCGCGGCGGCCGCGCTGGTCTCCGCCGCGGGTGGACAGGTGCGCGCGAAGTACGGCTGGACCGACGTGGCGCGCTTCGCGGCGCGGGGCGTGGCCGCGGTCAACTTCGGGCCCGGCGACCCCAACGTCGCGCACCGCGTCGACGAACGGGTCTCGACGGCGCGGATCACGGCCGCCACCGACATGCTGCGGAACTACCTGACGAAATCCGCTTGACGCGACACCTACTCTGAAGGCATGTGAGCTGACGACATCTTCGGCTGCACCGGGTCTTCGGTGTGCGCCGGATCGCGTCCGTCGTCCATACCTCGAGATTCCTTGAGTTTCCTCGAGATTCTTTGAGTTTCTCTGAGCTTTCCGGGAGCGCTCACATGTCCGATACCGCCGTAGTCTGTTCGAATCTGTCCTTCTCGTGGCCTGGCGAGCCGCCGCTGTTCGAAAAGCTGTCA
This sequence comes from Mycolicibacterium agri, assembly GCF_002553505.1. Taxonomy (GTDB): domain Bacteria; phylum Actinomycetota; class Actinomycetes; order Mycobacteriales; family Mycobacteriaceae; genus Mycobacterium; species Mycobacterium agri. The sequence continues at coordinate 59,382 of NZ_PDCP01000023.1, read as the reverse complement.
TTCACCATCGGCGACGGCCACACCGGCCTCGTCGCGCCCAACGGGGCGGGCAAGACCACGCTGTTGAAGCTGATCACCGGCGAATACCGGCCGTCGGCGGGATCGGTCGTCGTCGAGGGAACCGTCGGCTACCTACCGCAGACCCTGCCGTTCGTCGCTGACCGCACCGTGGCCGACGTCCTCGGCATCACCTCCGTGCTCGATGCCCTGAACGCATTGGCCGACGGCGACGTGTCCGACGAGGTGTTCGCCGCGATCGGCGACGAGTGGGACATTGAAGAGCGCACGCGCGCGCAACTCGACCGGCTGGGCCTCGCGCACATCGCGCTCGACCGCAGGCTCGGCTCGCTCAGCGGCGGGGAAGTGATCTCGCTCGGGCTGGCCGCCGAACTGCTGAAGCGTCCCGATGTGCTGCTGCTCGACGAGCCCACCAACAATCTCGACGCCGACGCGCGGGCCAAGCTCTACGACGCCCTCGACGACTTCAAGGGTTGCCTGCTGGCCGTCAGCCACGACCGTGTGCTCCTCGACCGGATGGACCGCATCGCCGAGCTGCATCGCGGCGAAATCCTCTTCTACGGAGGCAATTTCACCGCATACGAAGAAGCGGCGAGCGAAGCCCGACGCGTCGCCGAGAGCACCATCCGCAACGCCGAACAACAAGTCAAGCGCGAGAAGCGCCAGATGCAGCAGGCCCGCGAACGGGCCGCCCGCAGGGCGAGCACCGCCGCACGCAACGTGAAAGACGCTGGGATGCCGAGGATCATCGCCGGAGCGATGAAGCGCAGGGCGCAGGAGTCGGCGGGCCGCATCGACGGGGTCAACGCCGCACGCGTCGAGGATGCGAAAGCGCGCCTCGACGAGGCCGAGCGCGCGCTGCGGGATGATCCGTCGATCGTCGTGGATCTGCCCGACACCGAGGTGCCCGCAGGTCGGTTTCTGTTCGAGGGCCATGGATTACAGATGAGCCGGGGCGGGCGCGAGTTGTTCAACGACTTGGAACTCTCGATCCGCGGGCCGGAGCGGATAGCGTTGACCGGACCCAACGGCTCCGGCAAGACCACGCTGCTGCGCATCGTCTCCGGTGAGCTGTCGCCGGATGCAGGCACCATCCGGCGAGCGAGCGGCGTCGCGTACGTGTCGCAGCGGCTCGACCTTCTCGACCCGAGCCGCAGCGTGCTGGAGAACCTGAATGCGTACGCGCCGAGCCTCAGCGTGACGCGGCGCATGCACCTGTTGGCGCAATTCCTGTTCAAAGGCAGCAGGATTCACTTGCCCATAGCGGAGTTGTCCGGCGGGGAGAGGTTGCGCGCCACGCTGGCGTGCGTGCTGTTCGCCGAACCGGCGCCGCAATTGCTGTTGCTCGACGAGCCGACGAACAACCTCGACCTGAACAGCACAGCGCAATTGGAGTCCGCGCTGAACAGCTATCGCGGCGCTTTCGTCGTCGTCAGCCACGACGCCAGCTTCCTGGACAACATCCGCATCGACCGGACGCTGCGGTTGCCCTAACCCGCGAAACTGTATTCCCGCAGGCCGCCACTCGCACTTTCGCCGCGTGGATGCAATCTCGCGGAAATGTCGGCGCCGGGGAGCAGCATGCAGCCATGGGGGAGGTAATCGTCGGCAGCGAGGCGATCGCCAGCGGGCTGGTCACCCGACATGAACTCCAGCGGTGGTATAGCCGAATCTATCCGAACGTGTACGCGCCGAAGGGCCGCGCGCTGACGTTGCGCGATCGCACGATCGGCGCGTGGCTGTGGTCGAAGCGCGAAGGAGTCATCACGGGTGTCGCGGCATCGGCGTTGTACGGCGCGCAGTGGGTTGACGACGACGTGCCCATCGAAATGCTGTGGAACTGCACACGGCCGCCACCGGGTGTCGTCGTCCGCAACGAGCGCGTCGACGATGACGAGTTGACGTGGGCGTGCAAGTTGCCGGTGACCAGCGTCGCGCGGACGGCCTTCGACCTCGGCCGCTACCTACCGCGGGGCCAGGCGATCGCGCGACTGGATGCGTTGATGCGGGTCATGCCGTTCTCAGCCGAGGAAGTGCTGATGCTCGCCAAGCGGTACCACGGCGCACGCGGGGTCAAACAATTGCGTGCGCGTCTACCGCTGGTCGACGGCGGCGCGGCCTCCCCGCGCGAGACGCGGTTGCGATTGGTCTACATCGACGGCGGGCTCCCGAAACCGTCGACGCAGATTCCCGTCTTCGACGAAGACGGCCAACCCGTCAGGATTCTCGACATGGGCTGGGAGGAATTCCGTGTCGCAGGCGAATACGACGGCGATCAACACCGCACCGACCGCCCGCAGTACGTCAAGGACATGCGTGTGATGCGCACGCTCGCACGGCTCGGCTGGATCGTCGACAGGGTCATCAAAGAAGACTCAGACGCCGCCGCGCTCGAACGCGCCCGCGCCGCGTTGATATCGCGGGGCTGGAAGCCCTAGGCCCCGCTCTCACCTCGGCGCGAAACTGCACTCACGCAGGCAAAGTGCGAGTAGCGGCCTGTGGGAATACAGTTTCGCGGCATAAGGATCAGTCTGCTTGAGCTGACGCGTCCGCGGCCGCGCCCATCATCCCGATGTCAGCGAAATCCGCGGCCACCGAACGCAACTCAGCCGCATCACCAGCAACCAGCGCGCGGGCATGGCGCAACGCCAACTGGCCGAAGAGGCAGTCGATGTTCAGCCGGGCGATGCCGTCGACGGCGCGGATGTCGCCGAGGCGCACCGCATCATGAAACGCCCGCAAGGTAATCGCGGATTGCCCGCCACGCTCGGCCGCCCGCGCCGCGTCGCGCACGATGGACCGCGCCCCGACGATGTCGCGGCGCGCCACCGTCGTCCACGCCCGCGCCAGCAGCAACTCCGGGGCGAACAGCATGGACTTCAAGCCGTGCCGAGACTCCGCCCGCGACAACATCTTCGCTGCTTCAGCCATCTCGCCGAGCTGACCGAGCGTGCGCGAAAGCAGCATCCAGGCCAGCGGCCCCCACGAGTATCCCGTCGGCGCCAACACTTTCGCCGCGCCGCGCAACAACAACGCCGCCTCCGCCAACTGGCCGCGGGTGATCAGCACATCAGCGACCAGGATCTCGCCGATCGCCCGGCCCGGCTGCTGCATCTGCGCGAAGTCGGTCAATTGCTGCGCCAACTCCTGCGCGCGGTCCAGCTCGCCCGCCATCACCAACGCCGTGGTCTGGCCGTAGCCGCTGGTGAACCGCAAAAGACCCGGATGCTGCGCTTGCATCGCCCGCTGCGCCAACGCCTCGACCTCGTCGAAGCGACCCATCCGCGCGCAGCTCAGCGTCGCCGCCGCCGCCGACCAGCCGACCGCGGTGTCGTCGGCGTGCGGCGACGCCAGCACCTGTTGCGCGATTTCCACCGCCTTGCCCGGGCGACCGGCATTCATCGCGAACGTCGCTGACAGCGCATCGATCGTGGTCTGCGCGGCCGGCGATGTCACGCGCTTGCGGGTCGTCTGCAGAAACGCCGTCGCGCGCTCCGGCTCCGACAGCATCCAGAACTGGTTGGCCGCCCGCGGCAATGCCCACGCCATCAACTCCGTGTCGGACAGCGTCGAAGGATCGACGGCGGCGAGCACGTCGTCGGCCTCGCGGCCGCGGCCCTGCCACGCCAACGCCTGCGCCAGCGTCAGCCGGGCGTCGAGGTCCGGATTGCGTTCCAGCACGGCCGCTCCGAGCCGCTCGGAAAGCACCAGATCGCCGAGCCGCAGCGCGTCGGCCGCGGCGGCCACCACATCGGGCACCGGCTGCTGATGGCCACTGTCCAACGCCAGCACCGCAATCCGCAGCCGGTCGACGACATCGCGCGGCGGCCGCTCGGACCCAAGCGCATACAGCGCGCTGCGCCGCGACTGCAGATCGGCGTCGGACAGTTGCGCGCGCACCACGTCGACGTACAGCGGATGCGCGCCGCGGGCCACGTCGTCGCCGACGTCGAGAACCTCGGCGGCCATCGCGGCCTGCACCGCGTCATCGCCCGCCACCGCCGCCAGGTCGGCGACCGGAATCGGGTCGCACACCGCGAGAAACTCCAACACCGTGCGCGCGGGCGCGGGCAGCGACTCGACGAACCGCCGCGCCGACGCCCGCAGCGCGGCCCGGTCCGTGCGCGGCGCGTCCAGCTCGGTCCGCGGCAGCACGTTGTCCAGTTGCAGCGCCGTCACCGAATCCGGGGCGGGCTCATCGGGGTCGACGGTGACGATCAGCCGCGCCGCACCGCTGACAGCCAGCTGATACACCAGCGTCGCCGACAGATGGTCCAGCAGATGCGCGTCGTCGACGACCAGCAGCAGGCCGCGCGGCACCGACTCCCGCGCCGCGCGAAGCACCGTCGTCGTCTTGCCCTCCTCGGGCACCTCGACAAGACGGCGCAACGCCGCGAACGGAACCACGCGATCCGACACCGTCCCGGTCACCCACGCCGACGGCCCGCCGAGGTGTTCGGCCGCGGCGCGCGCCACCGTCGTCTTGCCGGCGCCGACGGGCGCGATGACCACCGCTCCGCCACGGTCGGCGACGGTCGCCGAAACCTGTTCGGCTGCCGGTTTCATCGGCGCGCACTTCCAGTCGACGGCCACCCGCCGGAGTCTAGGGTGTGCGCGCAGCCGCCGAGGCCCACTCGTCTACGTTGGCGAGGTGTCCTTCGCTGTCGATCCCGCCCGCGAGTGGGCGGTCTGTGTGTACTGCGCGTCGGTGCCGCGGCACCCCGAGCTGATCGAGTTGGCCGACAGGGTCGGGCGGGCCATCGCCGACCGCGGCTGGACGCTGGTGTCGGGCGGCGGAAACGTCTCGGCGATGGGCGCTTTGGCCAACGGCGCCAGAGCACGCGGCGGCCGCACGGTCGGGGTGATCCCGAAGGCGCTCGTCCACCGCGAACTCGCCGACGTGGAGGCCGACGAACTCATCGTCACGGAGACCATGCGCGAGCGGAAGCAGATCATGGAAGCGCGCGCCGATGCCTTCATCGCGCTGCCGGGCGGCATCGGCACCCTCGAGGAGTTCTTCGAAGCGTGGACCGCAGGCTATCTGGGCATGCACGACAAGCCGGTCGTGATGCTCGACCCGTTCGGCCACTACGACGGTCTTCTCGCCTGGCTGCACGGCCTGGTCGACAGCGGGTACGTCACCAAGGCCGCGCTGGACCGGCTCGTGGTGGTGGACGCCGTCGACGACGCTCTGGCCGCTTGCGCACCGGCCTCGTGATGGCGGTCACCTGATTGCGTTCTAGGGTGGCGGTCAAACGACACTCAGAGGGGATCGCCGCATGACTGACGAGAAGTCGGGGACTCGTAGCAGCGTCGGACTGCTCGACATCGCCACCCGCGTGCCCGGCCTTATCGCCGACACACCGATAATCCTGCGCGGCGTCATCACCGGGTTCGGCGCGCGCCCGTCGGCCAAGACGTCGATCGGCAAGGTGTTCCAGGACCGCGCTGCCCAGTACGGCGACAAGATCTTCCTCAAGTTCGAAGATCAGGAGATCTCCTACCGGGAGGCCAACGAGACCGTCAACCGCTACGCCGCGGTGCTGGCGGCCCGCGGCGTCGGCCACGGCGACGTCGTCGGCATCATGGCGCGCAATTCGCCCGAACCCGTGCTGTTGATGCTGGCGGCGGTCAAGTGCGGGGCGATCTCCGGGATGATCAACTACCACCAGCGCGGCGACGTGCTCAAGCACAGCCTCGGGCTGCTGTCGGCCACGGTCGTCGTCGCCGAATCCGATTTTGTCGACGCCATCAAGGACAGCGGCGCCGACACCGACGCGCTCATCGAGCTCGAGGAGTTCAAGCGGCTGGCCGAGACCGCCCCGACGAGCAATCCGGCGACCGCGTCGGCGGTGCTGGCCAAGGACAAGGCGTTTTACATCTTCACGTCGGGCACCACCGGCATGCCGAAGGCCAGCATCATGACGCACTACCGGTGGCTGCGGGCGCTGGCCGGCTTCGGCGGGCTGGGCATGCGGCTGAACAGCAACGACACGCTGTACTGCTGCCTGCCGCTGTATCACAACAACGCGCTGACGGTCGCGCTGTCGTCGGTGCTCAACGGCGGATCGACGCTGGCGCTGGGCAAGTCGTTCTCGGCGTCGAGGTTCTGGGACGAGGTGATCCGCTACGGCGCGACCGCCTTCGTCTACATCGGCGAGATCTGCACGTATCTGCTCAGCCAGCCGGAGAAGGACACCGACCGCAAGCACAAGGTGCGGGTCATCTGCGGCAACGGTCTGCGCCCGGCGATCTGGGACGAGTTCACCCAGCGGTTCGGCATCGACCGGGTGTGCGAGTTCTACGCCGCCAGCGAGGGCAACACCGCGTTCGTCAACGTGTTGAACGTCGACAAGACCACCGGCATCTGCCCGTCGCCGGTGGCGTTCGTCGAGTACGACGAGGAAACCGGCGAGCCCAAGCGCGACGAGAAGGGCCGCGTCCGCAAGGTCAAGAACGGGCAGCCGGGCCTGCTGCTGTCGAAGGTGAGCAGCTTCCAGCCGTTCGACGGCTACACCGACAGGGAGGCCACCGAAAAGAAGTTGGTGCGCAACGCTTTTCGGGAAGGCGACGTCTGGTTCAACACCGGCGATCTGATGCGGTCACAGGGCTTCTGCCATGCGGCGTTCACCGACCGGCTCGGCGACACGTTCCGGTGGAAGGGCGAGAACGTCGCCACCACCGAAGTGGAGGCCGCGATATCGGTCGACCCGCAAGTGGAGGAGGCGACCGTGTTCGGCGTCGAGGTGCCCGGCACCGGCGGCCGCGCGGGCATGGCGGCCGTGCAGCTCAAGGAGGGCCGCGAGTTCGACGGCAAGTCGCTGGCCAAGGCGGCCTACGAGCATCTGCCGTCCTACGCCGTGCCGCTGTTCGTGCGGGTGGTCAAGGAGCTGGCGCACACGTCGACGTTCAAGAGCCAGAAGGTCGACCTCCGCAAGGAGGGCTACGGCGGCGGCGATGTCAAGATCGATGACCCGATCTACGTGCTGGCCGGCCGCGACGAGGGCTATGTCGAGTTCTACGACGAGTACCTGCAAGAGGTGAAGGACGGCAAGCGCCCCAAGTAAGCGATTTCGGCGCGCTGAGCGGCGCTACGCCCACGCTAGCGCGCCGAAATCCCGCGGGTCCGTAGCCTGGATGGCGTGCAGTCGACGTTCTGCGGCCGTCCGGTGGCCGGCGATCGCGCGCTCATCATGGCGATCGTCAACCGCACTCCTGATTCGTTCTACGACCGCGGCGCCACCTTCACCGACGAGGCGGCCAAGGCCGCGGCGCACCGGGTCATCGCCGACGGCGCCGACGTCATCGACGTCGGCGGGGTGAAGGCCGGGCCGGGCGAGGAAGTCTCGGTCGACGAGGAGATCGCCCGTGTGGTGCCGTTCATAGAATGGCTCCGCGCCACCTATCCGGACCAGCTGATCAGCGTCGATACGTGGCGCGCGGTCGTCGCCAAACAGGCCTGCGCGGCCGGGGCCGACCTGATCAACGACACCTGGGGCGGACACGACCCCGCGTTGCCCGAGGTGGCCGCCGAGTTCGGCGCCGGGCTGGTGTGTTCGCACACCGGCGGCGCCACCCCGCGCACCCGGCCGTTCCGGGTCAACTACGGCACATCCGAGCGCGGCGTCGTCGACGCCGTCATCGCCGAAGTCACCGCCGCGGCCGAACGGGCGGTGGCCGCCGGGGTGTCACGTGACGCGATTCTGATCGACCCGACCCACGATTTCGGCAAGAACACTTATCACGGTCTTAGTTTGTTGCGCCACGTAAAAGACCTTGTTAACACTGGATGGCCGGTCCTTATGGCACTCAGCAACAAAGATTTTGTCGGGGAGACTCTCGGTGTGGGTTTGACCGAGCGACTGGAGGGCACCCTGGCAGCCACCGCGCTGGCGGCGGCCGACGGGGTGCGCATGTTCCGGGTACACGAGGTTGGACCCACACGGCGCGTACTGGAGATGGTCGCGTCGATCCAGGGCATGCGTTCGCCCACGCGCACGGTAAGGGGACTGGCATGACGCTGAGACGTACGCGAGCGAGGAACGAGCGAGAGGGAGTCGAGCGATGACATTGACTCCAGAGCTTCCGATCACCGACGTTGTCGCCGACCGCTGGCTGTCCACAAACAGCTGGAATCGGCCGTCGTGGACGGTCTCCGAACTGGAGGCGGCCAAACGCGGGCGCACGATCTCGGTCGTGCTGCCCGCACTGAACGAGGAGGAGACCGTCGGTTCGGTCGTCGAGACCATCACCCCGCTGCTCGGTGGTCTGGTCGACGAGCTGATCGTGCTGGACTCCGGCTCGACCGACGACACCGAGATCCGCGCGCTCGCCGCGGGCGCGCGGGTGATCAGCCGTGAGGCCGCGCTGCCCGAGGTGGCGCCGCAACCCGGCAAGGGCGAGGTGCTGTGGCGATCGCTGGCGGCCACCACCGGCGACATCGTCGTCTTCGTCGACTCCGACCTGATCGACCCCGACCCGATGTTCGTGCCGAAACTGGTCGGCCCGCTGCTGACCGTCGACGGCGTGCACCTGGTCAAGGGCTTCTACCGCAGGCCGCTGAAGGTCAGCGGCAGCGAAGACGCCAACGGCGGCGGCCGGGTCACCGAGCTCGTGGCGCGCCCGCTGCTGGCTGCGTTGCGGCCAGAGCTGAACTACCTGATGCAGCCGCTCGGCGGCGAGTACGCGGCCACCCGCGAGCTGCTCACGTCGGTGCCGTTCGCGCCGGGCTACGGGGTGGAGATCGGGCTGGTGATCGACACCTACGACCGGCTCGGCCTCGACGCGATAGCGCAGGTCAACCTGGGTGTGCGCGAGCACCGCAACCGGCCGCTGACCGAGCTGGCCTCGATGAGCAGGCAGGTCATCGCCACGCTGCTGTCGCGCTGCGGCATCCCCGACTCCGCGGTCGGGCTGACGCAGTACTTCGCCGACGGGGACGGCTTCACGCCGCGCACCTCGACGGTGTCGCTGGACGACCGCCCGCCGATGATCACGCTGCGGCCCCGCTGACCGGCCCCGCTACCTGGTCCCGTAACTCTGGGTCGTCGCACGTCGGCGTCGGACCCGTGAGGCAGTATCGGAAGCGTGACCCTGATCCTGCTGTACCTGATGGTGCTGGTGCTGGTGGCCATCGTGCTGTTCGGCGTCGGCAGCCTGCTGTTCGGGCGCGGCGAGGTGCTTCCGCCGCTGCCGCGCTCCACCACCGCGACCGTATTGCCCGCATCCGGTGTCACCGGCGCCGACGTCGAAGCGGTCAAGTTCACCCAGACGTTGCGCGGCTACAAGACCAGCGAGGTCGACTGGGTGCTCGACCGGTTGGGCCAGGAACTCGACTCGCTGCGCGGTCAGTTGGCCGCGGTGCAGGCCGCCCAGGCCGCCGACAGCGACACCCGTGAGGCCGAACCGGACGAGGACACCTCCGGCGAAGGCGCGCATGCGCTGCAGTCCGAGGACGGGGCGGACTCATGACCGACACGCCCGAGGACGACGGCCGCGTCCGCTGCGGCTGGATCGACCAATCCCGTTTGGCCCCGGCTGATTTCATTCTCTACCGCGACTACCACGACGCCGAGTGGGGCCGCCCGCTGCGCGATTCGAGGGCGCTGTTCGAACGCGTCACCCTCGAGGCGTTTCAGAGCGGCCTGTCGTGGCTGATCATCCTGCGCAAGCGGGAGAACTTCCGGCGCGCGTTCCACGGCTTCGACATCGACCGCATCGCCCGCTACACCGAGCGCGACGTCACGCGGCTGATGAACGACACCGGGATCGTGCGCAACCGGATGAAGATCGAGGCGACCATCGCCAACGCCCGCGCGGCCGCCGACCTGGACGTCGACCTCGGCGAGCTGCTGTGGTCGTTCGCGCCGCCGAAACGCCCGCGTCCGGCCGACCTGTCCCAGGTACCCGCGGTGACCCCGGAATCGACCGCGATGGCCAAGGAGCTCAAGCGCCGGGGCTTCCGATTTGTGGGCCCGACGACGGCGTACGCGCTGATGCAGGCCACCGGAATGGTCGACGATCACGTCGCTTCCTGCTGGGTACCGGCGGCCGCGTGACACCCCGAGAAGCGATCTTGGCCGGGTCTTTGCACACCGAACCGCCGGGATAGGGAACAATAGAGACGTAGTTCGTTAGCAGTTCAGTGCCGGGAGCTGTCAAACGGGTGGGCAGCCGGCTCATGTGGAGGGAGCACTCGATGGCGGCGATGAAGCCCCGGACCGGTGACGGTCCACTGGAAGCAACCAAGGAGGGGCGCGGCATCGTGATGCGGGTACCACTGGAGGGCGGCGGCCGCTTAGTCGTCGAACTCACGCCGGAAGAGGCGGCTGCGCTTGGGGACGAGCTCAAAGGCGTCACCAGCGGTTAGTTCGACACCTTCCGGTAGATCTCGAGGGTCTGCTCGGCGATGTGCGCCCAGGAGAACTCGGCGATGCAGCGCTGCCTGCCTGCAACCCCGTACTCACGGGCGCGCTCCGGGTCGGCGACCAACGCGTTGACGGCGTCGGCCAGCCGGGTCTCGAAGAACGTCGGATCGCCCTGGTCGTAATGCACCAGAAGTCCGGTCTGATGGTCAGCCACCACCTCGGGAATCCCGCCGACGTCGGAGGCGACGACCGCGGTCGCGCACGCCATCGCCTCCAGGTTCACGATGCCCAGCGGCTCATAAACCGACGGGCACACGAAAACAGTTGCCGCGGATAATATTTCGCGGATCTTGCCGATCGGCAGCATCTCGCGGACCCAGAACACGCCGGTGCGGGCGCGGGACAGCTCCTGCACGGCGGCGGTCACCTCCGCGGCGATCTCCGGGGTGTCCGGCGCGCCGGCGCAGAGCACCAGCTGCACCTCGGGTGCGAATCTGTGCGCCGCGGCAACCAGATGCGCCACACCCTTCTGGCGGGTGATGCGCCCGACGAACGCCACGATCGGGCGGGCCGGGTCCACCCCGAGTTCGGCCAGCACCGACTCCTCGGAGCCCGACGGCTCGACCGGATACCACACGTCGGTGTCGATGCCGTTGCGCACCACGTGCACCCGGCTGGGGTCCAGCGCCGGGTAGGTGTGCAGGACGTCGTCGCGCATGCCGGAGCTCACCGCGATCACCGCGTCGGCGGCCTCCACAGCGGTGCGTTCCACCCAGGACGAGATGCGGTAGCCGCCGCCCAGCTGTTCGGCCTTCCACGGCCGCATCGGCTCCAGAGAGTGGGCGGTCAGCACGTGCGGCACCCCGTACAGCAGGGCCGCCAGATGGCCGGCCAACCCGGTGTACCAGGTGTGCGAATGTACGACGTCGGCGTTCTCGGCGGCGTTGGCCATCGACAGGTCCGCCGACAGGGTCGCCAACGCCGGGTTGGCCCCCTTCAGCGCAGGATCGGGCTGGTGGACGAACGCACCGTCGCGCGGGGCGCCCATGCAGTGCACGTCGACCTCGCACAAACTGCGCAACTGCGCGACCAATTCGGTGACGTGTACCCCTGCCCCGCCGTACACCTCGGGCGGATACTCCCGCGTCATCATCGCCACCCGCATGCCTACGACCGTAGTGTTCGCCGCGTTCCGCCGCAGCCATGTGAACGACGCTGATTTGGGTATTCGAAACCTGCTTTGACACGTACTTTGACCGGCGGCGGGACGGCCATCAATCGTGCGAATGTGTGGCCACCGTCAGAACTCGCAGATAGGTTTGAACCATGAGGGAGCTGCCACACGTCCTCGGCATCGTCCTGGCGGGCGGGGAAGGCAAGCGACTGTATCCGCTGACGGCGGATCGAGCAAAGCCAGCGGTTCCCTTCGGCGGTGCCTACCGGCTGATCGATTTCGTCCTGTCGAACCTGGTCAACGCCCGATACCTGCGGATTTGTGTTCTGACGCAATACAAATCGCATTCGCTGGACCGCCACATCTCGCAGAACTGGCGGCTGTCCGGCCTGGCCGGCGAATACATCACCCCGGTCCCCGCGCAGCAGCGCCTCGGACCGCGCTGGTACACCGGTTCGGCCGACGCGATCTACCAGTCGCTGAACCTGATCTACGACGAGGATCCCGACTACATCGTGGTGTTCGGCGCCGACCACGTGTACCGGATGGACCCCGAGCAGATGGTGCAATTCCACATCGAAAGCGGGGCGGGCGCTACGGTCGCGGGCATCCGGGTGCCGCGGGCCGAGGCCAGCGCCTTCGGCTGCATCGACTCCGACGACTCCGGCCGCATCCGGCAGTTCATCGAGAAGCCGGTCGACCCGCCGGGCACGCCCGACGACCCCGAGCAGACGTTCGTGTCGATGGGCAACTACATCTTCACCACCAAGGTGCTCATCGACGCCATCCGCGCCGACGCCGACGACGACGATTCCGACCACGACATGGGCGGCGACATCATCCCTCGGCTGGTGGCCGACGGGATGGCCGCGGTGTACGACTTCAACAACAACGAGGTTCCGGGCGCCACCGAACGCGACCACGGCTATTGGCGCGACGTCGGCACGCTCGACGCGTTCTACGACGCGCACATGGATCTGGTGTCGGTGCACCCAGTGTTCAACCTGTACAACAAGCGCTGGCCGATTCGCGGTGAGTCGGAGAACCTCGCCCCGGCCAAGTTCGTCAACGGCGGCTCCGCGCAAGAGTCCGTCGTCGGCGCGGGCAGCATCGTCTCGGCGGCGTCGGTGCGCAATTCGGTGCTGTCATCCAACGTGGTCGTCGACGACGGCGCGATCGTCGAGGGCAGCGTGCTGATGCCCGGGGTGCGGGTGGGCCGCGGGGCGATCGTGCGCCGCGCCATTCTGGACAAGAACGTCGTCGTCGGCCCCGGCGAGATGGTCGGCGTCGATCTGGAGAAGGACCGCGAGCGGTTCGCGATCAGCGCCGGCGGGGTGGTCGCCGTCGGCAAGGGCGTCTGGATCTAGCGACGCCATCTGGATCTAGCGCCGGCCTGGATCTCGCCCGCCGCGGTCGAAACCCCTACACCCCCTAGCGGCAATAGGCCGCCGCGCCCCGAATAGGGGCGCTTCGACAGGGGCGCTCGCCCCGTTTCGTCGTGCGAACGCGTCTCGGAGGATTGCTGCTACCCATCCGCCGATTCAGGAGACGATCATGAACCGCAACCATTTTCGGGCCGCCATCGCTGCTGCCGCACTCGCCGTCGGCGCCACCGTTGTCGCGGCCGCTCCCGCAGCCCACGCCGAGAAGCTCTCAGAGAAGACAATCAAGAGCGAATGCAAAGAAGCCGGCGGCACCTACAACAACACTGGGGCGACATCGACCTGCGTGTACAAGGACATCAAGGGCAACAACTACGTCGACTACTTCTCCGGCGGCCACTACGTCACGACGATTCCGCTTTAGGCCTCATCAGCCCGTCGCCGCCCGCCGTTTGCGCCGGCGCAATATGCGAAATCCCAACCACGCCAACGCCACGACGACGACGAGCACGACGATGGGGATGAGGATCGCGAGGAACACCAGGCCGATGCTGAGGCCGTCTTCGACGGTCGACAGCACCGGTGCGGCCACACCTGCGGTGGCGACATTGGCCGCGGGCCGCGCCGCCGACTTGGTCAGCGACACCGCCAGCGCCACAAGCACGCCGAGGACCACCGGAATCCACTGACCCGACTGCGCGAACGCGCCGGGATCGGTGACGGCGGGCGTCTGCGCGGCGGTGCCGGAGCCGAACACGATGCCACCTGCGGTGGGCCGGACGAAGGTCTGGACGGTGTCGTTGACGCTGTCCAGCGCGGGAATCTTGTCGGCGATGACCTCGATGACCAGAAGCCCAGCCACAATCGTCAGAACCCAGCCGTTCTCGAGCCACGCCCAGCCCGGCGGCAGCGTGATCAGGTCGGTGAACCGCGACCGCAGACCGAGGGCCAGCAGCGGAATGTAGGCATTCAGCCCCGCCGCGGTTGCCAGCCCGAGGCCGGTCAGCAGCTCCATCACACCAGTATGGGCGCGAAGCTGGTGACGCCGACCCGAATTGCGGCCTCGTGTGGCTAGATGAAGTTGGGCACGAACCGGTCCGCGGTGCGCATCGCGAAGCCGAGGGGCGTGGCGAGTGCGGCCACGAGCGCGCCCTTGGCGCGGCCGCGACGCCGTGCGGTGACCCGCGGTGGCAGGGCCGCGAAAAGTGTTGCCAACGCGGGCAGCGGGCGGGCGTAGATCGTGCTCTCGACGATCTCTCCCCTTTCGTTGACTCGGACCATGTTCATCGCGTCCAGCTTCTGGCCGCGCACATGACCGCCGAACGAGAACACCGCGGTGTCGTCGCGCGTCAGCGGTTCGGTGGTGGAGATCCCCTCGAGGACGGCGAAGACATCGCGGTGAAGCGCGGCGACGTCATCGGCGCCCTCGAAGCGGATTCGCGAGCTCAACGGGGAGTGAAACACGACGTCGGGGGCCAGAATGTCGGCGACGGCGTCGCCGTCGGCGTTCTCCGCAGCGGTACGCAGCGCGGTCACTGCGGCCACTAATCCCTGCGCGGTTGACTGGTCCGAAGAGGCGATGGTCATCGGGACTCCTTGCGATCGACGGGTTGATCGCGGCGTGCAGATGCGGTGGGCCAGTTTGGCCGACAGCGTTGCTTATGCCATCGCTTTATATTTTCAAGTTAGAGTGAGATAATCAAGTGCCCGGTTCGAACTTCGACGCGGAGGCGATCACGCGGTGAGCACCCGTTCCTATGGCCAGTACTGCGGATTGGCGCGTGCGCTCGATGTCGTCGGTGATCGGTGGAGCCTGCTCATCGTGCGAGAGCTGCTTGTGGGTCCGGCCCGTTACGGGCGACTTCAGGCCGGACTGCCCGGAATCGCCACCAACCTGCTGGCCGAGCGACTGCGTCATCTGGAAGAAGCCGGCGTCGTGGAGCGCCACCTCGACAACGGCAGCAACGGCGTCGTGTACGCGCTGACGCCATGGGGGAGCGAACTTCGCGGTGTCGTCGCTGCATTCGTGAACTGGAGCAAGCCGCTCATGATCTCAGGCCCGCACGGCGATAGCTTCCAGCCGCAGTGGCTGGTCGTCGCGCTCGAAGCACTGTTGCAGCACAAACGCGCCAAGACTGCGATGACTGTGGGTGTGGAGGTCGACGGCGCGACTTACGCGGTACGCATCGGCCGAAAGGGTCTCAAGGTAACGCGCGTCGACGCTGATGCGCGCCCCGACACCGTGTTTCGTGCGGAGCCCATGGTGGTGCTCGGTATGGCGGCGGGCGTATTGGGCGTCGACGAAGCGATCGCCGCAGGCGATCTTCGCGGCGACGCCAAGGATCTCGCCGCCGTATTCGGATCTGGGTGAGGGTCTGCCTTTGACAACGATGGAACGATCAACTGGCTGAACCGGATTCGCCTGTCGCGCCGCATGTTCGGTCGCTGCGGAGTGAAATGACCAGCAGCACAGCCGGTATGACGATCGCCGTCCCGCATGTTCGGTCGCTGCGGAGTGAAATGACCAGCAGCACAGCCGGTATGACGATCGCCGCCCCGAGCATTGTCATCAGCAGCGCACCGGTCGAGCGAGGTAGGTGATCGAGCATCGCCAGGTGGATGAAGAAGGGCGACACCGCCCACACCAGATACATGACCAACGCCGTGCGGACGATCCATCGGTCCATCCGGATGGCGGCCACGGCGAGAACCACCGCGCTGGCAAGCGTCATGGCGCCGTAGTCGCGCATCAAGTGCTCGTTATACGCCATTCCCATGCCCACCACGGCAAGCGCGAAGAACCGTTCGGGAAGCAACAACGCCCACAAGCCCACCACGACTTGCGTTGCGGTGAGCAATGCCAGTCCCGCGTAGCACAACCGGCGCCGCGGTCACGTCGGCCCGCCCGTTATGACGACGTCGGTCGACGGGACCTTGTTCTGCGGGTGATCTCACCTGCCGCTGCTCCCAGCACCGCACCGACCGCTGCCCACCACCACTGATCGGTCGCCGCCGCTATCGCCGAGCCGACGACCAGACCGACGATCAACGGCAGATAGAAGTAGGACCAGGAATTGTCCTTGCCTGTGGCCTGTTCGCGTGTCATCGTTCCGACGGTAGGGCACATGCGGTGGATAAGCGAGGCGCTGCCTGCGTAGGACACCCGAAACTTTGCCAGTGCCATCGATTGCTCAGGTAGCCAATCGCTTTGGGTTTCACCAAATTGTGCGACTCGGCCCACTGCGGTTCGCCCGGTCGAATGATCGGGCGCTCGACAGTGGGCAAATCGAGAGGAGGGGAAGATGTCGACAACGCAGAGTCTGCGGGTAGCAGGGACTGCACTGATGTTGGGGGGAACGGTAGTAGCGGCCGCTGCGCCTGCCGTGGCCCATCCCGACAGTCCGACTCCCGAGGAAGTGAATTTCTTGAACGTCGTCCGCGGCACCTTTCCGGGCGACGACCGCCAGTTGGTGGAAACGGGAGAGCAGGTGTGCACCCTGCTCGCCTGGGCCGGCATGCCGGAACCGGCGGTGAGCGATCTCTTGGTCACCCAAAAGGGCGCCACTCCGGAACAGGCGGGCAATCTGGTACGGGTGGCGCACGACATCATTTGCCCTTACATACCTGGATAACCGGGCAAACGAGCGAGGCGTCAGTCCAGGACGCCCAGATCGACCGTGGCGAGTCGGCCGGGATCGGCCTCGATGTCGATATTGACGATCTTGTTGTCGGCCACGCCGAATCGCAACACCAGCGCCAGCCTGCCACGAGGCGCGACGACGATCCCTACCGAGCCGTCGACCAGAGCGGCTTCGGCGAAGCGGGCATTCGCTGAGAAGGCGCGCGCGTTCGTGGCGACGGCTGAAGCGCCGCGGATCGTGGTCGCGGTGCTTGCCGCCGCTGCGTCGACCCTCAGCACGACGTCGCTGTGCAGCGCGGCCATCAGCGACTCGAAGTCGCCGTCGCGGGCGGCGGCCAGGAACGCCTCAACCAGCCGGCGCTGCTGCACGAGATCCGTTGTCGGATCGGGCGTTTGGCCCCGCACCCGGCGCCTGGCGCGGGCCGCAAGCTGAGCGGCGGTGTTCGCCGAGCGGTCGACGATCGGCGCGATCTCGGCGAACGGGAGGTCGAACATGTCGTGCAGCACGAACGCGAGCCGCTCGACCGGTGACAGCCGCTGCAGGATGACCAGCAACGCCGCGCCGATCGAATCGGCCAGCAACGCCTCCTGTTCGGGATCGACGACCGAAGCGGCCCGGTCGGTCGACGCCTCTGTGGCCTCGTCGAGTGGCTGCTCGCGGTGCGCGCTGCGGGCGCGCAGCAGATCCAGGCAGATGCGCGCGACCACCGTCGTCAACCAACCGCGCAGGTTGTGCACGTCGCTGACGTCGGCGCGGTGCATCCGCAACCACGCTTCCTGCACCGCGTCTTCGGCCTCGGCGGACGAGCCCAGCATGCGGTAGGCGATCGCGTGTAGATGTTCTCGGTGCTCCTCGAACTCGTCCACCGTCATCTCCTTGCGCCTGTCATCGCGGGCCGCTGCGGTCCGTCATATTGATGACGAGACGAAAGGACCGCGTATGACCGAGACGACGATGCGGGCGCCGACGCTGCTGCGCGTGGTGTTGATTGCGCACGGACTGATCACGCTGGCGGGGGCATTCGTGTTGGTGGCCTTCCCGACCGCGATTCCGTCGATGATCAGCCTGAGCGTCACACGCCAGGAGTACCTGCTGGTCTACCTGGTCGGTGCGGCCGAACTCGCCGTGGCGGTGCTGTCGTTCGGGGCGGCCCGGCTGACCGATACCGCCGCCCTGCGCCTGGTCGTCGTGACGCTGATCGTGCTGCACGGCGTCAGCGGAATGCTCGACATCCTGTACATGGCGCTCACCGAGACCAGTGCGACCTTGATCGCCAACACCATCGCCCGGTTCGCCGTTGTCGTGGTGTTCTTCTTCGCCTGGCGCGCCGCGACGCGTCACCACACGCCTGGCACCAGGCGGTAGGGCACCTTCTGGATGTACTCGTCGTATCCGGCGAGTTCCTCGCGTAGGGCCTTCTCCTCGTCGGTGATGCGGGCGACGAAGACGGCCACACCGGGGATGAGCGTGAGCAGCGCCCAATAGGAGCCCAGTGCAAGCGGCACGCCCGTCATCATGATCAGCGCTCCGACGTACATCGGGTGGCGCACCATGCCATAGAGGCCCGTTGACACCACCGGCTGGTCGGCTTCGACCGTGATCGTCGCTGCCGCATAGTTGTTTTGGACGACGGTGGCTTCTGCGATGGCGAGGCCGCCCACCACGAGCACGTTGCCGACTATCACCACCGCTATAGGGACCGCGGACCAACCGAAGCGGTGATCGAGCGCGGACAGGACCGCTGCAGCGACAGTCGTGAGGATGATGCCGACGTTGATCAATCGTTGCGCCGGACGGCTTTCGGCGAACGGACCCGAACGGGTACGCCGGCGCAACGCGTCGGGGTACTTCACCGCCAGATAGACGGTCGGGATCATCGTGGCGACGACGAAGACGGCGATGAAGACCCACGCCTGCCAGTAGTCGAACGTGCCCGCGGGCCAGAACAACAGCACTCCGAAGAAGACGATGCTGAACACCGCGTAACCCAGCATCTGCAGAGTGGTCTTCACGGTCTACTCCTCCGATCGTCAGACGGCGTCGCGGCGGCGGTAGATGATGCCCGCAACGAGAGCAAGTGCCGCGGCGGCCGCGACCATGGCGGTCAGCGCGACAGGCGAATAGTCGATCGGCGCCTTGGTCTGGCCGATCGGCGAGACATCGAGCAGCCACTGCGGAAGCCGCAGCAGCGCGCCGAGATACAGCGAGATGATGACGAAGGTCACTGCCAGCCAAGCGATCCAGGGCAGTCGGACTGCGACAGCCAGGGCGGCGAGTCCGGCCATCGCGGCCTGCGCGGGCACGAAGGCCAGCCCGGCCAGCGTCAGCCGCCAGATGGTCTGCGGCTCGCCGAGCGTGATGCCCGCGCCGAGTCCCATCCCGAGGCCGGCGAAGAACATCAGCACCGTCGACCCGACAATGGCCGCGGCCACGGCGGTGAGAAGCCATCGCCATCGCGACACCGACCCGGCCAGCACGGGCTCGCCGAGACCCGACTCTTCGTCGCTGTGCACCCGCAACACGGTGGCGACGGCGTACGCGGTGGCCGCCGCGGCGAGGAACTGTGTGAGCGTTGTGTACACCCCGTCGGTGCCCTGTTGGGCCAACACCCGCTGGACGAGTTCGTTGCCCTCCGCCACATCCAGAAGCGACTTGGTCATCGACCCGAATGCCAAGCCGGACAACAGCAATGCCACCGTCCAGCCGATCGTCTGCCCGCGCTGTAGCGTCATGTGCAAGCCGAACACGCCGCGGATCGGACGCGCTTTCGGGCGGTCACCCGTGGAGGGGATGACACCGTCGTCGTACTGACGCCTGCTCTCCAGCACCGCGGCCAGCGCCATCAGCGCGACGGCAAGGACGACCAGCATGACGAACGGCCACCACCGCAGTTCGACGAACGGGCGCATCTGCTGTGCCCATGCGACGGGGGAGAACCAAGACAGTGCGCTGCCGGAGTTGTTGATGACATCGCCGACACCGCGCACCAATGCAGCCAGCGCAAGCACACCCATCGCCGCCCCGGTGGCGGCGCGCGACTGCCGCCAGAGTTGCGCCGTGACCGCCGCGACCGCCCCGAACACCATGGCCACACCGGTCACGCCGAAACACATTCCGGCGGAGTCGATGACGGCGAAACCGGCAGAGGCCATGGCTGCCGTCATCGTCAGGGCCAGTATCGCGTTCACGCCGGCGGTCAGAATCAACGCGGCTGCGGTGCGGGCGTACCGGCCGACCACCGATGACAGCACCAGTTCGGCCGCCCCGGCTTCTTCTTCTGCGCGGGTGTGTCGAATGACGGTGAGAATGGCCAGGATTGAGGTTGCGACGATCAACGTGAGCATCAGCTCGTTGGCCATCATCACGGCGAGATCGGTCTCTCGAACACCGAACATCGGGCCGCCCATGATCATCGCCGCAGGGGTTTTCATCAGGCTTACGCGTGCTTCGCGCTGGGCTTCGTCCGGATAGGCGAGCTTGAGCGCGTTGGGCGTGTACACCATCATCAGCGTGAGCACGGCGATCCACACGCTGAGCCGGAAACGGTCTCGGCGCAGGGCCAGCCGCAGCAGGGTACCGACACCAGTGAAGGCCGAGGCCACAGTCGCTGCCTCGTGCCGACCCGGTTGGTGCGCAACCGTCGTCGCGGTCATCGGACCACTCCCTGGTACTCGCGCAGGAACAGATCCTCAAGCGATGCCGGAGTCACGGTCAGGTCGATGATGCCCAGCCGGGTGAGCAGCGCCATCGCGCGGTCGAGATCATTGCGATCGACCGAGAAGACGTAATGGCCGTCACTGATCGAGAAGTCGTGGACGAACGGGGTGCGCGAAAGTTCGCTCCCGTCGTTGTGGGTTCGCGCCCTGACCGTGGTGCGCATCAGGTGTCGAAGCTCGGCCAGCGTTCCGGATCTCACCGCGCGACCGGAGCGGATGATCGTCACGTGGTCGCACAGCTTCTCTACCTCGGCGAGGATGTGGCTGGACAGCAGCACGGCGGCACCGCGGCTGGCGACCTCGTGTACGCACTGCTGAAATGCCTTCTCCATCAGCGGGTCCAGACCGGACGTGGGTTCGTCGAGGATGTAGAGCTCGGCATTGGTGGAGAATGCGGCGACGATGGCGACCTTCTGCCGGTTTCCCTTGGAGTAGGTGCGGGCTTTCTTGTGCGGGTCGAGTTCGAAGCGCTCGAGCAGTTCGTCGCGCCTGCGGGTGTCGACCCCATTGCCGCGTAGCCGAGCCAGGAAATCGATGGCCTGCATGCCGGTCAGATTCGGCCACAGCGTGACATCGCCTGGTACATAGGCGATCCGACGGTGCAGGCTCACCGCGTCGCGCCACGGGTCGCCGCCCAGCAGTCGCACGGTGCCGCTGTCGGCGCGCAGCAGGCCGAGCAGCACCCGGATGGTGGTGGACTTGCCGGCGCCGTTCGGCCCGAGGAAGCCGGTGATTTCGCCTGGCGCGACGGTGAGATTCAGCCCGTCGAGTGCTCGAGTCCGGCCGAATGACTTTGTCAGCCCGTAGATCTCGACCGCGAGCTGTGCCCGTGCGGCGGTGTCAGCCCATTGCAGCGACGGTGCCGTCATCGTGATCTCCTTCGATCGGGGGGCTCAACGGGATGCCTTGTTCGCGTTGCGCGCGGAACGCCTCGTACATCGTCGAATCGGTCATCAGGCCGTTGGTGTAGACCTCGAGGGCGGGCAGCACCATCTCCTCGGCGTAATCGCGCAGCACCGCCCGCAGATCGCTCTGGTCGTTGTTCATCAGCAGGTACAGCAGCAGTCCGCCGCCGCTGCTGATGCCGAGAAATCGGGCGCGCGCCTTCGGGTCGGGGCTGGGCTTGAGGGTGCCTGAGCGCACGCCCTCCTCCAGGTACTGCTCGGCGTTGTCGACCATGCGCTGCCAGAACGCCTTGGCCAGTTCGCCGCCAGTCTGCATGCTGCGCACCAGATAGCCGATCATTGGCGCGTAGCTGTCGATCTCGGCGACCTGCCGCAGCCAGTCGGCGGGATCCGGCGTCCGCAGCGACTCCGTCTTCGTCTCGCGGATCTGGTCGGCGATGTATTCGTCGCACGCCCGCAGCAGGTTGTCCTTGGACCCGAAGTGATGGATGACCAGTGCGGCGCTGACGCCGGCCTTCTGCGCGATGGTCCGCAGTCCGACCCCGAAGCCGCGCTCGCCCACCAGTTCGATGGCCGCATCGCGGATCCGGGCGACGGCCGTGAGATCGTCCGCTGAACGCATGTTTAGTACGCTAAACGCGCGTTTAGCCCGCGTCAAGGCAGGGTCACCCTTTTAGCGCGAGCAGACGCAAAAGTCCGCCCTGTCCTGGGGTTTTGCGGGCACGAGCGTCTGCTCGCGCGAAGGAGCGGCTAGCGGGCTAGCCGATTAGTCCTCGGGGGATGGCCAATCGCGGGCGGCCACGAGGAGGCCGTCGCCGAGCGGTATCAGCACGGGTGTGAGTCGGTCGTCCTCGGCGATCAGCCGCGCCGCCTCCCGCACCGCGTTGACCTCGGCGTCGCGGGCGTCGGGATCGCCTGCGCGTCCACCGAGCGCGGCGCGGTGCACCACGATCGCGCCGCCGGGCCGCAACAGCCGGATGCCCTCGACGACGAAGTCGGGCTGGTCGGCCGGCTCGGCATCGATGAAGACCAGGTCGTAGGACTCGTCAGCCAGGCGGGTGAGTACCTCCTGCGCGCGCCCGCCGATGAGCCTGGTCCGCGACGGGCCGATGCCCGCCTCGGCGAACGCCTGCTTGGCCAGCCGCTGATGCTCGGGCTCGACGTCGATCGTCGTCAGCACGCCGTCGTCACGCATGCCTGACAGCAGCCACAGCCCGCTGACGCCGGCTCCGGTGCCGACCTCGACCACCGCCTTGGCGCCGCTGAGCTTGGCCAGCACGCTGAGCAGCGCCCCGACCGCAGGAGTGACGGCGCCGGCGCCGGTCTCGATGGCACGGTCGCGGGCGGCGGCGACGATCGCGTCTTCGGAGATCGAGTTCTCGGCGTGATTCACGATCGACTCGGCGCGGCTGGGTTGCGGCTGGCTGGCCGGGTCATCGGGCATGCCCGCAGCGTAGAGCGGCGCCGAATCCGCCACCACCGCGACACGCCCGACCCGCAATGCCGAAATGCTGCCAAAAATGATTGGTTTGCCCAGGTTGCGGGTGGGTAGCCTGCTTTCTCAGGGAAAGTTCAGTTAGCTCATATGCCTGCCACACCGCGGCAGGAGACGGTAGCGGCATGGAACACGGCGAACGGCTGCGCTCTTGGAATAACGACGTCGATCGTCGTGTTGCCGCAAATGTCGCATTACCGACGAACGTAGAACGCTGTGACGGGGAGGATCCGACGACTACCACCACTACACCCGTGCATCTCGCTCCCGTGACGATGCCGCATCTCGAGCGGTTCACCGACGGGGAGTGGGTCGAGCCGTCCGACGAGCCGCAGGGCACGGCGGTTTTCGACGCCACAGGCGACAAGTCCACGATGCCGTCGTGGGACGAGCTCGTGCGTCAGCACGCCGATCGGGTGTACCGGCTGGCTTACCGGCTCTCCGGCAATCAGCACGACGCCGAGGACCTCACCCAGGAAACATTCATCCGGGTGTTCCGGTCGGTGCAGAATTATCAGCCCGGCACTTTCGAGGGTTGGCTGCACCGCATCACGACGAACCTGTTCCTGGACATGGTGCGCAGGCGCGGCCGCATCCGGATGGAGTCGCTGCCCGAGGATTACGACCGGGTGCCCGCCGACGAGCCGAACCCGGAGCAGATCTACCACGATTCGCGGCTAGGCCCCGACCTGCAGGCCGCGCTCGATTCGCTGCCGCCTGAGTTTCGCGCGGCGGTCGTGCTGTGCGACATCGAGGGCCTGTCCTACGAGGAGATCGGCGCCACGCTCGACGTCAAGCTCGGCACGGTGCGCAGCCGCATCCACCGCGGCAGGCAGGCGCTGCGGGACTATCTGGCCCGTCACGGCGCCGCCACGGCCAGCGACACGGCCAGCTCAGCCTGACCGTTCGCGGGTGTCGCGGTTCGCTACCCGCGCTACATTCAAGTAAGAAGCGTCTGTCGCAAGGGTGATAGGCCGAGAGGAGCGGGGTGATGGTCGACCCGGGGCATGTGTTCCGCCGCGCGTTCTCGTGGCTGCCTGCCCAGTTTGCCTCCCAGAGCGATGCCCCCGTCGGGCCGCGCCAGTTCGGCTCCACCGAGCACCTGTCCACCGAAGCGATCGCGGCCTTTGTCGACGGCGAACTGCGGATGAGCGCACACCTGCGCGCGGCGCACCATCTGTCCCTGTGCGCGCAGTGCGCCGCCGAGGTAGACGCTCAGCGACAGGCCCGCGCAGCGTTGCGCGACTCGTGTCCAATCGCCATCCCGAGTTCGCTGCTGGGACTGTTGTCGCAGATCCCGCAGGAGACCGCGCAGGAACCGCCCGTCGACGGTGACGACACCAAGTTTGCTGATGGCACCATCCGCGACCGGCGCAAGCGCCGGTAATGTGGAACCCGAACCACGCATTGATCCGCCGGCGAGTAGCGGCGACCCAGATAGAGCCACATAGAGAGTGATACCGGGGTGACCAAGCAGGACCAGTCGGAAGGCAGCCACCGCGTCGCGCCGCGCCCTGTCTCGCGGCCGCCCGTCGACCCGTTGACCAGCAAGACCTTCGGCCGGCCCGAGGGCGTCAACGGCTCATTCCTCGGCGCCGACCAGCACCGCGACCACGGCGAATTCACGCCGACGAACCAGGCGCCCGACCCGGTGCTCGCCGAGGCGTTCGGCAGGCCCAACGGCGGCACTGACTCACTGCAACGCCACCCGGCCGACATCGGCGCGCTGGAGGCCGAGCGCGAGCGCCAGCTGCCGGAGGAACCCGACGACCCGTGGCGCGATCCCGCCGCCCCGGCCACGCTCGGCACACCCGCCGTGCCGAAGCCGGAACCCACGGCTGCGCCCACCGATGTGGGCAAGCTCGGTGTGCGCGACGTGCTGTTCGGTGGCCGGGTTTCCTACGTCGCGCTGGCCGTGCTGGCGATCGTCGCGCTCGTCATCGGATTCGCCGGCGGCTGGGTGGGCCGCAAGACCGCCGAGGTCGTCGAGGCGTTCACCACCTCCAAGGTCACTCTTTCCACCGACGGAAACGCCGAATCGCCTGAGGGCCGTTTCGCCAAAGTTGCTGCCTCCGTTGCGGATTCGGTGGTGACCATCGAAGCCGTCGGGGACAACGAAGGCGCGCAGGGCTCCGGCGTGGTCATCGACGGGCGCGGCTACATCGTCACCAACAACCACGTGATCTCCGAGGCCGCGACCAACCCGAGCCAGTTCAAGCTGTCGGTGGTGTTCAACGACGGCAAGTCGGTGCCCGCCAACCTCGTCGGCCGCGACCCGAAGACCGACCTGGCCGTGCTCAAGGTGGACAACGTCGACAACCTCACCGTCGCCCGTCTCGGTGACTCCGACAAGCTTCACGTCGGCGACGAGGTGATCGCCGCCGGCGCGCCGCTGGGCCTGCGCAGCACCGTCACCCAGGGCATCATCAGCGCGCTGCACCGGCCGGTCCCGCTTTCCGGCGATGGCTCCGACACCGACACGGTGATCGACGGCGTGCAGACCGACGCGGCGATCAACCACGGCAACTCTGGCGGGCCGTTGATCAACATGAACTCCGACGTCATCGGCATCAACACGGCCGGGAAGTCGTTGTCGGACAGCGCAAGTGGTCTCGGCTTCGCCATTCCGGTGAACGAGGTGAAGACCGTCGTCGAGGCGTTGATCAAGGACGGCAAGATCGCCCACCCGACGCTGGGGCTGACGGCCAGGTCGGTGAGCAATGATCTGGCCTCCGGCGCGCAGGTCGCCAACGTCAAGGCAGGTGGACCCGCCGAGAAGGCAGGCATCCTGGAGAACGACGTCGTCGTCAAGGTCGGCAATCGCACCGTCGCCGACGCAGACGAATTCGTTGTCGCGGTGCGGCAGTTGAAGATCGGCCAGGAGGCCCCGATCGAGGTGGTTCGCGACGGCCGTCATGTGACGCTGACCGTGACCCCCGGTTCCGACAACAGCAGCACGTAAATGTTCTCCAACGTCGGCTGGGGGGAGATGCTGGTCCTGGTGGTCGCCGGACTGGTGATCCTGGGGCCCGAGCGGTTGCCGGGCGCGATCCGGTGGACGGCTGGTGCGCTGCGGCAGGCGCGCGACTACATCAGCGGAGCCACCAGCCAACTGCGCGAAGACCTGGGCCCCGAGTTCGACGACCTTCGTGAGCCGCTCAGCGAGTTGCAGAAGCTGCGCGGCATGACGCCGCGCGCGGCCCTGACGAAGCACTTGCTCGACGGCGACGACTCGATCTTCACCGGCAAGTTCGACGACAACGGCAGTTCCAGTGCCAACGGCACGCCCGCTGTCACTGACCGTACGCCGACAGAGAAGACCTCACCGACGGCGCCGCCGTCGCAAGCGTCGACACCGCAACCAGCCCAAACACCTTTCGACCCCGACGCCACCTGAAACAACGCCCAAACCGACATTTGGGCGCGAAAGTGCGAGAAGATCGCGCCTTTTCGTCGATCTCGGCGTTGCGAAAGTCAGCCAGCGCGCTCGCTGAGCGAAACCGCCCAATACCGCAGGCCGACGGCCCAGCCGACCCAAGCGATGCTCGCGACGAGGTTGGCGGGCAGCACCCGCGGGTCCTCGAACGTGCTGATCACGGTCGCCGTGGCGAACAGCAGCGTCAGCAGCAGCCACAGCCAGTAGACGACCCGGGCGATGTGAGCGCGAATCCCGTTGAATCGCTGCAAAAGCAGCGCATCGCGCACCGTCAACCGGCGCTGTGTCTCGACGGGCTGCGACTCTTCCACGCGCAGCGCCAGGTAGCGAAAGCCCATCGCGATGAGCGTGTAGACGAAGATGCCGAGCAGATCGGCGTAGATCATTCCGCCGGAGAAATAGTTGGGAATGCCTATCGTGTCGGCCCTGCCGAAGGCCGAGCCCAGCGCCGAGGCCACCTGCAGCAACACCATGCCGAGGGCGAAGTAGTAAAAGCCGCGCAGCACGCGGGCGCCCCGGCGCTGCATCGGGTAGGCCAGCAGCAGCCGTCGCACGGTCACCGACCGCTTCTGCTCGGAGCGCGGCGGCGGCGTCGACGCTTTCACGAGGTCGGACGCCTCGTCGAGCCAGGCCTGGGCTTGCGCGGCCGCGCGCCTCTCGTCGTCGGGCGCGATGAGCTTGCTCGCGTTGAACCATTGCGCGGCGAACTCGACCTGGCGGCTGGCGTCTTCGAACGACAGCTTGCGACGCCCGGCCTCTGTTCGCCGCTCGCGCCAGTCGCCGATCACCAGCGCGACGATGCCGATGCCCGCGGTAACGATCGGCGTGACGATCGTCAGGGCAACGCGAACGACCTGCTCGGTATCCATCGCGCCTTAGTCTTGCCGCGAAACGGCATTCCGGCAGCAAAACTTCGAGTAGAGCCCTGCGGGAATGCCGTTTCGCGGAAGAGGGTTAGCGGCCCGCCGGGTCCAAACCCAGCGACATGCCCGCCAACCCGCGCTTGCGGGCCGACAGCGTATCGGCGATGTTGCGCAGTTCCTTGCCCGCGGCGGAGTCCGGCGCGCTGAGCACCAACGGGACACCGCTGTCGCCGGCGGAGACCAGCGCGGGATCCAGCGGCACCTGCCCCAGCAAGGGCACGTCGGCGCCGACCGCCGTCGTCAAGCGCTCGGCGACCTGGCGGCCGCCGCCCTCGCCGAACACCTGCATCGTCGTGCCGTCGGGCAACACCAGCCCCGACATGTTCTCGACGACGCCGACGATGCGCTGGCGGGTCTGCAAGGCGATCGCGCCCGCGCGCTCGGCGACCTCGGCCGCGGCCAGCTGCGGCGTCGTCACCACGAGGATCTCGGCGCTGGGGATCAGCTGCGCGACGGAGATCGCGACGTCGCCGGTGCCCGGCGGCAGATCGAGCAGCAGCACATCCAGATCACCCCAGTACACGTCGGACAGGAACTGCTGCAGCGCCCGGTGCAGCATCGGCCCGCGCCACACCACCGGCGTATTGCCTTGGGTGAACATGGCGATCGAGATGATCCGCACGTCGTGGGCGACCGGCGGGAGGATCATCGACTCGACCTGGGTGGGCCGGTCGGTGGTGCCCATCATCCGCGGCACCGAATGCCCGTAGATGTCGGCGTCGAGCACGCCCACCGACAGCCCGCGCGCGGCCATCG
The DNA here is from genome assembly GCF_002553505.1 of Mycolicibacterium agri. Lineage (GTDB taxonomy): Bacteria > Actinomycetota > Actinomycetes > Mycobacteriales > Mycobacteriaceae > Mycobacterium > Mycobacterium agri. The sequence continues at coordinate 31,569 of NZ_PDCP01000023.1, read as the reverse complement.
CCGCGGCCAGGTTGACCGTCACGCTGGACTTGCCGACCCCACCCTTGCCCGATGCGACGGCATAGACGCGGGTCAGCGAGCCGGGCTGGGCGAACGGGATGACGGGCTCGCGTGCGTCGCCGCGCAACTGCTTGCGCAACTCGGTGCGCTGTTCGTCGCTCATCACGTCGAGGCTGACCTTGACCGCCCCGGTGCCCGGCACGTCAGCGACGGCGGCGGCCACGCGCTCGGAGATCTCGGTCTTCTTCGGGCAGGCCGCGGTCGTCAGATACACCTCGACGTGCACGCCGCCATCGGCTGCGACGGTGACGCTTTTGACCATGCCGAGCTCGGTGATCGGCCTGCGCAACTCGGGGTCGATCACCTTGGCCAGCGCAGCGCGGACAGCGGCTTCCGTTTCATTCGGGCGTTCTGACATCACCGCCGAGTCTAGGCGCAGCGCTGCGTCTCGACTTCCGCGCGGGCGGGCTGGCAGGTCAGGCGCCAGGGCCCGGCGCGGGTCCGACACCGGCCGGCGCCGCGCCGTCGCCCACCGACGGCGGGGGATCGACCGGCGCATCGACCGGAGTGCCGTTCGCCGGGGGAGGCGGCGCCGCCGGAGGTGGCGGTGGCGGCGGCGGGAAGAGCGGCGGGAACAACGGTGGCGCGGCAGGCGGCGGCGGCGCGACGCCCGGCGGCAGCGCCTCGGGCGGCAGCTGCGGCTGCACCGGAGCGGGCGGATTGGTGCCGAGGCAGAACACCGCGCAGTTCTGCTGCTGCGGCGGCGGCTGCAGCCACGGCGGCAGGTTCTGCGCAGGCGGTGGCGGCAGGGGCGGCGCCGCGTCGGCCGGACCCGGCAGCGGGCCGAACGCAGGCCCGTTGCCGGTCTGCATCTGGCTCGCGACGTCGGTGCGGCTCATGTCGGCCAGCGGAGTCATCGCCAGCGGGTCGTTGGCGGGCAGCCCGAGCACGTTCATCGGCAGGCCGGGCCCGATGCCCTGGTAGTTGTCCAGATGCACGTCGGCGATCGGCGGGATCGGCCCGGTGATCGGCGGCAGATCGACGGGGACGACGCCGGTGGCGTACGCGGCCGCCCAGCCCAGCACGTTCTGCGCGTAGGCCATCGAGTTGTTGTAGCGCAGGATCGCCGTCATCACCTGCGACTGGTCCCGCAGATTGAGCCCGCCGCTGCACAGATACCGCGCCGCGGCCAGCGACGAGTCGAACAGGTTCTGCACGTCGGCCTTGCCGTCGCCATTGCCGTCGGAGGCATACCGCGACCAGGTGCCCGGCAGGAACTGCATCGGCCCCATCGCGCGGGCGTAGGTCACGCGGTTGGCGCTGCGGCTCAACTCGATGACTTCGTTGCCCGGGAGCGTGCCGTCCAGCGCGGGCCCGTAGATCGGCCGCACGGCCGAACCCGACGCGTCGGTGGCGCCGCCGTTGGCGTGCATCGACTCGATCCGCCCGATCCCGGCGAGCAGGTTCCAGCTCACGCCGCATTTCGGGTAGGCGGCGGCCATCATCCGCTCGGCGTTCTGGTATGCGTTCAGCGCCATCATCGGAATACGAAGGGCGCCAGGCGCATTAACCACAGCGGCGGGTGCCGGGCCGGAGATATTGGCGGCCGAAGCGATGTGAAACGGCGTCGGCTCCCTTTTCACCGCGACCACCGAGGCGCCCGACCGGTCGCCAGGCGACGGGGCCACCGCCGCCAACGGGGTTACCGCGCTGTCACGGGTGGGGGCATGCGTCGAGGGCGCGCCGCCCACAGCGCCGGCGAAGACAAGAGGAGTGATGGCCGCGATACCGAGTGCGGGTGATCGCATCACCCGCGTTGCGCGCCGCCGCACAGCCTGGAGGGCGGCTCCTCCCCCTATGTGCACTCAACCGTCCTAGCGTCAGCGTTAGGTTGTGAACCAAGTCACCATACCTAGTGGACAAGAGACGCGTGACGACAATGCCTGACCTGGCTCAACCCGATTTTTTCGACCGACGCTCTCCGGAATGGGCTTTGCCAGGACCGCCCTTGTCGTCGTCCCTGGCGCCGTCGGCGGAGTTCGACGGCGCCAGTTCGGCCACCAAATCGCGCAGCTCGTCGAGTTCGCGGCGCAGATAGTCGCGGGTCGCGACCTCGCCGACGGCCAGCCGCAGTGCGGCCAATTCACGCGCCAGGTATTCGGTGTCGGCCTTGGTCTGTTCGGCGCGGCGGCGGTCTTCTTCCAACGACACCCGGTCGCGGTTCTCCTGCCGGTTCTGCGCCAGCAGGATCAGCGGCGCGGCATAGGCCGCCTGCGTCGAAAAAGCGAGGTTGAGCAGGATGAACGGGTACGGATCCCAGCGCAGCCCCACCGCGAAGAGGTTCAGGCTGATCCAGACGATGACGATGATCGTCTGCCAAGCCAGATACCGCCCCGTGCCGAGAAACCGGGCGATCGATTCACTGAACCGTCCGACCGCCTCGGCATCGACGGTGAAGATGGGGCGGCGTCGCGATGTGCGGGGGGTGTCGAGTCGCTGGCGTGCCGACAGATCACTCATGTCACCCCTTCTGCACCGGATAGTTCGGGTTCTTCTCGTTCGCGCCAGTCATCTGGCAGCAGATGGTCGAGCACGTCGTCGACGGACACAGCGCCCAATAGGTGGTTCTCTTCGTCGACGACGGGACCGCAGACCAGATTGTAGGCAGCGAAATACCGGGTGACCGCGGTCAGCGGATCCTCCGGCCGCAGGCTGGGCAGGTCGGTGTCGAGGATGCCGCCGACGAGGGCGGCGGGCGGCTCGCGCAGCAGCCGCTGCAGGTGCACGCAGCCCAGATAGCGGCCCGTCGGCGTGGCCGTCGGCGGCCGCACGACGAACACCAGCGACGCCAGCGCCGGCGTCAGGTCGGGGTCGCGGACCCGGGCCAGCGCCTCGGCGACAGTGGTGTCGGGTGCGATCGCGACCGGCTCGGAGGTCATCAGGCCGCCCGCCGTGTCGGGGGAGTGTGCCAGCAGCCGTCGCAGGTCCTCGGAGTCCGAGGGGTCCATCCGCCGCAGGAACAGCTCGGCGTCGGCCGGGGTCATCGTGCCGAGCAGGTCGGCCGCGTCGTCGGGTTCCATCGCCTCGAGCACATCGGCCGCGCGTTCGGGTTCCAGCTGGCGCAGCACGGTGGCCTGCTCGTCTTCGGGCAGTTCTTGCAGCACGTCGGCGAGCCGCTCGTCGTCGAGGCCTTGGATGACCTCGAGGCGCCGTTTGACCGGCAGCTCACGCAGCGCCTCGGCCACTTCGATAGGGCGCTGTCCCTCGAACTGTTCGAGCAGCTGCGCCACGCCCTGCCCGGGCATGGCCAGCCCGGACGGCGTCAGGCCCTGCACCCGGTCCCAGTCGACGATGGCGACGTTCCTGCGACGGCCGAGTCGACGCGCCAGCGGGCGCACCGCGACCTTCGTGACCATCCAGTCCCTCGTGCGGATCTGTTCGATGCCGAGGTCCACGACGACGAGGTCGACGCCGGCCAGCTCGGGCAGGTCGGGGTCGTCGACGCGGACACGCGTCTCGATGACCTGGCCGAGCACCAGCACCTCGCCGGGGCGCTGCTGGAACTTGCGCAGTGACACGTTGGCGGTGACCAGGGTGACGGCGCTGGGGTCGATCGCGGTGACCCGGCCGATGGGTACGAAGATGCGCCGACGGGTGAGCAGTTCGACAACCAGGCCCAGCACCCGCGGCTGGTGGCGGACGATGCTGATGCTGATGACCACGTCGCGGACACGGCCGATGGATTCGCCGTCGGGCCCAAGGACCACCAACCCCGCGAGCCGAGCTGCGTAGACCCTGTTCACCGACACCATGACTCAAAGGGTAGAGAGTGTGGTTGTGGAAAACCGGTATCGACCCCGCAGAACGATCCTTTCCGTACCTGGCAGCAGCGCCAAGATGATCGAGAAGGCCAAGACGCTGCCCGCCGACGAGGTGTTTCTCGACCTCGAGGACGCCGTCGCCCCCGAGGCCAAGGAGGAGGCCCGCACGCAGGTCGCGATGGCGCTGGCCGATTCGGGCTGGGCGGGCCAGCTGCGCGGCGTGCGGGTCAACGACTGGACGACGCCGTGGACCTACACCGACACCATCGAGGTGGTGTCGACGGCGGGCGCGTCGCTCGACATCATCGTGCTGCCGAAGGTCACCGACGTGTCGCACATCCATGCGCTCGACCTGTTGCTGACGCAGTTGGAGACGACCCACGGGCTGCCGGTGGGCCGCATCGGCATCGAGGCGCAGATCGAGAACGCGCAGGGGCTGACGAACATCGACGCGATCGCGACCGGCCCGCGCGTGCAGGCGTTGGTGCTGGGCCCGGCGGACATGGCGGCCAGCCTCAACATGCGCACCCTCGAGGTCGGCGAGCAGCCCGAGGGGTACGACGTTGGCGACGCGCATCATTTCGTGCTGATGCGCATCCTGGTCGCCGCGCGCACCCACGGCGTGTTGGCGATCGACGGCCCGTTCTTGAAGGTGCGTGACGTCGACGCGTTCCGCCGCGTGGCGGGCCGTTCGGCGGCACTGGGTTACGACGGCAAGTGGGTGCTGCATCCCGACCAGATCGCTGCGGGCAACGAGATTTTCAGCCCGCGCCAGGAGGACTACGACCACGCCGAGCTGATCCTGGAGGCCTACGAATGGCACACCTCTCGCGCGGGCGGGGCGCGCGGCGCGGTGATGCTCGGCGACGAGATGATCGACGAGGCCAGCCGCAAGATGGCGCTGGTGATCGCGGCCAAGGGCCGCGCCGCCGGGATGACGCGCAAGGCCGCGCCGTTCCAGCCGCCGAACTAGCGAAAGGCTGTGGCGCTCACTGGGCTCCGGTCGCATAGAGCCCGACGATGACCAGCAGGTACAACGCCCAGAAGACGGTCACCAGCCCGCCGACAATGGCGCCCGCGAGCGCGAGCCCGTAGCCCTCTTGGCCGGTGCGTCGGCATTCGCGCATCGCGATGACGCCCAGGATCAGCCCCGCGATCGAGGACAGGCCGCAGCACGCAAAACCCACCAGCGCGGTGACCAGCGCCGCAACCGCCTTGCCGTTGGTGCCCGGCGGCTTGATCTGCCCGTACGGGGCGTAGCCGGGATATCCCGAATACCCGGCATAACCCGGATAGCCGGGGTACACCGGCGGCGGCAACGGCGGGTAGTTCGTCGGGTAGTCCACCGGAGCAGCCGGATCCGCCTGCGACGGAAGGTCTTCCAAGCGCGGGAACTCGCGACCGCCGAACGGCTGCTCAGGTGGCGACGTCATTTCATGCGCTGAAGGCGAATGCTGCCCAGATGATGCTGATGATCAGCGTCGCTATCCCGACCGCGATGCCCGCCACCGCCATCCCGTGGCCGCCTTGGCGGTTCTGCTTGATCTGGTTGAGCGCGATCACGCCGAGCACGATGCCGACCACCGAGCCGATGGTGCACAGGATGCCGATCAGCGAGGCCACCAGCGACCAGATCGCCAGCTGATTCGTCTCGGCCTGCGGCTGGCCGTAGCCGCCGCCGTATCCACCGGGATATCCGGCGGTCCCGCCGTACTGCGGTGGCGGGGGATAGCCGGGGACGCCGCCGTATTGCGGTGGCGGAGGCGGATACCCGGCGTCGTAACTCGGTTGTCCGCCGAAACCGGACTGGTCGGGGTAGGGCGGCGGATAGCCCTGCTGTCCGGCGTCGGGTGACTGATACCCCGGCGGGGGATACGCCGACGGCGGAGGGTAGGCGGGCGGCGGGTAGCTCTGCTGGTACTCACCCGGCGGTGGATAGCTCGCCGGCGGCTGGTACGCCGACGACGGCGGCGCGGACGGCGGGGTGTAGCCCGGCGGGGTGAACTGCTCGGTCGGCTGTCCGAGCGGCGATTGCCCTGGCGGGGTGAACTGTTCGGCCGCCTGCCCTGACGGTGCCTGCTCGTCGGATTGCTCGGCCGAGGGCGCTTCGTGCTTGCCCGACTCGGTCGGCTGATCCTGCGGCGTCTGCTCGGTCGGCGCCTCATGGGCGCCCGATGGCTGCTCCGAGGAGCTCGAACCGGCGTCGGATGCTGGCGTTTCGGAAGACTCCCCACCCGGATTTGTCATGCTGATCAACCTAGCGTATGTGCTGGTCCCCGTGTCGTGCGTGCACGTCGGGCACCAACGCGTTCGCTGGTTCGTTGACCGTAGAGAGGCCGAGACGATTCGCGGTGCGGAGCTCGCGGGTATCGCGGATCTCGCGAACATGAGGAGAATGAGGAGCGATGACCAGCCCATTCCAGCCCGGACCCAACCCCGGCGGCACTCCTGGCGTGCCGACCTCCCCGGCACGTGGCGGTCCCGCCAGCCTGCCCACTCCGCCGAAGGGGTGGCCGATAGGCTCGTATCCGACCTACGCGGAGGCGCAGCGGGCGGTGGACTACCTGTCCGATCAGGACTTCCCGGTTCAGCAGGTCACCATCGTCGGCGTCGACCTGATGCAGGTCGAGCGTGTGACCGGCCGTTTGACCTGGCCGAAGGTGCTCGGCGGCGGCATGCTCAGCGGCGCCTGGCTGGGTCTGTTCATCGGTTTGATCCTGGGTTTCTTCAGCGAGAATCCATGGGCCTCGCTGATCACCGGCCTGGTCGCGGGCATCTTCTTCGGCTTGATCACGTCGGCGATCCCGTACGCGATGGCGCGCGGGACACGGGATTTCAGCTCGACGATGCAGCTGGTCGCCGGCCGTTATGACGTGCTGTGCGACCCGCAGAACGCGGAGCGGGGGCGCGACCTGCTGGCCCGGCTGGCGCTCTAGCTCTCTTTAGCTCGGCTAAGCGCACTTTCGCGTGCCCATAAGGGCCGGTAGACCGCAGGTCACGATCGCGATGCGGCTGCCGACGCGCCGCCGCGGGGTGTTGCAAACAATGCACAGGTACCTCTACGGTTCTGGCGCGGGAGGTTCCCCGCCGGAGCCGCTCCGGCGGGCGACATCTACGCGGACGGGAGGCGGGTGGTGCGCGCACGTCGACTGTGGGCAGCGGCGATGGCTGCCGCGACGACGGCATCGGTAGTCACGGCATGTAGTTCCGGCGAGCGCGGAATCGTCATCAACTACTACACGCCGGCAAACGAAATGGCGACGTTCACCGCGGTCGCGAAGCGTTGCAATGAGCAGTTGGCTGGCCGCTTCACCATTCAGCAGGTCAGCCTGCCGAAGGAGGCCGACGCCCAGCGTCTGCAGTTGGCGCGACGGCTGACCGGCAACGACAGAAGCCTCGACGTGATGGCGCTCGACGTGGTGTGGACCGCCGAATTCGCCGAGGCCGGTTGGGCGCTTCCGCTGTCGGATGATCCGTCGGGCCAGGCCGAGATCGACGCCACGACGAACACGCTGCCCGGGCCACTGGAGACGGCGAAGTGGCAGGGCAAGCTCTACGCCTCGCCGATCACCACAAACACCCAATTGCTGTGGTACCGCGCGGATTTGATGGATGAGCCGCCGACGACGTGGGATGGCATGGTGCAGGAGGCGACCCGACTGCACGCGGCGGGCAAGCCCAGTTGGATCGCCGTGCAGGCCAAGCAGTACGAGGGTCTGGTGGTGTGGTTCAACACGCTGCTGCAGAGCGCGGGCGGTCAGGTTCTCTCCGATGACGGCGAGAAGGTGACGCTGACCGACACCCCCGAGCACCGCGCGGCCACCGTCAAGGCGCTGCAGATCATGAAGGACGTCGCCACCGCGCCTGGCGCCGACCCGTCGATCACGCAGACCGACGAGGCCACCGCGCGCCTGGCGCTCGAGCAGGGCAAAGCCGCGCTGGAGGTCAACTGGCCGTTCGTGTTGCCGTCGATGTTGGAGAACGCCGTCAAGGGTGGGGTGAGCTTCCTTCCGCTGAACGAGGATCCGGCGCTGGAGGGCAGCATCAACGACGTCGGCACCTTTTCGCCGACCGACGAGCAGTTCCAGGTCGCCTATGACGCCAGCAAGAAGGTGTTCGGGTTCGCGCCGTATCCCGGGGTGCAACCCGGCCAGGAGGCCAAGGTGACCTTGGGCGGGCTCAACCTGGCGGTGGCGAGCACGACGCAGCACAAGGCCGAGGCGTTCGAGGCGATCCGGTGCCTGCGCGACGTCGAGAACCAGCGCTACACCTCGATCGAGGGCGGCCTGCCCGCCGTGCGCGCGTCGCTTTACGACGACCCGGCGTTCCAGGCCAAGTATCCGCAGTACGCGATCATCCGCGAGCAGCTCACCAACGCCGCGGTGCGCCCGGCCACGCCGGTGTATCAGGCGGTGTCCACGCGGCTTTCGGCGACGCTGGCGCCGATCACCGACATCGATCCGGAGACGATGGCCGACGAACTGACCGAACAAGTGCAGAAGGCCATCGACGGTAAGGGGTTGATCCCGTGACGGCCACGGTGGCAGCACCCAAGGCGCCGACGCCTGCGCGCGGCGGTGCCGGTGACGACAAGAAATCCGACCGCCGGCTGGCGTACATCTTGATCGCGCCCGCGGTGATCCTGATGCTTGCGGTCACCGCATACCCGATCGTCTACGCGGTGTGGCTGAGCCTGCAGCGCTACAACCTGGCTGCACCTGACGACACCGCGTTCGTCGGCCTGGGCAACTACGTGACCGTGCTGTCCGACCGGTACTGGTGGACGGCGTTCATCGTCACGCTGGCGATCACCGTGATCTCGGTGGCGATCGAATTCGTGCTCGGCATGGCGCTCGCGCTGGTCATGCACCGGACCATTTTCGGCAAGGGTGTGGTGCGCACCGCGATCCTCATCCCGTACGGCATCGTCACCGTCGCGGCGTCCTACAGCTGGTATTACGCCTGGACGCCGGGCACCGGGTATCTGGCCAACCTGCTGCCCGAGGGCAGCGCGCCGCTGACCGAACAACTGCCGTCGCTGGCCATCGTGATCCTTGCCGAAGTGTGGAAGACGACGCCGTTCATGGCCTTGCTGCTGCTGGCCGGGTTGGCACTGGTGCCGCAGGATCTGCTCAACGCCGCGCAGGTCGACGGTGCGGGCCCGTGGAAGCGGCTGGTCAAAGTCATTCTGCCGCTTATCAAACCGGCGATCCTGGTGGCGCTGTTGTTCCGCACGCTCGACGCGTTTCGCATCTTCGACAACATCTATGTGCTCACCGGCGGCTCCAACAACACCGGGTCGGTGTCGATCTTGGGCTATGACAACCTGTTCAAGGCGTTCAACCTGGGTCTGGGGTCGGCGATCAGCGTGCTGATCTTCCTGTCGGTGGCCATCATCGCGTTCATCTATATCGCGGTCTTCGGCGCCTCGGCACCGGGATCGGACGAGGAGAGGCGCTGAAAAAATATGGCCGAAGCTGACGAGGCGGGCCGCAGGCTCGAGGAGGAAGCGAGCAGAGATGCCTGAGCGTGTTGGGCCGCAGAAGAAGACCGCCTGGACCGTCGTCAACATCTTAGTGGTCATCTACGCGCTGTTCCCGGTGCTGTGGATCCTGAGCCTGTCGCTCAAATCGACCGCAACGGTCAAGGACGGCAAGCTGATTCCCGACGAGATCACCTTCGAAAACTACAAGGGCATCTTCTCCGGTGACGCGTTCACTTCGGCCCTGATCAACTCGATCGGCATCGGGCTCATCACCACCGTCATCGCGGTGACCATCGGCGGCATGGCGGCCTATGCCGTGGCCCGCCTGGCGTTTCCGGGCAAGCGCCTGCTCGTCGGCGTCGCCCTGCTGATCGCGATGTTCCCCCAGATCTCGCTCGTGACACCGCTTTTCAACATCGAGCGGCGAATCGGCTTGTTCGACACCTGGCCCGGCCTGATCATCCCGTACATCACGTTCGCGCTGCCGCTGGCCATCTACACGCTGTCGGCATTCTTCCGCGAGATCCCATGGGATCTGGAGAAGGCGGCGAAGATGGACGGTGCCACGTCGGCGCAGGCGTTCCGCAAGGTGATCGCCCCGCTGGCGGCGCCCGGCATCGTCACGGCCGCGATTCTGGTGTTCATCTTCGCCTGGAACGACCTGTTGCTGGCGTTGTCGCTGACGGCCACCCAACGAGCTATCACCGCGCCGGTGGCGATCGCGAACTTCACTGGCAGTTCGCAGTTCGAAGAGCCGACCGGGTCGATCGCGGCGGGCGCGATGGTGATCACGATCCCGATCATTATCTTTGTTCTAATCTTCCAGAGACGGATCGTCGCTGGATTGACCTCCGGTGCGGTGAAGGGGTAGTTCGATGGCCGAGATCGTGTTGGACCGGGTGACCAAGAGTTACCCCGACGGCGCCACGGCCGTGAAAGACCTGTCGATCACCATCGCCGACGGCGAGTTCATCATCCTGGTCGGCCCGTCGGGCTGCGGAAAGTCCACCACGCTGAACATGATTGCCGGGCTGGAGGAGATCACCTCGGGCGAGCTTCGCATCGGCGGCGAGCGGATGAACGAGAAGGCGCCCAAAGACCGCGACATCGCGATGGTGTTCCAGTCGTATGCGCTGTACCCGCACATGACCGTGCGCCAGAACATCGCGTTCCCGTTGACGTTGGCGAAGATGAAGAAGGCCGACATCAACGCCAAGGTCGAGGAAACCGCGAAAATCCTCGACCTGACCGAACTTCTCGACCGCAAGCCCGCCCAGCTGTCGGGCGGTCAGCGGCAACGGGTGGCGATGGGCCGCGCGATCGTGCGCGACCCGAAGGCGTTCCTGATGGACGAGCCGCTGTCCAACCTCGACGCCAAGCTGCGCGTGCAGATGCGCGCGGAGATCGCTCGGCTGCAGAACCGGTTGGGCACCACCACGGTTTACGTCACGCACGACCAGACCGAGGCGATGACGCTCGGCGACCGCGTGGTCGTGCTGCGGGCGGGGGAGGCCCAGCAGATCGGCACCCCGGAGGAGCTGTACTCCAGGCCGGCCAACCTGTTCGTTGCCGGTTTCATCGGATCGCCCGCGATGAACTTCTTCCCCGCGACGCTGACCAACATCGGCGTCAAACTGCCCTTCGGCGAAGAAGTCACCCTGACCCAAGAGATGTTCGACGTGATCGGCATGCACAAGAAGCCGACCAACATCATCGCCGGCATCCGGCCCGAGCATCTCGAGGACGCGTCGCTGATCGACACCTACGCACGGATCCGCGCGTTGACGTTCGAAGTCAAGGTCGACTTCGTCGAGTCGTTGGGTGCCGACAAGTACGTCCACTTCAAAACCGAGGGTGCCGGCGCGCAAGCGCAGCAGCTGGCCGAGCTGGCCGCCGAGTCGGGCGTCGGCGAAAACGAGTTCGTGGCAAGGGTTTCCACCGAATCGAAGGTGTCCTCCGGGCAGATGGTGGAGTTGGCGTTCGACACCTCCAAGCTGGTGCTGTTCGACGCCGACACCGGCGTGAACCTGACCATTCCGCCGCCGGGGGTCGCCGCGCCCTCGCAGGAGCAACCGCGTGAGGAACAGCCAGCGCAGTCGGGCGAGTGAGTGTCCTCGACGAGGTTCGCGCCCATCTGAGCGCGCACTTCGCCCGAAGGGGAGTCGCTGAACCCGACACGGCCAGTGTCACTTTCCTCGGCACACAGGCCTACGACGTCTTGCGGTTCGGGCCCGACGACGACGGCGTCATTCACTATGTGTCGCTGGGATGTTCGCGCGAACCGATGACGGATCCGACCGACTTCGCGGCCGATCCGGTGCGTGGCCCGAGGGCAGAAGTTGTTGTGGCGCTTCGCGGTTCGACGCCCGAAGGGTTGTCGCGCAGCGTCGCCGTGCTGGCCGCGACGCCCGCCGTCGAAGGGCTGGTGCTGACGCCGGACGCCCTCGTCGACCTCGGCGCCCCGCTGTGGCGCGGCGCGCCCTTCACTGCATTCCTGCTGGGCCGCAGCGACATCGAGGATGTTCCACTCGCCGCGCCGCAGGATCCCGTCGCGATCCTTTCCGCGGTGCCGATCACGCCGACCGAAGCGGCCTGGGTGCGACTCAAGGGCGCGCAAGCGATGCGCGACGCGTGGCTCACCGACGGCGTCGACGTGCTCGACCCGACTCGTCGCGCGGCCTCACCCAGCTAAACTTCACCCCAGCTAAACCTCACCCAGCTAAACCTCGCGCGAAACGGAATCGACGCAGCGAAACTTCGAGAAAGGGCCTGCGAGGATTCCGTGTCGCGGCGGATATTTAGAGCCAGTGGTTGCGGCGGAACGTCCGATACAACACGAAACACACGCAGAACATCACGATGAGCACCGCGGGGTAGCCCCACGTCCACGAGAGTTCCGGCATGTGTTCGAAGTTCATGCCGTAGATGCCCGCGATCGCTGTCGGCACCGCGGCGATGGCCACCCACGCCGAGATCTTGCGCATGTCGACGTTCTGCTGCATCGCCACCTTGCCGAGCGCGGCGTGCACCAGCGAGCTGAGCATTTCGTCGTAGCTGGTGATGCGGTCGGACGCCTGGGTGTTGTGGTCGAGCACGTCGCGCATGTAGCGCCGCACCTCGATGTTGACCAGGTCGTGGTGGTCGTTGAGGATCCGCTGCAGCGCCAACGTCAAAGGTCCGACGCTGCGCCGCAATTCGACGACTTCGCGCTTGAGCAGATAGATGCACTCGATGTTGGTCTGCGTGCGCGGCGAGAAGATGTCCTCCTCCATCGCGTCGATGTCGGTCTCGATGAGATCGGTCACGTCGAGATATCCGTCGACGACGTGGTCGGCGATCGCGTGCATGATCGCGTACGGCCCGAGCTTGAGCAGAGCGGGTGAGGCCTCGAGTCGCTTACGCACACCGGCGAGTTCACCGTGCTCGCCGTGGCGGACCGTGACCACGAAGTCGGTGCCGACGAACACCATGATCTCGCCGGTCTCGACGATCTCCCTGGCGTTGGTCACCGATTCGTGCTCGACGTAGTTCACCGTCTTTAGCACAAGGAAAAGCGTCTTGTCGTAACGCTCCAGCTTGGGCCGCTGATGGGCGTGCACCGCATCCTCGACCGCCAGTTCGTGCAGGCCGAACACGTCGCCGACGGCCTGCATCTGATGCTCGTCGGGCTCGTGCAGCCCGATCCAGACAAAGGCGTTCTGGCCCTCGGCCTCCAGCTCGTGGACCTTGCTCAACGCCGCGGCGTGGGTGTACTTGCCGGGCAGCCGTTTGCCGTCGACGTACACGCCGCAGTCGACCATGGCGCGGGCCACCGGCACATGGATGGAGGACGCCTCGTGCTTGGTGCGAGCGGGCCGCAGACCTGGCGGCAGCGCGCCCCGAAACGAAGGCATGAGTCAACCTCCTGACACCGCACAAGCCCAGATACGGCCTCGGCCAATGCTACGCGCGGGCGGTGGTGTCCCGGCGGTTCGGCGCTGACGGCGGTGCGCTAGTTTCGACGGCGGAAATCCTCTCTTCGCAAGGAGCCTGAGACGTGAGCACTTCTCCACTCAAGGTCGCGGTGACCGGAGCCGCCGGCCAGATCGGCTACAGCCTGCTGTTCCGCTTGGCGAGCGGCTCATTGCTCGGCCCGGACCGCCCGATCGAGCTGCGCCTGCTCGAGATCGAGCCGGCCCTCAAGGCGCTCGAGGGTGTCGTGATGGAGCTCGACGACTGCGCGTTCCCGCTGCTCGCCGGTGTCGAGACCGGCTCGGACGCCAACAAGATCTTCGACGGCGCGAACCTGGCGCTGCTCGTCGGCGCGCGTCCGCGCGGCCCGGGCATGGAGCGCAGCGACCTGCTGGAGGCCAACGGCGCGATCTTCACCGCCCAGGGCAAGGCGCTCAACGAGGTGGCCGCCGACGACATCCGCATCGGTGTCACCGGCAACCCGGCCAACACCAACGCCCTGATCGCGATGAGCAATGCGCCTGACATCCCCAAGGAGCGGTTCACGGCGCTGACCCGCCTCGACCACAACCGGGCGATCAGCCAGCTGGCGAAGAAGACCGGGGCCAAGGTCACCGACATCAAGAAGATCACGATCTGGGGCAACCACTCGGCCACCCAGTACCCCGACATCTTCCACGCCGAGGTGGGCGGCAAGAACGCCGCCGAGGTCGTCAACGACCAGAACTGGATCGAGAACGACTTCATCCCCACCGTCGCCAAGCGCGGCGCGGCGATCATCGAGGCCCGCGGCGCCTCGTCGGCCGCGTCGGCCGCGTCGGCAACCATCGACGCCGCCCGCGACTGGCTGCTCGGCACCCCGGCCGACGACTGGGTGTCAATGGCGGTGTACTCCGACGGCAGCTACGGCGTGCCCGAGGGGCTCATCTCGTCGTTCCCGGTCACGACCAAAGACGGCAATTGGTCGATCGTGCAGGGGCTGGAGATCGACGACTTCTCCCGCAGCCGGATCGACAAGACGACCGCGGAACTGGCCGACGAGCGCAAGGCGGTCAAGGAGCTGGGCCTGATCTGACGTTGGGTGCCCTGGGCGGTGCGCCGTCCGGCGCGTCCCGAAAAAGCCATTAGGTTACCTACCAGTTCGTCGCTACCCTGAGCGCGTGACGGAAAATGCTGAAGATCCGCAGGTCGTAGTCACCGACGACGAGATCTTCGACGCCCATGTAGCCGGCAAGTTATCCGTGGGGCTGCGGTCACCGCTGGACACGCAGCGCGCCCTGTCGATCGCCTACACGCCCGGTGTAGCGCAGGTCAGCCGGGCGATCGCCGCAGACCACACGTTGGCCGCCCGCTACACGTGGGCCAACCGCCTAGTCGCGGTCGTCAGCGACGGCAGCGCCGTGCTCGGCCTCGGGGACATCGGTCCCGCCGCCGCACTGCCCGTGATGGAGGGCAAGTGCGGGCTGTTCAAGGCCTACGGCGAACTGGACGCCATCCCGATCGTGCTGGACACCAAGGACCCCGACGAGATCGTCGAGACCCTGGTGCGGCTGCGGCCGACGTTCGGGGCGGTCAACCTCGAGGACATCTCCGCCCCGCGGTGCTTCGAGATCGAGCGGCGACTCATCGAGGCGCTCGACTGCCCGGTGATGCACGACGACCAACACGGCACCGCGATCGTGGTGCTTGCAGCGATGCTGGGCGCGACCAAAGTGCTCGACCGCGACATCGCCTCGCTGCGTGTGGTGATCGCCGGTGTCGGCGCCGCCGGTATCGCTTGCGCGAATATCCTTCTGGCCGCAGGTGTTTCGGACATGACCCTGCTGGACTCCAAGGGCATCCTGCACCCGCGTCGTGAGGATCTGACCCCGATCAAGTTCGAGATGGCGCAGCGCACCAACCCCGACGGTCTGTCCGGCGGAATGGTGGAGGCGCTCAAGGGGGCCGACGTGTTCCTCGGCCTGTCCGGCGGCATCGTGCCCGAAGAGTTGATCGCGACGATGGCGCCCAACGGCATCGTGTTCGCGCTGTCCAACCCGGATCCGGAGATCCATCCCGACATCGCGGCCAGGCACGCCGCCGTGGTGGCCACGGGCCGCAGCGACTACCTGAACCAGATCAACAACGTGCTGGCGTTCCCCGGTGTCTTCCGCGGCGCGCTGGACGCCGGTGCTCGCCGCATCACCGAGAAGATGAAAGTGGCTGCGGCCGAGGCGATCTTCGGCGTGGTCGGCGACGACGCGTCGCCCGAATACATCGTTCCCAGCCCGCTGGACCCGCGGGTGCGGCCTGCCGTGGCGGAGGCGGTCGCGGCGGCCTTGAGGGCCGACGACGCCTGATGTGCTGATGGCCGCCCGTCGGCTCGCTGCCGCATTGTCGCTGGTCGCAGCGCTCTTCGTCGTGGGATGCGGCGGCGGCAGTGAATCCACCTCGATAGCGGTCGGCGCCCGCGACGACTCACTATCCACGCTGTTGGCGCACCTGTATGCCGCCGCGCTGCGCACGCACGGCAGCCCCTCCCACGTCGCAGTGGTGGACGACCCGTTGGTCGGCCTGGATTCCGGCGAGGTCATCGTCGCGCCCGGCTTCACCGGTCGGCTGCTGGAGACGTTCGCGCCAGGCGGGAAAGCTCGTGCGGCCGCTCAGGTCTACCGCGACATGGTGGCGGCGCTGCCCGAAGGCGTGGCCGCGGGCGAGTACGCCGAGTCAGCGGAGGACAAGCCTGCGCTCGCGGTCACCGAAGCCACGGCCGACGCGTGGGGCGGCCGCGACATGACAGCTGCCGTGCGCAACTGCGACACGCTTCGCGTCGGGCAGGTCACCGGTACGCTGCGCCCGGCGAAGATCGGCAACTGCGCGGTCAAGGCTCGCGAATTCCCTGACACGGCAGCGCTTTTCACGGCCCTGCGCGACCGACAGGTGAACGCCGCGTGGACGTCGACGGCCGACGCGGATATCCCCGAGGACGTGCTGGTGCTCACCGACCGCACCGCGTTGATTCGAGCGGAGAACGTGGTGCCGCTGTACCGCCGCAACGAGCTGTCCGAGGTGCAGGTGCTCGCGCTCAACGAGGTCGCCGGCGTGCTGGACACCGCTGGTCTGGTGCAGCTGCGGCGCCAGGTCGCCGACGGCGCAGATCCGGCCGCGGTCGTCGACGGTTTCCTCGCCGAGCACCCGCTGGGCGCAACCAGCCGCTAGCTCGTCCTTCCTTTTTCCTCTACGGCGAGCGGGCGTGTCTGCAGCCGACACGCCGTGCAAAATCCCGAGTTTGCGCACGCTCGCGGCCGCGCCACGAGGTGCTTCGGCGTCGAAGGAGGCGTCGACGAGCCAGCTAGTGCGGCATCGTCCGCGATGTCACCGCGGCGACCACCCGCTGATAGCCCGCTCCGGTGGCGCGGGTCAGGACGTCGAGCGCGCGGGCGTCGTTGCCGACGAGCACGCGGGCCTTGTTTTTGCGCACGCCGTCGAGGATGATGCGCGCCGCCTTCTGCGGCGACGTGCTGGCCAACCTCTTGTCGAAGGTTTTCGCCAGCTCGTCCCTGTCCAGCCCCTCCGCGGCGGTCGCATTGCGCGCGATCGCGGTCTTCACGCCGCCGGGGTGCACGCAGGTGACCTTTACGGGATGGCCCGACACCAGCATCTCTTGGCGCAGCGCTTCGGTGAAGCCGCGCACCGCGAACTTGGCGGCGTTGTAGGCGGCCTGGCCCGGCACCGCGAGCAATCCGAACACACTCGAGATGTTGATGATGTGCCCGTCGCCGGACGCAATCACGTGCGGCAGAAAGACTTTCGTGCCGTTGACGACGCCCCAGTAGTCGACGTCCATCACGCGTTCGAGGTCCTTGAACTCGCTGACCTCGACGTTGCCGGTGAATGCGATGCCCGCGTTGTTGTAGATCTGGTTGACGACGCCGTAGTGCTCCTTGACGGCGTCGGCGTACGCCTGGAACGCCTCGCGTTCGGTGACGTCGAGGCGATCGGCCTTCACCGGTGCGCCGAGGGCGTTCAGTCGCTCCTCGGTCGCGGCGAGGCCTTCTGTGTCGACGTCGCTGATCGCCAGCTTTGCGCCGGAGCGCCCGAGTTCGATCGCCAACGCCTGGCCGATCCCGGACCCGGCGCCCGTGACGACGGCGACTTTCCCCGCGAAGCCCTTCATGTACTCACTCCCAGCGGTCGAACCATTGGGAGAAGGTTAGCCGGTACCGCCGGTCCGGCTTACGGCGGGCTCACGGCGATCCGAGCTTCCTCACCTTCCGCAGCATCTGCAGGAACGGCGCGCTGGCGGCCACGGCCTTCTTGAAGCTGGGCTGCATAAGGCTGGCGTTGGCGAAGACGCCGTACTCGAGGCCGAAATCGCGCCACTCGGCCACCTGGTCGACGATTTCGTCCGGCGTACCCGTGAGCAGGCACTGCTGCAGCAGTGACACCGGTACCTGCGCGGTGTATGACAACACCGTCTGCTCGTCGAGTACCTGCGGAATGATGTCCTGGTAGCCGCCGAAACCGTCGCCCATCGGATGGTGGCCGCCGTGCCGCTGCCACGCATCCCCAGGGACCAGCAGCCCGAAAGTCTTCATCGCCACGCAGTCGAGCGCTTCGTCGATATCGTCGCGGCTTCGGCCGGTGACGACGTAGAAGAAGTTCGCCGCGCTGATCGATGTCGGGTCTCGACCGGAGTCGGATGCGGCCGCGCGCACGGTTTCCAGTCCCGCCTTGTAGTCGGCCGGCTCGAAGAGTGCGGCGGGGAACCAGCCGTCGGCGTAGCGTCCGGTGGCCCGCAGCATTCGCGGACGGTGCGAGGCGACCCAGACCTCCGGCCATTTGCCCTTGTAGGGCGGAAGGTCGAACGTCGCGTTGTGCAGCGGGTAGAACTCCGAGTCGCGGGTGACGGGCTTGCCGCCCGAGTTCCACAGCGCCCGGATCGTCGCCATCGCCTCGATGAACCGGCCCACCGGCTTTGCCCAGTCCACCCCGTAGGGTTCGTTGCCCTCCCGTTCGCCGGTGCCGATGCCGAGGATCGCGCGGCCCTTGGTCAGCAGGTGAAGCGTCGCCACCGCCTGCGCCGTGACCGCTGGATTGCGTCGGCCAGTGTCGGTGACCGCCAAGCCGAGTTTCAGCCGACGGATGCGATTCTTCGCGGCGATGTTGCCGAGCATGGTCCACGGCTCGAGGCACGCGTCAGGCCGGGGCATCAACGCCGCCGCGCCCACATATGGCTTCTTCATCACCGATCGGGGAAACAGCGAATTCAGATGATCGGGCACCCAGAGCGAATCGGCCCGCGCTGCCTGAGCGGTCATCAAGCTGTTTCGCACCATGGGGTTGGGGCCGAGCCGACTGTTGGCCAGGTACTCCACGACGCCGACGTCGAATTTCGCCATAGGCCACCGCCTTCCCGATGCGCATATTCTCGGTGCCGCCCCACCCACGAAGGTGAGTAGTCGACTACTTCAGTCGACTACGCCGAGCCACGCCCCAGGCGGGCGTAAACTCCCGAATTCTCACGGCGTGTCGGCCACAGACCCGCCCTGCCGCAGCGGGGCGGCGATGAAAGACGTCTCGTGGACTGAGCACCGCAGGCGTGTCACGCCTGAAAGTTGTTTCGCTCGCAAGGATCTGCCTATGCCGACGGTGGAAGTTGTTGGCGGTCGGGCTATGCGAACGCGTCGCCGTCGGTACTGTGGCCGCATGCCCGGCTGCACGTCGACGCTCTACGTGTTTCCGCATGCTGGCGGATCGGCGGAGTACTACGTGCCGTTCGCCAAATCGTTTTCAAGCGACGTCAAGTGCTTGGCCGTTCGTTACCCCGGACGATCTGGCATCCACGATCTCGCTTCCTTCACCAGCATTTCCGATCTTGCCGAAGGCGCGTGCCGACTGTTGTCCCCGGCACATCGGGCCGACGGGACCGTTGCGTTCTTCGGCCACAGCATGGGAGCTTTGGTCGCCTTTGATGTCGCCCGTCGATTCGAAGCGGCAGGCGGGCGGATTGCAGCGCTATTCGTATCCGCCTGTGCTGCGCCAGGTCAGATTGGCTACGACTACATTCCGGAGTCCGACCGCGGTCTTCTCGATGCGGTCACTGCGATGACCGGAGCGAACCCGGAGTTCTTAGAGGACGAAGAGTTCGCCGCAAGAATCTTGCCCACACTCCGAGGACTCAAGGCCATCGCAAACTACGAATGTCCAGTCGACGCGGCCGTGTCATGCCCGATCTTCGCCTTCCTCGGTGATGATGACGACGTCGCGACCTACGAGAAAGTCCAGGGCTGGTCTCGGCGAACGACAGCGGAATTCAGCGCGCGGGTCTTTCCCGGTCACCATTTCTATATCAACGACAACCTGTTCGAGCTCGTTACCGAGATCGAAGACAGACTCACGTCATGCTGCGCCAGCAAAGGTCATCCGAACAAATCCGCGTTGTGACTGGGCGGCATGAGCCATCGTCCAATGGCACGGTGACATGGCGGCTACTGAGCGCTGCATCGAAAGCCTGCAGCAGGTGTAGGCGATGGAGGCTCGCGCACTCTGATCCAGCAGAAGCGGCGGTAGATGCGGTCGGTCGACATCGTTTTGATGTCAACATCGTTGTGCTGAAAGAGTTATCCCAGCCTAAGCAACAAACTGAGGTCTGAGCTGCGCCTTTCGTCGAGAGACGAATTGGCAGTGAATATTTTGGCGAAAACGCCTTCCATCCGTTCTCGGCCGACCCTAATATTGGCGGCAGCGTCAAGCCAGTAATCGACGCGGAGGCTGAGCTCGGTCTTCCGGTGATGTCGATTGCGCAAACCTCTGGCCTTTGGGTGGTCAGGGCTTACATCAAAACTCCAGGACCGGTCTGCTCCGTCAGGGGGGGCAGTCACTCGCGCCCAGACCGACCGAGAGGCGCTGCAATGCGTTTAAAAGAGCATTTTGTTCCATCGGTTCTCATGAACCGTGCTCGGCGACAGCCGGACGACATCGCATATACGTTCATCGACTACGAGGTAAATCCATCAGGGTTCGCCGAGAGCCTGACGTGGTCGCAGCTCGCACAACGAGCGCGCATTATCGCGCGAGAGTTGTTGCTATGCGCCTCGATTGGCGATCGAGCGGCGATCTTGGCTCCCCAGGGTCTTGACTATATCGTCGCGTTCTACGGTGCGATGCAGGCGGGACTCATCGCCGTCCCGCTCCCGGCGCCCCAATTCGGCGGCTATGACGAACGGGTGTCGGGAGCACTGGAAGACTGCTCGCCGGCGGTATTACTGACAACCTCGGCAGTGGTCGCAGAAGTGTTGCCGTATGCCGGCGGGCGCACAGGTGCGGCCGCGCCGCGAGTGATCGAGATCGATGCGCTGGACTTCGATTCGCCGTTGATGGCGGATGTGGGCTTGGGTCCTTATTCGTCGACGGCCTATCTGCAGTACACGTCGGGCTCGACTCGGCGGCCGGCCGGTGTCGTCGTCACTCACCAGAACGTGTTGGCCAACCTGGGCCAGATTTTTGCCGACTACTTCGAGCATCGCGCCAAAGTTCCGCCGTCCGACATCACCTTCGTCTCGTGGCTGCCCTTCTTTCACGACATGGGGATGGTGCAAGGCGTCTTTGCTCCGCTGCTGGTGCCAAGCGCGGTGTCAGGTGAAACCGTCGGGCGGCCAGCGTTTCTGATGAGCCCGGTGGCGTTTCTGCAGAGGCCGGCTCGGTGGATGCAGTTGTTGGCGGTCAACAGCCCGTCGTGGTCGGCGGCGCCGAATTTCGCGTTTGAGTTGGCGGCTCGTCGTACGTCGGATGAGGATATGGCGGGGCTGGATCTGGGTGGTGTGCTGGGCATCATCAGTGGCAGTGAACGCATTCACGCCGCGACGATTCAGCGTTTCAATGACCGGTTCTCGCGTTTCGGTCTGCCCAGCGACACGGTACGACCCTCTTACGGCCTCGCGGAAGCGACGCTCTATGTGACGTCCGCGCCGAAGGGTCATGCGCCGGCCAGAGTTCGTTTCGATTACGAGAAGTTGGCTGCGGGTTATGCGGTGTGTAGTGAGGGTGATGGGGCGACGGAGTTGGTGAATTACGGTCCGCCTCGGGCGTCGACGGTGCGCATCGTTGATCCGGAGACGCGGGCGGAGTGTCCGGCGTCGAAGGTGGGCGAGATCTGGGTGCATGGTGACAACGTCGCCGGTGGTTATTGGCGCAATCGGGAATTGTCGCAGCGCACGTTCGGGGTCGAGTTGGTCAATCCGTCGCCGGGCACGCCGCGGTCGGGGTGGTTGCGTACCGGGGACTTAGGGGTGATGTCACAAGGCGAGTTGCTCATCATCGGTCGGATCAAGGACCTGCTGATCGTCGACGGACGCAACCATTACCCCGACGACATCGAAGCCACGATCCAAGAGGTCACCGGTCGGCGGGTTGCCGCCATCGCGATCCCCGATGGACGTACCGAGCGGCTGGTGGTGATCGCCGAAATCAAGAACCGCGGCGAAGACGAAGAGACACTGCGCAGATTGCAGACTGTCAAACGCGAAGTGATAACGACGGTTTCGCAGTCCCACAGTGTGCGGGTGGCTGATTTGGTGTTGGTGGCGCCGGGTTCGATTCCTATTACGACGAGTGGCAAGGTGCGGCGTTCGGCGTGCGCGGAGCGGTACCGTGGTGATGGGTTTCTTCGTCTGGATGTTGGTCTATGACTGCGGCTTTTGACGAGGACGCGCTGCGCGACTGGCTGGTCGACTACCTGGTCGCCAACATCGGCTGCAACCCAGACGAAATCGACCTGGATTCGTCGATGCATGACCTCGGATTGGGGTCGGGCGATGCGGTGGTGCTCACAGGAGAACTGTCGGAGTTGTTGGGGCGACAGGTATCTCCGGTGGAGTTCTGGCAGTACCCGACGATCAACGCGTTGGTGAAATTCCTGACCGGCTCACCGTCTGAAGTCGAAGTGGTGGACAGCTGCGGGGGGTCATACCTGGGTGAGCCGGTTGCGGTTGTTGGTTTGGGGTGTCGGTTTCCTGGTGGGGTTGGTGGGCCGGAGTCGTTGTGGCGGTTTGTGTGTGAGGGTCGGTCGTCGGTGGGGCGGTTGCCTGCGGATCGGTGGGCGTTGTTTGATGATGGTTCGCCGGAGGTGGGGGCGGCGTTGGCTGCTACCACTCGGTGGGGTTCGTTTCTGAGTGATGTTGATGCTTTTGATGCGGAGTTTTTTGAGATCTCGCCGCGGGAGGCGGCCAAGATGGATCCGCAGCAGCGGTTGGTGTTGGAGGTGGCTTACGAGGCGTTGGAGCATGCCGGGATTGCGGCGCCGTCGTTGCGGCAGAGCTTGACTGGGGTGTTTGTTGGTGCGTGTTTGGGGGAGTACGGGTATCTGGCGTCGGCGGATTTGAGTCAGGTTGATGCGTGGTCGGGTACTGGTGGGGCGTTGAGCGTTATCGCCAATCGGGTGTCGTATTTTCTGGATCTGCGGGGGCCGTCGGTGACGGTGGATACGGCGTGTTCGTCGTCGTTGGTGGCGGTGCATCTGGCGTGTCAGAGTTTGCGGACCGGGGATGCGGATCTGGCGTTGGCGGCGGGGGTCAATGTGGTGTTGTCGCCGGCGGTGACGCGCAGTTTCGATTTGGCCAATGCGATGTCGCCGTCGGGTTGTTGTCATGCCTTTGATGCCGCCGCTGATGGGTTTGTTCGTGGTGAGGGTTGTGGGGTGGCGGTGCTCAAGCGGCTCTCGGATGCGCGCCGTGACGGGGATCGGGTGTTGGCGGTGGTGCGGGGGTCGGCGGTTAATCAGGACGGCCGCTCCAATGGGTTGATGGCGCCCAATCCGGCTGCGCAGATGGCGGTGTTGCGTGCGGCCTATGCCAATGCCGGTCTCGCCCCGGGTGAGGTCGACTATGTGGAGGCCCACGGCACCGGCACGCTGCTGGGTGATCCCATCGAAGCCCGCGCACTGGGCACAGTGCTGGGCCGAGGCCGCCCCCCAACAAACCCACTGCTCATCGGCGCCATCAAAACAAACCTCGGCCATCTTGAGGCCGCGGCGGGCATCGCGGGGTTCTGCAAGGCGGTGCTGGCCGTGCACAGTGCCCATATTCCGGCTAACGCGTGCTTCGACTCTCCGAATCCGCATATTCCGTTTGGGGATTTGCGGTTGAGAGTTGTTGATGCTCCGATGGATTGGCCGGTGACGGGTCGGCCCAGGCGTGCGGGGGTGTCGTCGTTCGGGTTTGGTGGTACCAACGCCCATGTGGTGCTCGAGCAGGCGCCGGTTGTCGAGCCCGCGGCCGGGGTGCCGGCGCCGGCGGTGACCACGTTGGTGGTGTCGGGTAAGACCACCCAACGGCTCGAGGCGATGGCTGCGGTGCTGGCCGACTGGATGGAACACGACCAACCCGGTGTGGAGTTGGCCGACATCGCCCACACCCTCAACCACCACCGCACCCGACACCCACTATTCGCCACCGTCTGCGCCCGCAACCGCACCCAAGCAATAACCGCACTGCGGGAATTGGCCGCAGGCCGAACGACAGCGGGGGTCGTGAGGGCCCAACACCTGCCCGCTGATGCGCGCACAGTGTTCGTGTATCCGGGTTCGAATTCGCAATGGGCCGGCATGGGTCGACAGCTGCTGGCCGACGAGCCGGCCTTCGCTGCAGCGATCGCCGACCTCGAGCCGATATTCGTTGCCCAAACCGGTTTCTCGCTGCAGCGGGCACTCACCAGTGGCGAATCACCGAGCGGTGAACGAGGGGTACAGCCGGTCACGATGGCGGTGCAGTTGGCGTTGACGGCGTTGTGGCGTTCCTACGGGGTGGAGCCCGATGCGGTGATCGGCCATTCCATGGGTGAGGTGTCAGCGGCGGTGGTGGCCGGGGCGCTGAGTCCCGCCGAAGGGCTGTATGTGATCACCACCCGGTCGCGGCTGATGGCGCGGCTTGCCGGGCAGGGCGCCATGGCGCTGCTGGAAACGGACACCCACGCCACCGAGCAACTCATCGCCGACTACCCCGACGTCACCATCGCCGTGCACGCCTCCCCACGCCAAACCGCCATCGCCGGACCACCCCACCAGATCAATGCCCTCATCGCCCAAGTCCAGCAGAAGGCTCTTCCCGTGCGGAGGATCGACACGCAAATCGCTGCCAACACCGTCCTGATGGATCCGATATCGGACGAACTGGCCTCGGCACTAAGTGCTTTGACACCGAAAAGCCCGAAGATTCCTTACCTGTCCACCGTCGCAACCGCGGACTCCGCAGTTGTGCTCGACGCCGCACATTGGGTAGCCAATCTGCGCCATCCACTGCGACTCGATCAGGCAATCGCGGCGGCAGCGCGCAACCACAGCACATTCATTGAGATCAGTCCACATCCCGAGGTCGCCGACCCCATCGCCGCCATCCTCGAGTCAGAGCCGTGGTCTGGCTGCTTCGCGTTGCACACGAGGACGGCCAGGGTAGACGACGAAACCCTCTACTTTCATTCGCAACTCGCCGCTTTGGGTGTGACACCGCAGGCGAACGCCGCTGGACGCCTGGTGGACATCCCGCCCACGCCCTGGCTGCATTCGAGGTATTGGGTGCCGAATCGATCGGTCCGGGCGGGAGTGACCGCGGCGCACCCACTGCTCGGGACGCACGTGGAGATGCCATCGGGCCGTGAACACGTATGGCAGGTTCGGGCGCACACTGAGCGCAACCCCTGGCTGATGAA
The DNA here is from genome assembly GCF_002553505.1 of Mycolicibacterium agri. Classification (GTDB taxonomy): domain Bacteria; phylum Actinomycetota; class Actinomycetes; order Mycobacteriales; family Mycobacteriaceae; genus Mycobacterium; species Mycobacterium agri. The sequence goes on along the minus strand of NZ_PDCP01000023.1, from coordinate 6,630 downwards.
TCATGCCGTGCACGGTCAACCCGTGATGCCTCTGGCGGCGTTCGCCGAGATGGTGGTGGCAGCGGGTAGTGCGGCCCTTGGGCTACCCGTGGGGGATGTGGAGGTGAATCGGCTCGAAACCGAGCAGATTCTTGCCCTGGACGGTCGGACCGAGTTGACCACTCAGCTTGTCCGGGACGCCGACGATGCGGTTCGAGTCGAGATCCACTCGCGATCGACCGGGGGCCGTTGGTGTCGGCATGTAGTGGCGCGCGTGGGCGTGACGCGCCACGGCATCCCGCCTCAGGACTGCAACACCCTTTCCGATGTCGGAACTGTAGTGGCGCCCACGGACTTCTACGCTGCACGAGGACGTGCCGGAATCCAACAGGGCCCGCCGTTCACCGCATTGACCCGCATCGTTCGTACGCCCGGCGAAACGGTGCACGCCGAAATCGTGCTGCCCGAAGAGGCCGGTTCGACTCAGGGTTACGGGATCCACCCGGTGATGTTGGAGGCGGCGCTGCAGAGTTTGGTCGCGGCAACACCGGTCGAGCCCCTGCCGGTCGAAGTCACTTACCTGCCGATGTCGCTGGGATCGATTCGGCTGTCTGGAGTTATGGGCCGACGAGCGCGGTGCCGTGCGGAGTCGGTCAGCGCCAACGACGACGGTGCGGACCTATGGGGTCACGTCAGCGTGATCGATGACGCAGGCACAGCCATCGCAGAGGTGAGGGACGTCCGTCTGCGGCGTGTGGAACGGTCGATGGTGCCGTCAACGTTGGACAGAGCGACCGGCGACGACGCGCATCGATCAGGCCCTAGCTCCGACTGGTCGTCGATGACCGCTGAAGAGGTCTGCGCGGAACTGCAAGCAGGACTGCAAGCCATCTTGGCCCGCGAATTACAGGCTCCGCAAACGACTTTGGACATCAATCAGCCGTTCCCCGAGATGGGACTTGACTCGATGATGGCGATGGCCGTCCTTCGAGAGGCCCAGCACCTGGTGGGTATCGACCTGTCAGCGACGATGTTATGGGATCACCCGACCATCTCGTCGTTGGCGAGGCATCTGGCGGAAAGCCTGGCACCTGAACTGAATACGGAGCACGACGACGTCGATCTCGATGGTTCCACCAGCAGCAGTGTGTTGGATGCGTTGTTCGACAGCGTGGAATCGGAGCATTTTCCCAGTGAGAGCGGTATCCGATGATGAGAACCACCTTCAGCCGAATTTCGGATATGACCGCAGCCCAGCGTGCAGCGCTGGACGATCAGTTCGAGAAGGCTTCTCGGCTGGCCGCAGCGGAGCCCATAGCCGTGATCGGAATTGGCTGTCGCTTCCCCGGTGGTTCGGTGGGTCCGCAGGCGTATTGGGAATTCCTGGCTGACGGAGGCGACGCGATCGGCGAGGTGCCCTCGGACCGCTGGGATGTCGAGGAGTTCTACGATCCTGACCCGTTCTCGCCCGGGCGGATGAGCTCGAAATGGGCCGGTTTCCTTCCCGATGTGTCCGGCTTCGACGCCGACCACTTCGGAATCTCACCGCGCGAGGCCGAGACGATGGATCCGCAACAGCGGCTGCTGTTGGAAGTGGCGTGGGAAGCGTTGGAGCATGGCGGGTTCGCGCCGGAGGCCATGGGCGGCAGTCGCACTGCGGTGATGATGGGGGTGTATTACACGGAATATCAAACGGCCTCGGCCGCGAACCCTGACGCGATCGACGCTTATTGCGCAACGGGTAACGCTCACAGCATCACCGTCGGTCGGATCGCGTATCTGTTGGGTCTGCATGGGCCGGCGGTCGCGGTGGACACGGCTTGCTCGTCATCGCTTGTTGCGGTGCATCTGGCCTGTCAGAGCCTGCGGATGCGTGAAAGCGACGTTGCTCTGGCCGGTGGCGTCAACCTCATCCTGCGTCCGGAAACCCAGCTCGCGTTGTCCAAGTGGGGGATGCTGTCGCCACATGGGCACTGTCGCTCCTTCGATGCAGGGGCCGACGGGTTCGTGCGGGGTGAGGGTGCTGGTGTGGTCGTGCTCAAGCGACTCACCGACGCAGTGTGTGACGGTGACCGAGTGCTGGCCGTAGTGCGCGGCTCGGCGGTCAACCAGGATGGCCGCTCCAACGGCCTGACCGCACCCAATGCGCTGGCCCAACATGATGTGATCACAAGGGCGTTGCGGGGCGCCGATGTTGCAGCGGGCTCAGTGAATTTCGTCGAGGCTCACGGGACCGGTACGGCCCTCGGTGACCCGATCGAGTTCGACGCATTGTCAGCCACCTACGGCCAGGGAAACGGTCCATGCGCGGTCGGGGCCGTCAAGACGAACATGGGCCATTTGGAGGGGGCGGCAGGTATCGCAGGCTTCATCAAGGCCGTTTTGGCCGTCCACCGAGCGCAGATTCCCCCCAATCTTCATTTTCTGCAGTGGAATCCGGCGATCGACGCGTCCGCGACACGACTGTTCGTTCCTACTGACCTGATGCAGTGGCCCGACTGTTCGGGCCCGCGCCGGGCGGCAGTGTCCTCGTTCGGCCTCGGTGGGACCAATGCACATGTGGTGCTCGAGCAAGGACCGGATATGCCGGCCTCGTCAGGTGGTAGTTCGGAGTCCTCGGTGAGCACGCTTGTCGTGACCGGTAGGACAACCGAGCGCGTGAGTTCATGGGCGACGGCATTGGCCGATTGGCTGGAGCGTGACACCACGGATGTCGAATTGGCGGATCTGGCACGCACACTGCGTCACCGCCAGGGCGAAGGCAAGTTCGCCGCGGTGTGTGCGGTTGATCGGCAACAAGCCGTCACAGGTTTGCGGACCCTTGCTGCCGGAGTGCCTGCGCCCGGAGTGGTCTTGCCGCGCGAGGCGCCTGCCGCCTCCGGCACGGTGTTCGTGTACTCGGGCCAGGGCTCGCAGTGGGCGGGTATGGGTCGGCAGTTGATGGCCGATGAACCGGCCTTCGCCGCAGCGATAGCCGATTTGGAGCCGGTCTTCGTTGCGCAGGTCGGGTTCTCGCTGCGCAAAGTGCTCACCGACGGCGAGCAACTCATCGGCATCGACCGTATCCAACCGGTGCTGGTCGGTATGCACCTGGCGCTTACCGAGTTGTGGCGTCATCACGGCGTGCGACCCGACGCAGTGATCGGGCACTCGATGGGTGAAGTCTCCGCGGCTGTGGTGGCCGGGGCGCTGACGCCCGCCGACGGGCTGCGGGTGATAGCCACCCGATCGCGGTTGATGTCCCGGCTGTCCGGACAGGGCGCGATGGCGCTGCTGGAACTGGACGCAGCGGCCACCGAGGAGTTGATGGCCGGCTATCCCGATATCACCTTGGCGGTGTACGCCTCTCCGCGTCAGACAGTGGTGGCCGGGCCCCCGGCACAGGTCGACGCGATGATCGCCGTGGTTGACGCACAAGGAAGATTGGCGCGGCGCATCGAGGTGGACGTGGCCTCCCATCACCCCACCATCGATCCTATTCTCTTCGACTTGCGCAGTGCGCTTGCCGATCTGACGCCGAGCGCTCCACAGATCCTGCTCTTCAGCACCACAGGGAACGCGGGCCGCCAAACGCCGGTGTTCGACGCGGGCCACTGGGTGGCCAACCTTCGCCATCCGGTTAGGTTCAGTCAGGCCGTGGCGATCGCGGGTGCCAAGCACGCCAACTTCGTTGAGGTCAGCCCGCATCCGCTGCTCACCCATGCCATCACCGAAACTCTTGAGTTTGTGGGGTCCTGCGGCGACATCCGCGTGGCCGCGACGATCAACCGGGACAGCCCGGAGACAATCACCTTCCACGCGAATCTCTCTACTGTGCACTTCCCAGTGGATGCGGAAAGTTGCGACGAGAAAGGTTGCGACGGAGGCTCAAACGGCCTAGTAGACCTTCCGCCCAGGCCCTGGATGCACTCGAAGTACTGGGTTAACGATCGCGCGGACGGTCGGCCGACGGGGATGCACCCCATGCTCGGTATGCACGTCGAGATGCCACAGGGCCGCGATCACGCGTGGCAGGCGGACGTCGGCACCGACCTCCTCCCATGGCTGCAGGATCACAAGGTGCATGGCCAGCCCGTCATGCCCGCCGCGGCTTTCGCTGAGATCGCTTTGGCCGCAGGCTGCGAAGCATTCGGCCTGCCCGCCGACGCCGTTACGGTGAATCGACTCGAGGTCGAACAGATGCTGCCCGTCGAGAGCCGAACCCAATTGACCACGGTCCTCAACTCGGGCGCAGGCAACAGTGTGCGAGTCGAGGTCTATTCGCGGTCAACCGGCGGCACGTGGTGTCGGCACGCGGTCGCCTGTGTCCACGCCGGGCAAGGCGCGGTCGACACGACTTGGAACGGTGCGCTCGGCGACACCGGTACCATCGTGTCACCAGTCGACTTCTACACTGCGTTGCGACGTACCGGTGCCCATCATGGACGTGCCTTTGCCGCCCTGACCCGGATCATTCATTCTGACAACGGGTTTGCCGAAGCAGAGATCGCGCTGCCCGACGATGCAACTTCGCATCGCGAGTTCCGTGTCCATCCGGTGATGTTCGACGCTGCCCTGCAGACCCTGGCTGCCGCCATGCCGACCGAGTCACAGCAGGGCATGACCGAGGTCACGTACCTGCCGGTGGCGATGGAGACGATCCGTGTGCATAAACAGGTCGGACGGCGAGGCCGGTGCCGGGCGGAGTTGATCAACGTCGACGACACCGGCGCTGTAGGGCGCATCACACTGTTGGACGACACTGGCGCACCGACCGCATCGATCAGCGGCGTCTACCTGCGACGCGTAAATCGGCGCGCGGTGCCGTTACCGCTGGCGCAGAAGCTGTTCGACTCCGTGTGGCGACAAACACCGCTATCACCGGACAGCGTCGCACCGCGTCCCTGCCCGCCAGCCGGAAGCTGGCTGGTGCTGACCCATGGGGTCGACATGAAGGACATCGCGGAGGATTTCACGACCGGGTTCGCCACTTCGAGTCGGCGTGTGATCACGGCTAACCTTGGGGATGAATCTGCGGTACTAGACGCGTTCGCCAAAACGGCTGCAGATCCGGATCTTCCGCCGGTCGGTGTGGTCATTTTCGTCGGCCAGCCCGGCATCGACGGGATGGCCCCCGACGATGAACCGACACGCGCACGCGATGTGATTTGGGCGGTGTCCGCCGCGGTACGCGCAATCGTGTCCGGCTGGCACGGGAAGTCGCCACGGATGTGGCTGGTGAGTCGTAACGGTCTTCTGGTTCACGATGACGAGCGGGGTCATCCGACGGTCGGTGCGCTCAAGGGTCTGATCCGCGTGTTGGCGTACGAACATCCTGATCTGCGAGCCACCTTGGTGGATCTGGATATGGACGCAGACGTCAGGGCCATGTTGACCGCCGAGCTCGCGGCGCAAGGCAGTGATGACGTGGTCGCTTGGCGGGGTCAGGACAGGTACGCCGAACGGCTTGCTCGAGCGACGCTCAACGCTCGCGTGCGTGATCCGGTAGTGCGTGCAGATGGCGCATACATCATCACTGGTGGTCTCGGCGGGGTCGGCATGGTCGTCGCTCGCTGGCTGGTCGACAGCGGCGCCGCCCGTGTGGTTCTCAACGGTAGAAGCGGCCCCTCCGAAAGTCAACGAAAAGACCTCTCGGAGTTGGAAGCACGCGCCGAGGTCGCCGTGGTGTGCGGTGATATCGCTGCGCCGGGAATGGCCGAACGGCTTGTAGCGGCTGCCGAAGCGACTGGGCGGCCCCTGCGCGGAATCGTCCACTCGGCCGCCGTCATTGACGACCAGATCGTCGTGAAGCTCACCAGGGAAAGCCTGGAACGGGTTTGGGCTGCGAAAGCAATGGGTGCGTGGCGACTTCATAAAGCGACCACAGAACGCAAGCTCGATTGGTGGGTCGGGTTCTCGTCGGTGGCGTCCCTGCTGGGATCGCCGGGACAGACGTCTTACGCCTGCGCGAACGCATGGCTGGACGCTCTGGTCTCGTGGCGCAGAGCGTCGCTTCTGACAGCCACAACCATCAACTGGGGCCAATGGGCGGAGGTTGGAGTCGCGAGCGCACTCAACTTCGGGGTTCTCGATCCGATAAGTCCCGCTGAAGGGATCGAGGCGCTGGAAGCGGTGCTCGCCGGCGACCTTGCGCGTGTCGGCGTCACGCGGCTGCGCCTCGATCGGGCGGTCGCCGCATTCCCGGAAATCCAGCAACTCAACTACTTCACCGACCTCGCAGGGGAAGTGGGTTCGGAAAGCGACGATGACTGGCCGGGTACCGATGCACTGCAGCACCTAGACTCCGGCGAGGTCAACCGCGTTGTCACGGGGCGTCTGCGGAGACGCGTTTCAGCGATCATGGGCTATCCCGACGATCGCGCCGTGGCCACGGACGAGCCGTTGACCGGACTCGGAATGGATTCGCTCATGGCTGTGCGAATCAGGAATACCGTCCGCGGAGATTTCGGTGTAGAGCCTCCGGTGGCACTTCTCCTTCAAGGCGCCTCACTGGTCGATGTCGCCACTGAGTTGATCGGTCAGCTCGGCCTCAGCGAGCACGACGAAATCAGGCCCAATAATGAGGGCGATTTCAGGGGGTGATTGCAACAGCCACCTTGTTGGAGGTTGTTGTGTATCTGAAGGCTTATCCCTGGATTATGCGTCAGTTCT
>NZ_PDCP01000239.1 GCF_002553505.1 Mycolicibacterium agri | reverse complement strand
ATGCCGCGGTCAGCTCGGGTGTTCGTGCCCGCCACCGCCCGACCGCGCCCTCTCCATCCCAAACGAACACCCGAGGAACCGCACCCAAGGTCGAAAGGTGCTGCCACCACCCGGCATACAGATCCTCAGCAGACCGGGTGGGGATAAGTAACGCAGAGGCCCACCGGGAGTATCCGCAGACCATCGTCATCACCGGCAGCGCCGTGGCCGTGCGCACCTGCCCAAACCCGACCGGGATCTTCACATCGGGAAACCACAGATCACACTGGGCGATCTCCCCGGCCTGATACGTGGTGCGCGAGACCGGATCCGGTGGCAGATACAGCGGCCGCAACTGGCGCACCCGCTCGCTGAGGGTGCGGATCGAATACTGCCAGCCGATCCGCTCGGCGATCACCGTCGCCGGCATCCTCGGAAACGCATTCAGCAACTCCCGGATCCGGGGCTCGACCTCATCAACCACCGACCCCGCCGGCTCGCGTACATACTTCGGCGGGCGATCAGAAGCCAACGCAGCCTTCACCGTATTGCGCGCTACCCCCATCACCCGCGCCACCTCAGAAATCGACAACTGCTCCGACCGGCGCAACCGCCGGATCTCCGCCCAGTCCTCCACGCTCAACACTCGCTTCCTCCCTGGCTCGCCCGAGCCAAGGGTCTCCAGGAAGCTGGTCAAAATTCAGTTGCCGCGCTCTGGTCAGTATTCAGTTGCCGCCGACAG
>NZ_PDCP01000238.1 GCF_002553505.1 Mycolicibacterium agri | reverse complement strand
CCAGGCGACTGTTCCTTCGGCATACCTGCATCCTCGTTTCCAAGGTCAGGAGCCTCCAGCATTTCCAGGGCGATTCATGGCGGCCCTTGAGGTAGTTCTCGCATACCTCGCGCACAGTGTTGGTTCGGCGCGGCACAAACCTGCCCTGCACGGCAGCGTCGCCAATCTCAGCCAGTGCGGCACGGGCCTCGCGTTCCGTTGCGTATCGCCGCCGCACCTGCTGCCGCTTCCCCGTCTCCGAGTTAACGCCTGCGTCTACCGTAAGTTGATATCGCACAACGGTTTTCCCGAGCTTGCGGTCAAGTACTTCGATCTTCTTAATCTGCGGTGGCAGCTGGCGCCTCGTCGTCACAGCAGCAGAATATATGGCGGCCAGGACGCATGGCGATCACTCGATGTGAAATCTGCGTGTGCTTCAAAAATGTCTCGCAGAGGCAGTTTTGAGCACATCACGGGATACGGTCTTTAACCGCAGGACACGCCTGCAGACAACTGAATAGGGGTAGCGATGCTTGACTCTATGGCGCTAACAAACGCTCGACTCAACACCGTCGAGGAGACCTTGCAGAGGCTCCGGATCTGCCGGGCAACGGTTTATCGACTCATCAATAGCGGGGATCTGCGCACGGTTACAATCGGTCGCCGCCGCCTAGGAGCCTGCTGAATTAGTGGCTTTGGGGGCGGGGTGCCTCAAAGCGCTCTGTGGCGCGTGTGTTCAGTCAGACC
>NZ_PDCP01000237.1 GCF_002553505.1 Mycolicibacterium agri | reverse complement strand
ATAATCCAGGGATAAGCCTTCAGATACACAACAACCTCCAACAAGGTGGCTGTTGCAATCACCCCCAGAAATCGCCCCAGGAGAGGGGGGACTTTAGCGTCTGCTCGCGGGAGGAAGGTCAGGCGGGGACTTCGGTGCGGTCGCCGCTCCAGAGGGTGTGGAACTTCTGGCCGGGGTCGGCGTCGATGCGGCCGTAGGTGTGCGCGCCGAAGTAGTCGCGCAGGCCCTGGGTCAGCGCGGCGGGCAGGCGCTCGGTGCGCAGCGCGTCGTAGTAGGACAGCGCCGAGCTGAAGCCCGGAATCGGAATGCCCAACTGCGTGGCCGCCACCACCACCCGCCGCCAGCTGTCGATCGCCGACTCGATCGCACTACGGAAGAACGGCGCGGTGATCAGCGACGCCAGGTTCGGCGCCTCGTCGAACGCGTCTCGGATCGGGTCGAGCAACTTGGCGCGGATGATGCATCCGCCGCGCCAAATGGTCGCGACACCAGAAGGATTGACATTCCAGTTGTATTCGGCGCTGCCCGCCTGGATCTGATCGAAACCTTGCGCGTACGCAAGGATCATCGACGCGTACAGCGCTTGGCGAACGTCCTCGACGAATTTCCCGGCATCGTCTGGCGATCCGTTCAGCTTGCCGGATGCCAGCCCAGTAGTGGTGCGTCGCAGGTCGACTGATCCCGACAGGGCGCGGGCGAAGACGGCTTCGGCGATGCCGGTCACCGGCACGCCCAGATCGAGGGCGGAT
>NZ_PDCP01000236.1 GCF_002553505.1 Mycolicibacterium agri | reverse complement strand
ACCACGCCGACCGCCACATCGGCAGCCTCAATGAAGAATGGCCACCCCGCGGTCGTCATCCACAGAGACGGTCAACAATCGTTATGTCGGCCGGTTGACGACAATTCTGACGACAGTCAGCCGCGCATCAGGCGAGGCCGGTGTGATCCACTCCGTCGTTTCGACTTAGAGACACTCCGAATGGATCTGGCTGGTTGGAGTGTTCATGTCGCGGCGCAGCACCCCTCGCTTATGGGCAATGCTGCTGTGCATCGATCCCAATATCCAAGTCGATCTTCCGGCGATTCTTGTCGACGGACTCACGCTCGCCGGAGTAGAGGCAACCCGAGACCACCGGGAACGGCTACACGGTCCGTCATCTTGTTCTCACGACACCGGACGGAGCTGCAGAGTTTCACGTTGTGGTATACCTGCCCGGCGGTGACGGGATCTATTGGGGCCATCCAGAAGGCAAGGACATCACTGTCCAGTCAGCACCGTTGTCACTTTGGGCTCTTGATCGGCCAGGCGTGCGGCCGATTCGTTGCACTTGAGCGCGACGACAAACGGCATCCGGCTCGAAGGTGAGCGGTTATCGACGGTCGAGCTGCTGACCGATCGGCTCGAACCGACCCCCGCGCAGAACTGGTAACGCCGCGGGCCCGCGCTGAAGATTGTGACCAATAGAAGCTCGGTGCAGGTTCGAGTTGTCGCTTGCCAGGGTGATGGGACCACCTGATTGCCAGGGGGATGGGACCACCGTGGCGCGTTACTGAGGATGCTTG
>NZ_PDCP01000235.1 GCF_002553505.1 Mycolicibacterium agri | reverse complement strand
ATAACTGGCAATCCAGGTGGTCCCATCACCCTGGCAAAAATCAGGTCACACTGGTCCCATCCTCATGGCAGGCGACACTAAGAGCGGTTCAGGCGCAGGTACCGAAGGCTGTACTGATTGACGGTTTCCCTTTGGCGGATCGCAGTATCAACTACCAAAGCGATACCGCCGAACAGCCTTCCCTGATCGCCAATACGGTGGCGGCTAGGTGTCGTGACCCGGGAGGTTGTTGACGGCGTGGCTGCTTGAAATGGGGAGGACCTCCTGACGGAGTGGATGTGTCTGCATTCACCCATAGGAGGTCCTCGTGTCTCACGCTAACGCCCGTACCAACCTGTTCGCTCGTCGCCTATCGTCGAGCTGTCGCTGCTGGTTGGCCGCCCGCGCAGATGGCTGAACAGCTGGGTATTTCGCGGTCGACGGTGCACAAGTGGCTGCGCCGGTACGCCGAGGGTGGCGAGGCAGCATTGGCCGACCGGTCCTCGCGCCCGATCCGGATGCCTCAGCGCACCAGCACGCGGGTCGAGCAGAAAGTGCTGCCCGACGACAAAGACCTGCGCTGGATTCCTGCACCGAGCCCTGGCCTGGTTCGCCGCTCACGGTGTGCGCGTGCGGCGTCTGCTCACTGACAACGCGATGGTCTACCGGTACGGGACAAACTGGGCTGGGTGTGCTCGGCGTGGCCGGCTCAAACGCCGATTCATCCGACCCGGCTGCCCCTGTCGGCGGCAACTGAATACTGACCAGAGCGCGGCAACTGAATTTTGACCAGCTTCCTGGAGACCCTTGGCTCGGG
>NZ_PDCP01000234.1 GCF_002553505.1 Mycolicibacterium agri | reverse complement strand
GGTTCGTCAGCGATCACATCCACAGATCGTGCTCCATTCATCCGGAGCCACAGCTACACAAACCATCTGACACGCCCGCGCGATCCTGCGACGCCACCGTCTGCCCTATCTGCGTGACTGTGACCCGCTGACCGGCGAGGTGATCCGCGCCTCCAAGACGACCGCTGTGCGCTATGAGCGGGCCCGTCCAGGCGAGCTGATCCATATGGACGTCAAAAAGATCGGCCGCATCCCCAACGGCGGCGGATGGCGTGCCAACGGACGCGGCGGCGATGGCGATAACCGAGACCGTAGACACGGCAGCGGATTCGATTACGTGCACTCCGCTGTCGATGACCACTCGAGATTGGCCTATTCCGAGATCCTGCCCGACGAAAAAGGCCCGACCTGCGGGGCGTTTCTGGCCCGCGCCGCCGACTACTTCACCGCCCATGGGATCACCACGATCGAGCGTGTCATCACCGACAACCACTGGAGCTACAAACGTTCAGCCGATGTCGCAGCTGTCATCGCCGCACTCGGCGCCAAACACACGTTCATCAAACCGCATTGTCCTTGGCAGAACGGGAAGGTGGAACGCTACAACCGCACCCTGCAAACCGAATGGGCCTACCGCCAGATCTTCACCACCAACGACGCCCGCTGCGCAGCCCTTGCTCCCTGGCTCGACTACTACAACAAACAACGCCGCCACTCAGCCATCGGAGGTCAACCCCCGATCAGCCGACTGTCAACAACCTGACTGCCGGGTACAGCTGATATGTAGGCGTGGTTTGTCAATAGGCAGGTGAAAGCCGCCCCGGTTTGGTGCCGGGGCGGCTTTTC
>NZ_PDCP01000233.1 GCF_002553505.1 Mycolicibacterium agri | reverse complement strand
AAGCGTGGCATGGCCGAAATGCTCAAGGGCGGCGTGATCATGGACGTCGTCACGCCCGAGCAGGCTCGCATCGCCGAGGGCGCAGGCGCCGTCGCGGTGATGGCGCTGGAACGGGTCCCCGCCGATATCCGCGCCCAGGGCGGGGTGTCGCGGATGAGCGACCCCGACATGATCGAGGGAATCATCGATGCGGTCACCATCCCGGTGATGGCCAAGGTCCGCATCGGGCACTTCGTCGAGGCGCAGATCCTGCAGAGCCTCGGCGTGGACTACATCGACGAGTCCGAGGTGCTCACACCCGCCGACTACACCAACCACATCGACAAGTGGAAATTCACCGTGCCGTTCGTCTGCGGCGCCACCAATCTGGGCGAGGCGCTGCGCCGCATCACCGAAGGCGCGGCGATGATCCGCTCGAAGGGTGAGGCCGGCACCGGCGACGTGTCCAACGCGACCACCCACATGCGCAAGATCGGCGGCGAGATCCGCCGGCTGACGTCGATGTCCGAAGACGAGTTGTACGTCGCGGCAAAGGAATTGCAGGCGCCTTACGAACTCGTCGCCGAGGTGGCGCGGGCAGGCAAGCTGCCCGTGACGCTGTTCACCGCGGGCGGCATCGCGACCCCCGCCGACGCCGCGATGATGATGCAGCTGGGCGCCGAGGGTGTGTTCGTCGGATCGGGCATCTTCAAGTCCGGCAACCCCGCCGAGCGCGCCGCGGCGATCGTCAAGGCCACCACCTTCTACGACGACCCGGACGTGCTGGCCAAGGTGTCGCGCGGACTGGGCGAGGCAATGGTCGGTATCAACGTGGAGGAGATCGCGCAGCCCCACCGGCTCGCAGAACGCGGCTGGTA
>NZ_PDCP01000232.1 GCF_002553505.1 Mycolicibacterium agri | reverse complement strand
GACCGCGCCGTTCCTGGACATTGGGAGGGTGATCTGATTCTGGGTGCTGGGGGTAAGTCCGCGATCGGCACACTGGTGGAGCGGGCTACCCGCTTCGTAATGCTGCTGCACCGGGCTTGTCAAGTTAAGTGTGTAAGTGGCTCTGGCCCTTTCGTGTTTGGCTGGGTGTCATAGTGGGAGTCGGTCGGGGAATTGGATGGCGAAGGTGTTGAGCGCTTCGGTCCAGTTGTAGGTTCCTTGTCCTTGGTTTCCTCGTTTCTGGTTGATGTTGCGGATGGCCAGATACAGCAGTTTCATCGCCGCAGCGTCGGAGGGGAATGATCCTCGGGCCTTGGTGACTTTGCGCAGCTGGTAGTTCAGCGACTCGATGGCGTTGGTGGTGTAGATGATCTTGCGGATCTCGACGGGGAACGCCAGAAACGGCACGAATTCGGCCCACGCCCGGTCCCAGACCGCGACCGCTCCGGGCGATTTGGTGTTCCACTGGGCGCGGAACTGCTCGAGCGCCAGTTTGGCGGCGTCTTCGGTGGCCGCGGTGTAGATCGGGCGCAGCGCTTGGGCCATCTTGCGTCGGTCGGTGTAGGAGGCATAGCGCATCGAGGCCCGCAGCAGATGCACGACGCAGGTTTGTACGACGGCCTGTGGCCAGATTGCGGCGATGGATTCGGCCAGCCCGGCCAAACCGTCGCAACAGACGAACAACGCATCGCGACACCCGCGGTTGCGCAGCTCGGTGAGCACCCCGTGCCAGAATTTGGCGCCCTCGGTCTGCTGAATCCAGATCCCCAGGACCTGTTTGATGCCGTCGATGTCGACGCCGATTGTTGCGCGTCGCTCAGGATGACGATGATGGCGTCAATGGGGTGGACGACGATCTGATGATGAGAACGGCCCCGCTC
>NZ_PDCP01000231.1 GCF_002553505.1 Mycolicibacterium agri | reverse complement strand
CATAATCCAGGGATAAGCCTTCAGATACACAACAACCTCCAACAAGGTGGCTGTTGCAATCACCCCCAGAAATCGCCGACCGCTACGCAGCCGTTCGTTCTCTGCTTCTAATTGCTGTATCCGTGTTTCAAGTTCGGCGCGGGTAGGTTTCCGACGTGCAGGGGTCGGTGCTTGGTGCGGTGGTTTCCCAGCCGGCCCGATCGCGCGGGCATCGATTACCGTCGCCGGGTCAAGACCGCATTGCGCACATCGGACTGCGCCACCAAAGGCGGCGTGGACGGACTTGTGACTCGAGTGGGCGGTGCGTTCAACCGTGTGCCCGCAGTACAGGCTCAGATGCCAAACCATCAGCTCATGTGCCGGGGGTGGTCTTAACAAGGTGCCAAGCCGGGCAATCTGGGCCGGCGATAGCGGTGGCATCGGGCAGCATTTGCCACAATGCATGGTCAGCGACCCTGAGACGCTGTGGCGATGGGATCCGCACGAACCGTGGGCGGTCTTGAACAGGGTCTCTTCGGCGTCGTACCGGGCACGCTCGGCGTCGGAAAAATTCATCGTGCCCTTATTCTCGAAAGGCTCAGCGTCCACGTACGGACGACGGCATCCAGGGCAGGGCGCGCCCGCACGATACTGTTCGTAACTTAGTGGTGCGACTTCGCACCGCATTGAGTCACGCAAACTCTGTCGATCCCGTTGCCGGCGTTCGTCTTTGGCTGTCAACCTGAACGGAGTCTCGAGGCCGCCGAGGCATTCGTACGCGTCGAGGTCAGCGGTCACGGTTAGAAACTAAACGAGTGGGACGTCAATGTGAATATTCAGATGCGGCTCGAAGAAGGCACCTAGTTGTACTGGGACAGGACGTTGGTAGCAGGCGTGTTGGCTTGATGTGAGGAGAACCTCCGGGTGGGGTGTGGCTTGTCT
>NZ_PDCP01000230.1 GCF_002553505.1 Mycolicibacterium agri | reverse complement strand
ACAACGAAAGGCTGTGTCTGTGAGCTCGTCTGAATCCACTAGCGGCTCTGCTCAGATCGGTGTGACCGGGTTGGCGGTGATGGGGTCGAACATCGCCCGTAATTTCGCCCGGCATGGCTATACGGTGGCGGTGCATAACCGCTCGATCGCCAAGACCGATGCGCTGCTGGCCGAGCACGGCCATGAGGGCGATTTTGTGCGCAGTGAGACGGTTGCGGAGTTTGTGGCGGCGTTGGAGCGGCCGCGCAAGGTGTTGATCATGGTCAAGGCCGGGGCGGCCACCGACGCGGTGATCGATGAGCTGGCCGAGGCGATGGACGACGGCGACATCATCATCGATGGCGGTAACGCGCTCTACACCGACACGATGCGGCGGGAAAAGGCGATGCGCGAGCGTGGGTTGCATTTTGTCGGTGCGGGCATCTCCGGTGGTGAGGAGGGTGCGCTGCATGGGCCGTCGATCATGCCGGGCGGGCCTGCGGAGTCGTATGAGTCGGTGGGGCCGTTGTTGGAGGAGATCTCCGCCCATGTCGAGGGGGTGCCCTGCTGTACTCATATCGGGCCGGATGGGGCCGGCCATTTCGTGAAGATGGTGCACAACGGCATCGAGTACTCCGATATGCAGCTCATCGGTGAGGCCTATCAGTTGCTGCGTGACGGGTTGGGCAGGTCGGCTGTCGAGATCGCCGAGGTGTTTGACGAGTGGAACAAGGGTGATCTGGACAGCTTTTTGGTCGAGATCACCGCGGCGGTGTTGCGGCAAAGCGACGCCAAGACCGGCCAGCCGCTGGTCGATGTGATCCGCGATGAGGCCGAGCAGAAGGGCACCGGTCGCTGGACGGTCAAATCCGCCCTCGATCTGGGCGTGCCGGTGACCGGCATCGCCGAAGCCGTCTTCGCCCGCGCCCTGTCGGGATCAGTCG
>NZ_PDCP01000022.1 GCF_002553505.1 Mycolicibacterium agri | reverse complement strand
ATCCGCCCTCGATCTGGGCGTGCCGGTGACCGGCATCGCCGAAGCCGTCTTCGCCCGCGCCCTGTCGGGATCAGTCGCCCAGCGCAAGGCCACCACCGGCCTGGCGTCCGGCGACCTCGGCGGAAAGCCAACGGACGCAGACAAATTCATCGAAGACGTCCGTCAGGCGCTCTACGCCTCGAAGATCATCGCCTACGCGCAGGGGTTCAACCAGATTCAGGCGGGCAGCGCCGAATACAACTGGGGCATCACTCCCGGCGACCTGGCCACCATCTGGCGCGGCGGGTGCATCATCCGCGCCAAGTTCCTCAACCGCATCAAGGAAGCCTTCGACGAGAACCCCGAATTGCCGACATTGATCACCGCGCCGTATTTCCGCAGTGCGATCGAGTCGGCGATCGACAGCTGGCGGCGGGTGGTGGTGGCGGCCACGCAGTCGGGCATTCCGATCCCGGGCTTCAGCTCGGCGCTGTCCTACTACGACGCGCTGCGCACCGAACGCCTGCCCGCCGCGCTGACCCAGGGCCTGCGCGACTACTTCGGCGCGCACACCTACGGCCGCATCGACGCCGACCCCGGCCAGAAGTTCCACACCCTCTGGAGCGGCGACCACACCGAAGTCCCCGCCTGACCTTCCTCCCGCGAGCAGACGCTAAAGTCCACCCTCTCCTGGGCTTTTGCGGGGCACTAGCGTCTGCTCGCCAGGGAAAGGTGAGCCCCTCGCCGGGAAAGGTGAGCCGCTCGCCGAAGAAAGTGCGGGCCTTTGCCAGGGCAAGGGTGAGGGCACAGGCGGCGACTAGAATCAGGTCCGATGCGATTCCTCGACGGCCAGACGCCGCTCTATGACCTGACCTACAACGACGTATTCATCGTCCCGGGCCGGTCGGATGTGGCGTCGCGGTTCGATGTCGACCTGTCCACGTCGGACGGGTCGGGCACGACCATCCCGGTCGTCGTCGCCAACATGACCGCGATCGCGGGCCGTCGGATGGCCGAAACCGTGGCCCGCCGCGGCGGCCTCGTGGTGCTGCCGCAGGATTTGCCGATCACCGCGGTGAAAGACACCGTCGACTTCGTCAAGAGCCGCGACCTCGTCGTCGACACACCGGTCACGCTGGCCCCCGACGACTCGGTGTCCGATGCGACCGCGCTGATCCACAAACGCGCCCACGGTGCTGCGGTCGTGGTGTTCGAAGGCAGGCCCATCGGCCTGGTCACCGAGGAGAACTGCCTCGGCGTGGACCGCTTCGCCCGGGTCCGCGACGTCGCCATCTCCGATTTCGTCACCGCTCCGGTGGGCACCGATCCCCGCAAGGTCTTCGACCTGCTCGAGCACGCGCCCGTCGACGTGGCGGTGATGACGGAGGCCGACGGCACTCTGGCGGGCGTGCTGACCCGCACCGGCGCGATCCGGGCGGGCATCTACACCCCTGCCGTCGACGCTCACGGCCGGTTGCGGATCGCGGCGGCGGTCGGCATCAACGGCGACGTCGGCGCCAAGGCTCGCGCGCTGGCCGAGGTCGGCGTCGACCTGCTGGTGATCGACACCGCGCACGGGCATCAGGTGAAGATGCTCGACGCGATCAAGACGGTGTCGTCGCTCGACCTGGGGCTGCCGATCGCGGCGGGCAACGTGGTGTCGGCCGAAGGCACCCGCGATTTGATCAGCGCCGGCGCGTCCATCGTCAAGGTCGGCGTCGGTCCCGGCGCCATGTGCACCACGCGGATGATGACCGGTGTCGGCCGCCCGCAGTTCTCGGCGGTGGTCGAATGTGCCGCAGCGGCAAGGCAACTCGGCGGCCACGTGTGGGCCGACGGCGGTGTGCGGCATCCCCGCGACGTCGCGTTGGCGCTGGCGGCAGGCGCCTCGAACGTGATGATCGGCTCCTGGTTCGCCGGCACCTACGAGTCGCCGGGCGACCTGATGCGCGACCGCGACGACCGGCCGTACAAGGAGAGCTACGGCATGGCGTCCAAGCGGGCGGTCGCCGCGCGGACCGCCGGTGACAGCCAGTTCGACCGGGCCCGCAAGGCACTGTTCGAGGAAGGCATCTCGACATCGCGGATGGGTCTGGACCCGTCGCGCGGCGGCGTCGAGGATCTGCTGGACCACATCACCTCGGGCGTGCGCAGCACATGCACCTATGTCGGGGCCGCCAACCTCGCCGAATTGCACGAGAAGGCCGTGATCGGTGTTCAGTCGTCGGCGGGCTTTGCCGAGGGCCATCCCCTTCCGACGGGTTGGTAGCCCTGCGCGGCCGGTCGGGCCGTTAACATAGTGCTCTCATCACGTTTCAGAGAAAGGCAACCCGTGCCGCAGGCACCCGTCGAGGCCGCCGGCTTCCGGGAGGCGCGGCCGGCCTCGGGCACGCCGGCCAAACCGGCCGGAGCCGACGCCGACGCCGAGCCCTCTTCTAGTCGGCCGGGCACGCGGTCCGGCGACCATCCCCCGAGGACGCGATGAGCGTCGTCTTCACCCCGCTGGCGCTTGTTGCCTTCATCGTGCTCACACTCGGCACGGCGGTGTTCGTGGCGGCCGAGTTCTCGCTGACGGCGCTGGAGCGCAGCACCGTCGACGCCAACGCCCGCGCAGGCGGCCGACGCGACAAGATGATCCAGCGGGCCCACCGCACGCTGTCGTTCCAGCTGTCCGGTGCTCAGGTGGGCATCTCGGTGACCACGCTGATCACCGGCTACCTCGCCGAGCCGCTGATCGCGCGGCTGCTGGAGCCGCTCTTCGCGTCGCTGGCGGTGACCGAACGCATCTCGCACGGCCTGGCGCTTGGCCTGTCGCTGCTGATCGCCACCTCGGTGTCGATGGTGTTCGGCGAGCTGGTCGCCCAGTACCTCGCGGTCGCCAAGCCGCTGGAGACGGCGCGCGCGGTCGCCGGGCCGCAGGTGCTGTTCTCGGCGCTGTTCACGCCGCTGATCAAGATGACCAACGGCACCGCCAACCTGATCTTGCGCCGACTCGGCATCGAGCCCGCCGAGGAACTGCGGTCGGCGCGCTCCCCGCAGGAGCTTGCATCGCTGGTGCGCAATTCGGCCCGCCGCGGCGCGATGGACCCGATCACCGCGACGCTGGTGGACCGGTCGCTGCAGTTCGGCTCGCGCACCGCGGAGGAACTGATGACCCCGCGGTCCAAGATCGAGGCGCTGCAGGCCGACCAGACGGTCGCCGAATTGACCGAGCTGGCGATGGAGACCGGATATTCGCGCTTCCCCATCGTCGACGGCGACCTCGACGAGACAATCGGCCTGGTGCATGTCAAGCAGGTGTTCACGATGCCGCCCGCCGACCGGGAGCGCACCGCGCTGGCCGGGCTGGCCGTGCCCGTCCCGCGAGTGCCGTCCACGCTGGACGGCGACGACGTGATGGCACAGGTGCGGGCCAGCCCGCTGCAGACCGTGCTGGTGGCCGACGAATACGGCGGCACCGCAGGCATGGTCACGATGGAGGACCTCATCGAGGAGATCGTCGGCGACGTCCGCGACGAGCATGACGACGTCACCCCCGACGTGCTGCGGATCAGCCGCGACCGCTGGCGCGTCTCGGGGCTGTTGCGCATCGACGAGGTCGCCGCCAACACCGGCTTCCGCGGCGTCGAGGGCGAATACGAGACCATCGGCGGGCTGGTCATGCAGCAACTCGGCCACATCCCCAAACCCGGCGAATCCGTCGAGTTGACAGCCTTCGACCCGGACGGCCCGGTCGACGACCCGGTGCATTGGCTGGCCACGGTGGTGCGGATGGACGGCAGGCGCATCGACCTGCTCGAGCTGACCAACCTGGGCCGCCGCTCCGACCACGAGAACGGCGACGAGAACGGCCGCGCGAACGGCAAGCGAAACGGCAAAGCGAACGCCAAACGAAACGGCAAAGGGGCCGACGGTGGGTGACATCTTCGGCGTGCTGCTGACCGTGCTGCTGCTGGCCGCCAACGCATTCTTCGTCGGGGCGGAGTTCGCGCTGATCTCGGCCCGCCGCGACCGCCTCGAAGCGCTCGCCGAACAGGGCAAGCGCAGCGCGGTCACCGTGATCCGCGCCGGCCAGCAGCTGTCGGTGATGTTGGCGGGCGCCCAGTTGGGCATCACGATCTGCTCGATCCTGTTGGGCCGCGTCGGCGAACCCGCGGTGGCGCACCTGCTGGAGAAGCCGTTCGACCTGATCGGGGTGCCCGACGCCGTGCTGCACACGGTGTCGTTCGTCATCGCGATCACGATCGTGGTCGTGCTGCACGTGCTGCTCGGCGAGATGGTCCCGAAGAACATCGCGATCGCCGGCCCGGAGTCGGCCGCGATGCTGCTGGTGCCGCCGTATCTGGCGTGGGTGCGGCTGGCCCGACCCGTCATCGCGATCTACGACTGGTGCGCGCACATGACGCTGCGCGCGTTCGGCGTCACCGCCAAACCCGAACTGGAGAACACGGTTTCGAGCGTCGAACTGTCGGAGATGATCGCCGAATCGTTGTCGGAGGGACTGCTCGACCCCGAGGAGCACAACCGGCTGTCGCGGGCGCTGCAGATCCGCAATCGCGTCGTCGGCGACGTGGCCGTCCCGCTCAGCGAGGTGCACGCGGTGTCGGCGGCCGCCGACGACTCCGGGCCCACGGTGCGCGCGATCCAGCAGGCCCTCGACGAGACCGGCTACTCCCGGTTCCCGGTCACCAACAAGGCGGGCCGCTTCATCGGCTACGTGCACATCAAGGACATCTTGAAGCTCGTCACCGAGCCGGACACCGACCCGGACGCGGTCGTCGACCTGGCCGCGGTGCGGCCGCTGCCCCAGGTGGCCGCGTCGCTGCCGCTGCCCGACGCGCTGTCGCGGCTGCGGCGCAGCAACAGCCACCTCGCGCTGGTCACCGGCGACGACGGTACGGTGACCGCAATGGTGGCACTGGAAGACCTCGTCGAAGACCTGGTCGGCGCCATGCGGCATCGGAGCCACGATGGCTGAGAGGCTGCTCGACCAGGCCGACTGGACGGCGCGCGAGCAGGCGCACCGCGACCGGGTCGAGGCTTTCCTGGCGCCGCATCTGCGCCGTGCCCGCGTGGGCGAGTCGCACCCGGTGTGGGACTTCCTGTTTCACTACTACAGCCTGCGACCACGCCAGCTGCGAATGTGGCATCCCGGCTTCGGCGCGGTGCTCACCGGCCCCGCGGCGACCGGCTACCTGGACCGCACCGGATACGGCAGGCATCCGCGCGGCGTCACCGTGACCGCGGAGTACCTGCGCTCGCGCGCCGATACCGTGCGCTTCATCACGGATCTGCTGCGCGCCACCGCATCCCGCGCGCCCCAGCTGAACTGCTTCGGCATGCACGAGTGGGCGATGGTGTACCGGGCGCAGACGGTCCGCCACCAACGCGTGCCGCTGCGCCTCGGCAAGACGGGCACCGACGCCGTGGTGGAGTCAATGCCGTTGCGTTGCACGCACTTCGACGCGTTCCGCTTCTTCACCGAGCCGGCCGCAAGACGCAACGTGGCCACCCTCACCCGCCGCGAGCAGTCCGCCTGGGAACAGCCCGGTTGCGTGCACGCCAACATGGATCTCTACAAGTGGTGCTACAAGCTGGCGCCGCTGCTGCCGTCGGAGTTGACGGTGGACTGCCTCGAGCTGGCGGCCGACGCGCGGGAACTGGATATGCGCGCAAGCCCGTACGACCTCGTCGAGTACGGTTTTCAGCCGATCCCCGTCGAAACCCCGGCGGGCCGCGCGAGCTACGTCCGCGCACAGCAGGACATCGCCAAGCGGGCGGCGCCGTTGCGGGCCGCGATCGCCGAGCGCTGCGACGAATTGCTGTCGGCCACGCTGGTCGCCACCAGCGAATAGCCCCTGCTAACCCGGGTAAGCTGGTCGAACGGCGGTGGGCCACGCGCCATGAAGCCGAGGGAGGAACACACTTATGACTGATCGCGTGACGGTAGGGAACCTGCGCGTCGCCCAGACGTTGTACGACTTCATCAACAACGAGGCGCTGCCGGGAACCGACGTCGACCCCGACACCTTCTGGTCCGGTGTCGACAAGGTCGTTGCCGATCTGACCCCGAAGAACCAGGAGTTGCTGGCCCGACGCGACGACCTGCAGGCCCAGATCGACAAGTGGCACCGGCACCGCGTCATCGAGCCGCACGACCCCGAGGCCTACAAGCAGTTCCTCATCGACATCGGCTACCTGGAGCCCGAGCCGGAAAACTTCACCATCACCACCTCCGGCGTCGACGACGAGATCACCAAGACGGCGGGCCCGCAGCTGGTGGTGCCGGTGCTCAACGCGCGCTTCGCGCTGAATGCCGCCAACGCGCGCTGGGGCTCGCTCTACGACGCGCTGTATGGCACCGACGTCATTCCGGAGACCGACGGAGCCGAGAAGACCGACGGCTACAACAAGGTTCGCGGCGACAAGGTCATCGCCTATGCCCGCAACTTCCTGGACGAGTCCGTCCCGCTTGAGTCCGGTTCGTGGGCCGACGCCACCGGCCTGAGCCTCGAGGACGGCGTGTTGAAGATCGCCACCGCCGACGGCTCGGTCGGGCTGGCCAGCCCGGAGAAGTTCGTCGGCTACACCGGTGAACTGGGCCAGCCGGCCTGGTCGGTGCTGCTGGTCAACAACGGCCTGCACATCGAGATCCTGATCGACCCGCAGTCGCCGGTCGGCGCGACCGACAAGGCGGGCATCAAGGACGTCATCCTCGAGTCGGCCGTCACGACGATCTTCGACTTCGAGGACTCGGTGGCCGCGGTCGACGCCGACGACAAGGTGCTCGGCTACCGCAACTGGCTGGGCCTGAACAAGGGCGACCTGGCCGAGGAGGTCACCAAGGCAGGCAAGACGTTCACCCGGGTGCTGAACCAGGACCGCACCTACAAGACGCCGGACGGCGGCGAGCTCACCCTGCCGGGCCGCAGCCTGCTGTTCGTGCGCAACGTCGGTCACCTGATGACCAACGACGCCATCGTCGACGCGGACGGTAACGAGGTGTACGAGGGCATCATGGACGCCCTGTTCACCAGCCTGATCGCGATGCACGGCCTGAAGACGGGCGAGGCCAACGGGCCGCTGCTGGCCAGCCGCACCGGCTCGATCTACATCGTCAAGCCCAAGATGCACGGCCCCGACGAAGTGGCGTACACATGCGAGCTGTTCGCCCGCGTCGAGGAGCTGCTCGGCCTGCCGCCGACCACCATCAAGGTAGGCATCATGGACGAGGAGCGCCGCACCACGGTCAACCTCAAAGCCTGCATCAAGGCCGCCGCCGACCGCGTGGTCTTCATCAACACCGGGTTCCTCGACCGCACCGGCGACGAGATCCACACGTCGATGGAGGCGGGCCCGATGATCCGCAAGGGCGCCATGAAGAACACCACGTGGATCAAGGCCTACGAGGATCAGAACGTCGACATCGGCCTGGAGACCGGGTTCACCGGCAAGGCGCAGATCGGCAAGGGCATGTGGGCGATGACCGACCTGATGGCTGACATGGTCGAGCAGAAGATCGGCCAGCCCAAGGCCGGCGCGACGACCGCGTGGGTGCCGTCGCCGACCGCGGCCACCCTGCACGCCATGCACTACCACCAGGTCGACGTGTTCGCGGTGCAGAAGGAGCTCGCGGGCAAGCGCCGTGCCACGATCGACGAGCTGCTGACCATCCCGCTGGCCAAGGAGCTGGCGTGGGCCCCGGAGGAGATCCGCGAAGAGGTCGACAACAACTGCCAGTCGATCCTCGGCTACGTCGTGCGCTGGATCGACGCGGGCGTCGGCTGCTCCAAGGTGCCCGACATCCACAACATCGCGCTGATGGAAGACCGCGCCACGCTGCGCATCTCCAGCCAGCTGCTGGCGAACTGGCTGCGCCACGGCGTCATCACCGAAGACGACGTGAAGGCCAGCCTGCGCCGGATGGCCGCGGTGGTGGACAAGCAGAACGAGGCCGACCCGGAATTCCGCCCGATGGCGCCCGACCCGGACGGCAGCATCGCCTTCCAGGCGGCGCAGGAGTTGATCCTGTCGGGGGCGCAGCAGCCCAACGGCTACACCGAGCCGATCCTGCATCGGCGCAGGCGCGAGTTCAAAGCCGCTAATCCCAGCAACGCCGGCTGAGTTCAGCACCACGCGGTATGGCTAGACTTCGGTTCGGTTGCTTTCAGCCAGCAATGATTGCCCGACGGAGAGGACGCAGGCGCAGGAGTGGGTAGGCACAGCATTCCCGACCCTGAAGAATCCTCAGGCGTTCCTCCCGAGGGTGCTGGCGATGCGACCGAGTCGTTCGACCGGCCGCTGGTCGGACCCGACGATTACCCGGATTACCGGTCCGATCCGGCCGAGCCGCGGTACCCGCGCCACGGCGCGCCCGACTACGGGCAGCCGGACTACCCCGACACCGACTACCCCTCAGGCGACTACGGCACGGATTACGAGGCCGACTACCGCACCGGGTACGAGGACGGTTACGGCGCGCGCTACCGGTCCGGCGAGCACTTCGACGACGAGTACGAACCCGAGTTCGTCGAGTCGGACTATCCCGAGTCGGACTACTCCGACACACCGGAAGACCGAGCGCCCGAGACCGCCGCGCCGCGGTTCGGCCGCTCGAGGGATGAGACACCGTCGCGCGCGGCCGCCACACCGCCGCCACGGTCGCGCAGGCAACACTCCGGCGACTGGGAAGGCGGCGAGTGGACCGGCAGCCACCGCGCCGTGCAGAGCGGCAGGCGCGGCGTCAGCGTCGGCGTCATCGGCGCGCTGGTCGCCGTCGTCGTGGTGGTGGCCGCCTTCATCCTGTGGCGCTTCTTCGGCGACGCGCTGTCGGACCGCTCCACCTCGGCCGCCGCGCGCTGCGTCGAGGGGCAGAAGGCGGTCGCCGTCATCGCCGACCCGTCCATCGCCGAGCCGATCAAGACGCTGGCCGACAAGTTCAACGAAAACGCCCATCCGGTCGGCGACATCTGCGTGGCGATGGACGTCAAGTCGGCCGACTCCGACCGGGTGATCAACGGGTTCATCACCGCGTGGCCCGCCGAGCTCGGCGACCGGCCCGCGCTGTGGATCCCGGCGAGTTCGGTTTCGCAGGCCCGTCTCGAGGCGGTGGCCGGCGAGGAGATCGTCGACGACAGCCGATCGCTGGTCAGCTCACCGGTGGTGCTCGCCGTCCGGCCGGAGCTCAAAGACGCCCTGGGCCAGCAGAATTGGGGCACGCTGCCGGGCCTGCAGAGCAACCCGAACTCGCTGACCGCGCTGGACCTGCCCGAGTGGGGTTCGCTGCGGCTGGCGCTTCCGCTCAGCGGCGACAGCGACGCCTCCTATCTGGCCGCCGAGGCGGTTGCGGCCGCGTCGGCGCCGGCCGGGCAGCCGCCCAGCGCCGGGACGGGCGCGGTGAACACGCTCATGGCGGCCCAGCCCAAGCTCGCCGACAACAAGGCGAGCACGGCGCTGGATGCGCTCATCAAATCCGGCCAGCCTGCCACCGCGCCGGTGCATGCCGTCGTCACCACCGAACAGCAGCTGTTCCAGCGTGCGACGTCGCTTCCCGACGCCAAGAGGGCGGTGGCATCGTGGCTGCCGCCCGGTCCCACCGCACTGGCCGACTATCCCGCCGTTTTGTTGAAGGGCAACTGGCTGTCGCAGGAACAGGTGGCCGCCGCCAACGAGTTCTCCCGCTTCCTGCGCAAACCCGAACAGCTCGCCGAACTGGCCAAGCTCGGATTCCGCACCGAAGGCGGTGAACTGCCCAAGAGCGACGTCACCAATTTCGCGCCGGTGTCGGCGCCGCTGTCGGTGGGCGACACCAGCATGCGGGCCACCCTGGCCAACGAGTTGACCGCGCCGGCGGGCAACCCGGCGGTGACGATCATGCTCGACCGGTCGATGTCGGCTCAGGAGGGCGGCAAGAGCCGGCTGGCCAACGTGGTGGCGGCGCTGACCACGCGGCTGCAGGCGATGCCCCCGACGGCGGCGGTCGGGTTGTGGACGTTCAACGGTGTCGAGGGCAACAACGAAGTGTCGCTGGGCCCGCTGTCCGACACCGTCGACGGCTCGCCGCGCTCGGAGACGCTGAGCGCCGCACTCGACGACGCATCCGCGTCCGGCAACGGTGCGGTGTCGTTCACCACGCTGCGGCTGGTCTACGACGAGGCGAACTCGCGATTCCGTGAGGGACAGACGAATTCGGTGCTCGTCATCACCACCGGCCCGCACACCGACCGAAGCCTGGACGGCAGCGGCCTGCAGGACTACGTCCGCCGCGCGTTCGACCCCGCCAAGCCGGTCGCCATCAACGTGATCGACTTCGGCTCCGACTCCGACCGCGCGACGTGGGAGGCGGTCGCCGAAACCACCGGCGGCAGCTACCAGAACCTGTCGACGTCGGCGTCGCCCGACCTGACGGCCGCGATCACCAGGTTCACCGGGTAGCGAGCAGCTGCAGCGCCGCGCGGGCGAACTCGGCCGGCACCTCCACCTGCGGGTAATGCCCCACACCCGGCAGTTCGATCACCCGGCGCCGGGCCGAAGCGCACGCAGCCCGTCGAGCACGGCGGTCGTCGCGACCGGGTCGTCGAGCCCCCACAGGAAGCTCAGCGGTTTGGGCCAATCCCGAACGGCGCCATGCCATCTGGCGGCATACCGCACGCGCTCGTCGAGGTAGGAGATCAGCAGATGCGCGATCTTGGCGCCGTTGTTGTACGACATCAACGCCCACTGCGCGTCGGCCTCCTCCGCCGACAGCGGGTGATCGTCGCTGAACAGCCGCGCGAACCCGCGCGCGAACATGCCGCGGTTGGCGAAGCGCGCGACCACCGGTCCGAGCGGTCCGCGCAGGATCTTCTGGATCGGCCGCAGGCTGGCGCGCTCGAGGATCACGCTGCCGTTGGTCAGCACGGCGCTGGCAAGCTCAAACGACAACCGGCCCTCCAGATCTCGGGCCAACAGCTCGGTGGCCACCGACGTGCCCATGTCGTGGGCGATGCACACCACGGGTCCGTCGGCGTGCGAAACAACCACCTGCTCAACGAGATCGGCCTGCTCGAGCAGGCTGTAGCGATGCGGGCGGGGTTTGTCCGAGAGCCCGAACCCGAGGAAATCCAGGGTGAGATAGGTGCGCCCGCGCAGATGCGGGATCACCCCGCGGTAGTCGAACGAGCTGGACGGATATCCGTGCAGGAGAAGGACCGTCGGTCCGTCACCAGCGCCGGACCGAACAAACAGCCGGCCTGCGTTCGTCGACACGAAGCGGCCGCCGGCACGCCACTCGGACACACTCGGTGGCATCACGGAACCGGTATCAACCGCCGTCAGACGTCGAGCCCGCCGGCTGGTTGCCGCCGGACGAGTCGTCGCCCGAGCCGCTGGCGGGAGCGCCGCCCACACCGAGCAGGGGGCCGAGTTGGCCGAGGATGTCGCCCGCGCTGGGCGGTGGCGGCGGCGGGGCGTCGGTCTTCTGCCAGTCCTGGCATTCGTTGGTGGTGAAGGCGGTGTCGCCCGGCTGGATCGCCACGGTCTGCGGCTTCTTGGTCATCGCGTTCTCGGCGATGCCGTCGGCGTTGACGCGCTTCCAGTAGCACACACCGCCCTCGACCGGCCCCGCCGACTGGTAGACGCCGGGAAGAATCTGCGTGCCGACCTCGTAGGTGCCGTCGCCGAACGACGTCAGCGGACCTGGCGGTGGCGGCTCGGCTTCACCGTCGGGGCCGGGCGGTGCACCCGCACCATGCGGGGCGGGCGGCGGCGGTTCCGGCTCGGGTTCGGCGTAGGCCGCGCCCGCCGCAGCGGACCAGCCGACGGCCAGCACGGCAGCTGCGATGGCGAATCGGGACTTCACGCAAAGGCCTCCACCGGTGGGCATGAACACATCAGGTTGCGATCACCATACGCGCCGTCGATCCGCCGAACCGGCGGCCACACTTTCGGCCGGAAGTTCTTGCCCAGCGGATAGGCGGCCTGCTCACGGCTGTAGGGATGGCTCCACTGGTCGACGAGCAAGGACTCGGCGGTGTGCGGCGCATTGCGCAGCGGGTTGTCGTCGACCGGCCACGCGCCGGAGCCGACCTGGTCGATCTCGGCGCGGATCGCGATCATCGCCTCGCAGAACGCATCGACCTCGGCCAGGCTCTCGCTCTCGGTCGGCTCGACCATCAACGTGCCCGCGACGGGAAAACTCATCGTCGGTGCGTGGAAACCGTAGTCCGCCAAGCGTTTAGCGACGTCGTCGACGGTGACGCCGGTGGCCTTGGTGATGCCGCGCAGATCGAGGATGCACTCGTGGGCGACCATGCCGTTCTCACCGGTGTAGAGCACCGGGTAGTACTCGTCGAGCCTGCGGGCGATGTAGTTGGCCGACGCGATCGCCGTCAACGAGGCTGCGCGCAGGCCCTCGGCGCCCATCATCCTGATGTAGGCCCAGGTGATCGGCAGGATCGACGCCGAGCCGTACGGCGCCGACGCCACCGTGCGCTCGTCGGACAGGTCGTCGGCCAGCGGGTGGCCGGGAAGATACGGCTCCAGGTGAGACCGCACCGCGACCGGGCCGACGCCGGGTCCGCCGCCGCCGTGCGGGATGCAGAAGGTCTTGTGCAGGTTCAGGTGGCTGACGTCGCCGCCGAACTTGCCCGGCCGCGCCAGCCCGACGAGCGCGTTGAGGTTCGCCCCGTCGACGTAAACCTGCCCGCCGGCGTCGTGCACGGCCGCGCAGATGTCGGCGATGTCGTGCTCGTACACGCCGTGCGTCGACGGATAGGTGATCATCAACGCCGACAGCCGATCCGCGTGCTCGGCGACTTTGGCGCGCAGATCGTCGAGGTCGACGTCGCCGTTCTCGCGGCACGCCACCACCACGACGCGCATGCCGGCCAGCGCGGCCGACGCCGCGTTGGTGCCGTGCGCGCTGGACGGGATCAGGCACACATTGCGGTCGGTCTCGCCGCGGTCGGCGTGGTAGGCCTGGATGGCCAGCAGGCCGGCGTACTCGCCCTGCGAGCCCGCATTGGGCTGCAGCGACACCGCGTCGTAGCCGGTGATGGCGGTCAACCACTCCTGCAGGTCGGCGATCAGCTTTCGCAGCCCCGGCGTGTCGTCGCGCGGGCCGAAGGGATGCTGGCGGGCGAACTCCGGCCAGGTGATCGGCTCCATCTCGGCGGCCGCGTTGAGCTTCATCGTGCACGAGCCGAGCGGAATCATGCTGCGGTCCAACGCGATGTCCTTGTCGGCCAGCGCGCGCAGATAGCGCATCATCTCGGTCTCGGTGCGATACCGGGTGAACACCGGATGGCTCAGAAACTCCGATGTCCTGGTGGCGATGTCCGGGCCGTCGAACGCCTTCTCGTTGCGGGCGGCTCCGAACGCCGCCAACACACTGTCCAGGTGCTCGGCGGTCGTCGCCTCGTCGCAGGACACCGAGATGTGGTCGTCGTCGATGAGCCAGACGTTGATGCCGCGGCTCTTGGCGTCGTCGCGCACCGCGGCGGCCCGGCCGGGCACCTTGACCAGCACGGTGTCGAAGAAGCGGTCGTGCACCACCTGGACGCCGGCGGCGGTCAGCCCGGCGGCCAGCGTGCGGGCCCGCTCGTGCACCCGTCGCGCGATCGCGGTCAGCCCGTCGGCGCCGTGGTAGCTGGCGTACATCGCGGCGATCACCGCCAGCAGCACCTGCGCGGTGCAGATGTTGCTGGTCGCCTTGTCGCGGCGGATGTGCTGCTCGCGGGTCTGCAGCGACAGCCGGTAGGCCGGAGCCCCGTCGGCGTCGACCGACACCCCGACCAGCCGGCCGGGCAGCTGGCGGGCGTGGGCGGTGTGCACGGCCAGATAACCGGCGTGCGGTCCACCGAATCCCATTGGCACGCCGAATCGTTGCGTGGAACCGAACGCCACGTCGGCGCCGATCTCTCCCGGCGGCGTGATCAGCGTCATCGCCAGCAGGTCGGCGCCGATCGCCACCAGCGCGCCCCGATCGTGGGCCCGCTCGACCAGCCCGCTCCAGTCGACCACTTCCCCACTGGCGCCCGGCAGTTGGGTGATCACGCCGAAGAAATCACCGTCGGGCAGGCCGTCGCGCAGGTCGGCGGTGACGATCTCGATGCCCAGCGCCGCGGCGCGGGTGGCCAGCACGGCGGCGCTCTGCGGGAACATGTCGCGGTCGACGGCCAACCGGTTCGATTTACCGCGGGTCGCGCGGTGCATCAACGTCATCGACTCGGCGGCGGCGGTGCCTTCGTCGAGCATCGAGGCGTTGGCCACCTCGAGGCCGGTCAGGTCTTCGACCATGGTCTGGAAGTTCAGCAGCGCCTCGAGCCTGCCCTGGCTGATCTCGGGCTGATACGGGGTGTAGGCCGTGTACCACGCCGGGTTCTCCAGGATGTTGCGGCGCAGCACCGGCGGGGTCAGCGTGTCGTAATAGCCCTGCCCGATCATCGACACCGCGACGGTGTTGGCGTCGGCGAGTGCGCGCAGCTCGGCCAGCGCCTGCTCCTCGGTGGCGGCCTGCGGCAGCTGATCGAGGCCGGGGGCTACCCCGTCGGCCGACAGCGCGTCGAGAATGCCTGCGGGAAGCGCCTTGTCGGCGAGTTCGTCGAGTGATCCGACGCCGATGACCTTGAGCATGGTGGCGACGGCATCGGCATCCGGCCCGATGTGCCGGGCGGCGAAGTTCGATTGGTCCTTCGATTGATCTTGGGAGAGCATCTATCTCCTGACGTCAGGGCAGGAACCGCTGCGGTTCCTCTCCCTCTGTCGTCGACCCGATCCGGGCGCCTGCGAGATTCGGCTGTCGCCAGCCTTTCCCCGTGGGCGGGCGGGCCGTGTGCCCACCGCTTTCCAGAGGCATCGGGGCCCTGCGCGGTCCGGGGGCCTGAGAGGTTGACGGAGAGGTGTTGCTCCTTCGGCGCCCGTGGCTGGCGGCCACGGAACTCTCCCGCACAAGGGCGATGCGCAGCCGATTCTACCGCCAGGCGATTTCGCCCGGGGTCCTCAGCCGATCTTGCGGTCGCGGTGCTTGCGGCGCGAGGCCAGCTCGTCCTCGGGGGCGCTGATCGACTCGCCGCCGTCGGCGCGTTCGCCGGGGAAATCGGCGATGGCGCCGGTCAGCTCGCGCATCGCGCCGGAAACGGCGATGCCGAAAACGCCCTGGCCGCCCTGCAGCAGGTCGACCACTTCCTCGGCCGAGGTGCATTCATAGACCGTGGTGCCGTCCGAGAACAGCGTGATGTTGGCCAGGTCCCGTACGCCGCGCTGACGCAGATGGTCGACGGCGACCCGGATGTTGTGCAGCGAGATGCCGGTGTCCAGCAGCCGCTTGACGATCTTGAGGACCAGGATGTCCTTGAACGAATACAGCCGCTGGCTGCCGGAGCCGGCGGCGCTCCGAATCGACGGCACGACCAGCGATGTCCTGGCCCAGTAGTCCAGCTGGCGGTAGGTGATTCCGGCGATCTGGCAGGCGCTCGGCCCGCGGTAGCCGACCAGCTCGTCGGGCACGGAGTCGTCGGGAAAGAGCCCGGCCTGGACGGGTTCGCTAGGGGCGGGGGCGGACGGCTGGGATGCGCCTTCGGTCGACGAAAGATCTAGCTGCTGCTGACGTGGCGTGTCTCCCACTTTCCGAATCCTCTCGCCGATCGAACTCGCGTCTGTGACCTGCACTGCGGCACGTTTGCCAAAGCCCGAATGTGTCGAGCATACGCTCCCCGATGGGCCCTGACTGCCCGTCGTGGTGATCAAAGTATGGCTGCCCCGGTCACTGTTGTCGGAAACCCGGGCCGCGTGTCGAGCGTCAAAACGTCAGTTGAGACGCATCCGTGATGTTTCGTGCCGCCCGCTTGCGGAGCGAAACCAACAGCGCTCAGGTGGCCTTGAAATCGTCCGGCGACACGCTGTCCAGGAACTCTTTGAACTTCTCCACTTCGTCTTCGCGCACGGCGCCGGCGGCCTCGTCGTCGTTCTCGTCGGGGATCAGCAGCCCGGCCTCTGCCAGCACCGCCTCCTCGACGTAGATCGGCACACCGACACGCAGCGCGATCGCCACCGAATCCGATGGCCGAGCCGACACCTTGATGTCGCGGTCGAAGATCAGATCGGCGTAGAAGGTGCCCTCCTGCAGATCGACTATGCGCACCTCTTTGAGCGAATGGCCAAGTGCGGCAATGACATCTCGGATCAAATCGTGCGTCAGCGGCCTGGCCGGCTCGACGCCCTGTTGTTCGAGCGCGATCGCGGCCGCCTCCGACTGACCGATCCAGATCGGCAAATAGCGGTCACCGTTGGCCTCGCGAAGCAGCAAAACTGGCTGGTTCTGAGGCTGCTCCACGCGAATGCCGACCACACGAACCTCACCCATCTGTGTCTGCCCTCCGCACCGCTGAAGCTTCTACAACGAGTCTAATCCTCACCTGTCGAGAACGTCGCGCACGGCCGACTTGATCAACGATGTGTGCAACGTGATAGCGAGGGCGGCGACTTCGCGCGCCAGGTCGTCGGCGCGGTCCCGCGCACCCGCTTTACCCGCCTTGACCACGGGTCCGGCGATCTGGGCGATCAGATCCGACTGCCGGTCGGCGGCCGACCGGAACGCGCGAAGATGACGGGGCTCCACACCGTATTCGGACAGCGCCCGCGCGCACTGCGCGATCACCACCGAATGCTCGTCGAAAAACCCGCCGGGCCCAGGCCTGATGATGCCTGCCCTGACCAATTCGTTGACGAGTTCCTCGGCCACCCCCGACCGCGACAGCAGGTCCTCGCGGCTGAGCCGGACCTGCGTCGGCGGGACTGCGGATTCGCTGGGCGCCGTCTCGCCGGACACCGGCACGAGACGCGGTACGGCGTAGCCGGTGCCGGTCGGCGGCAGTTCACCGTCGGGCATCGCGTCCAGCTGTGCCTTGATGACCTTCAGCGGCAGGTACTGGTCACGCTGCGCGGTCAGGATGAACCGCAGCCGGGCGCAGTCATAAGCGGTGAACCGGCGATAGCCCGAGGCCGTCCGCTCCGGGGTGACCAAACCCTCGGACTCCAGAAAACGAATCTTGGAGATGGTCACGTCCGGGAACTCCGGCCGCAGGGCGTCGAGAACCGCCCCGATCGACATCCCGGGCGCCGGTGGGTGGATGTCGGGCTGTGTCATCAGCTCGTGACGCGGATGCTCATCGGTTACGTGCCCTGGCCGCTGTCGTCGTCAGATTTGGGCCCGGTCAAAAACACCAGACGGAACTTGCCGATCTGCACCTCGTCGCCGTTGGCCAGCACCGCCGAGTCGACGGGCTCCCGGTTGACGTAGGTGCCGTTGAGGCTGCCGACGTCGACGACCTGGAACTCGCCGCCCTCGAGGCGGAACTCCGCGTGGCGGCGGCTGACAGTGACATCGTCGAGGAAGATGTCACTGTCGGGGTGCCGACCTGCCGACGTGACCGGCTGGTCGAGCAGGAAGCGGGACCCGGCGTTCGGGCCGCGTTTGACGACGAGCAGCGCCGAGCCGGCGGGCAGGCCTTCGACACCCGAGACCGCCCCCTCAGTCCCCGCCGCTGCCGGAGCGTCCAGTTCGTTGAGGAAGTCCGCGCGAAATACCGAAGTCGTCTCCACGGTGACTTCTTCAGACGCCTGGTCCGCCCCAGAATTCTGGTCCTTATCCGTCACCCGCTGCTCCTCACTGGCTGCTGTGGCGATACCTGGCCGGACCCGAATCGGGTCCCCTCTCCAGCCGTCGTTCGTCTCTCGTTGACCGTACCGCGAGCCGGTCGTCGTTGGGTCCACCCCCGCCGGATCAAGAGGAAGTCCTCATGCGGTTTCCGGCGTCAAAACTGACGGAAGGCACCCTAACAATCCTCACTCGTTGACCAGCGCCCGGTAGCCGTCGGCGTCCAGCAGCGCGTCGAGGTCGTTAGCCAGCGTGTCGGGGTCAGACTGCAGCTCGACCAGCCAGCCGTCGCCGTAGGGGTCGGAGTTGATCAGCTGCGGGCTGCCTTCCAAATCGCCGTTGACCGCAACGACTTTCGCCGTCACCGGCGCGTACAGATCCGACACCGACTTCGTCGACTCCACCTCGCCGAACGACTCCGTCGCCGTGACTTCGCTGCCTTCCTCGGGCAGCTGGACGAAAACCACGTCGCCGAGCGAGGACTGCGCGTAGTCGGTGATGCCGACCCTTACGGTGTCGTCACCGATGCGCTGTACCCACTCGTGCTCGTTGGTGTAGTACAGGTCGGGCGGGATTTCGCTCACGGCGCTCCTCTTTGCAGGTCGGGCTCACTTGACGGGCTGAGCGTATTGGCGGGCTTTCGGTTGCCGCAAGGCGGTCACATCCACCCGGTCGGATTGTTCTACCACCATCGTGCCGCCGACGCGCTCGACACTGTCCATCGCGCCGCCGGGAATGTTCACCGCGGCGGCCAGGGTCGGCGGATCGCCAATGGCGACAACGGTATACGGGGGGTTGAGCGTCTGGCCGTCGATCACCAGCGCGCCGGGTGCACCGACCACCCAGGTGTCCACCCCGACGCGCACGGTGCTCGGCCCGCCGCGGATCTCCATCGCCTCTGCGCCGGCGTTCCGCAACTCGTTGATCACGTCGAGCATGGTCTCCGGGGCGACCCCGGTGGCGGCGTCGTCGATGGTCAGCGTCAAGCCCGGCCCCGTCGCGGGCACGGTGCCGATCAGGATCGACAGCGCGGCCAGCCGGGCTTGGGCGTTCTCGATGGCGGCCTGGTCGCTGCCGCCGGAGGCCTCCAGCGCCTCCAGCGTCCGCTGCAGGTCGGCGACTTCGGTGTTCAGCGCGGCCTCCCGCTGCTGCAGCGAATCCAGCAGCACCAGCAGGTCGGCGGGCCGCGCGGACTCCAGCGAGTCGCCGGAATCGTTCTGCCGCACCTGGGTGACGATCGCGACACCGAGCAACAGGCACAGCACCACCCCGAGCGCGCCGAAGATCAGCTGCGAGCGTCCGCGTTTGGGTCTCGCGGAGGTCGCGTCGGGCGGCATCTCATGGCGGCCCGCATGGCCTGCTTCGTGTGCTCCGTGGGTGTCGCCGGTCATCGATCAAGCGCCAAACAGTCGGCGCCGCAGGGCCGCGGCGTTGCCGAAGATGCGGATGCCGAGCACCACGATGATCGCGGTGGACAGCTGCGTGCCGACGCCGAGTTGGTCGCCGACGTAGACGATGAGCGCCGCCACAAGCACGTTGAAGACGAATGAGACGACGAACACCTTCGAGTCGAAGATCCGCTCCAGATACGCCCGCAGGCCGCCGAACACCGCGTCCAGCGCGGCCACCACCGCGATCGGCAGGTACGGCTCGACCACGTCGGGCACGCTCGGGCGGAAGACCAGCCCGAGCACAATGCCGATCACGAGCGCGGCGATCCCGATCATCTGTCTCCAATTCCCTTGGCGAAGTTGACTTCTCGCACTGAGCCCGCCGGGACTGTCATGTCTTCGGTGGAGCTGACGGTCACCCCGACGCCGTAGCTGGCCTCCAGCAGCCGCAGCCGCTGCAGGCCGGGGCTGCGGTCGAACACGTCGGTCATGGCGTGCGGCGGACCGACGGCGAGGATCTCATATGGGCTGGCGATGGGTTGATTGTCGACCAGGATGCCGCCGCCCGCCTGCCGGATGGTCACGTTCGGGCCGACGCGTATGCCGCCCACCGAGATCGCCTCCGCGCCGCTGACCCACAGCGAGTTCACCACCAGCTGCAGGTCACGGTCCAAGATGACCTGGCGGCTGCCCTCGACGCGTTCCTTGGAGACGTCGCTGAGATCCTTCGACACGCCAGGGTCGGTGATCGTCACCGTCAGTCCAGGACCGCGCACCGCGGTGGCCGCGGCCGAGAAGTTGGCGACGTCGAGTTCGTCGAGCAGCTGCTGTCCGCGCTCGTCGCCTTCCAGCTGGCTGCGCCGCACGTCGTCGAGCTGGGCCGCCAGCGCGTCGCGGCGCGCCGTCGCCGAATCGGCCTCTTGTTCGGCCGAGCGCACGCTGCCCGACAACACCTGCTGGGTCTGCCGCACGCCCGGCGCGGTGGCCTGGGCCTGCGCGACCGCCAACGCGAACACCGTCGCGACCGCCAGCGCCGCCAAAATTTGCCAACACGCGTCTGCCACACGGCTTCTCGGGCGATCGTCGGCACGGCGCTGCGCGGCCGCCGCGGCGTATCCGGGGTCGAGGTGCTCAGACAGCAGCGAGCGCAGCAACGACGGGACGGGGATCAGTGTCGGTGCGCCCGCCTCGTGCTGATTGCGCCCCGCCTCTGGGTCGTAGCCGCCGAGCGCGTAGCCGGGTATCTCCCGCTCGTCAGCCACCGGAATCCACCTTCGAATCCACCTTCGGCAGCCGGCGCATCACCATCCCGACCTGGATCAGATACAGCACGCCCGACCACAGATACAGCGCCAAACCCCAGATCAGAAACGCCCAGCCGCACGCCAGCACCACCCGGCTCCACAGCGCGTCCCACTGGCCGAGCAACACCAGCGGGAAGCCCGACATCAGCGCGAAGGTGGCCGCCTTCCCGATGTAGGTCACCGGCAACGCCGTCAGCCCGCGGCTGCGCAGCAGCGGAAGCGTGGCGGCCAGCACGGCGTCGCGGCCGATCAGCGTCAGCACGATCCACCACGGCACCATGCCGGCAAACCCCATCGCGAGGGGCACCGTCAGCATGTAGATCCGGTCGACCGCCGGGTCGAGCAGCTCGCCCAGCCGGGACGACTGGTTGTCGAAGATTCGCGCGATCTTGCCGTCGGCCCAGTCCGAGGCGCCGCTGAACATCAGCACCGCCACCGCCCAACCGTTGGCGTGCGCGACGAGCAGCAGGTAGAGGAATACCGGAACGAGCACCAGCCGCAGCACCGAAAGCGCGTTGGGCACCGTCACCACGCGGTCACGCACTACCCCCGGCGCGCGGTTCATGTGGATAAACCTAGCGGAATATCCCCGGCAGGCTGAGCGCTGAAGACGAGTCCTCTGCCAGCGGATTGTCGTGCACCATGTAGGTCCACGTCGACGTCGGCCTGGCCAGCTTCGACAGATCCAGCCCCTGCTCCTCCTCGAGCACGTTGGCGGTCTCGAAGGTCTGCTGGGCGGCCTCGATCGCGTCGGCGGCCAGCGACGCGAACGCGTCGACAGCCATCCGGTGAAACTCGTCGATCGGCTTCTGGTGGCCCAACGCGCGCAGGTGGATGCTCTCGCGGATGTCGGCGAGATAGGCCAGGTGATCGGCCCAGCCGCGGTCGAGGTGATACAGCATGATCTGGCGGCAGATCCGCTCCAGCTGCTCCTCACCGAGCTTCTCGGACAGTTCCTCGTAGCGCTTCGGGGAGCGTTCCGCGAGCTCCTCGCGCGCAGTCGGCGTGCTCAGCAACGTGTTTCGGCGTTCGACGAGGATCGCGCGCTGTTGCGCGATCAGCTCGTTGTACTGCCAGGTGGTGGCGTGCACGGCGAGCAGGCGGCCCTCGGCGACCCGCTGCGCGTGGTCGAGGATGCCTGCGGCCTTCTTGTTGATGATGCGGCCGGTTTCGTCGGTCTCGGTCGGCAGCTTGCTCAGCTTCTCCGCTTCGAGGTGGGCGACGACGACGTCGTCCTCCCAACTGGAGAAGAACACCGACGACCCGGGGTCACCCTGGCGGCCCGCGCGGCCGCGCAGCTGGTTGTCCAGCCGCTGGGTGTTGTGTCGTCCTGTGCCGATGACGTGCAGGCCGCCCAGTTTGGCGACGGCGTCGTGGTCGGCCTCGTCGGAGCCGCCCAGCCGGATGTCGGTGCCGCGGCCTGCCATCTGCGTCGACACCGTCACCGCGCCCAGCTTGCCCGCCTCGGCGATGACGCGGGCCTCCTCGGCGTCGTTCTTGGCATTCAGCACCACCGCGGGCACCCCGGCCTTGACCAGCTTCTCGTGCAGCTCCTCGGACTCGGCGACGTCGCGGGTGCCGACCAGGATCGGTTGGCCGGTCTTGTGCACCTCGGCGATGTGCTCGACGATCGCGTCGGTCTTGGCGGCCGCGGTGATGTAGACGCGGTCGGGTTCGTCTTCGCGGATGTTCGGGGTGTTCGGCGGGATCGGCGAGACGCCCAACTTGTAGAACTGCCGCAGCTGCTCCCCCGCGGCCAGCGCCGTGCCGGTCATGCCGCACACCGTCGGATAACGGTTGACCAGCGCCTGCACCGTGATGGTGTCGAGCACCTCACCCGTCTCGGTGGTCTCGATGCCCTCCTTGGCCTCGACGGCGGCCTGTAGGCCGTCGGGCCAGCGCTGCAGCTGCGCGATGCGCCCGCGGCTGGCGTTGATCAGGTGCACGGCGTCGTCGCGGACGATGTAGTGCACGTCGCGGTGCAGCAGCGCGTGGGCGTGCAGCGCGACATTGACCTCGGTCAGGGTGGTGCCGACGTGCTCCTCGGAGTACAGGTCGATGCCGCCGAGCTTGGCCTCGATCTTCTGCGCCCCCTTCTCGGTGAGGTGGACGTTGCGGTTGTCGGCGTCGGTGTCGTAGTCCTCGCCGGGGACCAATTCGCCTACCAGCCGGATGATTTCGAGCTTCGGGGTCTCCCGGTGCGACGTGCCGGCGAGCACCAGCGGCACCAACGCCTCGTCGACGAGCACCGAGTCGGCCTCGTCGATCAGCGCCACATCCGGGTTGGGCGACACCAGGTCCTTGACGTCGGTGACGAGCTGGTCGCGCAGCACGTCGAAACCGATCTCGTTGATCGAGGCGTAGGTGATGTCGCACTTGTAGGCGGCGCGGCGCTCGTCGGCGGTGGACTCGGCGGTGATCCAGCCGACCGTCAGCCCCATCGCCTCCAGCAGCGGCCCCATCCACTCGGCGTCGCGGCGGGCCAGGTAGTCGTTGATCGTGACGACGTGGACATTGCGGCCCGCAAGCGCATAGCCGGCTGCCGCGATCGCCCCGGACAGCGTCTTGCCCTCGCCGGTGGCCATCTCGATGACATCGCCTGCCAGCATCCGCAGCGCGCCGAGCAGCTGGACGTCGAACGGGCGCAGCCCGGTGTGGCGCTCGGAGGCCTCCCGGGCGATCGCGAGGAATTGCGGGATGTCGCTGGACTCGGCGAGGTCCCTGAGGTCGAGCAGCTGCGTCGCCTTGCGCATCTGCTCGTCGTCGAGCTCGGCGGCCTTCTTGTCGAACTCCTCCGACGCGCGTACCTGCGCCATCGAGCGGGCCTGCTCCCTGTCGGTGCTGGCGCCGAGCAGTTTCCAGAACCGGTTACCGAGACCACCTGAGGTGCGGGTCTTCGTCTTCGCCACGCCAATACGGTACGCGGCCGCTCACCCCTCCTTCCCTCCTACGGCGACAGTGCGTGCTCCCCCTGCGGCGACAGCCGTGCCCCCCTTACGGCGACGTGTGTGCCCCCCTTACGGCGACGTGTGTGCCCCCCTTACGGCGACAGTGCGTGTCTGCGGCCGACACGCCGGTCAAATTGCGGAGTTTGCGCACGCTCAGCCCGTTGTGACGGCCGCTCGGTCACCCCGTCGTGAAGCCCATCCGCACCGAGTCGCCGACTGGCTCGAACCCAATGCGCTGATAGATGGCGTTCGATGTCGGATTGGCCAGGTCGGCGAAGAGCACGACGTCGTCGACGCCCTCTCGCAGGGCGGTGTCGGCTGCGGCGGCCGTCACGGCCGAACCGTAGCCGTGCCCGCGCGCATGGCGCGGCGTGAAGACGGGGCCG
Source organism: Mycolicibacterium agri (assembly GCF_002553505.1). Taxonomy (GTDB): domain Bacteria; phylum Actinomycetota; class Actinomycetes; order Mycobacteriales; family Mycobacteriaceae; genus Mycobacterium; species Mycobacterium agri. The sequence continues at coordinate 71,241 of NZ_PDCP01000022.1, read as the reverse complement.
ACGCGCGACACCCCCGCCGCGGGCGCCCGCAGCATCGCCACGCTCACGGGCGCACCGCCGTCCTCCCATAGCAGGAAGCGGTCGCCGACGGCTCTGGCGTTGTCGACGTAGCGCTGGGCAGCGGCGCGGTCGCGCAGGCGGCTGGACGTCTCGACGAAGAAGCGCTCGATCCAATCGACCAGCAGCGCCGTGTCACCAGCGGTGTCGTCGGCGGTGGCTTCGCGGTGCTCACCGGACACGCTGGGCGCCCGCAGCGTGCCCAGGCGGTAGAGCCGCTCCTCCATCTCCACCGCCGCAGGCCGGCCGGTGGCCGCGTGCCACGCGCCGGCGAAGGCCAGCGCCAGGTCACGGTTGCCGCGCACGCCGTTGAGCTCAGGCCGCGTGACTGCCAGTGCTTCCGCGACTGCGCGGTGAGTGCTCAGCGGTAGCCCGTTGCACGCCAACGGATATGGCGGTGTCTGTAATGCCACGCCGACGACTTCGTCGCCGTCCCAGACCGACAGCAGCAGCGCGTCGTCGCCGAAATTGGTGTCCGACCGCAACAACGTCAATTCGATTGTGTTGCCGACGCGATCGCGCTGATACAGCGGCGCGGCAAGGTCGCGGAAGCCGGCTGCCGACGGGTGTATTCGCACATCCACTTCCGCCAGCATGGTCACCCACCGCGCGGCGGTCCACCGAATTTCAGCGACGAGCGTGCGCAAACTCGTGAATTTGTACGGCGTGTCGGCCGCAGACACGCCCGCTCGCCGGAGATGTCCGGAAGCAACCGGAAAGGGCCGGGGACAATCTCGCCGGAAAGGAAAGGGCCGGGAAGGGCTGGAAACAACAACTAGGCGAGGTTGGAGCGGCGCGGGTAGGCGACGGCCGGGTCGGTCAACGTGTTCACCACCGCGGGCAGCCCCGACTCGAACGCCCGCTGCAGCGCGGGCCGTAGCTCCGCAGGCGTCGACACCAGCTCGCCGTGCCCGCCGAGCGCGGCGACGACCTTGTCGTAGCGGGTCTCCGGCCGCAGATCGGCTACCACCGAATAGCCGTACAGCAGCTCCATCGGATGCTTCTCCAACGCCCAGACACCGTTGTTGCCGACGACCGAGACCACCGCAACGTCGTGGCGCACCAACGTATCCCACTCCATCCCGCTGAAGCCGAAGGCGCCGTCGCCCTGCAGCAGCACGACCTGCCGGTCGGGTCGGGCCAGCTTGGCAGCCAGCGCGTAGCCGGGGCCCGAGCCGAGGCAGCCGAACGGCCCGCTGTCCAGCCACGCGCCGGGCACGTAGCTGTCGATGACCCGGCCGGCGTAGGAGCCGAAGTCGCCGGCGTCGATCACCACGATCGCGTCGCGGTCCAGCAGCGGCTTGAGTTCGGCGTACACCCGCATCGGGTGCAGCGGGCTGCGGTCGTCGGTCAGCTCGGCTTCCTCGGCGGCACGGCCCGCCGCCTCCACGGCCCGCAGGTCGGCGATCCAGCCCTCGTGCTCGGTCGGCCGCTGACCGGCCAGCGCCGTCAGCGTGGCGGTCAGATCGCCGTACAACTCGGCGGCCACCGGCCGCGGATGCGGTCGCTGCGGGGCGACGCGGTCGGCGACGACGAGCTGGGTCTGCTCGCCGAAGACGCCGCCGAACCCCAGCCGGAAGTCCATCGGCACGCCGATCACCAGCGCAACGTCGGCCTCTTTCAACGCCTTTGACCGCGCCCGCGAGAACGCCAGCTCGTGGTCTGCGGGCACAGTGCCGCGCGCCATGCCGTTCATCAGCACAGGGATGCGCAGAGTCTGCGCCAGCGACAGCAGTGCCTCCTCGGCGCGACCCCACCACACATTGGTGCCCGCCATGATCACCGGCCGCTGCGCGCCCGCGAGCAGACCGGCCGCGACGTCGAGTGCGGCGCCGTCGGCGGGGGCTGGCGGCGGAACCTCCGCCAGCGCACCGGGCGCAGAACTGTCGTGTGCCTCGCTGAAGACGTGATCCATCGGGAAGTCGACGAACGCGACCCCCGTCGGCGCACCGCCCACGCCCGCGGCCGCAAGCAGCGCGTCGTCTATCAACCCGCCGACCGCGTCGGCGGACTGCGCGGTCGAGGCGAACCGGGCCAGCGGAGCCACGAACGGCACGTGGTCGATCTCCTGCAGCGAGCCCTGCCCCCACCGCGCCGCGGGTGCCCGGCCGCCAAGGATCAGCAGCGGCGAATGGTTCTGCTGCGCCGCGGCCATCGCGCTCATCCCGTTCGTCACACCCGGTCCGGCGGTCAGCGCGGCGACGCCGGGCACCCGCGTCACCTTCGACCAACCCTCGGCGGCGAACGCGGCGGTCTGCTCGTGTCGGGTGTCGATCAGCCGGATGCCTTCGGTGCGGCAGCCGTCGTAGATCGAGAACAGATGCCCGCCCGACAGGGTGAACATGGTGTCGATGCCACAGGCCCGCAGCCGGCGGGCGATCAGATGCCCTGCGCCGATTTTGCTGCCCGCGGCAGCGTCGATGCTCATGGCGGCAGCCTAATCACTGCCCCACAGCGCCTTTTGCTCGCCGTTCGACCCACGCGTGTCGGCCACGCGAGCCGCCGTCCTGCGGTAGCTTCGCCGCAGGCTGGCTCCGGCGGGGAGGAGGTGTCGCGGGGTGAACACCGGCGCATTCCGCTCGTCGATCGACTGGAGCCACGAGTTCGTCAACTCCAGCATCTGGGTGCTGCTCGCGTTCGCGATCACCGCCCCCTGCGTCCTGATCGTTCTCGTGCTGATCGGGCGGATCACCGAGTGGGGCCGCCAATTCTGGCGCATCACCGGGCCGTACTTCACCGGCAGGCAGAGCTTGGTGGTCTGGGTGCTGCTGTCCGTGCTGCTGGTGTTGACGATCATCTCGGTGCGCATCACGGTGCTGCTGAGCTACTACGCCAACGACGTCTTCACCGCGCTGCAGGTGGCCCTGCAAGGCCTCGCGGCGGGTGAACGCGCGCTCACCGACTCGGGCATTCACGGCTTCTGGGTCACCATCGGCATCTTCGTGATCCTGGCCGTGGTGCATGTCGTCGTCACGCTGACCGACATCTATGTGATGCAGCGGTTCATCATGCGGTGGCGAATCTGGTTGAGCGGCAGGCTGATCGATGACTGGCTCGATGAGCGCGCCTACTACCGGCGGCAGTTTCTGCGGCACCCCACCGACAATCCCGACCAGCGCATCCAGCAGGACATCGACATCTTCACCACCGGCGTCGGCGGTCACACCAACAACCCGCTGTACGGCTCCGGCAGCACGCTGCTGTTCGGCGCCGTCGCCGCGGTGCTGTCGGTGGCGTCGTTCGGCTCGATCCTGTGGCGGCTGTCCGGCCCGCTGACGTTGGCCGGGTTGACGATTCCGCGCGCGCTGTTCTGGATCGTGATCGGCTACGTGTCGGCGGCCACCGTCGTCGCGTTCATCATCGGCAGGCCGCTGATTCGGTTGAGCTATCTCAACGAGCTGCGCAACGCGGGCTTTCGCTACGCCTTGATGCGGGTCAGGGACGCCAGCGCCGCCATCGGGCTGTACCGCGGCGAAGACGTCGAACGGCGGCTTCTCCAGGGCCGGTTGGCCGATGTGATGGCCAACTACGCCAACTGGCTCACCCGCTTCCTGCGGTTCACCGGCTGGAACCTGACCGTCAGCCAGGCCATCAACCCGCTGCCCTACGTCGTGCAGGCGCCGCGGCTGTTCGCCGGGCAGATCTCGTTCGGCGATGTGATCCAGTCGGCCACCGCGTTCACGGTCATCCACGGCGCGCTGTCGTTCTTCCGTGAGGCCTACGACGAGTTCGCAAGCTACCGCGCCGCGGTGATCCGCCTCGACGGGCTGGTCGACGAAAACTCCCGCGCCCGCCGCTTCAGCCAGGTGACAACGGCCCTAACCTCAGACGGCGCGCTGACCGTGGACGACCTTGACGTCCACACCCCAGACGGGGTAAATCTCATCCGCGCACTGCGTTTCGCGTTGCGGCCCGGCGACACGCTGCTGGTGAGCGGACCCAGCGGCATCGGCAAGACCGTGCTGCTGCAGAGCATCGCCGGGCTGTGGCCGTTCGCGTCCGGACGGGTGGCGCTGCCGTCGGGCTCGCAGGCGGCGATGTTCGTGCCGCAGCTGCCCTACCTTCCGCTCGGCGACCTGCGCGCCGTCGCGTCTTACCCCAACGAGGTTGGCGCCGTTGACGACCGCGAGATCCAGCGCGCCTTGATCAAGGTCGCCCTGCCGCAGCTGGCCATCCGGCTCAACGACGTCGGCGACTGGGGCAAGGTGCTGTCGGTCGGTGAGCAGCAGCGCATCGCCTTCGCCCGCATCCTGCTGACCAGGCCGGCGGCGGTGTTCCTCGACGAGTCGACCTCGGCCCTGGACGAAGGCCTCGAGCTGACGCTCTACGAACTGATCCGCGCCGAGCTGCCGGAGGCGATTTTGGTCAGCGTGAGTCATCGGGCGACGGTCGAGCGGTTCCACGAACGTCAGCTGGAGCTTGTCGGCGGCGGAAAGTGGCGTCTCGACCCGGTGAGAACTCGCAGATGAGGCGTCTACGACGCCGGTTTCAGCTTGGCGAGGTACGTTGCCGGAATGGAAATGTTCACCCCGACGCTCGACTGGGGAGATGAGTTCTGGGCATCGCTGAGATGGCTCGTCCAGGCCTGGACCATCGCGGCGATCGCCACGTTTGTGATCTGCGTCCTCATCGCCAAATACACGACCTGGGGCAGACAGTTCTGGCGCATCACCGGCGACTACTTCACCGGCGCCGAAAGCGTCCGGGTGTGGCTCTGGCTCGGCGCGATCCTGCTGCTCGTCCTGCTCGGCGTGCGACTACAAGTTCTTCTCAGCTTCCAGAGCAACGACATGCTGACCAGCTTCCAGGTGGTCGCGTCCGGCGTCGGCGGCGGCAATGAGGAGGTGAAGAACTCCGGCGCGCAGGGGTTCTGGATGTCGATCGGCATCTTCTGCATCCTTGCCGCGATCTACATCGCGCGGCTGCTGCTCGACATGTTCCTGGTGCAGCGCTTCTGCCTGGCCTGGCGCGCGTGGCTGACCGACCGGATGACCGGCGACTGGCTCGACGGCAAGGCCTACTACCGGGCGCGCTTCATCGACGACAAGATCGACAACCCCGACCAGCGCATCCAGAACGACATCGACATCTTCACCGCGGGCAACGGGCCGCTGCCGAACGTGCCCTACTACTACTCGCAGAACACGCTGCTGTTCGGCGCCATCGACGCCATCGCGTCGATGATCTCCTTCACCGCCATCCTGTGGAACCTGTCGGGTCCGATGATGCTGCCGATCATCAACTACGAGCTGCCGCGGGCGATGTTCTGGATCGGCATCGTCTTCGTGCTCGTGGTGTCGGCCGTGGCGTTTTGGATCGGCAGGCCGATCATCTGGCTGTCGTTCCGCAACGAGAAGTTCAACGCCGCGTTCCGCTACGCGTTGGTGCGGCTGCGCGACGCCTCGGAGGCCGTCGCGTTCTACCGCGGTGAGGCCGCCGAACGCAGCGGCCTGCGCAAGCTGTTCGCCCCTGTGGTGAGCAACTACAAGCGCTACGTGGCCCGCTCGCTGGGCTTCAACGGCTGGAACTGGTCGATGAGCCAGGTGATCGTGCCGCTGCCCTACCTGCTGCAGTTCCCGCGGTTCTTCAACGGTGAGATCATGCTCGGCGCGATGAACCAGTCGGCGTCGGCCTTCGGCGAGATCCAGAACGGGCTGTCATGGTTCCGCAACGCCTACGACATGTTCGCGGGCTACCGGGCCGCGATCATCCGCCTGCACGGGCTGGTGGTCGCCAACGAGGAGGGCAGGGCGCTACCCGAGATCACGACCACGCCCTGCGTTGACGGCACGGTGCAGTTCACCAACGTCGAGGTCCGCACCCCCGACGGCAAGCGGCTGATCAATCCGCTCGACGTGCGCCTCGAGGTCGGCGACACGCTGGTGGTCACGGGCCCGTCCGGCGTCGGCAAGACCACGCTGCTGCGCAGCCTGGCCGAGTTGTGGCCGTTCACGTCCGGCACGTTGACCCGCCCGTGCGGGCCGAACGAGACGATGTTCCTGTCCCAGCTGCCCTACGTCCCGCTCGGCGATCTGCGCACCGTGGTGAGCTACCCGAGCGAGTCGGGCAGCATCGACGACCGGACGCTGAACTACACCCTGGAGAAGGTCGCGTTGTCGCACCTGAAAGGCAGGCTCGACGAGGTGCAGGACTGGGCCAAGGTGCTCTCGCCCGGCGAGCAGCAGCGCATCGCGTTCGCCCGCATCCTGTTGACCAAACCGAAGGCGGCGTTCCTCGACGAGTCGACCTCGGCGCTGGACGAAGGTCTCGAATACCTGCTCTACAACCTGGTGCGCACCGAGCTGCCGGACACCATCCTGGTCAGCGTCAGCCACCGAAAGACGGTCGAGCAGCACCACACCCACGAACTCACCCTGCTCGGCGACGGCGAATGGCGGTTCGGCCGGGTCGAGGGCGAAGAGAAGGAACCCGCGCCCGTGTGACGATGCCGGGGTAGCTTCCCGGCATGGACACGTTCACCCCGTCCCTTGACTGGGGCAACGAGTTGGCGGCGTCGGCGCTGTGGGTGCTGAAAGCCTGGGCGATCTCCGCGGTCGGCATCGTCGGCACCGCCGCTCTGCTTGCCCGGTACACGACGTGGGGCCGTCAGTTCTGGCGCGTCTCCGGCGACTATTTCAAAGGGCGGCAGAGCATTCCGGTGTGGGCGCTGCTGGGTGTGCTGTTGGCGCTGGTCATGGTCGACGTCCGGCTGGTCGTGCTGTTCACCTATCAGTCCAATGACCAGTTCTCGGCGATGCAGGCCGCGTTCGAGGGTGAGGGTGCCGCCAAAGACGCTGCGATACACGGCTTCTGGGTCTCCCTGGTGATTCTCGCCGGCCTCATCATCGCCAAGGTCGGCCGAACGCTGCTCGACACCTACCTGATGCAGCGGTTCATCATCCGGTGGCGGGTGTGGCTGACGCACCGGCTCACCGGCGACTGGCTCGACGGCGACGCCTACTACCGGGGCCGGTTCATCGACCGCCCGATCGACAACGCCGACCAACGCATTCAGCAGGACATCGACATCTTCACCACCGGCACCGGGCCGGAGACCAACACGCCCACGGTCGGGACCGCCCAAACCCTGTTGTTCGGCACGGTTTTCGCGATCGTATCGGCGGTCGAGTTCACCCCGATCCTGTGGGGGCTGTCGGGTCCGCTGACGCTCTTCGGCATGACACTGCCCAAGGCGCTGTTCTGGATCGCGCTGGCCTACGTGGCCGCCACCACCGTCATCGCGTTCTGGATCGGCCGCCCGCTGATCCGGTTGTCGTTTCGAAACGAGCTCACCAACGCGGCGTTTCGCTACGCGCTGGTGCGGCTGCGGGACGCCGGCGAGGCCGTCGGCTTCTATCGCGGACAGGGCGTCGAACGCGGCGAGCTGATGACCAGGTTCGCCTCGATCATCGCCAACTACCGCGCCTTCGTCCGGCGCGGCATCGCTTTCCTCGGCTGGAATCGGTCGATGAACGAAATCGTCGACCCGCTGCCGACGATCATTCAGGCGCCACGGCTGTTCGCGGGCCAGATCCAGTTCGGCGACGTCACCCAGAGCTCAGGCGCGTTCACCCAGCTGCAGGCCTCGCTGTCGTTCTTCCGCGCCGTTTACGACGCGTTCGCCGGCTATCGCGCGGCCATCATCCGCCTGCACGGGCTCGTCAATTCGAACGAAACCGCAAGGCAGCTGCCGACGTTGACCGCGCTGCCCAGCGCCGACGGGTCGCTGAAGCTGACGGACGTGGAGGTGCGGACACCGTCGGGGGCGCGGCTGATCGACCCGCTGGACGTGCATCTGGAGCCGGGCGAGTCGCTGGTGATCACCGGCACGTCGGGCAGCGGCAAAACCACCCTGCTGCGCAGCCTGGCCCAGCTGTGGCCGTTCACGTCGGGCACGCTGCACCGGCCCCAGGACGACGTCATGTTCCTCGCCCAGATGCCGTACGTGCCGTTGGGAACGCTGCGCACCGTGGTGTCGTATCCAGCGCCCGAAGCCACGTATTCCGACGTCGAAATCGCCTCGGCGCTCGACACAGTCGCGCTCGGGCACCTGACCCGTCGACTCGACGACGTCACCGACTGGGCGAAGATCCTCTCACCCGGCGAGCAGCAGCGCATCGCGTTCGCCCGCATCCTGCTGGCCAAGCCGAAGGTGGTCTTTCTCGACGAGGCGACCTCGGCGCTTGACGAAGGTCAGGAGCACGCACTGTATCGCGTTCTGCGCGAACGACTTCCGAACTGCATTGTGGTCAGCGTCGGCCACCGCGGGACGCTCGCGCAGCACCATGGTCGCCGGCTGGAACTGCTGGGCGACGGCGGGTGGCGGCTGGCGGCGGTCTAGGACCTGGCGGCGTGCGCGCCCGCACGGCGGCCGAAGAACGAGCCCTCCCCCAACTGCGTGCCGCTGGCGTAGCCCTTGCCGTCCTGGGCGATGTTGGAGGCGCACGCGCCGGCGGCGTACAGGCCGGGAATGACGCTGCCGTCGGCGCGCAGCGCCTGTCCGTCGACGGTGACCGCGAGCCCGCCCATGGTGAACCCCGAATACATCGCCCGGCCCAGCGACATGTCGAACGCCGCCCACGGCCCATGATTTTGCGGCGCAACGTATTCGGGCTGCTTGTGGAAGTCGGGGTCCTCCCCCGCGGCCGCGTACTTGTTGTACCGCTCGAGGGTGGCCACCAGGTTCCCCTCCGGGATGCCGAGCGCGGCTTCCACCTCATCGACGGTCTCCCAGCCGTCGATGAACCGGATCAGCGGCATCTCCGGCATCTGCATGTGCTTTTCGTCGACGATCAGGTAGGCGATCTGGTCGGGCTGCTCGAGCACGAACGCCGATGTGCGTGAGTGGTAGGAGTCCTCGGCGACGAACCGTTTGCCGTCCTTGTTGACGATGATCCCGGTGAGCAGGATCTCGGGCGGATACGCGGCGGCGGTGATGAACAACTGGTCGAGGTTCTTGGCGACGGCGCCCGCCGAGATGCCCATCCGGATGCCGAGGCCGTCGTCGTTGGGATTGCCCAGGATGTAGGGCTCGACCTCGCCGTGGTGCTTGGTGCGCCGCTTCTGGCCCAGCGCGGGTGTGTATTTCGCCACCATCTCCGGGTTCATCGCGAAACCGCCTGCGGCGATGATGACGGCCTTGGCCTTGATCGCGCCGGTTTCGGCGAATTGCTTCCAGCGCACACCCACCACGGCGCCGTCGTCGACGACGAGGTTGGTCACGCCCGTCTCGTAGCGCACCTCGACGCCGAGCTCCTCGGCGCGCTTGACCAACAGGTCGATAACCATTGCGGCGCCGCCCAATTCACCGGGCACCGGCACCGAGTGACCGCGCGGCGCGGGTCTGGCGATTTCGGTGAAAGGCCACACCTTTTCGTTGCCCGTGTACGACAGGCCCTCGGCGCCCGGCGGGACGACGATCTTGCCCGGGTAGAAGGTGCGCTCGAACTGAAAACCCAAGCCTTCCAACCAGTTGAAGTGCTCGACGCTGCCCTCGCAGTAGGCGCGGATCTTCTCGTGATCCGGGTCGGGCGATACCGCGACGAGGTATTTGTACATCTCCTCGGGGCTGTCGTCGTGCCCGGTGGCCTTCTGTACCGCCGTCCCGCCGCCGAGATAGAAGTGCCCGCCCGCCATCGCGCTGGTGCCGCCTGCGGCGGCCGCCTTCTCCAGCACCAACACCCGCGCGCCCTCGGCCGCGGCGCTGACCGCAGCGCATCCGCCCGCGATGCCGAAGCCGACGACAACGACGTCGAACTCGTCGGACCAACTCGAAACGTCGGCGGCGGCGACGGTTTCGGGGATATGGGTGCTCAATGCTGCTCCTGCTTGACGTAGTCGAAGAACGCCCGGATCTCGGGCGGGATGTGTGCGATCTCGATGTAGGGCACGCCGGCGTCCTCGGCGGCCAGGTAGGCGAACTCCATGCCGCCGTGCATCACGCCGCGTTGCACGACGTGAGCGTCCTGCGATGCCGCGCCGATGGCCCGCTCGACGTCGTCGACCTCCACGCAGATGTGGTGCAGACCCGGACCAGCTGCGTCGAGGAACTCGGTGTAGACGCTCTCCCCCGTTACGGGGGCGATCAGCTCCAGCTGGGTGTCGCCCGCGTAGCTGAACGAGATGTTGGCGACGAAGTCGGCGGGCCGACCGCGGTAGGTGCAGGTGTCGGGGCCGAAGTGCACGTCGGGCACGCGGATCCACTTCTTGGCGCCCAAAAGCGTGGTCAGCGCGGCCTCGGTGGCGTCGAGGTCCTTCGTCACCCACGCGATCTGGACAGGTGTCTGGGCGTGCATCGCATCGAGAATATCTCCGGCACGCCCCGCTGGCTAGAACGTGTTCTAGTTTTCGCCCAGGTAGGCGGCTAGGCACCGGTCCGCCGATGCTCGCGCCCACTGCGGGTTGGCGCCTGCGGCCAGGTTGGCCTCGTACCAGGCCTCGCTGGACAGCTTCTGGAAGCGTCGTCCGTCCTCGGTGGCCATCCACTGCTGGCCGGCGGCGGGATCGACGGCCGCGCCGGTCGACAGGTGAAGTGCCAGTCCGATCAGCGCCCCGTCGTAGCCCATGCCGACCGCACCAGGGCCGAACTGCTCCCAATGGTCGTCCACGTGCGTGATGTGTTGCAGCTCGAACCGTGCCCGCTGCGGCCCCTCGCTGGTGATCCGCACTTCGATCCAGCTGACGTCGTCGTTGCACTCCCAGGTCGCGGTGAACTCCCGCGGCGGGTCGCAGCGCAATATGGTGCCGTGGGCGTGGCCCTCCAGTTGGTACTGACCGCCCTGCCGCAGCTCACCCGATATCGGCAGAAACCACCGCGGGATTCGTTCGGCGTTGGTGCAGGCATCCCAGAGGTCGGCCGCGTCGGTGTCGTAGGACTGGCTGATCGTCATCACGCGGGCCTCACCCGCCTCGAGCGTGCGGTTGCCGACGCTGCGCCGCACGGCGTTGATCTGATGGTCGACGTCGATCACGGTGTGTCCTTTCGCTGTTGGCGTTTGCCGCGGGCGATCTCGGTGGCCAGCGCATCCAGGCGAGGAGCCCACAGGCGGCGGAACCCGGCGAGCCACTCATCGACATCGCGCAGCGAATCGCCGTTCACCGCGTAGAGCCGACGCTGGCCGTCCGGCCGGACCGTGGTAAAGCCGTTCTCCCGCAGCACTTTCAGATGCTGGGACACCGCAGGCTGACTGATGGCGAATTCAGCCTGGATGCTCGCGCTGATCGCCCCCGCCGTCAGCTCGCCGTCGGCGAGCAGTTCGAGGATGCGCCTGCGGACCGGGTCCCCCAGCACATCGAACGCGTGCACACCTCAACGTTAAAGTCCGCACTTATATAAGTCAAGGCTTAATGAATCGGGCGTCGGCGCACGACTGTATGGCCTGTGGCGACAAATCGGCCCGTCGAGGTCCCTAGCCCATACGCTCGCGGGCGCATAGGGCGGTCAGGACGTGAAGATTTGACCGGAGGCGGCCTGCACGACGTCCTCGCGGGCCTGCTGGCTGGCGGACTGCCAGGACACCGCCGCCGGGTAATTGCCCCAGGTGCTGTTGAACATGCCGACGATCGCGGCGCGCCCGTCGGGCGTGATGACGTAGACGGGGCCTCCGGAGTCGCCCTTCTGGCTGACCACGCCGTTGGCCATCGTGAACCACCCGTTGTTGACGGACTCGATCGTGCCGCAGCTCTCGCCCGTGACCACGCCGAAATGGCAGATCGGCAGCCCCGGTGTCGGCACCACGGCCGGGTCGGAGACCAGCACGCGGCCACCCGGCAGGATGTCGTTGACCATGACGTCGGGGGCCAGGCTGATCGTCTCCCAGTCGGAGATCAGGTGGTCGGTCGCGACGGTCGCGCCGTCGGGGGTGTTGTCGCGGAACGACGCCAGGGCACCGATGGGATTGCCGACGTTGTCGACGACGGGCCCGTCGCCGCGGCAGTGGCCTGCGGTGAACGCGATGCGCGCACCCGGATCGACGAAACCGAGGGTGCAGACGGTGGTGCCCTGGTGAATTTCCATGCCCGGATAGACCAGTACGCCGGGAGTGGCGTGTGCCGGGGCACCGGCGAACGCCATGGCAAAGATCAATGCGGCCGCCACGGCCAGCAAGCGCAACCGTTGTCGGCGCACCGTCTTCTCCGATTCTTAAGGGTCAGGACCTTCCACCCTACCGTCGCCGGCGCGCACAGCAAGCCGGACCGCACGAATTGGCCGGGGCGGCCCGGCAATTGACCCACGAGGCCCACCCGAGACCGGAGTCCTCAGGAGTCGAAGCCGAGCCCGAGCGCGTCGAGTGCGCGCAGCAGCAGGTTGCGCCGGCCGGCGTTGTGGTCGGCCCGGTCCAGCGACCACCTCGTCGCCTGGATGCCGATGCTCGCCAACGGCTCGGGCGGGAACGGCAGTGGTCGCTTGCGCACCATCTCCAGCTCGGTGCGGTCGGTCGGCTTGCCGTCGAGCAGGTCGAGGCACACATCGGCGGCGAATCGGGCCGCCCCGACACCGAGTCCGGTGAACCCGTTGACATAGGCCACGCGTCCGCCGCGGGCCAGCCCCCAGTGCGCGCAGAACCGCGTGCTGGTGTCGATCGCGCCGGCCCAGCGGTGGCTGAACCGCACATCGTCGAGTTGCGGGAAGGTGATGAAGAAATGTTGCGCGAGGCGTCGATAGCTGGCCGGCCGGTTCTCGTAGACCGGTTCCACTCTGCGGCCGAAGTGGTAGATGGCGTCGTAGCCGCCCCACACGATGCGGTTGTCTTTCGAGAGCCGGTAGTAGTGAAACTGGTTGGCGCAGTCGCCGATTCCCTGCCGGTTCGCCCAGCCGATACGATCGAGTTGCGCGTCGCTGAGCGGTTCGGTGGACAGCACGTAGTCATACACCGGCACGGTGCGCAGCCGATTGCCGGGGATCAGGCTGCGAAAGACGTTCGTGGCCAGCACCGCACGCTCGGCGGTGATCGACCCGTTTCCCGCCGTGAAGCGCAGACCCGAGCCGGCCGACTCCATCGCCGTGACATTGGTGTGCTCGAAGATCTGCACCCCCGCCGCGACACAGGCGCGCGCCAGTTCGATTGCGAGCTTGGCGGGATGGACGATCGCCGTCGAGTCGGGGTTGAACAGGCCTGCGCGATAGGTCGGCGAGGCCACCTCGGCGCGCACCTCCTGCTCGCTGAGGAACCGACCCTCCCCGTCGTCGGCCGCCTCCCGCAGCCACGCCACCTGATGCGGCTCGGTGGCGACGGTCAGCATGCCGGTGCGTTGCCAGTCGACGTCGAGGCCCAGCCGCTGGATGTCGGCCTGCATGCCGTCCAGGTTCTCCCGGCCCATCGCCTCGAGCTTGTCGATCTCGTTGGGCCAGCGGGCTTTCCCGTTGGCCCGACCGTGGGTCAGGCTGGCGTCGACGAATCCGCCGTTGCGCCCCGACGCCGCCCACCCGACACGCGCGGCGTCGACGACGACGATCTTCTGTCCCGGATTGCGCTCTGCGGCATGCAATGCCGTCCACAGCCCTGTGTAACCGGCGCCGACCACCACCAGGTCGGCGGTCAGCGAACCCGACAGCTGCTCATAGGACGGCCGCGGTATGTCCAGCCACATCGAGCCGAAGGCGCTGCCCGCAAGCGAGCGTTCGACCAGCTGTGGGTCGACGGGAGAATCGAACACCGTTTGCACACCGTGACCCTACGGTGTCGGCTGTTCGCGCGGCGAAAAACGCGCTGCCGGTGTGCGAATCATTCGACGGCGCACCATGAACAGGACAGGCTCAACCAGGCGGCTCTGCGGCCCAGTGTCGACGCCGAACCCCGAGCGCCGATCTGTCGCTGCTGCGGCGAGCCGAGCGTCCCCGACCGGCGAACCGCGCCAACACAGGACCGACGATCGCGAGGATGAATACATACGGAGTGGCCACCTCGCCGAGTTCTGGGCTGGACATGCCGACCAAACCGATGATGACGAGCGAAAATTCACCGCGTGCAACGAGCGCGGCGCCGGCACGCCACTGACCGCGGCGGCCCACGTTGTCGCGGCGGGCGGCGAACTGTCCTGTCCACACTTTGGTGGCTGCCGTGATGACGGCAAGCGCCACAGCGGCAGGAAGCATCGGCACCAGTTCGTGCGGAACGATCGAAAGTCCGATCGCTACGAAGAAGACCGCGGCGAACAGGTCACGCAACGGGGTGAGCACTTGGCGTGCGCGGTCGGCCGTGTCACCGGTCAGCGTCAGTCCCACCAGAAACGCGCCGACCGCCGCCGACGCATGGACGAACTCGGCCAGTGCCGCGACCGTCAAGGTCAGCCCGAGGATCCGCAACATCAACTGCTCGTCGTCGGGATGAGTAACCAGCCGGCCGAGATGATGGCCCCATCGGTATGACATCACGAATACGGCCGTCAGCACCGCGATGGCGAGTGCGACGCCGAGCACGGCGTCCAGGACCGTTCCTCCGTCGGCCAGAACGGCCAGCAGCGGCAGGTACACCGCCATCGAGAAGTCCTCGAGTACAAGAACAGACAAGACGGCGGGGCTTTCCCGGTTACCCAGCCGACCGAGATCGCTGAGCAGACGGGCGACGACGCCGGACGAGGATATGTAGGTCACGCCGGCGAGGGCCAGGATCCCCACACCGTTCAAACCCAGCAGCCAGCCGACAACGGCGCCCGGTACGGCGTTGAGCGCAACATCCACCCACGCCGACGGCAGGTGTCTGCGCAGGCTGCCGGCGAACTCGGTGATGGAGAACTCCAGACCGAGGGTGAGCAGCAGCAGCACGACCCCGATACTTGCCCCCGCGCGCAGGAACTCGTTCGCGGAGGGCATTGGCGCGATGCCGCCGTCGCCGAGTGCGAGACCGGCGAGCAGGTACAGCGGAATCGGTGACAGCGCGTATCTTCGGGCCGCGGCTCCCAGCACCGAGAGGCCGATGAAGAGGCCGCCGAGTTCGAGCAGCAGCGCCGCCGAGATCTCCACGCGTCAGCGTCCGGCGATCAGATCGCGGACCCCCGCAATACCGTCTTCCGTGCCGATCACCACCAGAACGTCGCGGGCGCGCAGCACCGCATCGGGTGTCGGCGAGGCAAGTACCTCATCGTCCCGAACGATCGCCACGATCGACGCGCCGGTTCGGGTCCGTGCCTTGGTGTCTCCGAGCGGTCGATCGACGTATGGGCTGTCCGGCGCGACCACCACCTGATCTGCATTCAAGCCGGGTACTTCGCGGGTGAGGTCGGCGAACCGCTCGGCGATCCGCGGCGCCCCAAGGATTTGAGCCAGCACCTCGGCTTCCTCGGGGGTGAGGCGGAAAAGCGGCTGCGCCTCGTCGGGATCCTCCTCGCCGTAGAGCACGATCTCGAAATCACCGCCACGGCGGGCGACAACACCGATCCGTTGGCCCTGGTCAAGATCGAACTCGTAACGCAGGCCGACGCCGGGCAGCCTTACTTCCGTGACGTCCATACGTTCAATATGACCGAGCGCGCGCTACCGCGACACCGGTATGGGCCCGGCGATGTCAGGCTGCGCAGTGGCCCGCGGCGCCCAGCCGGGCGGCCCGAAGATGTAGCCCAGCCGGTCCCGCCAGCGCCGCGCCGCCCGCACGTCACGCGCGATCGCGACGTATTCGTGGGTCTGCAGCTTCCAGATGTTGTAGGTGTCCACCTGCTTGGTCAGCCCGTAGTGCGGCCGGAACTCCTCGGCCTGGAAGCTGCCGAACAACCTGTCGAAGATGATCAGGATGCCGCCATAGTTCTTGTCGAGGTAAATGTCGTCCATGCCGTGGTGCACGCGGTGATGCGACGGGGTGTTGAACACGAATTCGATTAGCCGCCACAGCTTTCCGATGCGCTCGGTGTGGATCCAGTACTGGTAGATCAGGTTGATGGAGAAGCTGGCGAACACCATCCACGGCGGTACGCCCAGCAACGGCAGCAGCGCGCGCAGGAACACGTCGCCGCTGATGTTCCACTTCTGCCGCAGCGCGGTCGCGAGGTTGAAGTACTGGCTGGAGTGGTGCGCCTGGTGAGTGGCCCAGACCAACCGCACCCGGTGGGCCATCCGGTGATAGACGTAGTAGAGGAAGTCGACGCCGACGATGGCGATCACCCACGTGTACCAGGCGGTGGCGGGCAGCTGCCACGGCGCGACGTACACATACAGCGCCGCGTAGCCCAGCAAGGCGATGGCGTTCATCACCGCGCTGGTGCCGACCGACACCACGCCCATCCAGATGCTGGCCCACGCGTCGGGCCGCGAGTAGGCGCCCGACGGCGGACGGTCGTCTTCGATGTGGGCCAGCTTGCGGGCGGCGGCCCACTCGATGACGAGGAGGATCAGAAAAAACGGGACCGCGAACGTCACGGGGTCGTGCATCAGCGGCGGTAGCACGTACTCCCACGCCTTGGCCCAGTCCACGGCGAAAGTCTAGCCGCGGCGGCGGCTAGCGGAAATTGAGCACCTCGTTGCCCCAGACGGGCCGGATGTGGGCGTCGATATCGCTGACGACGGAGTCGCGCTCGTCGATGAGCAGACACATGCGGTCGGGATCCTTGTACGACGGCCAGTGCGGCTCGCCCGGCAGCCCCAGGGGCTCGCCGCGGCGTGCGAAGTTCACCCAGCGGGCCCGCATGCGCTCGGACACCGCGCGTCCGGTCCGGCGCCCGCCCAGCTTGAACGTCGGGTCCTTCGCGGTGGTGCCGAGGTTGCCCCACACGAACGGCAGTTCCGTGGCGTGCGCGGCGGCGATGCGCAGCAGCCGCAGCATCGGGGTCGCGAAGTCGAAGCGGTAGAGATATACCGGCGCCACTTCGCTATGGCCCTCGGCAAGCCACACCGAGGGCATCCGGAAGCCGAGGTCGCGGGCGACGCTCATGCCGCGGGCCTTGCCGCGCAGACCCGCGTAAGCCGAGCCGAGCTGGTCGTCGGTCGGCAGCTGTAAATGCGGCTGCTCCGAGGCGATCTCGTTGAACATCGCGTTGATCGCCTCCGGTGTGATGGGAACCAGCGGCGATTTCATCCACTTGAACAGCGCCGCCTCATGCTTGTTCGTGCCGATGAGCAGCGGAACGCGGTGCGAGCGGCCCTCCCGCGCGAGCTTCACCGGGTAATCCGGCACCAGATCGCCGTCGACGGTCGGTGCGAACGCCAGCGTGCCGGGCTTGTTCATCGGCGTCTCGTAGAACACCTGGGTGGCCGCGGCGACGATCGCGTCGACCGGAACGTCACGCAGCCGGTCGACGTCGGAACCCCTGAGCCCCAGCCGGTTCAGCACCTGGCGGGCGACGCCGCTGGACCGTCCCCTTGCGTAGATCGACGTCGCCGGTGCGCTCTGCGCGATCGCCGCGGCGAAGAGGCCTTCGGCGGCGGGGCTGGTCAGCAGCGTGGTGATGATGGCCGCGCCCGCCGATTCGCCGAACACGGTGACCCGGTCGGGATCGCCACCGAACGCGGCGATGTTGTCGCGCACCCACTGCAGCGCGGCCAGCACGTCGCGCAGCCCGATGTTGGAGTCGAATCGGTGTCCGGGGCCGTCGAATTCGGACATGTCCATGAAGCCCAGCGCCCCGAGCCGGTAGTTCACGGTGACGACGACCACGTCGCCTTCGCCGGCCAACACCCGCCCGTCGAACAGCGGCTGGCTCCCGGCGCCGATGACGTAGGCCCCGCCGTGCACCCACACCAGCACCGGTTTGCCGTCGCCCGCGGCCGTGCCCGACGGCGCCCACACGTTGAGGGTCAGGCAGTCCTCGCCGCGCGGCGCACCGAGATCCATCGGAACGCGCGGGTCCACCGGCTGCGGACAGGCAAACCCGTAGCGGGTGGCGTCGGCGACGGAACTCCAGCGTTGCGGCGGCTCCGGTGCCCGCCACCTCAGATCGCCGACCGGAGGCGCGGCGAACCGCACCCCCTTCCACGCGATCACGCGGCCGTCATCGGCGCCACGCACAGCGCCGTAGACGGTCTCTACCAGCGTGTTCTCGCGTTTCATCAGCTACCAGATTACCCGTGAGTAGCGGCGCCGGCCGTGAGGTTCGCCACGCCCGAGACGGTGTCGAAGCCATCGGCGTGCGCTCGGATAGTTTGTTGCTGTGCGGAAATGGGTGCTGCTCGGTGCGGCCATCATCGTCGAGGTCGCGGGGACGTTGTCGTTGCGGGCCTCCCAGGATCATTCGGCCTGGCTCGTCGTGGTCGCGATCGGTTACATCGGCGCCTTCGTGTTGCTGACGTTGGTGCTGCGCGCCGGCCTGTCCATCGGTGTGGCATACGGCATCTGGGGCGCGCTCGGCACGGCGGGCACGGCCGTGATGGCCGCTGCGATCTTCGGCGAGCCCTTCACGTGGCCGATCGCGCTGGGCATCGGGCTCATCATCGCGGGCGTTCTGCTGGTCGAGTTGGGTTCCCGGCACGGCGAGAAGGTCACGCCGTGATGTGGACCGCGCTGGTCGCCGCCATTCTGTTCGAGGTGGCCGCGACGCTCTCGCTGCGCGCCTCAGAGGGGTTTCGCAAACGGATCTGGATCATCCCCGTCACCATCGGCTACCTGGCGTCGTTCTACCTCCTGTGGCTGACGCTACGGCTGGGCATGCACGTCGGCGTCGCCTACGGCGTGTGGACCGCGTGCGGGGTGGCCATGGTCGCGATCGCCGCGCGGTTCCTCTTCCGCGAGCCCCTGACCTGGCTGATGGGCTTGGGTATCGCTTTGATCGTGGCTGGCGTGCTCACGATCGAGATGACCGGCGCCGCGGGCTGAGCGCGACCGCAAGCACCATCACCATCGCCCCTGCGAGCGGCACGACCAACAGCCCGACCCGCAGGCTGGTCGCGTCGGCGATCAGCCCGACGATCGGCGGCGACGACACGAAGCCGACCCGCATCAGCCATGTGACGGCGGTCAGCCCCGTCCCGGTGCGCAGCCCCGGCAGCTGATCGGCGCCGTGCATCGTCGCGGGAATCAGCGTCGCGACACCGAAACCGGCGGCCGCGAAACCCGCGATGGTGCCGGGAACCGATGGCAGCGCCAACGCCGCGCCCATGCCGACGGCGGTGATGAAGCCGCCCGCCCTGACCACCGTGCGCTCGCCGAACCGGTCGACGAGCCGGTCGCCCACCAGTCGGCCGACGAACTGGAAGCCGACCATCGCGACGTAGCCGGACACGGCGATCGCTCCGGGGGCGCCGAGGCCATCGCGCAAATACACTGTGGCCCAAGAACTTCCGGCGTCTTCAACCAGCGCGCCGGAGATCGCCAGCAGCACCAGCGCGAGCAGTGTCGCATAGACGCCGAAACTCGCCCGCCCTGTGCGCTCGGCATGTGCGGCCGGATGGTCCTCCTGGTCGCGTCCCGGCAACAGGAACGGGTAGGCGACCAGCACGACCACGCTGAACAGCACCGCCGAAACGCCGAGATGGGTTCCGCGCGGGATGTTCAGCGCGATCGCCGCCGCGCCCATCGCGCCGCCGAGCACGGCACCGGCCGACCACACCGCGTGGAAGGAGTTGATGATCGAGCGCCCGTAGTTACGTTGCACGCGCAGCCCGTGGGCGTTCTGCGCGACGTCGGTGATCGAGTCGCATGCGCCCGCGACGAACAGCGCGGCGCCCACCGCCACCGCCGACGGCGCGATCGCGGCGGCAAACACGAAGATCGCCAGGCCGATGCTGCCGATGACGGCGACCCGCGCCGACTGGAAGCGGCGGATGAGCGTGGCCGCGGCCACCCCGGCGACCAGCGCGCCTGCGGAGAACGCCGCGATCGCGATGCCGTAGGCCGCATTCGACAACGCCAGATCGGTCTTGATTTCGGGGTACCGCGGCAGCAGGTTGGCGAACAGCGCGCCGTTGGTCAGAAACAGCGCGGCGACCGCCACCCTGGCCCGCCGGTTTTCCACCGTGGCGCCGACGGGGTCGAGTCGTTCAAGCGCCATAACGTCGACGCTACCGACGAGCGGGTGACCGCAGGCGCCCCGGCATGCCACGCTGAGGCCATGCGCACCGAGCCGGGGGTCGACGACCTGCTGAGCCTGTTTCCGCCCGGCACGCACACCGACGACGACGGCACGCTCGTGGTTGGCGGCTGCCGGCTCGACGACGTCGCCGACGAGTTCGGCACCCCGGCAATCGTCGTCGACGAGTACGCGCTGCGCCGCCGGGCCCGCGAGTACCTCAACGCGTTCCGCTCCCGGTGGCTCCGCAGCGACGTCGCGTTCGCCTCGAAATCGTTCCCGTGCACCGCGATTCAGCGCGTAATGGTCGAAGAGGGCCTACACCTCGACGTGGCGGGCGGCGGTGAGATCGTCACCGCGATCAAGGCGGGCGCCGACCCGGACCGGCTGCTGCTGCACGGCAACGCCAAGACCGACGAGGAACTGGAACTGGCCATCGAACACGGCCTCGGGCTGGTCGTCATCGACAACTTCGACGACATCGACCGGCTCGAACGCCTGCTCCCCCGTGGGTCGCGGCAGCGCTGCCTGGTACGCGTCATCCCCGGCGTGGAGGCGGCCACCCACGCGTCGCAGGCCACCGGGCACGCGCGGTCGAAGTTCGGACTGCTGCCCGACGCCGCCCGCGAGGCGATCGCCCGCGTCGAGCACAGCCCGCTGCTGCACCTGGAGGGCGTACACACCCACGTCGGGTCTCAGCTGCTCGACGTCGACCAGCTGGCCGCCGCCGTCGCGCCGATCGCCGCGCTCGGCACCTTCGAGACCTACGACCTCGGCGGCGGTCTCGGCGCTCGCTACACCTACGACGAGCACCCGCCGAGGGTCGACGACTACGCCGACGCGATGATCGCGCAGGCGCGCGCCCTGCTGCCCGCCGACAGCCGCCTCATCGTCGAACCGGGCCGCAGCCTGGTGGCCAGGAACGCATGCACGCTGTATCGCGTCACGACGGTCAAGCGTGGCGTCCTCACCCATGTCGCGGTCGACGGCGGCATGGGCGACAACCTCGAGGTGTCGCTGACCGGGCAGCGGTTCGAGGCCACGCTCGTCGCGCGTGTCGGCGGCGGGGAGACCGTGACCGTAGTCGGACGGCACTGCGAGTCCGGCGACCAACTCGTCGACGGCGTCGCCCTGCGCGATCCCGCGGTCGGCGATCTGTTGGCGGTGCCCGTCACCGGCGCGTATTGCTACACGATGGCCAACCAGTACAACGGCGCGCGGCGGGTTCCGGTGGTGCTCGCGCGCGACGGCGCCGCGCGGTTGGTGGTGCGCCGCGACACGTGGCAGGACCTGGTGAGCCGCGATGTCGATTAGAGCGGCGCCGCAGTGGGCAAGATTAACCGCATGGTCGACACCCCGCCGTCGTTAGCCGAACTGGCCCGCCGCTACGGAGTCGCCACCGAATACGAGGACTGGTCGGGCCGGCAGGTGGGCGTGCCGGAGACCACGTTGGTTGCCGTGCTGGCGGCGCTCGGGGTGGCGGCGACGACGGAAGCGGAACGCGCGGCGGCGCTGGCCGCCCATGACCGCCAGTACTGGAGTCGCGCGCTGCCGCCGACCATCGTGACAAGGGCGGGCTCGACATCGTCGTTCGCCGTGCACGTCACCCACGGCGACGGCGTCGAGGTGTGGATCCGGTTGGAGGACGGCGGCGCTCGCTCCGGGCTGCGTCAGCTGGAAAACCACACTCCCCCATATGATTTGGACGGTCGACTGGTGGGAGAGGCCAGCTTCGAGTTGCCCGACGACCTGCCGCTGGGCTATCACCGGCTGCACATCCGGACCGGATCGCTGGAGGCGGACACGCCGTTGATCGTCGTCCCGCCCAGGCTGGGGGTGCCGCCGCGACTCGACGGCAAGCGGACGTGGGGGTTGGCCACCCAGCTCTACAGCGTACAGTCCAAAAGATCATGGGGCGCAGGCGATTTGACCGACCTGACCGATCTGGCGGTGTGGTCGGCGGCGAAATACGACGCCGGCTACATCCTGGTCAACCCGTTGCATGCGGCCGCGCCTACCGCGCCGATGGAGCCGTCGCCGTACCTGCCGACCTCGCGCCGCTACGTCAACCCGCTGTACCTGCGGCCGGAGGCCATCTTCGAATTCGCCGACGTTCGCCATCGCCGCCGAATCCGCAAGGCGCGGGCCGCACTTCGCGAACACAGCAGGCGCAACGCTCTCATCGACCGGGACGCCGCGTGGAGGGCAAAGCGCGCAGCGCTGAAAAGCATCTACCGCGTCGAGCGTTCAGCCGGCCGCGAGTTGGCGTATGAGGCCTACCGGCAGCGCGAGGGGCGCAGCCTCGACGATTTCGCGGTCTGGTGCGCACTGGCCGAAATCCACGGCCCCGACTGGCATCAATGGCCCGAACAGTTCGCACACCCGGCCAGTTCCGCGGTCGCCGAGTTCGCCGCCCAACACGCCCGCGAGGTCGACTTCCACCGCTGGCTGCAGTGGCAACTCGACGACCAGCTGGCCTCGGCGCAGTCGACCGCCGTGCGGTCGGGCATGGAACTCGGCATCATGCACGACCTCGCCGTCGGTGTGGACCCGAACGGCGCCGACGCGTGGGCGATGCAGGATGTGCTCGCGCTCGGCGTCACCGCGGGCGCTCCGCCCGACGAGTTCAACCAGCTCGGCCAGGACTGGTCGCAACCTCCCTGGCGGCCCGACCAGCTCGTCGAACGCGGCTACGAACCGTTCCGCGCGATGGTCAACGCCGTACTGCGGCACGCGGGCGGCGTGCGCATCGACCACATCATCGGGCTGTTCCGACTGTGGTGGATACCGAAGGGTGCACCGCCGACAGAGGGCACGTATGTGCGATACGACCACGAGGCGATGATCGGCATCCTGGCGCTGGAGGCGCACCGCGCCGAGGCGGTGCTGGTGGGCGAGGACCTCGGCACCGTGGAGCCGTGGGTGCGCGACTACCTCGCCGAGCGCGGCCTGTTCGGTACCTCCATCCTGTGGTTCGAGGCCGACCGCGACGGCCCCGACGCCAGCGGCGGGCCACTGCAGGCCGAGCGGTGGCGCGAGTTCTGCCTGTCCTCGGTCACCACCCACGACCTGCCGCCGACGGCCGGCTATCTGGCCGGCGAACATGTGCGGCTGCGCGAACAACTCGGCCTGCTGACCCGGCCCGTCGCGGACGAACTCGCCGACGACCGCGCCCAACAGGCCGCCTGGCTCGACGAGCTGCGCCGCGTCGGCCTGCTCGGCGAGCACCCCACCGTCGACGAGATCGTGCTCGCGCTGTACCGGTACCTCGGCCGCACCCCGTCGCGGCTGCTCTGCCTCGCGCTCGTCGACGCGGTGGGCGATCTGCGCACCCAGAACCAGCCCGGGACCAGCGACGAGTACCCGAACTGGCGCATCCCGCTGGCCGGTCCCGACGGGCGGCGGATGCTGCTCGAGAACGTGTTCGACGACCCCCGCGCGCACGCCCTGGCCGACGCCATGCGGGCCGCGGTGAAACCCCAGGTGTAACACTCAGCGCCTCGTCACCGGTTTCACAATCGTCACCGCTGCGATATGTTCGCACCGCACCGACGTAGGGAGAGTTTCGTGAACAAGCTCGTCGTCCTGGGAGCAAGCGCGGTCGCCGCGGGCACGCTTGGCCTGCTCAACGCGGGACTGGCCACCGCCCAACCGGCGAACCCCAGCCAGCTCAACGTAATCGGTGAGCCCTACTACAAAGCCGTGCGAATCCTCAAGGGCATGGGCATGGCCACCGGCTTCGGCGGCGCGGTCGGCAGCGCATTGCCGCAGGCCCAGTGCATGGTGTCCAGCCAGAAAATGCTCAGCAGCGGCAAGATGCTTCTCAACCTCGACTGCACCGAAGCGGCCGCGGAGGAGTTGGCCGAGCGCCAGGCCACCACCTCCGGTCCGCGCGGCGTCAACGACGGTACGCTGCGCCCCGAGCAGGTGCCCATCGGCCAGCAGCCCGCACCGGCGCCCGCACCCGCGCCGCCGCCGATGCCGATGCCACCGCCGCCCGGCCCGCCGGCCTAAGTCGCCTCAAGCCCCCGCGAAACGGCATTCCAGCAGGGGGTCACTCGCACTTTCGCTGCGCCGATTCCGTCTCGCGGCGAGATGAGGCGTGTGTGGGTCAGCCCTCGACGAGCTTGCGCAGGTTCTCCAGCGTCTGCTTCATCGTGCCGCCGACCTGGCGTGAGGCCACCCAGTCGGCGATCACGCCGAGAATGCCGCCCGGCGCCTCGTAGGCCAACCGGAAGATGACCTTGGTCTTGCCGTCGGGGCAGTCTCGCAGCCGGAACCGCCCGCGCTGGGTGATGCCGGTGATGCCGATCCAGGCCAAGTCGCGGCCCTCGTCGAACTCCACGACTTCGATGACGCCGCCGACCGGCACCGAACCGATCTTCCAGTGCCCGGTGTAGCGCGCCCCGGCGCTGGGCGGCTCGTCGGTGACGGCGTCCCAGCGCTCGAGGCTGGTCATGAACTCCGGGTAGCACGCCGGATCGCTGACCCGTTTCCACACCGACTCGCGGTCGGCGTCGATGATCACGCGCTGCTGCAGTCTCATCAGTGCCGTCTCTTCTTCGCGCGAGCGCTCATCAGCCGATCACCGGGAATCGTCGTTGCGCCGCCATCCGATCCACGCCGGATTGCAGTGCGGCAGTGACCTTTTCGTGAATGACATCGTCGTCGGCGGTCTTGATGTCGTCGGCGTCGATGGCTTCCTGCACCTCGATCGTGATCTTGGTCGGCAGCGGCAGGCGGGGCACGAAGTCGCTGACGGCAAGGCCCCACGGCGGCGCCAGCAGGATGGGCACGCTCTTCAGCCGGGCCAGCCTGTCGACCATCAACAGCCTGGCCAACCATTGCCCGCGGTCGAGGAACAGCGCCGCTTCCTGGCCGCCGACGCTGGCGATCGGCACGATCGGCACGCCAGCGTCGCGGGCCAGCTTGACGTAGCCCTTGCGGCCGCCGAAGTCCACCTTGTGCCGCTCCCACGACGGCCGGAACACCTCGTAGTCGCCGCCGGGATAGACGAGCAGCGCACCACCGGATTCCAATGCGAGCCGAGCGTTTTCGTGATTGGCGGCGACGGTACCGAACTTGCGCAGCGAACCGAGGCCGGGCATCGACACGACCAGGTTGTGCGCGAGTTGGTAGAACGGGCGCTCGACGCCGAAGTAGGAACTGAACGCCAGCGTGAACACGAAGGTGTCCGGCGGGAGGTTGCCGCCGCTGTGGTTGCCCACCAGCAGCACCGGCCCGTCCGTGGGGATGCGGTCGAGGCCGCGGACGTCGGCGCGGAAGTACAGCGAGGCCAGCAGCCACAGCCCCGGCAACTGCTCGCGGATGTAGTCGGGGTCGCGTTGATCCAGGTCGGCCTTGGGCACCCGCGCGCTGACCTGGTGCTTGGCCCATTCCACAACGTCGCCCAACGCCATATCGGTGATATTGACGTTGCCCAGAAATCCGAAACCTGCGTTCCCGCCTATCGGGCTCGTCGGCGGCCTCGGGTCGTAAACTTCGGCCGAGCACACTCCCAGCACACTTCCGGACAAGGGAGCCGCGATGTTGCGTCCACGCCGTTTCGAGCGGGAGGTCGATCCCGGCCCGGTGGCGATACAGGCCCGCAAAGTGCACTTCGACGCGACCGGCATCCCGCTGCACTGGATCCCGGGACATCCCGTCGCCTCCAACGTCGTCAGCCTGCTCAACGTCGTCCTGCCCGCCGCCGAGCGGTGGTTCGTCGCAACCTTCAACGAAGCGTTGCCGCTGGTCAAGGACCCGCAGCTGGCCGAGGACATGCGCGGCTTCATCGGCCAGGAAGCCACCCACGCCGATGTGCACGAACAAATGCTGCACGAGTACATGGAGGTCAACGGCATCGATCCCAAGCCGATGTTGGACCAGATCGACTACCTGTTCTCCAAGGTGCTCGCACCGACGACGTCGACCGACCCCAAGCGCCGGCTGAACAATCTCTGCGACCGGCTGTGGCTGATCGCGGCCATCGAGCATTACACCGCGGTGCTCGGCGACTTCGCGCTCAACTGCAACTGGGACGATTACGACGCCGATCCGACGATGGTCGACCTGTTCCGCTGGCACGGCAGCGAGGAGGTCGAGCATCGCAACGTCGCCCACGACGTCGCGGTCTACTTTCACGACAGCTACTTCGACCGGATCCGCGCGATGACGATGGCGGTGCTGGCCATCTTCGTGTTCTTCCAACGCACGGCCTGGTTCCTGGTCAAGAACGACCCGACCACTGACATCGGCTGGTGGCAGTTCAACCGGCTGCGCATGAAAGACTCGAAGCTCGGCCTGCTTCCGAAGTACCGCAAGCTGTTCGGGTCGAACACCGCCATCTACTTCCGGCCCGGGTTCACGCCCGAGCAGATGGGGTCCACCGCGCAGGCCGTCGCCTACCTCGCCAGTTCGCCCGCGGCCCGCGCCGCACACATGTGATGGGCCTGCTTCAGCGCTACCGCCAGACGCCGCCGAGCATTTTCGGCCGCCAGC
Organism: Mycolicibacterium agri; assembly: GCF_002553505.1. Classification (GTDB taxonomy): domain Bacteria; phylum Actinomycetota; class Actinomycetes; order Mycobacteriales; family Mycobacteriaceae; genus Mycobacterium; species Mycobacterium agri. The sequence continues at coordinate 44,754 of NZ_PDCP01000022.1, read as the reverse complement.
GCCACGACCTGGTGCTCGGCGCCGTCGACGCGTCCATCACCGCGCTGTGGACGCTCTCGGGCGCCCTGCGGCGGATGAAGCCCCCACCCGAACCGAACCGCACCATCGAGTTGACGGTGGTGGACCGCGAAGTCGTGGCCCACGACCAGGATGTGGTCGCGGTGTGGCTGGCCGCGGCCGACGGCCGCCCGCTGCCGCGCTGGCATCCCGGCGCGCATCTCGACATCGGGCTGCCCAGCGGCAGGCTGCGCCAGTACTCGCTGTGCGGGGACCCCGCCGACACCGCCCGCTACCGGATCGCGGTGCGGCGCATCGTCGACGGCGGCGGCGGGTCGATCGAAGTGCACGACGCGTTGCCCGTCGGCACGACCGTGACGACGCACGGCCCGCGCAACGCGTTCCCGCTGACGGTTCCCGGGTACGGCTCCCCCACCCGTCGTCTGCGGTTCATCGCCGGTGGCATCGGCATCACGCCGATACTGCCGATGTTGGCCTGCGCGCAGCGCCTCGGCGTGGACTGGTCGATGATCTACACCGGCCGCAGCCGCGACAGCCTGCCGTTCATCGACGAAGTGAGCCGCTTCGGCGACCGCGTCGAGATCCGCACCGATGACGTCAGCGGCGTGCCGAGCGCCGTCGAACTGCTCGGCGACTGCCCGGACGGCACAACGGTTTACGCGTGCGGGCCCGCGCCGATGCTGACCGCGATCCGGGCCGCCCTCGTCGGCCGCGACGACGTCGAACTGCACTTCGAGCGCTTCGCCGCACCGCCGGTCGTCGACGGCAAGGAATTCACCGTCTCGATCCGTTCGACGGGCCTGCAGGTGCTCGTCGGCGCGGACGAGACACTGCTGACGGCGTTACGGCGGGCCGACGTCGCGGCTCCGTACTCCTGCCAGCAGGGTTTCTGCGGCACCTGCCGCACCCGGGTGGTCGCCGGCGCGGTGGACCACCGCGACACGTTGCTGACCGAACCCGAACGCGCCGCAGGCACGATGCTGATCTGCGCCTCCCGATCGGTCGACGGTCAGCAACTGGTCCTCGATTTGTAGCCTGGTCTGTAGGATTCGCCCATGCCGATAGCCGCTGGTGAAACCTTCGCGGGCTACACCATCGTGCGGCTCCTGGGTACGGGCGGCATGGGTGAGGTCTACCTGGCCGAGCATCCCCGCCTGCCCCGGCGGGACGCACTGAAGGTGCTGCCAACAGATGTCTGCGCCGACAGCGAATACCGGCAGCGGTTCAACCGGGAGGCCGATCTGGCCGCGACGCTGTGGCACCCGCACATCATCGGCGTCCATGACCGCGGCGACGTCGACGGCCAGATCTGGATCTCGATGGACTACGTCGACGGCACCGACGCCGCCGAGTTGCTGCGTGAGCGCTACCCGAACGGGATGCCGAAAGACGAAGTGGTGCGGATCGTCACGGGCGTCGCCGAGGCGCTCGACTACGCCCACCAGCAGGGGCTGCTGCACCGTGATGTGAAGCCGGCCAACATCATGCTGACCGACCCCGCCGACGCAGGCGAACAGCGAGTTCTGTTGGGCGACTTCGGTATCGCCCGCCGCATGGACGACAACAGCAACCTGACCGCGACCAACATGACGGTCGGCACGGTGTTCTACGCCGCACCGGAACAGCTGATGGGCGAAGACATCGACGGCCGCGCCGATCAATACGCGTTGGCGGCCACGGCTTTTCATCTGCTGACCGGATCACCGCCGTTTCACCATTCCAATCCCACTGTGGTCATCAGTCAGCACCTCACCGCCGCGCCGCCGACGCTGGCCGAACGGCGCCCTGAGCTGTCGGCGCTCGACCCGGTGCTGAGAAAGGCGTTGTCGAAGGACCCGAAGGACCGGTTCGTCAACTGCGTGGACTTCGCGCGTGCGCTGTGTCACCGGCTCGGCGTTGAGCCGTATGCTGACACCGAACAGACCGCGCCGTCGATACCGATCCGCCGCAACCACGGCGGCGGCAAGCACGAGGCACCCTCGTCGCGTGAACCGTTGAAGCGCAGGTTCCTGCGGCCGACGATCCTCATCCCGGGGATTCTTGCGGTGCTGCTGCTGGTCGCGATCGCGCTGGTGCTCATCCAGTTCCGGGAGATCGAGAAGCTGCTGAACGACGAGTACACCCCGCCACCGTCGCCGTCGCCGCCCGCGACCTCTCCGCGAGCGGAGGCGCCGCCGCCGGCACCGCCGCCGCCACCCGCGACGACGACGACAACGGTGACGGCGGCCCCAGCCGCCGCGGTCGTCGGCGCCGACTGCTCGCCCGTCGGCTCCACCGCGACCACCGCCAACGGCAATACGGTCTACTGCTCGACGCTGCAGACCACCGGCGCCTCCATCTGGTCGACGGTGCAGGGCGAGGTGCCCGCCCCGACCGTCACGGTGACCCCCGACGCCACCGACGAACCGCTTCCCGTCGAGCTGGAATCTCCGGTGCGGGTCTGCATGCAGGAGACGGACAAGACGCGGCGGGAATGCCGCGAGGCCATCCGGGCCAGCAACGAGGCGGGCAGCTGAGCGGCATGCGGCTGGCCGTCGCCGACAGGTTGGAGATCGCCGACCTGGTCCACATCTACGCCGCCGCGGTTGACGACCGGCGTTTCGACGACGTCGTCGAATTGTTCACCGACACAGCGGAATTGCGGCTGCCGGATCCACCGCGAGCACTCGATCCGGTCCGCCGCCACTACGGGCGTGACGGCGTGCGGGCGGCGATGGCCGCGCTGTTTACACTCGCCCGCACCGAACACGCGATCGTGGGCGAGGTGTACGCCCCAGGCACCGACGCCGATTACGCGTTGGGCCGCATCACCTGCGTCGCGCACCACTGGAGCGTCGGCGACGGGCACCCCACCGACCTCATCTGGCACCTGCGCTACGACGACGAGTATCTGCGCACCCGATCGGGCTGGCGGATTCACGGCCGGGCGCTGACCATCAATGCTGTTGAGACACGTCCGGTTCGGCAGCTTCGACCGCAGCCACCAACTGGTCGAGAAGCGGGCGCTGACCCGTCACGAGCTTCGACCGCGCCTCGTCCAGCGGGAACCAACCCACCCGGTCGATCTCCGGATACTCCCTGAAATTGCCCGAGCCCTTCGGCCACTCCATCGTGAACGTGTTGCTGACGGCGCCGTCCAGGTCGAGGTCGGCGTGCACCGCGAAGGCCTTGACGATCTTGCCGCTGGGCTGCTTCAGCGGTGGGAACTCGATGCGGGGGCCGTCGGGGGGTGGCTTGCCGATTTCCTCGGTGAACTCCCGGCAGGCGGCGGCCCACGGGTCCTCGCCCTCGTCGTACTCGCCCTTCGGGATCGACCACGCGCCCTCGTCCCTCTTCGCCCAGAACGGGCCGCCGGGGTGGCCGATCAGCACTTCGATGGCGCCGTCGTTGAACCGGTAGAGCAGGACTCCCGCACTCAATTTCGGCATCGTTGTCGAGCCTAACCAGATCCCTGGAGCAACCGACGCTAAGGTTTGCTTGTGCCAGAGATCAATCGACGCGACATGATGTTGATGACCGGATTGGCAGCGATGGCGGCCGCAGTGCCGCTGCCTCGAGCCGCAGCGGATCCTTTACCGCCAGATCAGCCCATCGTTCCGGCCTCCAATCCCGCTCCGGGGGACATCATCTTCGCCGATGATTTCGACGGACCGGCGGGGGCGTCACCGGATCGGTCGAAGTGGACGGTGGTCAGCTGGAACGAGCCCGTCACCCCGCCGATTCTGGGTCTCTACCGAGACGACCCCCGCAACGTCTCACTCGACGGCAACGGCAACCTCGCGATCCGGGCCACCCAGGAAGGCAACACGTACTTCAGCGGCCGCATCGAGAGCAAGATGAAGATCGGCATCAACCACACCTGGGAGGCGCGGATCAAGCTGCCGATGGCGCCCGGTCTGTGGCCGGCGTACTGGCTGGTGAACATCGAGGACACTCCGGACGGCCGGGGTCCACTGCCGGACGGCGAGATCGACATCGTCGAGTGGTACGGCAACGGCAAGTGGGCGCCAGGCACCGCGGTGCACGCCCGGTCCGACGGCAAGACGTGGAGGGAGCATCGCTGGCCGGTGGACGACGCGTGGCACACCTATCGGTGCCGGTGGGATGAGGACGGCTTCAAGTTCTGGAGGGACGACTTCTCCGGTCCGCCGTACTTCTCCGTGCCCGCAGAGCCCATCGAGGGCGCGTGGCCGTTCAACGCGCCCGGATATCTGCTGTACACGCACTTCAACGTGGCGGTCGGCGGGCCCGGCGGCGGCGACCCGAACTTCGGCCCGGTCTCGCCGCCGATGCTCGTCGACTACGTGCGGGTCTGGTAGGCGATGAAGGGCGCCGGCGCGGCAGTGCTGATCGGCGCGCTGCTGGCTGGTGTCTGCGTCGGCACCGCCCACGCCGATCCCGTCAGCTATGGCAGCAACGGGGTGTTCGCCGTCGGCGACGGGCCTCCGGGGTGGGCCACTGCGAGCATCCCGCCCGGCAGGTACCGTGTCGATCAATCACCGAGCATGTATCCGTACCTGAGCCCGCCGGGGTTTTGGTTGCGGTGCAACAACTTTCCATGCGCCGGAAACTTTCCCGGCCACATCATCGCCAGGGGGGATGCCATGCGAGACCAAAGCACATTCGTCGATATTCTGCCCACCGACGTCGCGGTGTCGCTAAACAACGTCACGCTCACGGTGGCGGGTTGATATGGGCGACAACAACTTCGAGCCGCGCTGGCGACTCGACCTCGACGACGACGCCACGGTGCGGTTCGACCCGGACACGCAGACGCTGACCAAGATCAGCACGGGCGAGAGCTGCTATCTGGGCGACTACCCGTCGTTCGCCGTCGAGGAACCGGGCTGCCTGCGCGTGCGCAGCAGCCACGCCCCGCCGATCGGGAAGTGGTACGTCACCGGCGAAGAGTGACTAGTACTTGCGGTCGCCTTCGGAGGAGTCGAAGAACGCCCAGTGGCCGTCGTCGGCCTTGACCTCCATCCGCCAACCGAGCTCGGCGTTTTCGGTTTTCGCGTCGACGAACCAGGCGTGCGCGTCGCCCGCGCTTTCGATGTCCTTGGTGTCCACGACGTCGCCCTTCGGATTCAGCACGCGATATGTAGCCATGCGGTGGGGGTTTCCCCGTCCGCGGGATTTCACACTCTTGGTATCCGCGAGCGCTCGTCCTTGTACAGATTCTGGCGCTGACGCCGTACAGGGTTGAGCGCTCAGCGGCAGTGCGGGTGGCGCCGAGTTAGTCGGCCTTGGGCAGCGGAATTCCTTCGCTGGTGGAGAACCGGGCGTCGTCTTGGGTGGACAGCCCGACGGAGACCACCGAGCGGTCGAAGAACACGTCGGTCAGATACGCCAGCGACACCGCCCACCGGTTGACGAAGCGCGGCATCGCATACAGGTGATACATCCGGGTGACGAACTTCGCGGCGTAGCCGGACAGTTGGACGTTCAGCGGGTTGGCGACGGCGTAATGCGGGCCGAGGTCGACGACCAACCCCATGTTGCGGTGCTTGTACTGCTTCGGCTTGCCGTAGCCGAGGCTGGCGGCGACATTGCGCGCGAGCACCTTGCCCTGCCGGATCGCGTGTTGGGCCGTCGGCGGCGTGATCTTGCCCGGTTGAGTCAGGTCGGGAACAGCGGCGGCGTCACCGGCGGAGAACACGTCCGGGTGACCTGGCACCTGCAGGTCCGGCTGCACCTTCAGCCGCCCCCGCTCGGTCGGCAGGCCCAGCTTTTCGATCAACGGGGCGCCGGTGACGCCGGTGACCCAGGCGACGGTGCGGGTGTCGATGCATGAATCATCGCTCAGCACAACGTGATCGGGGTGAACTTCCTTGAGCGTCACACCGAGGCGGACGTCGACGCCGCGTTTGCGCAGCACCCGCTGCACGGCCTCGCCGAGCTTCTCCCCCACCTCCGGCATCACCTGTTCGGCCAGGTCCAGCAGGATGAACTTCACCTCGGCCGGGTCGAATCCCATCTGCTTGCCCGCGGTCTCGGCCAGCGCCTGCAATTGAACGACGAGTTCGGTGCCCGAATACGATGCGCCGACCACCACGACGGTGCGCCGCCCGCGGATGCGCTTCTCGTCGTCGTCGATGTTGGCCAGCTCGAGTTGTTCAAGCAGGTGGTCGCGTAGGTATACCGCTTCCGCCGTCGACTTCAGGCCGCGCGCGCATTCGGCCAGCCCGGGAATGTCGAACAGCCGGGTGACCGAGCCGGGCGTCAGCACCAGCCTGTCCCACGACAGCTCGCGGGTGCGATTCTCCGGATCCGTGTAGGTCAAGGTGTGGCCGTCGAAGTCCACACCGTCCACCCGCCCCCGCACCGTGCGCACTCCATTCAACGTGTTGGCCAACGGCACGGTGACGAAGCGGGCGTCGACGAGGCCGCCGGCCACGTCGGGCAGCAGCGGCGTGTAGAGCATGTAGTCGACCGGCGAGATGATCGAGATGTCGACTGGGGCGTTGTGCTTGCGCGCCAGCCGGGAGAGTCGGCGCGCGCATTCGAAACCGGTGAAGCCGCTACCGACGATTGCCACAGACGTCATCGCACCCACTGTACGGGGCTACCCATTACGGGCCGGGTTATGGGCTCGACATCATCGTCGCGAACTTCATTGCCTTCCACGGTTTCCTGCCGCCGGCCCGCAGTCTGCCGCGCAATATCGGCGACCACTGCGAGATACGGCCGTAGCCGAGGAGCAGGAACGCGACCGGATCGGCCGTGATGACGCAGTCCGACTTCTCGCACGCGGCGGTGACGGTGGTGACGGTCGCGGACCCGTGGTCCACCGCCATCCGATAGGCGTTGCCGCCGCGGATGCGCAGTTCGAAACTCACCCGGGTGAGCGCCGCGGATCGGCGAAGGTACTGCGGCGCGACGGACAACGCCCCGGGAATGACCAGCAGGGCATCGTGCGGGTCGATGTGCCACTTCGCCCCGACCGCCCGCGCGATGTCCAGGCCGTGCACGACCTGTTCGCCCAACAGCAGGCTGGTCATCTCCGGCGGGCTCAACACCAGGCCGTTGGCGACCTGGATCGCCGCGGACTCATCGGCCGCAGCGGCCGCCGCGAGGTAGCCCTCCGCGGCCTCTTCCAGCAGGTCGGCCAGGCGGCGCACATCGCGCTCCGGCACCTCGACCAGCTGGCGAGCGTTGACCGCCGCGCCCATCCGCGACGGCGACTCCGTCGGACTGTTGGGGTGGGTCATATAGCCGGCGGTGTGCCGGGTCAGGCCCTGGGCGTAGTCGCGCAGTTCGCCGACCATATGCGCGGCCGTCTCGGCGGTGGTCCAGATCAGGCCGGGCACCGGCGCCGCGGGCTCGTCGCTGCGGCGCAGCAGGTCGGCGGTTCTGCCTGCGGCGGCGCGCAGGGCTTCGCGGGTGTCCCGGTGCAGGCGGCGGGTGTCGTCGGCGGGACCGGTGAACGGAATAGATGCGGCGGTCATAGAGGAACTATTTCACATATTGTTACTATGTCAATAGGGTGGGCCTGGTTCATTCACATCGGAGAGGTGATGTCGTCGTCGTCTGAGCAGCCCGCATCGCTGCGTTCCGAGCAGGTCGCCCAGACCCGCGCGGCGCTGGTCGCCGCGGGACGCAGGCTGTTCGGTGAGAAGGGCTTCCGCGCGACGTCGGTGGAGGATCTGGCCCGTGAGGCGCGGCTGACCACCGGGGCCCTGTATCACCACTTCCCCACCAAGACAGCCCTTTTCGAGGCGGTGTTCGTGGCCGCGCACAGCGAGTTGATGGTGGCCTCGGCCGAGGCCGCCAAGGGTGCGACCGACGGGCTCGACGAGCTGGCCCGCGGTTTCGATGCGTTCCTCGACGGCGTGCTGCAGCCCGACGTGCAGCGGATCCTGGTGCTCGACGGGCCCGCGGTGCTGGGGCTGGCCCGCTACACCGAGCTCGACGAGCGGTATGCCTACGCCGTGATCGTCGGATCGCTGAAGGCGGCCGCGAAGGCGGGAACGATCCAGATCGATGACCCGGAGACGGCGACCCGGCTGCTGCTCGGCGCACTGACCCGCGGCGCGATGCTCATCGCCAATTCGTCCGATCCGCTGTCGACCCGGCACGCGGTAGCCAAGTCGATGCGGTCGTTGTTGAGCAGCTTCAGCCCGTGAGCCGGTTCGACCCGTTCCGGCCGCTCGACATGTTGGCCTCGTTGTGGTCGACGGCCGCTGTCGCACCGGTCAACACCGGTGCGGCCGCCGCCTACCGCACGTTGTTCGTGACGCTGCGTCGGCTGGTGGTGGGCCGCGAGCTGACCGTGCGGCTCGACGAGGGCGACATCACGCTGACGGTCACCGAGTTCGACTCGCGCCTCGACGTCCGCAACCTGTCCGTCGGCCAACTCAACGACGTGCGGCTCGCCGCGCGTGACATCCGTTGGGAAACCAACACTTTGGATCAAGCCACCGCGGTCCTGCGCAACGTGCACTTCCGGCCGACGGCGCCGCCCGTGCTGGTCGCCGCGCCGGTCGAGCTGTTCCTCGAGCTGCCGGCCGACACCCTCGACGAGGTGCTGCGGTTGGCTACTTCGCGGCTGACCGGTGAAATCGGCCACGACGGCATCGCGCGACTGCGGCTGGCGCGACGGCCCGCGCTGGGGCATCTCGAGGTGGACGCGCAGCTGGACGGGTCGACGCTGTGGCTGAAACCGACCGTGCTGGAAGTGCGTCGTACCCGCATGCGGCTGCCGCAGCGCACCCCGGCATACCCGGTGCATCTGCCCGAACTGCCACATGGCCTACACCTGACCGACATCGACTTCGCGCCGGGCCTGCTGCGGCTGACCGGCACACTGCCGGAGTGGCGGATCACCGTGCCGCGCAGCCGATTGGAGGACGTCATCGCCCAACTCAGCGTGGTGGGCCGGCCGCTGAACCTGACCCGCTTCGCCCGCGGATAGCCCACTGCCCAAGGCATTAGAGTCGCGCACATGTCCAACGGCCGCCACACCCGCTATGTCGCGCTCGGCGACAGCCAGACCGAGGGGCTCTGGGACGGAGACGATTCCGCCGGAGTCGTCGGTTTCGCCGACCGGCTGGCCGCGATGCTCGACGAGCTTCATCCCGGCCTGCAGTACGCCAACCTCGCAGTGCGCGGCAGGCGCGTCCGCGATGTGCTCGCCGACCAACTGCCGTATGCGGTGGCCATGCAGCCCGACCTGATCACCGTCTGCATCGGGATGAACGACATCACCCGACCGGGATTCGGCTTCGACAAGGCGCTGGCCGACCTGGCCGTGCTGTACCGGCGGCTCGCAGAAACCGACGCCACGGTCGTGACGACGACATTCCCCGACATCGCGCGCATCGTGCCCATCGGGCGGGTCTTGCAGTCGCGGATGCTGCGCATGAACGAGGCCATCGTCACCGCGGTCGACCGCCACGGGTTCCGGCTCGTCGACCTCTACAGCGCGCCGTCGATGGTCCAGCCGGACACCTGGAGCGACGATCGGGTGCACGGATCGACCACGGGGCACATCCTGTTCGCCGCCGCGGCCGCAGAGGCGCTCGATCTTCCTGGCAGCAGCCATGATTGGGCGCAGGCGGATCCGTCGGCCACACAGTCGACACCGCTGTCGCGAACGTGGTCGCAACTGCAGTGGACCAAGAACATGCTGACGCCGTGGCTGTGGAATCAGGCGCGCGGCAGGTCGGCAGGCGACGGCAGGCAGCCGAAGCGCCCGCGGTTGGGCGCCGTGGCCGGCTAAATGCCGAGCAGGTTCAGCGGGATCGGCGATTGCCCGCCTGCGATCGAGTCCACCACGCGCGGGCACAGGAACGAGATCGCCAGGCCGGTGAACATGTTCGCCCCGCCCAGCGACATCCCCGTTGAGTCGGCGACCTTGGCCGCGACGTCGGCGGCGTTCTGGCCGGGATCCGACAGCATCGGGCAGACGGACTGGCCGACGGCCACCAGGCTGGCCGGGTCGGTGGTGCCGCCGAGGCCGGCGCCGCTCACCGCGTTCAGGAACGCGTCGGTGGTGGGGTCGGCCTGTGCCGGGGCCGCCAACAGCGACGCCGTTGCGGCAAGGCCGGCGGACACGGCAATCAGGCCGATCGGCCTGGTAAGTCTGCGCACCTGCAGCATCGTAGAGGACCGCGGGGGCGCGAGCGAATCGCCTAGACGCCCGTCCAGGCGGCGTCGAGACGGTCGGCTACGTCGATCACCTTCGCCTTGACCGACTCGGGGCTGTCGATCTCCCCTGCCACGTGCGCGGCGATGAACCGGCGGATCTCGGCGTCGACGCCGGCGACGATGCGCAGCAGTTCGCCGCGCAGCGATTTCGACGTGACGTGGATGGCGATGTCGGACGGCCGGGGCTTCTGCACGTCGAGGATGAGCAGCAGCGGTTCGGCGGCGCGCGCGGTCGCCGACAGCTCGATCTCGCCGTACACCATGAACTTCGGCTTGTCGATCCGCAGATCGATGACCATGTCGATCTCCAGCGGGATGCGGATGGCGAAGGTGATCAGCTCGCCGAGCGAGCGGGTGACGCGGGGCTCCTGAATCCGCACCTTCGCGGTCACCTTGGCGATCTTGCCGGGCCCCTGCCCCATCGGGCCCATCTCGAACTCGTCGCCGGCGATGGCCCCGATGGCGTCGCCGACACGCTTTTCGGTCACGGCAACTTCGAAGAACCTGCGGCCGAAGTCCTCGTAGGAGGTGTACTCGTAGCCATCCATAGCGCTTACAGTCTCACGTCGGCCGTCTGCGTGAGCCGCAGGACGCGGGTAAGAGGGCGACGAGCGCCCGCAAAGCGCGGGTGGCTCAGTTGTTTTCCTGCTCGCTGCGTGCCTCGGCGCCGGTTTGACCGGCGTCGATCGCGTCGTCCGACGAACTCTCGCCGACATAGCTGCCCGAGCCGCTCTTGCCGGGTCGCTCCGTCGCCTGCTTGTCGTCGGACTGGACGTCGTGTTCGCTTTTATCGTCGTCGCCGGGGGCCATGCCGCCACGTTTACCCGGGTCGGTGGACCCCAAACTCTTACCTGGCCAGCCGGTGCCGGTTAGGCTCTGCCCAGAAAGGTGGGGACATGCTTCGCAGAATGGTCATCGCCGCCGCTGCGGCCTGTGCTGCTCTCGGCGGCGCGCCGGCCGCCATGGCCGAGCCGAACGACAACCTGTACTTCGACAAGCCGGGCCGCTACGACACCGATGTGCCCGGGATGAACTACGAGGCGCGCATGTACGCGCCCTGCGACAACTTCCAGCTGTTCACCTTCGGCCGGGGCCGCGGCGGCGAGCCCCTGCAGTGCCATTGGATCCCCAACCAGTGGCCGCCGGTCTACACCGGGTTCTGGCAGCCTTCGCCGGAACTGTTCGGTGTGCAAGAGCCCGGCACGCCGTGCCCGCAGGACCAGGCCGCCGCTCAGGCGCCCGACGGCCGCCCGATGCTGTGCCTCGGCGAGAAGGGCTGGCAGCCCGGCTTCCTCACCGGCAGCGGCTTCTGGCCGGCCTAGCCTCCAGTCCCTGCCTCTAGTCGCTGAAACGCCTGCGGATCGCCGCCAGCATCTCGGCATGCGCGTCGAGTGCCGTGCGGACCGTCATCGACGCCAGCGGCCACGGTGCCGCGATGACCAGTCGCTCGACGACACCTCGCCCTCGGCCGGAACCTCAAGCCGGGCAATATAACTCGTGCGCAGCCGCAGCGGGCCCACCGGGATCCGGTCGATGACCCGGTAGGTCTGCACATCGCTCCACGCGCCTGATCCAGCGGCCCATCCCGATCAATCTAGACGGTTGATCCTGGCGAAAGTCGCTACGAGAATGTCATATGCTCAGAAGCGAGAATCGCGTATCCGGTAGGCTCGCTGAGCGACTGCTCAACAGGCTCTGGCAGCGGCCCGACGACGACGGATTGGAGCGTTCGCCTTGACCTCATCAGCTGCGGCCGTCGCGACCCGGTACGCGGGGGCGCGCTTGCCCCGAGTGGAGGACAATCGCCTGCTCACGGGCCACGGCACGTTCGTCGACGACGTCACCCGCCCAGGCATGCTGCACGCCTGCTTCGTGCGCAGCCCGTTTGCAAGGGCCCGCATCAAACGCATCGACGCCACCGCCGCACTGGCGTTGCCGGGCGTGCAGGCGGTGTTCGTCGCCGCCGACCTCAACCCCGATGTGCGGGAGGCCTGGCACGCCGTCGCAGGCAAGGACGTGCCCGACACGCCGCGCCCACCGCTGGCCGAGGACGAAGCCAAGTTCGTCGGCGACCCCGTCGCGCTGGTCGTCGCCGATTCGCGCTACATCGCCGAGGACGCCGTCGAACTGGTCGATGTCGACTACGAACCGCTGCCCGCCGTCGCCGACTTCACCAAGGCGGTCAACTCGGACGTCGTCGTGCACGAGGCCTACCCCGACAACGTCGCGGGCGGAATGGGCGGGGCGCCGCCCGACGAGGAGACGTTCTCGTCGGCCGCGCACGTCACGTCGGCACACGTGTATCAGCAGATCTACGCGCCGGTGCCGATCGAGACGCGCGGCCTTGTCGCGGAGTGGGAGGCGGCATCGCGCGAGCTGACGATGTGGGCGTCGACGCAGACGCCGCACGAGTTGCGCGCGTTCGCCGCCCGCCTGCTCGGCATCCCGTCCCAGAACGTCCGAGTCATCATGCGCGACACCGGCGGTGGGTTCGGCCAGAAGGTCGTGCCGATGCGCGAGGACATGTGCATCATGCTGGCGGCCCGCAAGGTGCGCGGCGCGTTGAAGTGGATCGAGGACCGCCGCGAGAATCTGATGGCCGCCGGTCAGGCCCGCCATGTCGACGGCGACGTGCGGATGGCGTTCGACGCAGACGGCAACATCCTGGCCGCCGACATCGACTTCATGCAGGACGTCGGCGCGTATCCGACGCCGTACCCGGTGCTGACCACCGCCGCGATCGGCATGTTCTTCCCCGGCCCGTATCGGGTGCCCAAGGCCAGCTTCAACTACAAGACGGTGTTCTCCAACACCGCGGGCCTGGCTGCATATCGCGGGCCGTGGCAGTACGAAACCCTCACGCGCGAAATACTTCTCGACATCGCTGCGCGCGAGATGGGCATGGACCCGGTGGAACTGCGCCGCCGAAACATCCTGCGCGGCGACGAGATGCCCTACTTCAACCCCAACGGCATGCCCTACGAACACGTCGCGCCGGCCGACACGTTCGAGCAGGCAGTCAAGATCCTCGACCACGAGGGTTTCCGCAAGGAGCAGAAGGACGCGCTGGAACAGGGCCGCTACCTCGGCCTCGGCTTCTCGGCCTACATCGAGCCGACGGGCGCCGCCACCGGGCATCTGGCCACCGAAGGCGCGACGATCCGCATGGAGCCGACCGGCAGGATCAACGTCTACGTCAACGGCGGATCGACCGGCAACAGCCTCGAGACGACGGTGGTGCAACTGACCGCCGACGCGCTCGGCGCCAACATCGACGACGTCTCAACGATCCAGGGCGACACCGCCGTCACGCCCTACGGCGCAGGCACGCAGGGCAGCCGAAGCGGGCCGATGACCGCGGGCGCCGTCAACGAGGCGGGCGCGATCCTGCGCAAGCAGATCATCGCCATGGCGGCGCACCTGCTGGAGGCCGACGAGTCCGACATCGAGCTTGCCAACTCGCGCGCCACGGTCCGCACCGATCCCGAGAAGAGCGTCAGCTTCGCCGATCTGGCGTACCGCAGCTACTACGAACCCGGGCAGCTGCCGCCGGGCATGGCGGCCACGCTCGAGGCGACCGCGCGGTTCACCTCGCAGGCAATGATCCACTGGGCCAACGCAACTCACGCCTGCACGTGTGAGGTGGACATCGAGACCGGGCATGTGACGCTGACGCGCTACATCGTCAGCGAGGACGTCGGCCCGATGATCAATCCGAACGTCGTGGAGGGGCAGATCGCCGGCGGAACGGTGCAGGGCATCGGCGGGGCGCTGCTGGAGAACATGGTTTACGACGAGAGCGGCAACCCGCTGTCGTCGACCTTCGTCGACTATCTCCTGCCGACGGCCACCGAGGTGCCCGCGATCGAGTACGGCCATGTCGAGATCCCTGGACCAGGTGTCGGCGGCTACAAGGGCTGCGGCGAGGGCGGCGCGATCGGATCTACGCCCGCGGTGATCAACGCCATCAACGACGCGCTGGCGCCGCTCGGTGTCACGCTGACGCGCCTCCCCGCCAGCCCCGTGGCCATCGTCGACCTCATCGAGAAGGCCAAAGCCGAGCAGGAGTCAGGCGCATCCGGAAAGGACCGCTGAAGGTGGAGTTGAACAACGAATTCCGAGTCGCCGTGCCCGTGGCCACCACCTGGCAGGTGCTCACCGACGTCGAGCGGGTCGCACCGTGTATCCCTGGCGCGCGGCTGCTTTCGGTCGACGGCGACGACTTCACCGGCGCGGTGAAGGTGAAGGTCGGCCCGATCACGGTCGCCTATCAGGGTGAAGCGTCTTTTCAGGAGAAGGACGAGCCCGCCCACCGCGTCGTGATCAAGGCCAGCGGCAAGGAGACCCGCGGCAGCGGCAACGCCGCGGCAATGGTCACCGCGCAACTGAAGGATGAGGGCGACGCCACCCTGGTCTCGCTCAGCACCGACCTGACCATTTCCGGCAAGGCCGCGCAGTTCGGGCGCGGCGTGCTGGCCGACGTATCGACCAACCTGATCGACCAGTTCGCCAAGAACCTGGAAGCCGATCTGCTCGGCGACTCCCCCGCCGCCGCATCGATCAGCGCGGCACCGACGTCGGCAACGGCGGAGGCGGGCGATAGCGTCGATCTGCTGAAAGTCGTTGCGGCGCCGATAGCCAAGCGGTTCGGTCCGGTGCTCGCGGCGGTGGCCGCCGGCGCGGTGGTCGGCTTCCTGATCGGCCGCCGCAAGCGTGCCCACCCGGCCGCCGACCTCGCCGACGAAGTGCAGGCCGCACTCGCGAGGTTGTTGCCGTGAAGGCCGCCCCGTTCGCCTACCACCGCCCCGACACCGTCGCCGAGGCCGTGCAGATGCTCGGCGAGTTCGGTGAGGACGCCAAGATTCTGGCCGGGGGGCAGAGCCTGGTGCCGATGCTGGCGATGCGGTT
Organism: Mycolicibacterium agri; assembly: GCF_002553505.1. Taxonomy (GTDB): domain Bacteria; phylum Actinomycetota; class Actinomycetes; order Mycobacteriales; family Mycobacteriaceae; genus Mycobacterium; species Mycobacterium agri. The sequence goes on along the minus strand of NZ_PDCP01000022.1, from coordinate 29,679 downwards.
GACGCACTTCGACAACCTGATCGACATCTCCCGCATCGACGAGTTGAAGGACATCGAACGCTGCGGCGATGAGTTGCGGGTGGCGGCGGGAACGCCGCACGCGCTGGTCGGCATGGACGACGAGGTGGCCGAATCCGTTCCGCTGCTCACCTTGGCGACGCCCTACATCGGGCACTTCCAGATCAGGACCAGGGGCACCCTCGGCGGAGCCATCGCACACGCGGACCCGGCCGCCGAGTACGCGGCCGCGGCGCTGGCGCTGGACGCCACCATCGAGGCGACGTCCGCGCGGGGCCGCCGCGAGATACCTGCCGCCGGCTTTTTCACCGGGCTGTGGGAGACCTCGCTGGCCCCCGACGAGATCCTGACCGCCGTCCGGTTTCCAGTGTGGGGCAGGCGATCCGGGTTCGCGGTCGAGGAATTCGCCCGCAGGCACGGCGATTTCGCGATCGCAGGAGCGACCATCGCGCTCCAACTCGACGACGACGACCGGGTGAGCCGTTGCGGTATCGGCCTTCTCGGGCTCGGGTCGACTCCGCTGCGCGGCGTGGTCGCCGAGAACGCGGTCGTCGGCCAGAACGTCGACGCCGTCACCGCCGCCGAAATCGGCAAGCTGGCCATGGGCGGGCTCACCGACATCCCCGCCGACCTCCAGGGATCGGCGGAGTACCGGTCACGCGTCGGGGCCACGATGGTCGCGCGGGCGTGGACCGCCGCCGTCGCGGCGGTACAGACATCGGAGACGGAGGCGATCCATGCATGAGCTGCCGGTCGAAGTGATCGTGAACGGCCGCACGCACCGGCACGTGGTGGAACCTCGTCTCACCCTCGCCGACTACCTGCGCGAGAAGTGCGGCCTGACCGGAACCCACCTCGGCTGCGAGCACGGCGCATGCGGTGCATGCACGGTGTTGCTCGACGGGCAGGCCGTGCGGGCGTGCCTGCTCTTCGCCGTGCAGGTCGACGGCCAGGAGGTCACCACCGTCGAAGGCATCGCAGGCGAGGACGGCGAACTGTCGCCGGTGCAGTCGGCGCTGCGGGAGTGCCACGGGCTGCAATGCGGTTTCTGCACACCGGGTTTCGTCACCTCGATCACCGCACTGTTGCGCGACAACCCGCAGCCCACCGATGAGGAGATCCGCGAAGGCCTGTCCGGCAACTTCTGCCGGTGCACCGGCTATCAGGGCATCATCAACGCGGTACTCCGCGCCGCCCAGACGACAACGCGGTGACCGCCCCCAGGGTCAGGCGCTTTCGGGGGCGTAGCCCAGCGCGCCTTTGATCTCCAGGTACTCGTTGAAGCCGAACTCGCTCCACTCCCTGCCGTTGCCGCTCTGCTTGTAGCCGCCGAACGGCGCGTTGATGTCGAACGCGTGGTTGATCACCACGTTGCCTGCGCGGATTCGGCGCGCGACCTCGCGGGCCTTGTCTATATCACCCGCCGAGACGTAGCCGGACAGCCCGTAGTCGGTGTCGTTGGCGATCTCGACGGCCTGATCGAGATCGTCGTAGCCGATGATGCACAGCACCGGCCCGAAGATCTCCTGACGCGCGATCGTCATGTCGTTCGTGACGTCGGCGAACACCGTCGGCTTGACGTAGTAGCCGGTATCGAGCCCGTCGGGCCGGCCCAACCCGCCGACGACCAGCCTCGCGCCCTCGTCGATGCCCTTCTGTATCAGGCCTTGCACCTTGTCAAACTGCACCTTGCTGGCCAGCGGGCCGATCGCGGCCTTGTTGTTCGGGTCGCCGACGACGACCTGCGACGCTACCTCGCGGGCGATCGAAACCGCTTCCTCCATACGGGAATTGGGCACCAGCATCCGTGACGGCGAGTTGCAGCTCTGCCCCGTGTTGAGCATCATGACACTGACACCGCTGGTGACACTCTGGGCGAATGCGTCGTCGTCGAGAACGATGTTGGGGCTCTTGCCGCCGAGCTCCTGGGTGACCCGCTTGACGGTCGGGGCGGCGTTCTTGGCGACATCCACCCCGGCCCGTGTCGACCCGGTGAACGACACCATGTCGATGTCGGGGTGGCTGGAGATGGCCGCGCCCACACCGGGACCGTCGCCGTTGACCATGTTGTAGACCCCGGCGGGAACGCCTGCGGCGTCGAGGATCTCAGTGAAGATGTACCCCGAGTACGGCGCCACCTCCGACGGCTTGAGCACCATCGTGCAGCCGGTGGCCAGCGCTGGGAACACCTTGCAGGCGATCTGGTTGATCGGCCAGTTCCACGGCGTGATCAACCCGCACACCCCGATCGGCTCCTTGATCACCAGCGTCGAGCCGTGCTGCTCCTCGAACGGGAAGTTCTTCAACACATCGATGGCCGTGGTGAGGTGCCCGAGCCCCATGTTCACCTGTGGGCCTGCGGCCAGCGACGGCGGCGCGCCCATCTCCTCGTGCACCGCGTCGGCCAGATCGCCCTTGCGCTTGAGGTACTCCGCCTGGATCGCCTGCAACAGATCAAGCCGTTGCTCTCTGCTGGTCTGCGAGTAGCTGGCGAACGCCTTACGCGCCGCCTGCACGGCCTTGTCGACGTCGGTGGCCGTGCCCACCGAGATCTTGCCCGAAGCGGTCTCGGTCGTCGGGTTGTCGACATCAAGCGTCTTGGGCTCGATCGGGTCGACCCACTGGCCGTCGATGTAGAACTTCAGATATTCGCGCATGGCTCCACCCTCTCTCACACAGGCGCCCTACTGGGTGCCTTCTGCATACCAGGTCCGGAATTCGTCGTACTTGGGCATCTCCTCGGAGTTCGCCTTCGGGTCGATGCAGACGTGCACCACCGCGGCCTTGCCGCTGGCGAAACTGCGCTCGATGGCAGGCCCGAGATCGTCCTCCTTCTCCACGTATTCGCCGTGGCAGCCAAACCCTTCGGCGATCTTGTCGAAGCGGACGTCCTTGCTCCAGTGCACACCCGGCTGCGGCGAGGGCTGTTCGAAGGTGCGCTTGTAGACGCCCACCTCGAGTCCCCACTGGTGGTCGACGCCGACCACGCACACCAGCGGCAGGTTCTCCCGCGCGGCGGTCTCGAGTTCGGCGATGTGGAACAGGAACGCCGAATCGCTGGTCAGCAGCATCACCGGCCGCTTGCCCCTGTCGGCGACCGATGCGCCCACCGCGTAGGGCAGCCCGGTGCCGAGGTGGCCGAAGTTCTGGTTCCAGATCACGTCGCGCGGCTTGGCCTGCGAGTAGGTCCAGCCGAAGATGACCGTCGCGCCGCCGTCGCGCACCATGATGCCGTCTTCCGGGAACGCCTTGGTGGCCTCGACGATGAAGCGCGCCGGGTGGATCGGCGTTCTGCCGCTGGGCGCGTTCTCGGCAAGCTGGGCCAGCTCCTCGGCGTCCTTCTTGATCAGCACGTCGAGGTTGGCCGACGGCTGGCGGGGCGTGTCGCGCAGCGCCTCGACTAGCTGGGGCACCACTCCGCGCAGATCGCCGACCAGCGGCACGTCGATCGGCCGGTTCACCCCGATCGCCGTCGGATCCTGTTCCACCAGAACCCATTTGCGGATGTCATTGCGCTGCGCCCAGTGTCGCGTCCTACCGTAGTGCACCGGCTCCCCCAGTTCCGTGCCCAACGCCACGCACAGGTCGGAGTTGACCACCGCCTCGACCGCCGACGGCGAGAACCCGTAGGCAAACGTGCGGTCCTGAAGCCCCGGGATGAACGACGTGCCGCCGGACGTTTGGATCACCGGGCAGGCCATCAGGTCGGCGAGTTCCTTCACCGGCTGCTGCGTGCGCGAGGTGTGAACACCGTGGCCCACCAACAGGATCGGGCTCTCGGCCTCGCGGATCAGCCTGACCGCCTCGGCCACCTCCGGCGCACCGGCGCCCTGGTTCACCAGCCGGTAGCGATGCGGTGGCAACGGGTCCGGCACGTCAAGCTCTTCGAGCAGCACATGCGCCGGATACTCCACATAGCTGGGGCCCGGCGTGCCCGACATCGCCCGGCGGATCGCCTCGTGGATGATCTCGTCGGTCTGATCGGGGTATTCGATCGAGGCGCTGTACTTCACCGAGGGCGCGAAAAGCGGCTCCTGGCGCACGAACTGGATGCGGCCGCGGCGCACCCGGCGCTCGGTGATCCGCGCACGTTGGCCGCCGAGGAAGATCACCGGCGAGTTCTCCACCTTGGCGCACTGGATCGCCCCGGCGATGTTGGCCATGCCGGGCCCGAGCGTGCCGATGCACAGCCCCGGTCCGCCCGTCATGCGCGACACCGCCTCCGCCATAAACCCCGCGCTCAACTCGTGGTGCGGCGCCACCACCGACCAGCCCCGCGCGTCGGCCTCGGCGAACATGTGCACGAAGTTGGGGTCGGGGATGCCGAACAGCGTGTTGACACCCTCGGCCTCGAAGAGGTCGAGAATGCGCTTGTAGACGGGGACACCCATGGGAACTCCTCTTTATAGGTAGCGCTTGGCCAGCTCTTGGCGGTGAGCTGCCGGTGAACCGAACAACGAACGATTGAGCGCGGCGCGTTTGAGATAGACGTGGATGCCGCTTTCCCACGTGTATCCGATGCCGCCGTGCAATTGCATTGCCTTACCGGCGATGTCGACCGCGCTGCTGCAGGCATACGACTTCGCCATGGCGGCCGCGACACCGGCGTCCGGTCGGTCCTCGGCGACAGCTTCGACGGCCGCATCGACGAGTTGGCGCGACACGGAAATCGTGGTCAGCATGTCGGCGCAGGCGTGCTGGACCGCCTGGAACGACCCGATCGGGCGGCCGAACTGATGGCGCACCTTCGCGTAGGCGACGGTCGCCGACAGCATCGCCTCCGACAGACCGAGGCTGTCACACGCGACCGCGACGGCGGCACGCTCACGCAGCCGCCGAACCGCGCGGCCAGAGTCGTCTGCGAACCGGAGCACCTGCGCGCCTTGGTCGAGCGGTGACACCGTCGCGAGCCTGCGGGTCTCGTCCAGGACGGGTTGCGGTGTCACGGCGACGTGGGCGTAGGTGACTCCGTCGTCGCCGACGATCAGCACTGCGTCGGCACCGTCGGCGTCGGGCACGAACTCCCGCGAGTCCACCGCGACGCCCAATCGGGCCGCGCCCGACGCCACGTCGGCCAACAACTGGTCACGGGTTCCGTTGGGCTGCAATGTATTCAAGACACCGACCGCGAGCACCGCGCCGCCGAGATAGCTGGTCGCGCTGGCGGCGCGCCCCATCTCCTCGCAGACAATGCCGACCTCACGGAACGTCGCACCCGCTCCGCCGAACTCCTCGGCGACTTCGAGGCCCACCCAGCCGGCGTCGACGAGCGAGCGCCACTCGACGGCGCGGTCCTTGGCCAACAGGTCGGCGGCCACCGACCGGAGTTCTGCGTGATATTCCGCGAAATCCATCAGGCCACGCTCGGTTCCCGCGGCAACCCCAGTCCGCGTTCGGCGATGATCGTGCGCTGGATCTCACTGGTCCCGCCCGGGATGGTCCACTCCCACGAGCCGATGAAATCCAGCATCCACGAACCGGATTCCCAACCGCTCGACGCGGACTTGACCAGTTGGGTGTGCGCAGGCAGACCGGCGACCTGCGCGCCGAAGTCGGTCATGCGCTGTAACAGTTCGCTGTAATACAGCTTGACGACCGAGGCGTCGGCCGGGCCCGCACGACCGGCCTCGGTGTTCTCCACAAGCTGCCGGCACAGGCTGCGCAGCCCGGTGATCTCGATCTCGAACTGCGCCAGCCGGTCGGCCACCACCGGATCGTCGGTCGGACAGGCCTCCACCAGCCAGCGGAACCCCGCATTGCCGAGTCGCTCGGCCAGTTCGAGCATGGTCATGCCGCGCTCGGCGCCGAGCGTCGCCTGGGCGACCTGCCAGCCGGCGTTCTCCGCGCCGACGAGGTTGGCGGCCGGGATCGTGACGTCGCTGAGGAAGATCTCGCAGAAGTGCGAGTCGCCGACCGCGTTGCGAATCGGTCGCACTTCGACGCCGGGGCTGGTCATGTCCAACAGGAAATACGAAATGCCTTTGCGTTTCGGGGCTTCGGGGTCGGTCCGGGCGAGCAGCAGGCACCAGTCGGCGTGTTCTGCGCCGCTGGCCCACAGCTTCTGGCCGTTGGCGACGTAGCGGTCGCCCACCCGCCGCGCCGTGGTCCGCAGACTGGCCAGATCCGATCCGGCCTCGGGCTCGGAGAACCCCTGCACCCAGATCTCCCCGTCGAGAATGGCCGGCAGGTGCCGCCGCCGCTGCTCGTCGGTTCCTGCGGCCAGCAGCGTCGACGCGGCATGGTGGATGCCGACGAACGCCAGCACCAACCGGGGTGCGTCGTGGGCGGCGAGTTCCTGGTACAGCACGATCTGTTCGGCCACCGAGAGCCCGCCGCCCCATTCCCGCGGCCAATGCGGCACGGCGAAGCCGGCCTCGCGCAGTTCGGCGAACCACTGCTTCTGGAAGCGCACGAATTCCTGGTCGCTGACTCCGGTTTGGGCGGCCCGCCAGTCGACCGGGATGTGTTCGGCACACCACGACCGGACGTGATCGCGGAACCCGTCGAGGTCGGACCGTTCGCCGGTCATGCGTACAACCCCGTAAGACCGGCCCTGCCCGCCCGCCGGGTCAGTTCGTCGCGGGTCGCCGACAAGCCCAGCGGCAGCCGCCGCAGCGGAAGGCTGTAGCGCGACAGCCACGACAGCGTGGTCTCGTCGCAGAAGCCGACGGCGCCGTGCAGCTGGTGGCACACCCGGAACACCACTTCGGCGGCCTCGATCGCCGACACCCGCAGCGCCAGCGCATCGTCGAGGGCTTCAGGCTTGCCGGTCGCCACGCTCCACAGTGCGTACTTGGCCAGGATGTCCAGCCCGGAGCGTTCGACCTCGGCGTCGGTGAGCTGGAACTGCACGCCCTGGAACGACGACAGCGTCTGCCCGAACTGCTTGCGCAGGCTCACATGGGCGACGGTGAGCTCGATGGCGCGGTCGAGCATGCCGAGCAGCGTCCAGCACGGCAGCACCAGCCCCAGCGCGACGTCACCGGCGCCGGCGCGGTCGATTTCGGTGAGCTCGAGCGAGGTGACGAACGCGGGACCGGTGTCGCCGCGCCCGACGATCTGGCTGCGGACACCGTCCAAAGTAACTGCTGTCCAACGCAAGTCGACACCACCGAGCGCAGCGGCGGGCCTGCTCGCCGCCACCACGACCAGGCCTTCGGCGTCAAGGTCAAGCGGTCGGGCCAGCCGTTCGGCGACCGGATACGGCAGTGCCCAGTAGCCCGCGCTGCGGCACAGCGCCGCGGCGGCCTCCAACCCGTCGCTGTCGGTGCGGGCGTCGAGGTCCCACGCTCCCAACTCGCTCAGCACCGAACCGACGAGCGCGTCTCTGGTCTCGGGTTTGGCTTCGGCTTGCTGCACCAACTGGTCTCCGCCGGCCGCCTCGAAGGCCCGAAGCGCCTGACGACCATATTCTTTGGCGCCGTCGCCGAGGTCGAGAATCATTTCGCCGCAGATCCCTTCCCGCGCCTCATGTGCGCGCCAACATGGCTCGTGACAGCAAGATCCGCTGTATTTCGATGCTGCCCGACGACACCGTCGACGCCTGCGAATACCGCCAGTGGTCCTCGACCTCGTCGATGAACCACCGACCGCCGGGGTCGTCCGGCGACACCTCGGCGGCGATGTCGACCAGCACCTCGGCGCTGTCCTGATCCAACTTCGTCACCGCGATCCGGTACGCGGCCGCGTCGCCGGGCTGGATCCGACCGCTGTCCTGCAGCGACACAACGCGATACGCCAGCAGGCGGGCACGGCGACAATGCGTGAGCATCCGCATCCACCGGACCCGCAGTTCGGCGGGTAGATCCTCCCACCGGTCGCCGAGCACCGACGCCGCGGCGGCCAGCAGCCGTTCGCAGCGGGCATACCGGGCGATGCCGACCCGTTCGAACGACATCACGTCCTGCACGATCGACCAGCCCTTGTCGACCTCGCCGAGCACGTCGTCGCGGGTGACCCGCAGATCGTCGAAGAACACCTCGTTGAGGTGATGCGGACCCAGCATGGTGCGCAGCGGGCGGACCTGGATCGCCGGATCGTCCATCGGCACCAGGAAGATCGTCAGGCCTTCTTGTTTTCGCGTTGCGCCTGCCCCAACCTTGTGCGTGCGGGCGAGGAGAAAGCACCACTGCGCCATGGTGGCGTACGACGTCCAGATCTTCTGGCCGCTGACCAGCCAGCCGTCCCCGTCGGGCCGCGCGGTGGTGCGCAGCGACGCGAGATCCGAGCCGGCCTCCGGCTCGGAGAACCCCTGACACCAGATGACCTCGCCCCGCGCGATCGGTGGAAGGTGCTTGCGCTGCTGGGTTTCCGTGCCGTGCCGCATGATGATGGGCCCCACCCAGTTGACACCCATGTACTGGGCCCCGCGGGGCTCGTGATGCGCCCACATCTCCTCGCGCACGACGGTCTGTTCCCAGATCGATGCTCCGCCGCCGCCGAACTCCTCGGGCCAGGCCAGGCACAGCAGGTTGCGCTCGGCCAGCGCGCGGCAGAACCGCTGGGCGGTTTCGAGGTCGGCCGGATCGTCGGTGAACGCCCCCAAAAAGCCTTCTGGTACATGCGTTTTCACCAGGTCACGCAGCTGGCTGCGCAGCTCGGTGGCCTTCGGTCCCATGTCAAAGTCCACAGGCGTCCCTGTCGAGTCCCAGTTCGCGTAGCACTTCATCGGTGTCGGCGCCGAGTTCACGCGTCGGTCCCGCGATCCGGCCCGGCGTGCGTGAGAACCATGTCGGCACACCCGGCATCCGCACCGGCCCGTGCGGTGTGTCCACGGTCTCGAACAAGCCGACCGCGTTGAGGTGGGGATGGTCGAACAACGCGTCGGGCGTGTTCAGCGGCGCCGCGGGGATCTCCAACTCGGCGAACAGTGTGATCCACTCGTCGGTGGTGCGTTCGCTCATGGTCTGGGCCACCAGGCTGTACACGGTGTCGATCTGTCTGGCCCGCAGCTCTAAAGTGGCGAAGCGCTCATCCGCCCACGCGGGTTGCACAGCGGCGATGAACGCGTTCCAATGCTTGTCGTTGTAGATGAGCGCGGCGATGTGGCCGTCCTTGGTGCGGTACGGCTTTCGGTTCGGCGCAACGGTACGCGGATACACCGCGGGCCCCAGCGGCGGGTCGAACATCGCGCCGTTGGCGTGTTCGACGAGCATGAACGACGCCATCGTCTCGAACATGCTGACCTCGACCTCTTGGCCCTCACCGGTGCGCTCCCGGTGGAACAACGCCATCATCGTGGCATAAAGAGCGGTCAGGCCCGCGACCTTGTCGGCCATGATCGTGCCGACGTAGTTCGCTTCTCCGGTGAGCTGTTCCTGCACGGCGGGCAGTCCGCATTCGGCCTGGATGGTGTCGTCGTAGGCGGGCCGGTCCCGACCGGGGCCGCGCCTGCCGTAGCCGTAACAGTTCGTGTAGACGATGGACGGGTTGATCGCCGCAACGTCGTCGTAGCCGAAACCCAGCTTGGTGACCGCCTTCGCCCGCATCGAGTGGATGAACACGTCGGCGGTCTCGATCAGCCTGCGCAGCACGGTCTTTCCCGCATCCGTGCGCAGGTCCAGCACGATCGCCCGCTTGCCTCGGTTGACGTTGATGTAGACGCCGCTCATGCCGGGCGCGGGCCCGACGGAGATGTAGCGGGTGTTGTCACCCGCGGGTGGCTCCACCTTGATCACGTCGGCACCCATGTCGGCCATGATCTGGGTGCAGTACGGGCCCATCACCATCGCGGTGAGGTCGACGACCCGGACCCCGGTCAACGGGCCCGACCTAGGCATGCCGCACTCCCTTCGCGGTCTGTTCGGCCATTGCGAAGCTGTAGCCGATGTGCTGGGCGTGCGCGTCCGGCACGACGGGAAAGATCAGCGGATCGGCGGTGTCGCGGATGGCGTCGAGGTGTTCGCCGACGTCTTCCACCGTCCAGGACGGCCTGTGCACGCCCGGCGATTCGGCGATCACCGCCCTGGCGATCCGGCCGGCGATGGCGATCAGGATTTCGCCGGTGAGCGAACAGGATTCGTGGGCCAGCCACGTCACCGCGGGTGCCACCAGCTCCGGGTCCATCGGCGGGTACGCCGAGGTGTCGAGTCCATCCGCCATCCGCGTCACCGCACCGGGCACGATCACGTTGCACGTCACGCCGTTGGCGGCGCCCTCCAGCGCGGCGACGTTGGACAGGCCGATGATGCCCGCCTTGGCGGCGGCGTAGTTGGCCACGCCGTGGTTGCCGTATAAGCCGCCGATCGACGAGGTCAGCACGATGCGGCCGTAGCCGGCGTCGCACATGGTCGGGAAGGCCTGCCGCACAACGTGAAACGCGCCGCGCAGGTGGACGTCGAGGACGGCGTCGAAGTCGTCGACGCTCATCTCCCGCAGCGGGGCGCGGCGCACGATTCCGGCGTTGTGCACCAGAACGTCGATGCGCCCGTAGCGGTCAAGCGCCGCAGCGACGATGGCCGCTCCGCCCTCGGGTGTGGCAACCGACTCCGTGCACGCCACCGCCTCCCCGCCCGCAGCGGTGATCTCGGCGACCACCTGGTCGGCCGGGCGGGCGTCGGCCCCGTCCCCGGCCAGGCTGGAGCCGGGGTCGTTGACGACGACCTTGGCCCCGCGACCGGCCAGCAGCAGGGCGTAGGCGCGCCCCAGCCCGCGACCGCCGCCGGTGACGACGGCGACGCGGTCATCGAAACGCAGTCCGGTCATTCAGTTTCCAGCATCAGACCGTCGAGATCGCCCTTGCTGCGCCACTCTTTGAGCAGATCGTCGAACACGTAGAAGCCACCCATGAAGTAGTCGCCGAGGAACGAGCGGACGCCTTCGCCGAAGCCGTTGCCCTCGTTGTTGTAGTAGCCCGGCGTGCACGACAGGTCGAACGCCGAGGTGTCGATCGCCTGCTCGCGGATGGTGTTCACCCAGGCGTCCTGGGCCTGCTGGCTGGGCTCGACGACGGTGGCGTTGCGCTTGATGGCCTCGGCGACGATGTAGGCGATGTGCTCGGCCTGCTGCTCGAACATCGCCGTGGTGTTGGCAGACACGCCGCCCTGAATGAATCCCGTGTGGAACTGGTTCGGGAACCCGCGGGTCGTCATGCCGTGCAGGGTTTTGTAGCCGTTGCGCCAGTGGTCGAACAGCGACAAACCGTCGCGGCCTTCGATGGTGTCGATGGCGTAGCGTCGGCTGATCTCGGTGGAGATCTCGAAGCCGCTGGCGAAGATCACGCAGTCGACCTCGTATTCGACGTCGTTGGCGACGATGCCGTTCTCGGTGAGCCGCTGCACGCCCTTGCATTCGGACACGTCGACGAGTGTGACGTTGGGCCGGTTGAAGGTCGGCAGGTATTCGTCGCTGCTGCACGGCCGCTTGCACATGAACCGGTAGTAAGGCTTGAGCGCCTCGGCGGTTTCCGGGTCCTCGACGAGGGCTTCCACGCGGCGACGCAGCCGCTCCATGACCTTGAAATCCTCTTCCTCGCGGATCGCCATCACCTCTTCGAGGGTCAGCGACGCCGGGTCGGGGCTGGCCGCGATCCGCGCGGTCGTGTTGCGGCCCAACTCGGTCCAGAAGTCACACACCTGGTCGGCGGCGTCGAACACCACACCTTCGAACGGGGACCAGCGGTGGAAGTTGCGCTTGCGTTCCTCCTGCCAGCCCGGCTTCAGCGACGCCACCCACTGCGGGTCGGTCGGCGCATTGCCGCGCATGTCGACCGACGACGGGGTCCGTTGAAACACATAGAGATGCTTGGAGTCTCGACCCAGGTGCGGAACGAGTTGCACGCCGGTGGCGCCGGTGCCGACCAGCGCGACTCGTTTGTCGGCCAGCTTGTGCAGGTTGCCGTTGGAGTCGCCGCCGGTGTACTCGTAATCCCAGCGCGCGGAGTGGAAGACGTGGCCCTTGAATTCCTTGATGCCGGGGATACCGGGGAGCTTCGGCCGGTTGTAGGAGCCTTGCGTCATGACGACGAAGCGCGCGCGGATGTCGTCGCCGCGGTTGGTCTCCAGATGCCAGCGGTTGATCGTGTCGTCCCAGCGGACCGTGCGCACCTGCGTGGAGAAGATCGCGCCGTCGTAGAGCCCGAAGTGCTTTCCGATGTTGCGGCAGTGTTCGAAGATCTCGGCGCCGTCGGCGTACTTCTTGCTCGGCATGAAGTCGAGTTCTTCGAGCATGGGGATGTAGCAGTAGGCGTCGTTGTCGCACTGGATTCCAGGGAACCGGTTCCAGTACCACACGCCGCCGAAGTCGCCGCCCATCTCGATGATGTGCACATCGTCGACGCCCGCCTTCTTCAGGTAGGCACCGGCCAGCAGCCCGGAGATACCCCCGCCGAGGACGGCGACGTCGATGTCCTCTTTGATGGGCGTGCGCGGGGTCACCGGCGTGTAGGGGTCGACTTCGGCGAACTCGGCGAATTCCCCGGTCAATTCTAGGTATTGCGTAGCGCCTTCTGGCCGGAGCCGCTTCTCGCGTTCCTGGCGGTACTTCTCGCGCAGGGCCTCGATGTCGATGTCGGTCGGGGTTTCGGTGGGTCCACAGGTGTCGAAGAGCGTCATCGAATCTCCTTTGGTTCTCCGGTGCCCATGTACTTCGACAGCTGGTGGTGCAGGTTGACGGTGCTGCGCTCGCGGTAGGGGTTGGGCATGGTTCCCGGGAAGCCGAGCGACTTCATTCCCTGCTGGACGGCGGCCATATTGGAGAAGTCCTGCGGCAGCACCGAAAGCCACCGCGGGTCTCCGACCGGTGTGTACTGCCATTCGGTCTGCGGCTCTTGACCTTTCGGGAACAGCTCGAAGACCGACACCTCGAAGATGCACTTGTTCGGGTCGTAGCTGGGGTGCGGTCGGGCGCTGTAGCACAGAGCGCTGGTCAGTCCCTGGCCGATCTGGAAGTTCGGGAAGATCTGCCACGCCGTTCCGCTCTGGCCGAGGATGTCGGGCGGGATCGTCGGCCAGATCACGCCGCGTGCCTCGTCGTCGCGGCGCGCGGAGGCCAGCCAGTGTTCGAGCACCTTGTCGGCCGGTGTCCCCTCCGGCAGTTCGTCGACCAACCGCTTCGCGGCGTTGACCAACGTCTCGGTGGTGGTCGCGTTGGTCTCCTCCATCGTGTACACCTGCATCTCTGCGGTGGAGATGCGCGGGTCGCCGGTGCCGAGCCGGATCTTGGACTTGGTCTCCTCCAAGTCATCCGGCGCGTCGTAGCCGATGTTGCTGTGCTTGCCCTGCGCCTTGGCCCAGCCCTTGAACTCACCGAATCGGTTGAACTCGGGGTGGGTGGTGAAGACGTGGTAGGTCTCGTTGAAGGCCTCCATCGCAACTTTCCAGTTGCAGTCGAAGTACAGCCATTTGCGCCACTTGTAGCGCATGTTCTCCAGCCCGAACGGCTCGAGGATCTTGTTGGCCGGAAACAGATAGTCCGCCAACGGTTCACAGTCGGTGTCCATGTTGATGAACAGCCAGCCGCCCCACGTGTCGACCTGCACCGGCGCGAGGTGGGTGTTCTGCGGCGTCAGCGCGCCCTTCCAGTCGTCCTGCTCGCGGATGTGGGTGCACGTGCCGTCGAGGGCGTAGGTCCAGCCGTGGAATCCGCAGACGAAGGACTTGCGGGCCCGACCGCACGCGTTCTTGGCGCCGTCCGGGGTGTCGACGAGTCGCCTGCCGCGGTGCATGCACACGTTGTGATGCGCGGCGAAATTGTCGCCGCCGAAGCCGGTTCCGGTGCGGACCACGATGATCGAGTCGTCGAGGATGTCGTAGGTCAGGTAGCTGCCGACGTCGGGCAGCTCTTCGACGCGGCCGACCTGCTGCCACACCTTGCGCCACAGCTTGTCCCGTTCGGCGCGCGCGTAGTCCTCCGAGATGTAAGCCTCGACGCCGATCGTCATCGGTTCGGAGAGCTCTTCTGCCGCAGTGGAATTTATCGGAGTGTCGGTATCGGTCATCACATCTCCTTGATTGCCGCGCGGAAGGATTCGTCGGCGAGGAACAGCGAGGTGTTGTCTGCGCCGAGATGCGTCCACTTGAGGTTCAGGCCGCCGTCGACCAACAGTGTCTGGCCGGTGATGTAGCTCGACAGATCGGACAGCAGAAACAGGATGGCGCCCGCCTGCTCCTCCGGGGTCCCGCGTCGTCCCATCGCGATGGCCTTGCGGTCGCGTTCGGGGTCCGCCGCGGTGTAGGTGAGCGACGCCGCAGTGGCGGTGACGCCGGGGGCGACCGCGTTGACCCGAATGTTGTCGTGCGCCAACTCGACCGCCATCGTCCGGGTCATCGCCACGACCGCGGCCTTGGCGGTGCCGTACGCGATATGGAACGGGGCGGTGTTCATGCCGCTGATCGACGAGATCGACACGATCGAACCGGGATTGCCGTGACGTCTGATCTCGCCCGCCACGGCCTGGCTCATGAAGAACGCGGTTTCCAGGTTCGCGGTGAACAGTGCGCGCCAGTCGTTGCGGGTCACCCGCGTCGACGGCATCCAGGTGGCTGGTTCGGCGCCGCCCGCCACGTTGACCAGACCGTAGAGCTCGCCGTCGGTGTCGCGCACCCGATCCATCACGGTGGCGATGCCCTCTTCGGTGGATGCGTCGGCGGCCACCGGAATCACCGACAGGCCGCGTGCGCCGAGCGGCGCCACGTGTTCGTCGAGGTTCTCCTTGCGGCGGCTCACGGCGACGACGGTCGCGCCCGCCTCGGCGACCATCCGGGTCACCGTCGTGCCGATGCCGCCACCTCCTGCGCCGGAGACCACCACGACGCGGCCGTCGAGTTTCAGGAGATCACGCATCTAGTATTTGTCCGGACAACGAATGGTGCTCTGCATATTGCAGAACACTATTCCGCAGGAATTATGCGATCGTCAAGGGTCGCTAAGGGCCATATCACAGCTATTGTCTGGACTATTCGGACTTGATAAGTTCCGAGGCCATGAGCACGTCGCGCACCGACGCCCGCCACCCCGCAACCGACCCCGACACCGCCGAGGGCTGGCGGCTGGAACGGCTCACCGCACCCAGCCGGTTGTTCGGCGCGAACGGGCTGCGCGCCGGCCCCGACGGCAGGATCTACATCGCCCAGGTGACGGGCAGCCAGATCAGCGCGCTCGACCTCGGCTCGGGCGCACTCGAGACGATCAGCCCCAAGGGTGGCGACATCGTGGCTCCCGACGACGTCGCATTCGCCCCCGACGGCACCATCTACGCGACGGAGGTGATGGACGGCCGGGTCAGCGCGCTCGGCGCCGACGGCCGTGCCCGCGTGCTGCGCGACGACCTGCCGTGCGCGAACGGCATCACCGTGCACGGCGGACGGCTCTTCATCAACGAGTGCCGCGACGGGGGCCGGCTGATGGAACTTGACCGCGACACCGGCGCACAGCGGATCTTGGCGTCCGACCTGCCCTCCCCCAATGCCATGGAGGTGGGGCCCGACGGAATGCTCTACTACCCGCTGATGACCGCCAACGAGATATGGCGGATCGACCCAAACGCGACGGAACCCGTTGAACCGCAACGAGTTGCCGCCGAGCTAGGGGTGCCCGACGCGGTGAAGTTCGACGCCGACGGCTTCATCGTCTCGACTCAGGTGGCAACCGGACAGGTGTTGCGCATCGATCCGCGCAGCGGCGAGAAGACGGTGCTCGCCCAGCTCAACCCCGGCCTGGACAACCTCGCAATCGCCAACGGCCGCATCTTCGTCTCCAACTTCACCGGCGAGATCACCGAGATCGCCGGCGCCGGAACCGCGAAGACGGTGCTGCCTAAAGGCCTGAACTGGCCGCTCGACCTGGCCGTCGGCGCGGACGGTCAGCTGTATGTCGCCGACGGCACCTATTTCTACACGGTGCAACCGGACGGCTCCCTGCGCACCGTCGGCATGCTGTTCTCACCCGGCTTCCCAGGGTTCCTCCGCGGGCTCGCCGTGGCGGGTGCAGACGAATTCGTCGTGACGACGTCGGGTGGACAGGTGGCCCGCTACCGACCCGCAGCGAACGAAACCGACTATCTGGCAGCAGATTTCGATCAGCTCTACGGCGTGGCGATCGGCCCGGACGGGGTGATCGTGTTCGCCGAACTGGGCACCGGCCGCGTGCATGCGCTGCGGTCAGGCACGGTGGAGACCGTTGCCACCGGGCTGCACGCCCCGGTCGGCGTCGCCTTCGACGACGACTGCCAGGTGCTCGTCGCGGAGTCCGGCGCAGGCCGCGTCGTGCGGTTGAGCGCCTCAGGCACCGATGTGGTGGTCGACGGCCTGCAGGCACCGCAGGGAATCCTGGTCCGCGACGGGCACCTCTACATCGTCGACGCCGGTGCCAAGGAGGTGGTGTCGGTCGACCTGAGCAGCAAGGCACGCACCACGATCGCAGCGGGATTGCCCGTCGGACCGCCGCCCGGCGTCGAGCCCAAGCCGCTCAAGGGCATGCCGCCGTTCTCCGGTCCGCAGGGCCCCTTCGCCGGAATCGCGGCCGGCCCCGACGGGTGTCTGTACCTGTCGGCCGACGGCGACGGCAGCGTTCTGGCGTTGCGGCGCAGCGTTTGATGGGGTGGCCCCGATGACCGAGACGTCCTCAGCCGAGCACCGCTACATCCAAGTGGCGCGGGCGCTGCGCAAAGACATCATCGACGGCGTCTACCCGGTGGGCTCGCAGCTGCCCACCGAACACGAGCTGTGCGAACGCTTTTCGGTGAGCCGCTACACCGTGCGCGAAGCGCTGCGCCGGCTGCGCGAGGACAACCTGGTGTCGTCGCGACCGCGCACGGGCACCCTCGTCGTGCCGCGATCGACGTCGGATGCCTACGACGTCATGTCGATCAATGATCTGGTGGCGTTCGCGACCGAGGCGCGGCTGGCGATCGAGTCGATGAACATGGTCACCCTCGATGCCGAGACCGCCGCCAAAACCGGGCTGGGCGAGGGTGAGGAGTGGTTGGCCGTGCGCGGTTTTCGGCGGTCCGAGGGCGCCGATCACCCGGTGTGTCGCACCGAGTACTACATCAACCGCGCGTTCGCCGCGGTCGGCAGGCTGCTGCAACGCCATACCGGTCCGATCTTCCCGTTGCTCGAGGACCTGTTCGGCGTGCGGATCGTCGAGGTGCACCAGGAGATCGCGGCGGTGCTGGTCGAGCCGGCGCTCGCCGACGCGCTGCGGGTCGACCCGGCATCGCCTGCGCTGGAGGTGCAGCGCACCTACCGAACGTCGGACGGCGAGGTCGCGCAGGTGACGGTCAACACCCATCCGGGGTCGCGGTTTCGCCACTCGATGACCATGCGGCGGGTCAGGGGTTAGCGCCATGCCGACGCTGGCCGGCTGGCTCCTCGAGGCCGCACGCGAAACGCCGCGACGCGTCGCGCTGATCGACGGCGAGGTCCGGCTGGACTGCGAAACGCTGTGTGCGCAGGCGCAGACGATGGCCCAGGCGATCCTCGCGCGCATCCCGTCCGGCGGCGTGCTGTCGTTCATGCTGCCGAACTGGTACGAGGCCGCGGTGGTCTACCTGGCGGCGACGTTCGCAGGCGTCGCGGTCAACCCGATACTGCCCTCGCTGCGCGACCGCGAACTGCGCTACATCCTCGACGACGTCGACAGCCGGATGATCTTCGTGCCCAGCGGGTTCCGTGGCCACGATTACCGCGCCATGCTCGAGCGCGTCGCCGCGCAGCTGGACTCGCCGCCCGAGGTCGTCGTCGTGCGAGGAGAGCCGGGTCCGCACACCGCCTATGACGTGCTGCTCGAACCGCAGACGGCCGATCATGAGTTCCCGACGCTCGATCCCGACGACGTGCGGATGATCCTCTACACCTCGGGCACCACAGGTCGGCCGAAAGGCGTTCTACACAGCCATAATTCGATCCACGCGCTGATCCGCCAGCTACGTGACCACTGGTTCATCGAGCCCGGTGACAAGTTCGTGGTGCCCTCGCCCATCGCCCACATCGGCGGTTCCATCTACGCGTTCGAGTGCCCGCTGCTGCTGGGCACCACCGCCGTGCTGATGGAACGCTGGGATCCCGACGCGGCGGTGACGCTGATGTCGGCCGAGCGGTGCACCCACATGGCGGGCGCGACGCCGTTTCTCGAGGGCCTGCTCGGTGCGGCCGAACGCGCCGATACCCGACTGCCCGACCTCAAGGTGTTCATCTGCGGTGGCGCGTCCGTTCCGCCGTCGTTGATCCGCAGGGCGGCAGCGTATTTCGAGCGCGCCGTGGTCACCAGGGTGTACGGGTCGACGGAAGTGCCCGTCACCACCGTCGGCTCCCCCACCGATCCCGACCGCGCGGCCGACACCGACGGGCGGCCCGGCATCGCCGACGTCAAGCTGATCCCGCACGAGGCCGCACCACCGGGATCCGGTGAGATCTGCGCCCGCGGACCTCAGATGCTGATCGGCTACCGGCACCCCGAGGACGAACAGGGCTGCTTCGACGACGAAGGCTATTTCCGCACCGGCGATCTGGCGCAGTGGGTGGACAAAGACCATCTCGTCGTCACCGGCAGGGCCAAGGACATCATCATCCGCAGCGGCGAGAACATCGCGCCGAAGGAGATCGAGGACATCCTCGCCGGACATCCGGACATCGTCGAGATCGCCATCGTCGGGCTTCCCGACGAGCGGACCGGCGAACGGGCCTGCGCGGTCATCGTTCCCAAGGCGGCGCCGGGGCCAGGCGTCGACGATCTGCGCGCTTTTCTCGCCGAGCACGGCGTGGCGAAATTCAAGGCACCCGAACAGGTTGTCATCGCCGACAGCCTGCCGAAGAACGATGCAGGCAAAGTCGTGAAACATCAGATCTTGGCGGCACTGACGAAGGCGGATGGGTGATGCAGGTAGCGATCGTTACGGGCGCGAGCAGCGGCATCGGATTCGGTTGCGCGACCAAGCTCGCGGAGACGGGCATGGCTGTAGTCGGTGCGGGCCGAGACGAGAACCGGCTCGCCGAACTGGAAGCCGCGATCGGCGACGCCGACCGGGTCGCCACGATCGCGGTCGATCTGACCGCCGACGACGCCCCGGCACGCATCGTCGATCTGGCCGTAACACGCTGGGGCAAGATCGATTTTCTTATCAACAACGCCGGCGTCGGCAGCCCCAAGCCGTTGCACGAAACCGACGACGAGTCGCTGGACTACTTCCTCGGCCTGATGTTGCGCGCCCCGTTCCGGTTGGCCCGCGACGTGATACCGCACATGCAGCCCGGCTCGGCGATCATCAACATCACGTCGACGTTCGCGGTCGTCGGAGGGTTGCGCGGCGGCGCCTACTCGGCGGCGAAGGGCGGGCTGACGTCGCTGACCATGCACATCGCCTGTCAGTACGGCCCGCAGGGAATCCGGTGCAACGCCGTGGCGCCGGGCGTGACGTTGACGCCGATGGTCGCGCAGCGCCTGGAGGACTCCCGGTTCCGCAAGATCAACACCGAGATGACGCCGTATCCCCGCCTCGGCGAGGTCGACGACATCGCCAGCACTGTCGCGTTCTTGTGCTCGGACGGCGCCGCCTTCATCAACGGCCAGACCATCGTCGTCGACGGCGGCTGGAGTTCGACGAAGTACCTGTCGGACTTCGCGTTGAACAGCGAATGGGTGGACAAGCAGTGAATCTGTTCGCCCTGCTCGATCAGGCGGCCGCCCGCTTCGGCGACCGCGGCGCGGTGTATCACGGTGAACGCCAGACCCATACCTGGGGCGAGCTGCGGGAGCGCGCGCTGTGCCTGGCGGGTTCGTTGCGTGCGCTGGGGCCTGGCGCACGGGTGGCGGTGGCCAGCGAGAACCGCCCGGAGATCGTCGAGCTGATGTTCGGCGTGTGGGCGGCCGAATGCGTCTACCTGCCGCTCAACTACAAGCTGCATCCCCGCGAGATGCAGCAGATCCTCGAAGATGCCGACGCCGCACTGGTTTTCGCCTCACCGATGATCGCCGCCGACCTCGGCCCTGCCACCGATGTGCCGCTTGTCGTCCTGGACAGCGACGGCTACCACGCGCGGTTCACGGCCGAGCCCGCAGCGGTGCCCTGCACCGATCCCGCCGAGTTGGCCTGGCTGTTCTACACCAGCGGAACCACCGGCCGGTCCAAGGGCGCCATGCTGTCGTACCGCAATTTGATGGCGATGACGGTCGCGCACCTCGCCGATTTCGATGCCCCCGACCAAAACTGCAGCCTGGTGCACGGCGCCCCGATGTCGCACGGGTCTGGGTTGTACATCCCGCCGTATGTGCTGCGCGGGGCGCGGCAGGTGATCCCCGCGTCGTGCGCATTCGACCCCGAAGAGTTCCTCGACCTGTGCGAGCACCACCCCGGCTGCAGCGCGTTCCTCGCGCCGACGATGGTCGCGCGGCTGGTGCAGACCGGCCGGTCCTGCCCCCGCAACCTGCGCACCGTGGTCTACGGCGGCGGGCCGATGTATGTGGACAGCCTGAAGAAGGCTCTGGCGGCGTTCGGGCCGATCTTCGTTCAGTTGTACGGGCAGGGCGAGGCGCCGATGACGATCACCGGACTGCGTCGCGCCGATCATCTCGACGCCGACGACGCGGTTCTCGGGTCGGTCGGCTATGCCCGCTCCGGGGTCGACGTCGCGGTGGTGCGCGCCGACGGCGGCGCGGCCGCGATCGGCGAGATCGGTGAAATCGTCTGCCGCGGCGACGTTGTCATGTCCGGGTACTGGAAGAATCCGGAGGCCACCGCCGCCACGCTGCAGAACGGCTGGCTGCACACCGGTGACATGGGCTCGTTCGACGAGCGTGGCTTCCTGACGCTGCGCGACCGGTCGAAGGACGTGGTGATCAGCGGCGGCTCCAACATCTATCCCCGCGAGGTGGAAGAGGCACTGCTCGAACACCCGGCCGTGGTGGAGGCCGGCGTCGTCGGCGCCAGGGACGACGAGTGGGGCGAGGTCGTGGTGGCGTTCATCGCCGGCGACGTCACGCCCGAGGAACTGGACGCGCACCTGCTGGACCGCATCGCCCGCTTCAAACGACCCAAGCGCTACGAGTTCGTCGACGAGCTGCCGAAGAACAGCTACGGCAAGGTGCTCAAACGCGAACTGCGAGAACGCTTGTCGTGATCAGACGGTAGGCGTGGCGCCCAGCACGCGCTGCATGTCGGGCTTCATCTGCTGCAGTTGTTGGCCCGCGTAGCCCCAGCTGTGGATGCCGTCGGGGAAGTTGAAGACGGCGTTGTTGCCGCCCGCCTTGATGTAGGCGTCGGCGAATCCCTTGTTCGAGTCGATCGCGAAGCTCTCGAGGAAACCGAGTCCGGCGATCGGTGCGTCGGGGCTGGCCAACGCCGGGTCGGTTGCCGTGCCGTTGCCGCAGTACACCCAGAGCCGGGTGCCGTTGGCGGCCAGCCGGGGCGCCTGCACCGTGGGATCGTTGCGCGCCCACGCCGGGTCGCCGGGCGCACCCCACATGGCCTCCGGGCTGAACCCGCCGTTCCACATCATGGCGACACCCACCTGCGTGGGCTCCTTCGACAGGTTGAGGAAGCCGGACAGGGAGCCGGCGTAGATGAACTGCTGCGGGTGGTAGGCGGCCAGCACCAGCGCGGACGACCCGCCCATCGAGAACCCCACGATCGCGTTGCCCGTCGAGCGCACGTTCTTGTTCGCGGCAAGGTAGGCGGGCAGTTCCTGGGTAAGGAACGTCTCCCATTTATAGGTGTGGGTGCCGCCGTTGCCCGCGGCGGGCGCATACCAGTCGCTGTAGAAACTCGACTTGCCACCGACCGGCATCACCACCGAGATGCCCGAGTTCTTGTACCAGTCGAAGGCGGCGGTGTTGATGTCCCAGCCGTTGAAGTCGTCGCCGGCCTCCATGCTGTCGAGCAGATACAGCGCGGGTGCGCCCTCGCCGCCGTCGGAGAACTCGACGCGGATGTCGCGGCCCATGGCCGCCGACGGCACGCTGAGTTGTTCGACCGGCACCGACGAGAACGCTGCGGCGTGAGGCACCGGTCCGACAAGCCCGATGCCGCACGGCAGCAACGCCGCGGCGAACGCTGTGAGCATCAGCCGGCGAAGTCCGGCCCCCAACCCCGAAATGACGACGGCCATCGCACCCCTCCTGCGCCCCATCCCCGTCCCAAGCCGCAGATTACGGCCACGAAGCGCAGAATTCGGCGGAATCGCGTGCTCGCGGTGCCCTTCGAGCGAATTGCCCGCCGGCCGGGTTGTGCCAGAACAAGTTATATGGGCTAAGTTAAGGGGACCCACTCGGTAGCAGATAACGACGTCCCATGGGTAACAAAAAGCCCAGAAGCAACGATTGCCCCATGGGGCCGACGAGCAATTCGGATAAGGTAGGTGCGCATGAGGGGGAAACGGCTGATTTCGACCGTCGCGGCGGTCTGCGCGGTGACGGTGCCTGGCCTGGGACTGGCGGCGCCGGCCCTCGCCGACCCGGACACGGACTTCTACAACGAACTGCACACGTACGGCATCTACGGGCAGAAGGACTACAACGCCTGGATCGGCAAGCTCGCCTGCAAGCGGCTGCACATGCACACCGATGCCGACGTCTACAAGTCCAGCGAGTGGATCCTCAAGCAGTTGGACCGGGAGAGCACCACGGCGCAGGCCTGGCAGTTCCTCGGGGCGGCGATGCGCACCTACTGCCCCGATCAGCTGCCTCTCCTGCAGAACGTCGCACAGCCGCCGGAGGCGGCGCCGGCAGCTGCACCGGCCGGACCGGCGTTGCCCGCAGAGCAATAGCGATCGAGGGAGTCGAAGATGTTGGGTAAAGCGAGCCTGGTGGCGGCCGCGATAAGCGTTGCCGCCGTGTCCATTCCGGCTGTGGCGGCGGCCGACGCCACCGACGACTACCCGATTCCGAACCGGATTTTGCGCACGCCGTGCTCGGCAGAGCAGATCATGGCCGCGGCCCGCGACACCGACCCGGTGTACTTCGAGCGGTACATGATCGACTACCACAACCACAACCCCGACGTGCAGCGGGCGACCCAGGACAAGATGCACTGGTTCTTCTCGATGGACTACGCCGGACGCAGGCAGTACTCCGAGGAACTGGTCACCAGCCTGGGCGATCCGCTGACAGGCGCGTGGCCGAACCACGCCAAGCTGTTCTTCAACAACAAGGGCGTCGCCGCGCACACCACCGACGTGTGCGCCGACTATCCGAGCGACCCGGCGATCTGGGATTATCCGGCCCACTGGTGACCGGCCGACAGCGGTAACTCAGCTGTAGTAGAGCACCGTGAAGTTGGTGCTCCACGCCTGACCCTGGCAGATCAGCGGTTGCCCGCCAGGCGACTGCGCCGATCCCGGCACCTGGTCGTCGCACGGTGCCCGCAGCGTCCGAACGCCGACCAGTGGCGGAACCGACACCCATTGATTGGTGGCGGCGCATGCATACGTGTTGCCCGCTGCGTCCAGGCCGAAGGGATGACGGCTCGAGAACGAGCAGTAGTCGGCGGGGTTGATGTTGCGGTCCAGATACGGGACGCAGTCGACGCCGTCGCATGTGGCGGGCAGCGCCGACGCGGTGCCTGCGACCATCATCGGTGAGGCGGCCACCCCGCAGGCCAAGGCCAGTGCTGCCATCAGCTTCATCTGTCATCCCCTCCGCTTACGGTCCCCGACGTCGACGGTTAGATTACCGGGGCGCCGCCTCGACTTACTTGAGTTCTCGTGGTTGTCGGTTTCTTCGCGACCTTTTCGACGCGACGGGCCGGGTCACGCGCGGCGCGACATTCCGTGAGTTGGCGCACAAATGTTGCTCTGATCGCACGGTCGGCGGGTACCCCACGCTCATGGCGGTATCGACAGTGCTCACCGCATTAGCCGGTCTAACAGTTCTGCTCGCCGTTGTGGCGATCGGGGTGCTGATGGTGTCCGGCGGCCGCGGACGTGACCGGCACTTGCCCGGCAGGGTACGTCGGTTCATCAGCGACCGGCGCCGCGACGGTCGCGGACCGTAGCAAGAGCGAACCTGTCACGAACTGATGCCGTGAGGCGACATAAGAGCATGAGCCTCAAGATCGCCACTGCCCGCGTCGGCGCCGCGTTGCCGCGTTGGGGGCCAGCGCCGCCGCCGTTGTTTCGTCGTTGATTGTCGTGCCGGAAGTCGCGGCCGCTCCCTGCCCCGACGCCGAAGTCGTGTTCGCTCGAGGCACCACCGAGCCGCCCGGCGTCGGCGGCATCGGACAAGCGTTCGTCGACTCGCTGCGGTCTCAGGTCGGTGGACGTTCGGTCGGCGTGTACGCCGTCAACTACCCCGCCAGCAACGACTTCTCCAGGAGCGCACCGGCAGGCAGCGCCGACCTCGCCGCACACGTGCAGGCAATGGCGGCCAACTGTCCGAACACCAAGATGGTGCTCGGCGGGTACTCGCAGGGCGCGGCGGTCGTCGATCTGGCGACCTCCTCGATGCCGCCCGACGTCGCCGACAATGTCGCTGCGGCAGCCGTTTTCGGCGGTCCGCGAAGTTCGTTCGCGGACAGCCTGTCTCCCGGACCGCTGCCGTCGATCGGACCGCTCTACACGGCGAAGACGATCGAGATGTGCGTGCCCAACGATCCGATCTGTTTCCAGAACGGATGGGATATGCGCGCCCACGGTGCCTATGTGCAAACGGGGATGGTCAGCGAGGCAGCCGCATTTGCCGCGAGCCGGATAATGGGAGCCGATTGAACTAGCTACGCCGAATTTGTCGGTACGGGAGGGGGCGGCATGAAGATCAGCAGAATCGCGGGTGTCGCGATCGCGGCGGTTGGCGCGGCGTTGCTGGGGGTGCCGGTTCAATCGGCGTCGGCCCAGCCGTGCCCGGACGTCGAGATCATCTTCGCCCGCGGCACCGCCGAGCCGCCCGGCGTCGGAGGGGTCGGCCAGACGTTCGTCGACGCGGTCCGGTCGCAAGCGGCGGGCAAGTCCGTCGACGTCTATCCCGTCAACTATCCCGCGAGCAGCGATTTCGGCGACCTGATGGCGTTCGCGTTCACCGTCGTCGAGGGCATCAGGGATGCCGGCGCGCATTTGGAGGCGACCGCGGCCAACTGTCCCGACACCCGCGTGGTGCTGGGCGGCTATTCGCAGGGCGCCGCGGTGGCCGGTTTCGTGACCTCGGCTGAGATCCCGCCGGGCGTGCCGCCCGAGCTGGTCCCCTCGCCGCTGCCGGTGGAAATCGCCGACCACGTCGCGGCCGTCGCGCTTTTCGGCAAGCCGTCGGATGCCTGGATGCAGCAGTACGGAGCGCCGCCGATCGTGATCGGTCCGGCCTATGCGGGAAAGACGATCGAGTTGTGCGCGCCAGGCGACACCATCTGCGACGGCACCCCCGGCGGTCCCCCGACCATGGCGCATGCGCTGTACCCGGTCAACGGGATGATGAGCGATGCGGCGAGGTTTGTCGTCGAGCGCCTGTAGCGCACATCCGCGCGGCAACCGCCGCGAGGGTGAAGCCGCCGAGCATCGTGTAACCGTCGACGCCGGCAAGGCCGTTCTTCGCCAGCAGCACCAGCGCGATCCCGGAGAGGCAGACCAGGATCCCCGCGAGGGTGGACCTGGCGCCGGTCGCGTGGACCGGGTTGTCCCACCATGGCAGCCTGCGGTGCTCGAGCGGTGACAGCGCGACGAACATCACCGCCATGACGACCGCGAAGACGGCCGCCCGCAGCCCGAGGCGCGCCCAAAAGCCCGGCGCGGCAACGTTATACGCGTCGAGACCGACCGCGTGCAGTAACAGTGTGGCGACCGCGATGGCTGGGATGTGCCACAGGTAGAGCGTCATCGCTCCCCCGTTTCCGACCGCGACGACGTGCCACACCCGAGGCCGCTGCGCCCAGCGCCGGATCGGGCCGGCGGCGGCCACGAACGCACCGGACACCCATGTGCAGTGCAGGGCCAACAGCAGGGTGGGCGGGGAGACGTTCGAGAAGTGTTCGGTCCCTGTGACGACGAGCGGGGTCTCGTAGGGGCCGAACGCGTCGAGCAGGACCTGGGCGGTGAACGCGGCGGCGGCGGCCGCGACGGCGTAGGGCATGCGCACCAGCCCGCGCGCATAGCCGACACCGATCGCGACCGGGATCAGCCAGACGATCAGGAAGTTCAGCACCGCCGACATCGGCGTACCGGTCGCGAGGCGAACGCCGTCGAGGCCGGCCGACGCCAGCAACAGCAGCGCCACCACCGCTGCCAGCGAGCGCCCCGTCCGCATGCGTGTCAGCACCGGAACGAACGCGAGCGCCACCAGATAGACACCCAGAAACCACAGCAGCGCAACGGATTCGCGGCCGATGTCGGCCGCGGAGTCAGCGCCGAGGATGGCGGCCGCCACCGCGAGGGCGACGACCCAGAACCCGAGATACCAGAACACCGGACGGCACAGCCGTTGCGCCCGCACGACCAGCCATGTCCCCCATGAGGCTCCGTGCCAGCCGTAGGCGCCGGCAGCGCCGCCGGCTAGGAAGAACAACGGCATCACCTGCACGACCCATGTGATGGGCGCCAGGGCGGGCACCGCGCCGAGCAGGTTGCCGATGCGCACGCCGGTCGAGTCGATCGTGGCGAGCAGCAGGGCGCAGTGCCCGAACATCACGACGACCAGCGCCGCGAGCCGTGCGACGTCGACGGCGCGGTCGCGGTCGGGCTTGGTGTTCGCGGCTACGGTGCCGGCGTCGGGCACAGACGAGGGAAGCGGCATGCGTTCAGGATGCCCGCCGGTTGGCGACCGCGGATGAGTAGGACTACGCGAGGACCGGATAAATAGGGAATCACCGGATATCTTGTGCGCCCGTCGCGGCCTTACGTTGCTGGTGTCGCGCGGACAGGCGCGTCCGCCAGCCTCGAAGGGACAGGCAGATGTCACGAACCTACCGGGCACTCGGGCCCGCCGCTGTTGCGCTGACCGTGGCCGCGCTGGCCGCCGCCCCCGCAGCCTCCGCCGAACCCCGCGACACGTTCCTCGACGAACTGTCCACGCTGAACGTATCGATACCGAGCGCGAATCAGGCCGACACCGTCGCCGCGGGCTACCAGGTGTGCGACGAGCTCCGCGGCGGCGTTTCGGTTCTCGATGAGATGACCAACGCGGAGAACAACTTCCAACTGCAGCCCGGCCAGGGGACTCTGTTCGTCAGCGCCGCGACGACGAACCTCTGCCCCGACTTCGCGGCAGGGTAGGAAGCATGGTGTCGGCCCGCCACCCTTGTCGGGTGACGGGCCGATCGCGGTGTCGAGATCAGGGAGCTGTCAGGGCGCTGTCTTGAACACGGGCAGCTTGCCGCCGGTCAGCACCGAGGGGCGCAGCCCGCCAGTGCGATTCGGCGGGTTGGTGACGATGACCTGGCCGCCGCGGCAGCTGACGATCTTGCCGTCGACGAAGACGTCCTGACCGTCGTCGATCGGGATGTCGTAGCCGTCGGCGTCGGTGTAATGACAGCCCTTGTCGCCACCCGGGGCGGGCTCGTTGTCCACCGCGTGAGCGGTGGCCGGGGCGAGGGCAAACGCACCGACGGCCCCGAGGAGCACTGCGGCGTACTTGATGCGGGTCAGCTTGTCGGTGGTCGACTTCGTCATGGCGGGTCCTCTCGGAGTGGATGTGGTGAAGCTGTTGAGAGGAAATGCTCCAGGTTTGGCGGGCCCCGCGTAATCGCCTGGAAGCCAGACTCGGGCCGACGGCGAGGAAGAGTTTCCTATCCCGCGGGTAAGGATTGACAAAATAGTTAAATCCCCGACGCAGTGTCGGCGCAGCTGTAGCGTAATAACGCTCTAGCACGGCTAACTTAATAGACCGACCGACGGAGGTTCCGATGTTTCACTGTGCCGCGAGGACCCGGTCCCAATCGCTGGCCGTCGCAACGGCAACCGGCGCCGCCGTCGGCTTTCTTCCCGTTATGCCCGTCGCCCAGGCCGAGCCGCTCCTGCCGCCCCAGCCCTGTGACAAGTACGTGTTCAACGGGGAGTACCGGGTCCGGGGCAGCAACGGATGGACGGTGTCGTTCAACTCCAACGGCGAATACGCGTCGGGCCCCGCCGAGGTCAGGTTCGACGACGGCGGCCGGGTTACCGGCGAGGTTGTGTCGGGCCGCGTCGTCGGCAACACCATCCAGTTCACGATCCGGTGGGAGAACAATCCACACAACCAGTGGAACTTCTGGGGCCGCACCAGCGAGGGCGGCCACACGAAGGGTGAGGAAGGCAGGGCCGCGCCGACCGACGCGACGTGGTACGCCGAAACACCGCTCGCCTGCGCCACACCTCCGGCGGCACAACTGCCTCCGGTGGAGGGGTTGCGGTAGTTCAGCGGCCAACGATTCTCGGGCGGAGAGGATTTGGGCCGAATCGACCTAATGCGACCCGACGGGTGTACCGCACAGGTCGATGAGGCCGCTCGTGAAGTTGCTGATGAAACCGCACGTGCCGTCGGCGACCCGCTGCTGATTCTCTCGGGTGGGGTTGTTGATTGCTGCGGGAACGGCATCGATCGCGCATAAGGCGAGCGATGTTCCGGTCACCTGACTGAGTCCCGGAAGCTTGTTCAACCTCGCGACCGCATCCCCGGTGTCGATGACCGGCCCGAGCGAATCGTAAGCCGCCTTCAGCTTCGTGCAATCAACAGCGGACGTCTCGCCTTGCGGGGCACAAACAGTGTTCTGCGCAGTCCTGACCATGCCGTACGCCTGGTCGATAGTGATGGCTTCGGGTCCGTTGACATTGGTTGAACCCTGGGCAAGTGCGTTCGCCATTTCATCCACTGATCTGCCCTCGGCGGTGTGTCGGCAGACCGCGTTCGCCGTTTCGACCAGCTTGGCCGGATCGCCGACGACTCCGGCGGCTTGCACCTGTTGGATATAGCGGTTCTCGGCGTCGGTGTAGGCACCTGCCGTAGGCAACGAGACAGGCGCTAAAACGCTGAGGGACAGCGCCCCTGCACTGAAAACTCCTCCAAGCACGAACAACGACCCTTGACGCAACGAAGTCTCCTCATTTCCCGGAGTGTCTGAAGGCAGCGTCCGAAACTGCTTTCCTGAGCAAATTGACGCTAACATCAAAGGCACACTTCTACAGGAGGAACAAGGACCGCCGCCCGTGCAGGTTACCTATCGCGGTTGGCTAACCGCCGGGGCGTCGGAAACCAAGAAAGGCGATTCGGGAAACTCCCAAACCGCCTCCGCCTGCGAAATTTGGTCTGGCTGGCAGTGTCTGATTCCACGACTCCACGGGCGTGTCCGCTGCTGTCCGCCAACGTCCTCTTCAAGCTGTTCACGCCAATTTCCAGGCACCGGCGAACGGTCGCGAACGCAGCCGAATCTCGCCGCGTTGCTGTACCGGTTGCTGTACGAAACGCGTCGTAACTGGGAGCTTTCGACAGGAAGATCGCACTTGGGGTACACGCCAGTTTCTGTCCACGAAAATCTTTCGAGCGCTACCTGTTGCGCTACTTACCCTAGGGAGTGCCGCGCCATCGACGGTCGTGGTCCGCCGGTGAAGCTCTGACCTGCGAAAAATCTGGTCGGGCTGACAGGATTTGAACCTGCGACCACTTGACCCCCAGTTCTTTCACGAGGCTTCAGCAAACGCAAACATAGCGTATTGCAGCAGCTCAGAACGGGTTTTCAGATCATCTGAACTCGTCGCGGAAGTGTCGCCTGCCATGAGGATGGGACCAGTGTGACCTGATTTTTGCCAGGGTGATGGGACCACCTGGATTGCCAGTTAT
>NZ_PDCP01000229.1 GCF_002553505.1 Mycolicibacterium agri | reverse complement strand
CAACGACGCCACAGCGCACTCGGCGGCCTCCCACCGATCAGCCGACTGACACCAACGTCATGACTCGGTACACCTAGGCGCGTTACGAGCGTATGCGCTATGGATCCCGAAGGCGCGAAACGCCTCCACAGGCCATACGTTCGTGGCCGCACCGTGCCCGAGTTATCACACTGCAAGTGTCCGTTCTCACGGATTTTGGGGCATTCTCATTGAATCTGAGGTATCCGCGTGTCTTTCTCACTGCATCTGGGGCATCGGGCTTAACGTTTATTTGTGCTGACATCGGCGTTGTCGGCAGGGCCGGTTGTAGCGGGTGTTGTGGACTTGGAGTTCGACACACGCGAGGGACGTTTGCGCCTGTCAACGGCAGCTGAATTTTGATCAGTTGTCGGCAAGTGAATTTTGACCAGCTGGGGTCATTGTTCCTCGGCGGTGACGGTTGGGACGCGGCCGAGGTCCCGGTCTTTGATGCGGTAGCTGTCTCCTTTGAGTGAGATGACTTCGGCGTGGTGGACGAGGCGGTCGATCATGGCGGCGGCGACGACGTCGTCGCCGAAGACTTCACCCCAGCGGCCGAATGGTTTGTTGGACGTGACGATCAGGCTGGCCCGTTCGTAGCGGGAGGACACCAGTTGGAAGAACAGGTTGGCCGCTTCTGGTTCGAAGGGGATGTAGCCGACTTCGTCGACGACCAGCAGGGGGTAGCGGGCCAGCCGGGCTAGTTCGGTTTGCAGCGTGCCTGCGTGGTGGGCTGCAGCGAGTCGATCGACCCATTGACTGGCTGTGGCGAACAGGACCCGGTGACCGGCCTGGCAGGCCCGGATCGCGATCCCGATCGCCAGGTGCGTCTTGCCGGTGCCCGTCGTTATCGCGGGTTCGAGAGTGAGAGTGCCGCGTTCTGCCTGTTCAGGACGTTGTTGCGATTGATGCGACGTTCGGTG
>NZ_PDCP01000228.1 GCF_002553505.1 Mycolicibacterium agri | reverse complement strand
GCATCCACGCCGAACGCAAACTCAACAACCCCCGCATCACCGAACGCAACAAACCCCCACCCTTCTAAGTTGCGGTGAAGTGCGCGCATACCGGGATAGCGATGCGCTCGTTCCAGTTAGCTAGCCATGGGGGCGAAAACCATTGCGCGGGTCCTGATCTGGCGGTATGGATCGTTGCCTAACCGAGCCGTCGAGTACGCCAGCGTGACAGGTCCGCGTCCAGCACTGCAGGATCCCGCTCGGGAAACACCTCCGTGGTGATCTCAAGGTGCCGGATGCGGTCGAGGTGAAATCCGCGGATGCCTTCGCGCAGCCGGCACCACCCCACGAACACCCAAGCATCGCCTCCGCGCAGCACACCCATGGCCTCCACGTCACGGATGGTGTGGGTCTCGCCGTCCTCGGAGGTGTACTGCAACCGCACGACTCGGCGCGCGGCGATCGCTTCCGGAATCAACGAGGCCGCTGCTTCGGGCGGCGGCTCGGCGTCGATGACGTACATCGACGTCAACGCCTCATCGATTGGGGCGAGCTGATCTTCTCGGCTGATCGCGAGGATCTTCGCCCGCGCTCGTCGCGCCGCTGCGCCATATGGCGAAGTCTCCAGCAGACCTAGCCCCGCGAGCACCGCCAGCGACTCCGACACCGTGAGGTTCAACGGCGGTAGTGAGTGCTCCCGCAGAATCGAATATCCGCCTGACACACCGTGATCGGCATAGATCGGGACCCCCGCGAGCTGCAGCGACTGGATGTCACGCTCGATCGTGCGCTTCGACACCTGAAACTCTTCCGAGAGCCGAGCGGCCGACACAGGCCGGCGTGATCCCCGGAGCAGATCGACCAGCGCGTACAACCGCTCAGCTCTCTTCATGATTCGAGTTCCCTGTCGCTTGCCAGGGTGATGGGACCACCTGATTGCCAGGGGGATGGGACCACCGTGGCGCGTTACTGAGGATGCTTG
>NZ_PDCP01000227.1 GCF_002553505.1 Mycolicibacterium agri | reverse complement strand
ATCACGCCGAAGGCGCTGGCCTCCTTGCGCGGCACAGGAATTCCGGCCACCGTGGCGCCCGCGCCACTGTCGAGGTGCTGCGCGATCATCTGCCTCGGATCCATCCGGTAGACATGGTCAGCGCCGAACACGATGACCAGATCCGGCTTCTCGTCGTAGATCAGGTTCAGCGACTGATAGATCGCGTTCGCGGAGCCGGTGTACCACTGTGGGCCAAGGCGCTGCTGAGCAGGCACCGGGGTCACGTAGTTGGCGAGCAGGCTACTCATCCGCCAGGTCGTGGTGATGTGGCGGTCCAGGCTGTGGCTCTTGTACTGGGTCAGCACCGCGATCCGCAGCACCCCGGCGTTGACCAGGTTCGACAGCGCGAAGTCGATCAATCGATACAGCCCCCCGAACGGGACGGCCGGCTTGGCCCTGTCCAGCGTCAGCGGCAACAGGCGTTTACCCTCACCGCCGGCCAGCACGATACCGAGCACCCTTGGATCTGCCACCTGAGGACTCCTTCAGTCGGAGGTTCAAATTGCGCAGGTCGGGCATCCGCTGGGCCCGAATCAGGTCCTCGTTGGTCACGTCGCCTGCCTTGGTCACCGCGGCGGTCACATGAGCTGGATTGCCGCACCTGTGACGCTGTGGTCTACGGGCCGGCGATGAACAGCACTGCACGGCGCTCGAAGGACCCGCGGCGCTTCGGATTTCGAACCTGCGCTAAACAGCAGAATCGCCGACAGCCCGCCCAGCTTGACTGGCCACCAACACAGTCCGGGCGGTTCAACCGTTCAGCACTTCGATGCCAGGCAGGGTCTTGCCTTCAAGGTATTCCAGCGACGCCCCGCCGCCGGTGGAAATGTGGGAGAAGCCGTTCTCGGGCAGTCCGAGCTGGCGTACCGCCGCCGCCGAGTCCCCGCCACCGACCACGCTGAACGCTCCGTTGCCCGTTGCGGCGATGATTGCTTCGGCGACACCCTTGGTGCCCGCCGCGAACGC
>NZ_PDCP01000226.1 GCF_002553505.1 Mycolicibacterium agri | reverse complement strand
CACCAGCAACGGCGACGTGTCTGTCAGAGCGATGCCGGATTCGGCTGCCCGGCAGGCGATGTCGGTGAGATAGTCGGCGAACAGCCGCTCCAGGTCGGCACCGACGTAGATTCGCCGCGGACGCATCATCTTCACCCGTGCCCCGTTGGGGTTATCGGCCCGAGGCACGATCCGCACATATGCGGTCTCGCCGCGGCCGAGCACGAACTCACCGATCCGCAGGCCCAGGGCCTCCCCGAGACGCATCCCGGTTTCGGCCAGCAGAGCAAACACGAACCGGTCCCGCAGGTTTCCTCGCCACGATCCCAACTCCGCATCGAAGACCGCGCAGCCATCCAGGATCGCCTGGATCTGCTCCGGTAGGAGCAACGGTGGTCTGTCGCAGCGGCGCTCGCGGCGCACCCGCACCAACGAAGACGCCGCTGGGACCGATCGCGCATCCAGAT
The DNA here is from genome assembly GCF_002553505.1 of Mycolicibacterium agri. Lineage (GTDB taxonomy): Bacteria > Actinomycetota > Actinomycetes > Mycobacteriales > Mycobacteriaceae > Mycobacterium > Mycobacterium agri. The sequence goes on along the minus strand of NZ_PDCP01000226.1, from coordinate 559 downwards.
GCGCCAGCAAGCCCCTGGCCGGCGGGCGCCGCGGCGTTCCTCGAAGCAGCCGCCCCGCCACCGCCACACCGGACACCGCGTGATGCCAACGGTAGAACGAAATCAACGCCGCAAGGCGGAGTTCCAGGGTTGCCGCACTCGGCGCCTGGCCCGATTCCGCCAGTCGGTGCTCAACCGTGCGGCCATTGCGCTGCCACGACAGGAACGCTGTGAACGCGGGAACACCGACCTCACACCAGGCGCCGGTCTGCCCGCGTTGCTCCAGGAAAGTCCACCACTGCGCCAACGAGGTCGCGTACCCGCGCACCGTGTTCGGCGACCACAGGTGCCGATGTGCCTCTATCCACTCCTCGACCGGACCGACCGTCGCGAAGTCCTCGCCGAGCACAGTCCAGGTCCGCTGCCCTCCCGCAGGAGACACTGCCACCGGATACGCCATCGTTGCCGTTCCTTCACGTTGAAGAACACCCGCCGATAAACCGGCAACAACGATGACTTGCCCAGCTCCAACCCCCTTGTCACATACATAGATTCGAGCGTGTTGCTACCCGTTGATAAC
>NZ_PDCP01000225.1 GCF_002553505.1 Mycolicibacterium agri | reverse complement strand
CCAACGAGATTTTGAAGTCTGCGTCTGCGTTTTTCGCAGCCGAGCTCGACCGCCCCGCGACGAAATGATCGCCTACATCGATGCACATCGCGATCAATTCGGGGTCGAGCTCATCTGCCGCGTCTTGCGGGCAGCAATCCCGGGATTCCTCACCTCCCGCGGGTATCGGGCCGCCCTGACCCGGCCGCCCTCGGATCGTGAGATTCGTGATGAGCAGCTGATCGCCGACCTGGTTGAGGTGCACCGGCAGAATTACTCGGTCTACGGGGTCAAGAAGATGCATGCGGCGATGAAACGTCGCGGCTGGCACCTCGGTAGGGAACAGACCCGGCGGTTGATGCGCAAGGCGGGCCTGCGCGGTGTGCAGCGCGGCAAGCCGGTATTCACCACCATCACCGACCCGGCCGACGCGCGACCGGCCGATCTGGTCAACCGCCACTTCAAGGCCCCGACACCCAACCGGCTGTGGGTCGCCGACATCACCTTTGTGCGGACCTGGCAGGGGTTCTGCTACACCGCGTTCGTCACCGACGCAGCCACCAAGAAGATCGCGGGCTGGGCCGTCTCGGCCACCATGCGGACCGAGGATCTGCCGCTTCAGGCATTCAATCATGCTGTGTGGCAGTCGAATACCGATCTATCCGAGTTGATTCATCATTCCGACCGCGGATCACAGTACCTATCGCTGGCCTACACCGACCGCCTGGCCGAACTCGGGATCGCCCCATCGGTCGGGTCGCGTGGCGATAGTTATGACAACGCCCTCGCTGAAGCCGTCAACGCCGCCTACAAGACCGAGTTAATCAACCGCGGTAAGCCCTGGCGATGCGTCGATGATGTTGAACTGGCCACCGCCGAATGGGTGGCCTGGTACAACCAGGAACGCCTGCACCAAGCCCTCGGCTACCAGAGTCCAGCCGAGTACGAGGCCGCCCTCACCGGCACCTCACACCCCGCGAGCCAGCCAACCCCGGCACTCGCAACCGAGTAGGAACAAAACCTGGGGTAGTTCA
>NZ_PDCP01000224.1 GCF_002553505.1 Mycolicibacterium agri | reverse complement strand
AACCCGGACCGGGCCGCCCCCGCGGCCAACCACCCAACCGAAAGGACTCATCGCATGCCCGAGGTCGTATTCAGCGTTGATCATTCCAAGTCGATGCGCGATCAGGCGGTGCCCGGCCACAATCGCTGGCATCCCGACGTCCCGGCGGCCGCGACGGTCAAGCCGGGCAGTGAATTCCGGATCGAATGCAAGGAGTGGACCGACGGCCAGATCGGCAACAACGACTCGGCCAACGACGTCCGCGATGTGAACCTTGCTCCCTGCCACATGCTCTCGGGGCCGATCGCAGTCGAGGGTGCCGAACCCGGCGACCTGCTGATCGTCGACATCCTCGACATCGGGCCGGTGCCGCAGGTCAAGGGCGATAACTGCGGCGAGGGCTGGGGCTACTCCGGCATCTTCGCCAAGGTGAACGGCGGCGGCTTCCTCACCGACTACTATCCCGACGCCTACAAGGCGATCTGGGACTTCCACGGTCAGCAGTGCACGTCGCGCCACGTGCCCGGCGTCCGCTACACCGGCATCACCCACCCCGGCCTGTTCGGCACCGCGCCGTCGCCGGATCTGTTGGCCAAGTGGAACGAACGCGAACGGGCACTGATCGCTACCGATCCCGATCGGGTACCACCGCTGGCCCTGCCGCCGTTGGCAGAGGGGACGCTCGGCGGCACCGCCGCCGGCAAGCTGCTGGACGCCATCGGAGCCGACGGGGCCCGCACCGTGCCCCCGCGGGAGAACGGCGGCAACCACGACATCAAGAACTTCACCAGGGGCAGCCGGATCTTCTACCCGGTCTTTGTCGAAGGCGCCATGCTCTCGGGTGGCGACCTGCACTTCTCCCAGGGCGACGGTGAGATCAACTTCTGCGGAGCCATCGAAATGGGCGGCTTCATCGACATGCACGTTGATCTGATCAAGGGCGGGATGGAGACCTACGGCGTCACCTGTTGACCGTCTCTGTGGATGACGACCGCGGGGTGGCCATTCTTCATTGAGGCTGCCGATGTGGCGGTCGGCGTGGT
>NZ_PDCP01000223.1 GCF_002553505.1 Mycolicibacterium agri | reverse complement strand
CAAGCATCCTCAGTAACGCGCCACGGTGGTCCCATCCCCCTGGCAATCAGGTGGTCCCATCACCCTGGCAAGCGACAGCTCGGACTGGTATGCGGCCGCGAGGACCGGTCGTGAAGACCGTCTTCACCCTCGGTCTCAAAACGGCTGATCCAGGTGTGGACGCATTTACGCGAGACCCCCATCGCTTTCGCGATATGGGCTTTGGGCCAGCCAGCCTGATACCGGCGCACTATCAGCAGCCGGCCGTGAAACGTCGTACGGGCATTACGGTGGGACACGAGAACCTCCGGACGGTGGTGGACCTAGACAAGCCACACCCCACCCGGAGGTTCTCCTCACATCAAGCCAACACGCCTGCTACCAACGTCCTGTCCCAGTACAACTAGCCGCGTGCTACCAACAGGTCGAACCGGATCAAGTCAGCCGCATCGTGCTAGAGGAGTATGCTCGATTCGAGCGAAGATCGATCCGTGACTTCGTGTCGTTGTCCGTCGAACGCGACGCCAAGGACGAATTGCCAAGAAGGAGAAATTGTCCAAGCTCGGCGCCGCAGCTCGTCCTCAGCGGGAAACCGTCGTTTAAGAGCCTTAGGCATTCGGTCGATCGCACCCAACTCACCCTCGGCTGTGCGGATCGCGCGACGTACGTGGCTGATCGGAGTCATCTCGCCAACGGTCATGGCCATCGTCAATCGGCGTGTCTGCGCAGCAAGACGCGCCTCTGCAGTTCGGATTTCTCCTGCTCGAGGAAGCCGCAGAAGTACTCGGCTTGGGCCTTGTCAGCCCGGGCCGCCGGGTGATGTTGCCCCAACATTCAATTCGACGTAGACCCATCGTCGGGTGTTCGGAGGATTTCGCGCAGGCTGCCCGTTCGGCGCTCTTCTGGGTTGCGGGCCGGTCTCAATTCGGGGGTTCAGATGCAGTGGTTCATAGACCGGGTATGTTGCCACAGTGACAGTTGGCTATGTCAACTCGAATTGGCCCCGGCTGGGCGGTTCGAAGTGGCCCCGCCCGGGGAAGGCTGGAGTTGCCGTGC
>NZ_PDCP01000222.1 GCF_002553505.1 Mycolicibacterium agri | reverse complement strand
CGGTGTTGATGAGTCCGGTGGCGTTTTTGCAGCGGCCGGCGCGGTGGATGCATTTGTTGGCGAGTTATTCGTCGGCGTTTTCAGCGGCACCGAATTTCGCGTTCGAGTTGGCGGCCCGCAAAACTTCTGATGAGGATATGGCCGGGTTTGATCTGGGCAATGTTCACACCATCTTGTCCGGAAGCGAACGGGTACACCCGGCCACGCTGACCCGCTTCACCGACCGCTTCGCCCGCTTCGGGCTGGATAAGGCGGTGCTGCGGCCCTCCTACGGGCTGGCCGAAGCCACCGTGTATGTGGCCACCAGCCGCGCCGGAGCGCCCCCCACCGTGGTCGACTTCGAATCCGACAAACTCGCCGCCGGCCAGGCCAAACGCTGCGCCCCCGGCGACGGCACCGCGCTGATCAGCTACCCGCTCAACGACTCCCCGCTGGTATGCATCGTCGACCCCGACACCGGCACCGAATGCCCACCGGCGACCACCGGCGAGATCTGGGTCCACGGCGACAACGTGGCCGCCGGCTACTGGAACAAACCCGACGACACCGCCCGCGTTTTCGGCGCCACGCTGACCAACCCGTCACCAGCCACCCCGGCCGGGCCCTGGCTGCGCACCGGCGATCTGGGATTTGTCACCGACGGCGAACTGTTCATCGTCGGGCGCATCAAAGACCTACTCATCGTCTACGGGCGCAACCACTCACCCGACGACATCGAAGCCACCACCCAAGAAATCTCCAAAGGCCGCGTCGCGGCCATCGCGGTCCCCCGCGACACCGACGGCGTCGAAGAACTGGTCGTCATCATCGAAACCAAACCCCGCGGCGACACCGACGAGGCCATCGCCACCCACTACCAAACCCTCAAACGCGACGTCACCTCGGCCATCTCCAACACCCACGGCCTAGCCGCCGCCGACATCGTCGTAGTCCCCCCCGGCGCCCTACCCATCACCACCAGCGGCAAAGTCCGCCGCAACACCTGCATCGACCTCTACCGCACCAACCAACTCCCCCGCCAAGACACCTAACCGGCAAG
>NZ_PDCP01000221.1 GCF_002553505.1 Mycolicibacterium agri | reverse complement strand
CGGGGCACTAAGCCCAGCGAAGCCGCAGGTCAGCGCATTACTGATTCAAAAACCGGCCAATGGTGTCCGAAGTCAGGTTCGACATATCGATAACCCATCGCTGATCACCGCCAATACGGCCTGATCCCGCTGCTCGGCCACGCTCAACTCCCTCATCTGGGGAGTGTCAAGGATCAACCGAAGTAGGTGTAAAGCATCAGCCGAAACACTGTCACCCATCAGCCGAAGACAAAACGTCAAGCATCAGCCGAGGCAATACAGAAATAAGGTGGAGGTAATGCAGCGGTACTCGAACCTTGACACCGTGTCAAAAACGTTTCAAATTCTGCGTGCTGCTGGCCTTGTTTCCCCCGATGGGAGAGCTGTCTGCCGGTCCGATCGCTCTCCGGAGCTGATTGCGCAGCCCTTCAAGTTGTCGCAGCGAATGGATCAATCAACTGTCACTCAGCTTATCAAAGACTATGAATCTGGTAAATCATCATACGAATTAGCCAAGGTTTACAACCTCAATAAGGGCAGTGTCATCAAGCTGCTGCGCGAGGCTCGCGTAGCTATCCGTAACCAGCGCCTCAACGACGACAAGATCGCTAAGGCTGCGCACATGTATGCCGCCGGAAATTCACTGGCCAAAATCGGCGCGCACCTCGGCGTTGAGGCTGGCACTGTCCGCCGAGCGTTGCTTAAACGCGGCGTGAAGATGCGCGATACGCATGGTAGGCGGCGTTGATCACCCGCCAGATATGGAAGAGCCCAGCTTACGCGCGCGCCGCCCGAACGGAATCTTCCCGCCTTCGAGGTGATGTAGCGCGAGTGCATTGAGGTCGTGCCGTTCAAGTGATCCGCTCGCTTCCACCTCCCCTTTGTCAGCTGTTGCGCGCATCGTAATGAGCTGTTCGGCGTCAGCACTCACTACGAGCCCAGGACTACGGGTGGCAAAGATGTACTGCCGTGTTCCCCTTAGTTCGCGGAGGCGATCGACCAGATAGTCCTCGATCCATGGCGCATGAAGAGTGAACCACCCCGGGTTTGATGCACACCTTCTTTCGAGGGAAGGTTGTTCGCATCATGGCGAAGAGGTACGACGAGGA
>NZ_PDCP01000220.1 GCF_002553505.1 Mycolicibacterium agri | reverse complement strand
CTGGCGGTAGCTGGTGAGGAAGTTGCCGAGGCGTTCGATGGCGTTGGCGAGGTCGCGGGCCCAGGGCAGGGTGACGATGCGCAGGTGATCGGGTGTGGGCCAGTTGAATCCGGTGCCCTGGGTAACCAGGATCTTTTCCTGCAGCAGCAGGTCTAGGACGAGTTGTTCGTCGTCGACGATGTCATAGACCTCGGGGTCTAGGCGGGGAAACACATACAGCGCGCCTTGGGGTTTGACACACGACACCCCCGGGATTTGGTTGAGTTTTTCCCAGGCCACATCGCGCTGCTCGCGCAGCCGCCCGCCGGGTAACACCAATTCCTCGATGCTTTGGTGCCCGCCCAGGGCGACCTGGATGGCGTGCTGGGCCGGCACGTTGGGACACAGCCGCATGTTGGCCAGCAGGCTGATGCCCTCGATGAAGCTCGCGGCGTGGTCTTTGGGGCCGGTGATCACCAGCCAGCCCGAGCGGTAGCCGGCCACCCGGTAGGCCTTGGACAACCCGTTGAAGGTCAAGGTCAACAGGTCCGGGGCCACCGAGGCCAGGCAGATGTGTTGGGCGTCGTCGTAGAGGATCTTGTCATAGATCTCATCGGCCAGCAGCAACAACTGATGCCGGCGCGCCACCGCGACCAGCTGCTCCAAGATCTCGCGGGAGTACACCGCGCCGGTGGGATTGTTCGGGTTGATCACCACCAGCGCCTTGGTGCGCTCGGTGATCTTGGACTCCAGATCGGCGATATCGGGGGCCCAGCCGGCGGTCTCGTCACACAGGTAATGCACCGGGGTGCCCCCGGCCAGCGACGTCGAGGCGGTCCACAGCGGATAGTCCGGGGCCGGGATCAACACCTGATCCCCGTTGTCCAACAACGCCTGCAGCGTCATGGTGATCAACTCCGAGACCCCGTTGCCCAGATACACATCATCGATGTCGAACCGCGGGAAGCCTTCGACGAGTTCATAGCGGGTGAACACCGCCCGCCGCGCCGCCGTAATGCCCTTGGAATCCGAATACCCCTGCGCATAGGGCAACGCCGCGATCATGTCGCGCATGATCACATCCGGGGCCTCAAACCCAAACGGCGCCGGATT
>NZ_PDCP01000021.1 GCF_002553505.1 Mycolicibacterium agri | reverse complement strand
GCCACCGCCACCGCCGCCGCTGAAGCCGCCGCCGCTGCTTCCACCCGACGATGATGACTGCGATGCGGTGTAGGCGCCGATCGACGACGACAACGCCGACTCGAAGCTGTCAAAGCTCGCGCCGCCGGACCCGCCGGTCAGACCCCACCCCGACGACGTCGATGAGGACGTGCCGAACCAGTCCGGTTGCGGCGCAGGCGCACCCATCGACATCTCATACTTCTTGGCCCACAGCGCCGCGGCGCCCGCGGCGACCGCGAACGGTACGTAGGCGGTGTAGAGATCCTTGCGGGCGGCGAAGTCGAACCGCGACTCGGCCGAATCCGTGGTCAGCAGGCGATGGAATCCGCCTGCCTGCGACCACAATTCGCGTCCCGCCGCGGTACGGCGGGTGCCGACGCCGGGCAACCAGCACCGACTGGTGGCCAGGAAGAACGCCGCGAACGGCAGGCCCACCGCGGTGAACGGGATGCCGAACCACAGCAGGAAACAACACCCCGCCGCCAGGAATGCGATCGCGTTGGCCGTGCGGACCCACAGCTCCTTCTTGCGTTTGACCAGCAGGCCGCTGTCGAAGGCCCATTTCTCGACCGCCTTGGCCACGTCGGTCTTGGCCTTGTTGAGTTTCTCACCGGATTTGACGGTTTTCTTCGCCTCGAACTGTTCGCCCGGCCGGTTCACCCGCAGCGCAAGCCCGACCTTGCGGCTGACGGGATCGAGCCTGTCCCAAGCGGATTTCTCGGCCAGGCCGGTGATGCGCCAGTGCTGCTCGTTGATCTGCTGCAGCTGGATCATCTTGCGTTCGGCGAGATAGAACAGCGTCGCGGTGAGCGCGTTCTTGGGAACGGCTTCGGTGCGGATGTATTCGGTCTGCACCGGACCGAGGCCCGGCGGCGGCGCGTACTGCAACGGGAATCCCGGCGAGGGCTCCACGGTGGTGCGGTACCAGAGGAACCCGCCGAGCCCGAACACCACGGTGAGCGTCAGGATCGCCACCATCTCGGCCAGCGACGAGCCGAAGATGCGGTCCCACGTGTAGGGCCACCACACCTCCTGTCGCGGCGGGGTCGGCACGTCGACGCCTGCGCGCAACGTCACCGGTGTGCGTGAGCCCAGATAGCTTTTGGACAAGTCGATTTTGTTGCCGCTGACGGTGAGACCGTCGCAGGGTTCGCCGACGCCGTAGCCGACCGAACACTGCGCGCCGGTGACGTCGGACGGCACCGTCACCGAGATGTCGACCTGTTGCATCCGGTTGTTCCACGACCCCGCGACGACGTTCCAGTAGAACACCGACTGCGCCGCGACATCGCCGACCGATTCGGCGAACTGTCGGTCGGCGGCGGTGTCGCCGGGGTCGAGCACGCCCGGCACCGTGTAGCGGATCTCGAAGACATGGGTGCCGTAGCTGAGGTACTTGTCGGGATCGCCGATCTTGGCGACCCTGACCCGCCTGCCCTCGGTCCACAGCATTTGATACAGCGCGGGCTCGCCGTCGATGGTCACCGAGGTGACGTCGGGGATCTGCCGGACGTAGGGGTGGTTGGGATTGGCCGTGTCCCACCACTGGAACAGCCCGTGCCTGTCGGAGGGGAACTCGGCGGTGATGGTTTCGACGGCCTCCATGCGGCCGTCGGCGTCGATACGGAAGTCGGCCTTGAAATTGCTGAACACCACCGGGTCGTCGGCGGGTGTCTCCACGCTCTGGCCCTTGAAAACCAGCGGCCACAACAGCCCAATCGCGATGAGCATCAAGGGGATCGACCAACCGATCAACCGCCGCATGTCACCTCCCGGGTCCGGCCCCCGCGATCACCCTATGTGCAGCGGGTCGATTTGCACGCGAACTGGCTGCTGATCGTGGCGAGCGCTGAGCACGCCGGTGGCCCGGCGCAGCGCCGCGGCCAGCTTCAGCCCCTCGGTGCGCGGCACCCGCACCAGCATCCGGTTGATTGGGCCCGCGGCAGGGACGCCCGGTGGCCTGCGGGCTCCGAGCGGCAGGTCGACCGGGCCGAGCAACTCCGCCGAGTCGGGCAATTCGGCGGTCTGCAACAGCGCGGCCACGGCCTCGGGTGCGCCGTCGACGGCGGCCATGTGCACACCGGGCGGCAGGCCGACCTCGTCGCGGGCCGCGAGCTCGGCCTCGGCGTGGCCCACCGGATCCCAGCGGATCAGCGCCTGCACCGTCGGCACCGCCGATTCGGCCACCACCGCCACCACGCCGCCGTCGTTTCGGCTGCGCACCAGCGTGGCCGCCGCCATCCAGCGGCGCAGTGTGTCCTCGGCCGCCCGCAGATCCTGGCGGCCCAGCAGCGCCCACGCGTCGAGCAGCAGCGCGGCGCCGTACCCGCCCTCCGCGACGGGTTCGGCGCCCGGGGTGGCGACAACCAGCGCCGGCTGGGCCGACACCGCGGCCACGACGGCATCGCCGCCGGAGGTGACGACCGTGGTGCCGGGGAACGCCCGGCCGAGTTCCTCGGCGGTGCGGCGCGCGCCGACCACCACGGCGCGAACCGCGTCGGATCCGCACCGGGCGCAGCGCAGCGCGGGCTGCTCGCGACCGCACCACCGACACAGCGCGCCCGCGGCGTCCCGGTCCGGCAACGACAGCGGGCCGGTGCAGTGCCGGCAGCGGGCGATGGTGCGGCACCGATTGCAGGCCAACGCGGGCACGTAGCCGCGGCGCGGCACCTGCACGAGAACCGGGCGGCCCGCCTCCAGCGCCGAGCGCGCGGCCTGCAACGCCATCGACGGCAGCCGCGCGGTGTGCGCGGCGGGGTCGCGTTCCTGGGCGAAGCCGCTGTCCTCCAGAGCGATGACCCGCGGCGCCCTGGTCCGCACCACCGGCCGCGGCGCCACCAGGTCGTGGGCCCACCCGCTGCGCACCAGCGCCTGCGCCTCGGCGGTGCGCGAGTAGCCGCCGATCATCGCCGCGCACCGCAGCTGATGGGCCCGCAGCATGGCGACCTCGCGGGCGTGCGGATAGGGTGCGCGGGGTTCGGCGAGCGAGTCGTCGCCGTCGTCCCACACGAGCACCAGCCCCAGGTCGGCGACGGGTGCGAACACCGCGCTGCGGGTGCCGATCACCAACCGTGCCGAGCCGCGCAGCACCGACAGCCAGCGCCGGTACCGCTGGGCAGGCCCGAGCCCGGCCGACAGCGCCACCAAGGCGGCTTCGTCGATGAGGCGGATGCTGGCCTCGTGCAACGCGTCCACATCGCGCTGATCGGGCACGATGGCGAGCACACCGCGTCCGGCGTCGACGGTGGCCGCGGCGACCTCGGCGAGCCGGTCGGCCCACCGCTCGCCGGGCAGCGCCTGCCACACTGCGCGGGCGGCGCGGCCGTCGCGAATTGCGGCGAAAAACTGTGCGGCCCTGCCGTATTGGTCCCAGTGCGTCATGTCGACGGGTGCCACGGTGACGGGCGCAGGACCGGCGGGCGTTTCCTTCTCGACGTTGGCGTGCCGCGGCGGGATCGCCAGCCGCAGCACGTCGGCGCGGGTGCCCGCATAGCGCGCCGCGACGGCGTCGACCAAGCGGCGCACGTCCGGCGTCAGCACCCGTTCGGCGGAGATGACCCGGTCGAGCCAGCCGAGTTTGCCGACATGGTCTGTCTCCGAACGTCTTTCGAGGATGAACGCGTCGACCAGCCTGCCGTGGAAGCGCACCCGCACCCGCACGCCCGGCTGCGCGTCGTCGGACTGCTCGGCGGTGACCAAGTAGTCGAATTCGCGGTCCAGGTGTGGCACCGACAGCATCGGCAACACGCGGGCGATCGGTTCATGCTCCGCGGGAGATTTTCTGCTCCTCGCGTCCGCCGAACTTTTTCTGCTCCTCGCGTCCGCCGAACTTTTCACCCCCCGCGCTTTGCTCACACCTACCGTCTAGCAGACGTGTCGGACGTGCGGCCGAAGAAAAGGCCCGCGGTGATCAGCACCAGCGACGCGGCGTACATCCACCAGATCGGCACCGCGAGCTTCTCGGATCCCAGCACGAACTTGTTGATGCCGATCATCGCGTCCGACACCGCGAAGCACACCGCGCCCAGCGCCGTCCATGGCGTCGGCAGCCGCGCCAACAGCGCCGCGCACACCATCGCGCCGAGCACCGCGATGTACACCACGACCGGCGGCGCCATGCCCTCGGCGATCAGGCTCGGCCAGAACCAGATCAGCAGCGCGACGCAGGCCGCTACCACCGCTGCGGCCGCGACGAGCCGCGGCGGTGACGGCGCAACCAGCGGCAGCAGCGCGGCCAGAAAGCACAGATGGGCCACCAGGAAGGCGGCCAGCCCGAGCACGAAGGAGGGCTGCCACCACGGCAGGGCCAGCAGGAAGTCGCCGGCGGCAGAGCCCAGCAGCGCGCCGATCAGCCAGCGCCGCTCCCTGGCGATCGGGTGAGAGGTTGCCGCCGCGGCCAGCAGAACGGCGGCCGCGGCCTTGACCACCGGCTGCAGCCAGAACTGGCCGGTGAGGTCGGCGCCAAAGGGCAGCCGCGCCGCGGTGACGATCAGGAAGACGCCGTAGGCCGCCGCGACGAGGACGGCCGCCAGCCACAGGCCCCGGGTTCGCCGGTGCGCGTTGGTTACCGAGGAAAAGCCGGCCATTCCGGCATCGGTGGACGCCATCCTGCTGAAGGTACACAGGTTGGATTCGCTAGTGTCGAACTCGGAGGCCCTATGACAGCGCCCGACTACGAGACCCGTCATCGTCGGTGCCGGATTCTCCGGGATCGGCACCGCCATCCGCCTGGACAAGTCGGGCATGGGCGACTACCTGCTGATCGAAGCCGCCGACGGGCCGGGCGGCACCTGGCATTGGAACACCTATCCCGGTATCGCCGTTGACATTCCGTCGTTCTCCTACCAGTTCTCGTTCGAGCAGAGCCCGAACTGGACGCGCAGCTACGCCCGCGGCAGCGAACTGAAGGCGTACGCCGAGCACTGCGTCGACAAGTACGGGCTGCGGGCCAGGATCCGGTTCAACACCGAGGTGCTCGGCGCCGCGTTCGACGACGACGCCCGCCTCTGGCGGATCGACACCGACGCCGGCGACCGCATCACCGCGCGGTTCCTTATCAACGCGTGCGGAGTGTTGACCACGCCGCAGCTGCCCGACATCGACGGTGTCGACTCGTTCGCCGGGGTGATGATGCACACCGCCAGGTGGGATCACAGCGCCGACCTCACCGGCAAGCGCGTCGCGATCATCGGCACCGGCGCCTCAGCCGTGCAGGTGATCCCCGAGATCGCGCCAATCGTCAAGCAGCTTACGGTTTTTCAGCGCACACCGATCTGGTGTTTTCCGAAGGCCGACGTGCCGCTGTCGCTCACCGCGCGGCGACTGATGCGCATACCCGGCGGCAAGGTCGTGCAGCGGCTGATCAGCCAGTTCTACGTCGAGTTGACGTTTCCGCTTGCCGCGCAGTACTTCACGATGAACCCGATGGCCAAGCGGGCGGCCAAGGTCGGCAAGGCGTATCTGCGCCGCGAGGTCAAAGATCCGGTCGTGCGCGACAAGCTCACCCCGCGCTACGCGGTGGGATGCAAGCGGCCCGGGTTTCACAACGGTTATCTGTCGACGTTCTCAACCGCGACAACGTCGAGTTGGTCACCGAGCCGATCGAGAAGATCACCGGCTCGGGCGTCGTCAGCGCCGACGGGTCAGCCCGTGATGTCGACGCGCTGATCCTGGCGACCGGCTTCAAGGTGACGGACCCCGACGAGGCGCTGACCTACCCGGTCACCGGCGCTGGCGGACAGTCACTGGCCGGCTACTGGAACGAGAACCGCCTGCAGGCCTACGAAGGGGTGAGCATTCCCGGTTTCCCGAACTTCTTCACGGTATTCGGGCCGTACGGGTATGTCGGCTCGTCGTATTTCGCGCTGATCGAGGCGCAAAGCCACCACATCGTGCGCTGCCTTCGGCACGCCAGGCGTCGCGGCGCCACCCGGGTGGAGGTCAGGCGGGAGGCCAACGACCGCTATTTCGCCGAGATGATGCGCAAGCGGCACCGCCAGATCTTCTGGCAGGACAGTTGCAGGCTGGCCAACAGCTACTACTTCGACAAGAACGGCGACGTGCCGCTGCGGCCCGCCACGACGTTGCACGCCTACTGGCGCAGCCGCCGCTACCCGCTCGCCGACTACCAGTTCTCCCCCTAACGCCCAAACCGACATTTGGGCGTGAAAGTGCGAGTAGGACGCGCCATTTCGTCGATCTCGGCGCGCGGACCGACTAGACGGCTCTCGTCGCGTCCGACTCCTCGACGCGGCTCGTACCTCGCCGCTTGATCGTCGTCAGACGGAGGCTTTCAGGTCGTCGACCTTGTTCAGCTGCTCCCACGGCAGCTCGATGTCGGTGCGCCCGAAGTGGCCGTACGCCGCGGTCTGCGCGTAGATCGGCCGCAGCAGGTCCAGGTCGCGGATGATCGCGCCGGGACGCAGGTCGAACACCGAGGTGATGGCCTTCTCGATGCGGGCCGGGTCGACGGTCTCGGTGCCGAAGGTCTCGACGAACAGCCCGACCGGGGCGGCCTTGCCGATCGCGTAGGCGACCTGCACCTCGACGCGTTCGGCCAGACCCGCGGCGACGACGTTCTTGGCCACCCAGCGCATCGCATACGCCGCCGAACGGTCCACCTTCGACGGATCCTTGCCGGAGAACGCGCCGCCGCCGTGGCGGGCCCAGCCGCCATAGGTGTCGACGATGATCTTGCGGCCGGTCAGCCCGGCGTCACCCATCGGGCCGCCCAGCACGAACTTGCCGGTCGGGTTGACCAGCAGGCGGTAGTCCGAGGTGTCCATCGACTCGTGGCCGAGGTCGTTCAGCACGGTGTTGACGACCTTCTCGCGGATGTCGGGGGTCAGCGTCGCCTCCAGGTCGATGCCGTCGGCGTGCTGTGTGGAGAGCACGACGGTGTCCAGCCGCACCGGCGTCGTGCCCTCGTACTGCACGGTGACCTGCGTCTTGCCGTCGGGCCGCAGGTAGTCCAGCACGCCGCTCTTGCGGACCTCGGTGAGCCGCCGCGACAGCCGGTGGGCCAGCGCGATCGGCAGCGGCATCAACTCCGGGGTGTCCTTGATGGCGTAGCCGAACATCAGGCCCTGGTCACCTGCGCCCTGCAGATCGAGCGGGTCGGCCGCGCCACCGACGCGGATCTCGTGCGCGGTGTCGACGCCCTGGGCGATGTCGGGCGACTGCGCACCGATGCCGATGTTCACCCCGCAGGTGGTGCCGTCGAAGCCCTTGTCCGACGAGTCGTAGCCGATCTCGAGGATGCGCTCCCGCACCGTCTTAGTGATGTCGGCGAAGGCCTCCTTCGCGTTCGTCGACACCTCGCCGACGACGTGCACCTGACCGGTGGTGACCAGCGTCTCGACGGCCACCCGGGACTTCGGGTCGTCGGCCAGCAGCGCATCGAGCACCGAGTCGCTGATCGCGTCGCAGATCTTGTCGGGGTGCCCTTCGGTCACCGACTCACTGGTGAACAGCCGACCTTCGCTCACGGTGTCATTCCTCTCGAAAGTTAGGTAATCAAATTATAGGTGCGCTCAGTTGCACCCAAGCGTGCGCCCCCGGCCGCGCGCAACCGTTATGCGCAGGCGGATGCGTACGCCGTGGTCAGCCGCTGCTGTTGCGCAGGAACGCCACGATCGCGTCAACAATACGGCTGGCCATCAACGTTTTCGAACCGTGCTCCAGCGCGACCTCGGTGCCGTCGGACGCCAGCAGCCAGCCGTCGTTGCTGTCGACCTCGAACGCGCGGTTCTCGCCGACGGCGTTCACGACGAGCAGGTCGCATCCTTTGCGGGCGAGCTTGGCGCGGGCGTGGAACAGCACGTCGCCGTTCGCGTCGCCGGTTTCGGCGGCGAATCCGACGATGGCCCGCATGTTCGGCAGCTGGCCGTCGGCGCGGGCGCGCACGGCGCCGGCCAGCACGTCGTCGGTGCGGGCCAACTCGATCGACGTCGGCTCGGAGGCGCCCTTCTTGATCTTGCTGGTCTGCACGTGGGCCGGCCGGAAGTCGGCGACGGCCGCGGCCATCACGAGCACGTGGGCGTCGGGCGCGTGCTTGGACACCGCGTCCTTGAGCTGGGCCGCCGAGCCGATGTGCTCGACGTGGACGCCGGCTGGGTCGACGAGCCCGGCGGTGTTGCCTGCGATCAGCGTGACGTCGGCGCCGCGCTGAGCGGCGACGCGAGCCATCGCATAGCCCTGCTTGCCCGAGGAGCGGTTGCCGATGAAGCGGACCGGGTCGATCGGCTCGCGGGTGCCGCCCGCGGACACCAGCACCTTGACGCCGGCCAGGTCGTAGGGCAGCGCGTCGGCGCGCTCCAGAAGCAGATGGGCCAGCGTGGTGATCTCTTCGGCCTCGGGCAGGCGTCCCGCGCCGCTGTCGGCGCCGGTGAGCCGGCCCGACGCCGGTTCCAGGACCACAGCGCCGCGGCGGCGCAGTGTGGCGACGTTGTCGACGGTGGCGGGGTGGAACCACATCTCGGTGTGCATCGCGGGTGCGAACATCACCGGACATCGCGCGGTCAGCAGAGTGGCCGTCAGCAGGTCGTCGGCCCGACCGGCGACGGCACGGGCCAGCAGGTCCGCGGTGGCCGGTGCGACGACGACGAGATCGGCCTCCTGGCCGATCCGCACGTGCGGCACCTCGTGCACGTCATCCCAGACACCGGTGTGCACCGGGTTGCCGGACAGGGCCTCGAAGGTGGCGGCGCCGACGAACCGCAGCGCCGATTCGGTGGGAACGACGCGCACCGAGTGGCCGGCTTCAGCGAGTTGTCGAACGACGGTGCACGCCTTGTAGGCGGCGATTCCTCCGGATACGCCGACGATGATCCGCTTGCGGTCCACCACCTCGGGGGCGCCTAGCTACTCGCCCTCGGTGTGCTCGAGCAGGTCTGCGTGGATCTCGCGGAGAGCGATCGACAGCGGCTTCTCCTGCAGGCCCGGCTCGACGAGAGGCCCGACGTACTCGAGGATGCCGTCGCCGAGCTGGTTGTAGTAGTCGTTGATCTGACGGGCGCGCTTGGCGGCGTAGATCACCAGCGCGTACTTGCTCGACACGCGCTCGAGCAGCTCGTCGATCGGCGGGTTCGTGATGCCCAGCGGCGTGTCATATCTGCTGTTGGCGGGATCGTGCTCGTTGTCGTCGACGGCGGCCAACGGCGCGTCGGCGTGCGGGGTGCTCACTAAGGATTCTCCTGGCGTTTTGGTGAAAAAGCTCAAGGGGCTTTCGGGGCGCCCCGACGAGAACAGGCGCCGGTTCGGCGTTTGGCTATCGGGGGTCCACCAGCAAGGATACCAATTCGGCGCACGCCGACTCCAATTCGCTGTTGACGACGACGCGGTCGAAGTCGTCCCTGGCAGCCATTTCGGCCTTGGCGGTGGCCAGCCGGCGGTTGATCACCTCGGGCGTTTCGGTGCCGCGACCGGTCAGCCTGCGCTCCAGCGTCTCCCAGTCGGGCGGGGCCAGAAACACCGTCAGCGCCTCGGGCATCGCCGCTTTGACGGCGCGCGCCCCGGCCAGATCGACTTCGATGAGAACCGGATGACCCGCGGCGATCGCGTCCCGCACCGGCTGAGCCGGTGTCCCGGACCGGTGCAGACCCCCATGGATCTCGGCCCATTCCAGCAGCGCGCCTTCGTCGATCAGCTGCTGAAACTGCTCGGCCGAGACGAATTTGTAGTCGACTCCGTCGACCTCGCCGGGGCGGGGAGCCCTGGTCGTCACCGAAACGCTGAAGTGCAGATTCGGCACGCGCTCCCGCAGACAGCGGACGATGGTCGACTTGCCGACGGCAGACGGGCCGGACAACACCACGACCGGAGCCTTCTGGTTGCCCGGCCCTCCGCCTTCGCTCACTGACTCCCTACGACTGGTCGAACTTCTCCAGCAGCGCCTTCCGCTGACGATCACCCAGACCGCGCAGCCGGCGTGTGGGGGCGATCTCGAGCTCGGTCATGATCTCCTGCGCCTTGACCTTGCCGACCTTGGGCAACGCCTCCAGGAGCGCGGAAACTTTCATCTTGCCCAAGACCTCGTCGGTCTCGGCGTCCTTCAGCACCTGCTTGAGGTTGGTGCCGCCGCGCTTGAGCCGATCCTTGAGTTCGGCTCGTGCTCGACGTGCGGCAGCAGCCTTCTCCAACGCTGCCGCGCGCTGTTCGTCGGTCAACTGGGGAAGGGCCACGGGTTCCTCCGTCTCATCACCATCACTGTTTTTGCCTTGCCTGGTGATAACACCAGCCAGCAGCGACGACCGTACCCACGCAATCTGACGAAAGCGAACCCCACCCCCCTCTTCGGCGGCCAAAACCCCAGCATGTAAGGCCGACGCCGACGCGTCCTTCGAGCCGGGCCGAAAACCGGTCATCATCTGCCATTTCTGGAAAAGCCCAGGTCACTGCGCCTTTTCGCGGCAGCGTCGCGGTGTGATCTTGGCGTCACACCGCCAGCGGGACCGCCGAGCCGTTGTGTGAACCTTCAAAAAAAGAAATTTTCGCTGGTCATCGAGTTTCGGGCGTGTCGTGGACCGTTTTGAACCCTCTTCCGCGGGCGATCCCGACTGACTACGACGTTGCGTAATACAGCGCCGTTCGGCTTGCTGTCCCGGGGTGTCCCAGCGCGCCGGCGGATCGGCACGGGGTGTTCGGCTGCCGTGCGCCCGAGCCTGGTTTAGGCAAGGTAGGCCACCGAGTCGCGCATCTTCTCGGCCGCGGCCTTCAGGGCGGTGCGGTCGGGACCGGCACGCAGAATTTCCCGCGACGCCGCGGGCAGCAGCTGGCCCGGCCGTGCTCCGCCGAAGCCGCGCAACGCATCAGGGCGACCACCTTGGGCGCCCACGCCGGGCACCAGCACAGGGCCGCCGAGCGTGCTGACGTCGGGCGGCTCTGCCAGCGTGGCGCCGACCACCACGCCCACCGAACCGGGCTCACGTGATGAGGCATTGAGGGTGGCCGCGGCGTCGACGATCGATTGCGCCACCGTGCGGCCGTCGACCGTCGCGCGCTGCACCTGCGCGCCTTCCGGATTGGACGTGGCGGCCAGCACGAACACCCCGCAGCCGGTGGCCGCGGCGTTGTCGAAAAGCGGCTGCAGCGAGCCGAATCCGAGGTACGGCGATGCCGTGACGGCGTCGGCGGCCAGCGGTGACTCGCCACACCAGGCGGCGGCATAGGCGGCCATCGTGGAGCCGATGTCGCCGCGCTTGGCGTCGGCCAGCACCAGCGTGCCTGCACTACGTAGCGACGCGATGGTGTCTTCGAGCGCCGAATAGCCCGCGGAGCCGTAGGCCTCGAAGAACGCCACCTGCGGCTTGACGATCGCGAATCCGGCGAACACCTCGACGCAGATGTCGCAGAACCGCCGCAGACCGTCGGCGTCGACGGACAGGCCCCAGGCCTCCAACAACTCCGGATGCGGGTCGATACCAGGGCAGAGCGGGCCGTGCTCGGCCACCGCGTCGGCGAGCCGTCGGCCGAACGACGGCGCCGTCAACCCGACCCCAGCGAGCTGTGCAGCTCCTGCAGCGACATCACGCCGATGTCGCCGCGGATGCCCGATTCGATGCCCTGCACCGCCGCCGACGCACCCTGCACTGTGGTGACGCACGGTATGTTTCCGGCGACCGCGGCCGACCGGATCTCGTAGCCGTCGATGCGCGGGCCGGAATTGCCGTACGGGGTGTTGATCACCATGTCGACCTCGCCTGCCTTGATGGCGTCGACGGCGGACCGGAACGGGCGGTCGGCGGTCGGCTCCTCGAAGTGCTTGCGCACCTCGTCACACGGAATTCCGTTGCGCCGCAGCATTTCCGCCGTTCCGCTGGTGGCCAGCACGCGGAAGCCGAGGTCGGCGAGCCGTTTCACCGGGAACACCAGCGAACGCTTGTCCCGGTTGGCCACCGACACGAAGACGGTGCCCTGCGTGGGCAGCGAGCCGTACGCGGCGGACTGGCTCTTGGCGAAGGCGCTGCCGAAATCGTGGGCGATGCCCATCACCTCGCCGGTTGACTTCATCTCCGGTCCGAGCAGCGAGTCGATGTTGGAGCCGTCGGCCCTGCGGAAGCGGTGGAACGGCAGCACCGCCTCTTTCACCGCCACCGGCGCGTCGGGAGGCGTGGTGGCGCCGTCCCCCGTCTTGGCCAGCAGGCCTTCTTCGCGGAGCGCAGCGATGGTGGCGCCCAGCATGATTCGCGAACACGCCTTGGCCAGTGGCACCGCGGTGGCCTTGGACACGAACGGCACCGTGCGGCTGGCCCGCGGATTGGCCTCCAGCACGTAGAGCACGTCGTCCTTGAGCGCGTACTGCACGTTGAGCAGGCCGACGACGCCGATGCCGTGGGCGATCGCCTCGGTGGCGCGGCGCACCGACTCGATGTCGCTGCGGCCCAACGTCACCGGCGGCAGCGCGCACGCCGAATCGCCGGAGTGGATGCCGGCCTCCTCGATGTGCTCCATGATTCCGCCGATGTAGACCTCGGTGCCGTCGCACAGGGCGTCGACGTCGATCTCGATGGCGTCCTCGAGGAAACGGTCGACGAGCACCGGGTGCTCGGGCGACAGTTCGGTGGCGCGGGTGATGTAGCCCTGCAGCGTCTCCTCGTCGTAGACGATCTCCATGCCGCGCCCACCCAGCACGTAGGACGGCCGCACCAGCACGGGGTAGCCGATCTCGGCGGCGATGCGGCGGGCCTGCTCGAAGCTGGTGGCGGTGCCGAACCGCGGCGCGGGCAATCCCGCGGTGTTGAGTACTTCCCCGAACGCGCCGCGGTCCTCGGCCAGGTCGATGGCCTTGGGACTGGTGCCGACGATCGGAACGCCGGCCTTCTCGAGACGCTCGGCCAGCCCCAGCGGTGTCTGCCCGCCGAGCTGCACGATGACGCCGACGACGCCGGGACCGCCTGCGCCGGAAGCGGATTCGGCGTAGTACACCTCGAGGACGTCCTCGAACGTCAGCGGCTCGAAGTACAGCCGGTCGGCGGTGTCGTAGTCGGTGGACACGGTCTCGGGGTTGCAGTTGACCATGACGGTCTCGAAGCCGGCCTCCGACAGCGTCGTCGCGGCGTGTACGCAGCTGTAGTCGAACTCGATGCCCTGGCCGATCCGGTTGGGCCCCGAACCGAGGATCAGCACCTTGGGCTTCTCGGTTTGCGGCGCCACCTCGCTCTCGGCGGCGGGGTCGAGTTCGTAGCTGCTGTAGTGGTAGGGGGTTTTGGCCTCGAATTCGGCCGCGCAGGTGTCGACGGTCTTGAACACCGGATGGATTCCCAGCCGTTCGCGCAGCGCCCGCACACCGACCTCGCCCGCCAATTCCGGTCGCAGCGAGGCGATCTGGCGGTCGGACAGGCCGCTGTACTTGCTCCGCCGCAGCAGGTCCTCGTCGAGCACCGGCGCGTCAATCAGCTCGGCGCGCAGCGCGACCAGTCCGTTGATCTGCTCGACGAACCACGGGTCGACGCCGGAGGCGGCCGAGACTTCCTCGACGGTGGCGCCGAGCCGCAGGGCCAACTCGATGTCGTAGAGCCGGCCGTTGGTCGGGGTCTTGAGCCGATCCAGCAGCTCCTCGACGGTGACGTCCGGGTCCGGTGCGGTCCAGAAGCCGGCCTGACTGGTTTCCAGCGAGCGCATCACCTTGCCGAGCGCTTCGATGAAGTTGCGGCCCAACGACATGGCTTCGCCGACAGACTTCATCGTGGTGGTCAGCGTCGCGTCGGCGCCGGGGAACTTCTCGAACGCGAACCGCGGCGCCTTGACGACGACGTAGTCCAGTGTCGGCTCGAAGCAGGCAGGCGTTTCCTTGGTGATGTCGTTGAGGATCTCGTCGAGCGTGTAGCCGATCGCGAGCTTGGCGGCGATCTTGGCGATCGGGAAACCGGTGGCCTTCGACGCCAGCGCCGAGGACCGCGACACCCTGGGGTTCATCTCGATGACGATCAGCCTGCCGTCGTCGGGGTTGATCGCGAACTGGATGTTGCAGCCGCCGGTGTCGACGCCGACTTCGCGCAGCACGGCGATCCCGAGGTCGCGCATGCGCTGGTACTCGCGGTCGGTCAGTGTCATCGCGGGTGCGACGGTGACCGAATCACCGGTGTGCACACCCATCGGGTCGAAGTTCTCGATCGAGCAGACCACTACGACGTTGTCGTGGCCGTCGCGCATCAGCTCGAGCTCGAATTCCTTCCAGCCGAAGATGGATTCCTCGATCAACACGTTGGCCGACGGCGATGCGGCAAGGCCGTTGCCCGCCATCCGGTCGACGTCTTCGGCGGAGTAGGCCATGCCCGAGCCCAGTCCGCCCATGGTGAACGACGGCCGCACCACAACCGGCAGGCCCAGTTCGGCGACGGTTTCGCGGACCTCGTCCATGGTGAAACACACCCGCGAGCGCGCCGATTCACCGCCCACCTTGGCGACGATGTCCTTGAAGCGCTGCCGGTCCTCGCCGCGCTGGATCGCCTCGAAGTCGGCGCCGATGAGTTCGACGCCGTAGCGGTCGAGCACACCGTTCTCGTACAGCGCGACGGCGGTGTTCAGCGCTGTCTGGCCGCCGAGGGTGGCGAGCAGGGCGTCGATCTTGTTGCCGCGCTCGGCCTGCTGGGCGATGACCTTCTCGACGAACGCCGGCGTGATCGGCTCGACGTAGGTGTTGTCGGCGTACTCCGGATCGGTCATGATCGTCGCCGGATTCGAGTTGATCAGGGTGACCTGCAGCCCCTCGGCCCGCAAGACCCGGCAGGCCTGGGTGCCCGAGTAGTCGAACTCGGCGGCCTGCCCGATGATGATCGGGCCCGACCCGATGACCAGCACGTGCTGCAGATCGGCGCGCCTCGGCATCAGCACCCACCCCCCTCATTCCGGCGAGCGTGCGTGTCTGCAGGCGACACGCCGGTCATTTTCGATAGTTCACGCACGCTCGCGGTCACCGGTCCTCCGCCATCAGGTCGACGAACTGGTCGAAGAGATAGTTCGCGTCGTGCGGACCGGCCGCGGCCTCGGGGTGGTACTGCACCGAAAACGCCCGCCCGTCAAGAAGTCTGACGCCTTCGACCACCCCGTCATTGGCGCAAGTGTGGCTGACCTCGGCGGCGCCGAACGGCGTGTCGAACCGCTCGCCCGCTTCGCCCTCCAACGCGAAGCCGTGGTTCTGCGCGGTGACGGCGACGCGGCCGGTGGCGTGGTCCATGACCGGGATGTTGATGCCGCGGTGGCCGTAGACCATCTTGTAGGTCGACCGGCCCAGCGCGCGGCCGAGGATCTGGTTGCCGAAGCAGATGCCGAACAACGGGATTCCGGCGTCGAGCACTTCGCGCGTGACGCCGACGATGTGGTCGGCCGTGGCCGGGTCACCGGGCCCGTTCGACAGGAACACGCCGTCGGGCTTCAACTCGGCGATCTGGTCGAAGGTCACCCCCGACGGCAGCACGTGGGTGCGGACACCGCGTTTGGCGAAGTTGCGCGGCGTGTTGGTCTTGATGCCGAGGTCGATCGCGGCCACTGTGAACCGTTGCGGCCCATCGGGTTCCACGATATAGCCACCGTCGGTGCTGACCTGCCCGGCCAGATCGGCGCCCAGCATCGACGGCTGGTCGCGGACCCGGGCAAGAAGCTCGTCGGGTTCGGCGAGCGCGGGTCCGCTGAAGATTCCGGCCTTCATCGACCCGAAGTTGCGTAGATGCCGCACCACCGCGCGGGTGTCGATGCCGGCGATGCCGACGATGTTCTGCCGGACGAGTTCGTCCTCGAGCGTTCCGGTCGAGCGCCAGTTCGACGCCCGCGGCGACGGGTCGCGCACGGCGTACCCGGCGACCCAGATCTTGTCCCCGCGGCTTTCGGCGTCCTCGTGGTTCCAGCCGGTATTGCCGATCTGCGGCGCGGTGGCGATCACGATCTGCCGGTGATAGCTGGGGTCGGTGAGCGTCTCCTGATATCCGGACATTCCCGTGGAGAACACCGCCTCGCCGAGCGTCTGACCGATGGCACCGAACGACGTTCCGGTGAAAACCCGGCCGTCATCCAGGACCAGCAACGCCTTGTGTTGCTGGCGGCGCGCACCCGTCGGTGCCATTTGAGTCAAGCCGCCTCTTCCTCCTCAAGCCATCGTGCGTATTCCGAACGGTCATCGCCGCGGAAACCGGTGTCGATTTCGGTGCCGGATGGCAGTCGCCACCTGATAGCCAGGATGCCTTGATGAGTGAGGGCTTTGCCAGCTATGCCGCGCTCGGTGCGGATCGCGGTGATCGACTCGTCGGGGATCCAGATCGGATGAGCGCCGCTGCGCTGCAGCATGATGCCCTCCGGATAGCGGGTGAGCACCGCTTTTGTCCGGAAGCCGAGGTCGCCGACCACGATCCGGTCCTGCCAGCTGGGCGCGATCGTGCTGCCGACATACAGCCCCTTCATGGCAGGAACTGTGACCGGACCGACAGTGTCCGGCAGCGGCGGCAGCGTGCCGATCAACTCCGCCTGCCGCTCGGCGCGGTGTCGCCAGCCACGGATCATCGCCCGGACCGCCAGCCCGATCACCGCCGCCAGCGCGGCGGCCATGATCAGCGACGTGACCAGCGTGGGGGTGTTCATGCAGGCGATTTTCCGTCTCTGGCGGTGACCTTGCCACGCAGCATCGTCAGCGTGACCGCGCCGGGTAGCGTCATCGCCTCGTACGGGGTGTTGTCGGACCGGCTGGCGAGCGCGGCGCCGGTGACCGTCCACGTCGCGTCGGGGTCGACGACGGTCAGGTTGGCAGGCTCGCCGACCTCCAACGGGCGGCCCTGGTCGGGCAGCCCGACGATGCGGGCCGGGTTCTCGCTCATCACCCGGGCGACGTCGCGCCAGCCGAGCAGCCCGGGCCGCACCATCGTCTCGACGACGACCGACAGCGCGGTCTGCAGTCCCAGCATGCCGGGCCTGGCGTTGGCGAACTCGCACATCTTCTCGTGCTCGGCGTGCGGCGCGTGGTCGGTGGCCACGCAGTCGATGACGCCGTCGACGAGCGCCTGCCGCAGCGCTTCGGCGTCGGTGGACTCACGCAGCGGCGGGTTGACGCGGTTGCGGCCGTCGTAGGTGGCCAACCGGGTGTCGTCGAGCAGCAGGTGGTGCGGTGTGACCTCGGCCGTGATCGAGATGCCTTGTGATTTCGCCCATTTCAGAAGCTCGACGGTGCCGGCGGTGGAGGCGTGGCAGATGTGCACTCGCGCACCTGCGTCGCGGGCCAGCAGCGCGTCGCGGGCCACGATGGACTCCTCGGCGGCGCGCGGCCAGCCGGACAGGCCCAACCGGGCGGCGTTGGGGCCCTCATGGGCGACGGCGCCGACGGTCAGTCGCGGTTCCTCGGCGTGCTGGGCGATCAGGACGCCCAGGCCGGTGGCGTACTCCAGCGCGCGGCGCATCACCAGCGGGTCGTGCACGCAGACGCCGTCGTCGGAGAACATCCGCACCTGGCCCGCGCCGGCGGCCATCATGCCCATCTCGGTCAACTGCGTGCCTGCCAGCCCCATGGTGACGGCGCCGACGGGATGCACGTCGACAAGGCCGACCTGCTGACCGCGGTGCCACACGTGGTCGGTGACGACGGGACTGTCGGCCACCGGAGTGGTGTTGGCCATTGCGAAGACGGCGGTGTAACCGCCCAAAGCCGCTGCCGCCGAACCTGTTTCGATGTCTTCGGCGTATTCGCGGCCGGGCTCGCGCAGATGGGTGTGCAGGTCGACGAAACCGGGCAGCAGGATCTGGCCGGTGGCGTCGACGACGTCGGCGTTATCCGGGATCGCCAGATCGGCCCCGATGTCGGCGATCTGTCCGTCGTCGACGAGCACGTCGACCCGGTCGCCCTCGCCGTAGAGCTGCACCCTTCGAATCAAGACGCTCATGCGCTGATCCCTACCTCTTCTGCGCCGACCAGCAGGTGGAAAAGCACGGCCATTCTGATATGCACGCCATTGGAAACCTGTTGCAGCACAGCGGATTGCGTGGAGTCCGCCACCGAGTAGGAGATCTCCATGCCGCGCAGCATCGGCCCGGGATGCATCACCACCGCGTGGCCGGGCAGCATCGCCTGCCGCTTCTCGGACAGCCCGTAGCGCACCGAGTACTCCCGCGCCGACGGGAAGAACCCGCCGGTCATGCGCTCGGCCTGCACCCGCAGCATGAGCACCGCGTCGGCGACCGGCAGTTCGGCGTCCAGGTCATAGGACACGGTCGCGGGCCATTCCGACACCCCGACCGGCAGCAGCGTCGGCGGCGCGACGAGGACCACCTCCGCGCCAAGCGTGTGCAACAGCGAGACGTTCGACCGGGCCACCCGGCTGTGCAGCACGTCGCCGACGATCACCACCCGCTTGCCCTCGATGCTGCCGAGCCGCTGGCGCAGCGTCAGCGCGTCGAGCAGCGCCTGCGTCGGGTGCTCGTGGGTGCCGTCGCCGGCGTTGATGACCGACGGGCCACCGCCGTCTTCGGTGGCGGTCCACCCGGCCAGCTGCTGGGCCGCTCCCGATGCGGAGTGCCGGATGATCAGCGCGTCCGCGCCTGCAGCCCGCAGCGTCAGCGCCGTGTCGCGCAGCGACTCCCCCTTGGCGACCGACGATCCGGAGGCGCTGACGTTGATGACGTCGGCGCTCATCCACTTGCCCGCCACCTCGAACGACACCCGAGTGCGGGTGGAGTTCTCGTAGAACATCGTGATGACGGTGCGGCCGCGCAGGGTCGGCAGCTTCTTGACCTCGCGGCCGAGCAGCGCCTCACGGAACCGGTCGGCGTCGTCGAGGATCGCGGTGGCCTCGTCGCGCGTCAGGTCGACCGCCGCAAGCAGGTGGCGTGGACTCATCGGGGTTGCTCTCTCTTCGCGCAAGCACTCATCGGGGTTGGTCTCTCTTCGCGCAAGCGCTCATCGGGGTTGGTCTCTCTTCGCGCAAGCGCTCATCGGGGTTGGTCTCTCTTCGCGCAAGCGCTCATCGGGGTGGACCTCCGTGCGAGGCGATGCTGACGCCGTCGTACCCGTCGTGCTCGGTCAGGCGCACTTTGATGTTGTCGCTGCGAGATGTCGGCACGTTCTTGCCGACGTAGTCGGCCCGCAGCGGGAATTCGCGATGTCCTCGGTCGACGAACACGGCGAGCTGCACGGCACGGGGCCTGCCGATGTCGCGCAGCGCGTCGAGTGCGGCGCGCACCGAGCGGCCGGTGTAGAGCACGTCGTCGACCAGCACGACGATCGTGCCGTCGATGCCCTTGTCGGGAATCGACGTCTCCTCCAGCGGCCGCGGCGGCTTGGTGTTGAGGTCGTCGCGGTAGAGCGTGATGTCGATGGCGCCGTGCGGCACGTCGACGCCGGAGAACTCGCGGATCTTGGCGGCCAGCCGGGCAGCCAGCGCGACGCCACGGGTCGGGATGCCGAGCAGGACGACGCGCGGCGCGTCGGGACCGTCAAGCGCGGTCTTCTCGATGATTTCGTGGGCGATGCGGGAAACGGTCCGATTGACATCCGCCGCGGTCATCAATTCGCGGTCGGTGTCGGAAGAGTCGGTGGCGCCCAAGGGCCATGACCTCCTTCTCCGCCTCACGGGACGGATCGTTAAAGGACGTCGAACTGCCGGGCAGCTTAGCAGGCTTCTCCCGGCAACCGTGCAAGCTAGCCTGGCGTGCGTGAATCTCGACGCGAACAAGGCGTCCATCAGTGACGCGATCGATGCGGGCCTGCTCTCCGGAGCGGTGACGATGGTGTGGCAGGCCGGCGAGGAGCTGCAGGTCAACGAGCTCGGGTACCGCGACGTCGAGGCCCGCCTGCCGATGCAGCGAGACACCTTGTTCCGCATCGCGTCGATGACCAAACCGGTGACGGTGGCCGCGGCGATGACGCTCGTCGACGAGGGCAGGCTGTCGCTGAGCGATCCCATCACGAAGTGGCTGCCCGAGTTGTCCACGCTGCGAGTGATGAAAAGCACCCGCGGCGCGTTGGACGACACCGTGCCTGCCGAGCGGCCGATCACGATCGACGACCTGATGACCCATCGCAGCGGCTTCGCCTACGCCTTCTCGGTGCTCGGCCCGCTGGCGCGCGCCTACGGCAAGCTGATGCGTCGTCAGGATGAGGACTCGTGGCTGGCCGGCCTGGCCGAGCTACCGCTGGCGCATCAACCGGGTGCGCGGCTGACCTACAGCGTGTCCACCGATGTGCTGGGCATCGTGCTGTCGCGGATCGAGGACAAGCCGCTGTCACAGGTCCTGTCGGAGCGGATCTTTCAGCCGCTCGGCATGACGTCCACCGGTTTCAGCGTCGGCCAGGACGGGCGCAAGCGCGCGGCGACGATGTATCGCCTCGGCGACGACGAGACCCTGCACCACGACACGATGGGCCCCGCGCCCATCACGGATCCGCAGTTGTGCAGCGCCGGGGCGGGTCTGTGGTCGACGGTCGACGACTATCTGCGGTTCGCGCGGATGCTGTTGTCGGGCGGTGAACTCGACGGCGTGCGGGTGCTCTCCGAAGCCTCCGCGATGGCGATGCGCACCGACCGGCTCACTGACGAGCAGAAGCGCTATCCCTTCCTGGGCATGCCGTATTGGGTCGGCCGCGGTTTCGGCCTGAACCTGTCGGTGGTGACGGACCCGGCGAAGTCCAAGCAGCTGTTCGGCCCCGGCGGCGAGGGCACGTTCACCTGGCCGGGCGCCTACGGGACCTGGTGGCAGGCCGACCCGTCGGCCGATCTGATCCTGATCTATCTG
The DNA here is from genome assembly GCF_002553505.1 of Mycolicibacterium agri. Lineage (GTDB taxonomy): Bacteria > Actinomycetota > Actinomycetes > Mycobacteriales > Mycobacteriaceae > Mycobacterium > Mycobacterium agri. The sequence goes on along the minus strand of NZ_PDCP01000021.1, from coordinate 74,885 downwards.
ATCCAGAACCATCCTGACCTGTCCGGCGATGCCGGCTCTGCGGTGGCCGGCAACACGTCACTGGCGAAACTGCAAAGCGTGCAACCGAAATTCGTCCGCAGGACGTATCAGGCACTGGGCCTCTAGTTCTGCCTCTAGTCCTCCGCGAGCGTATGGGCTACGGACGAGATTTCCGTCAACCGCATACGTAGGCCATACGCTCGTGGCGCTGTCAGGCCGATGTTGCTTGCGCTAACGAAGGGCTTCTCGCTACCAGCAACTTGCCCGCAGTTGACCCTGCCGATGGCCGTCAGCATTTAGATTGAATTCGTGGCACAACCAACCGTCCTGATCAGCGGCGCGGGAATCGCCGGACCATCGCTCGCCTTCTGGCTCACGAAGAACGGCTACCGCGTCATCGTCGTCGAAATCGCCCCGGGCATTCGTCCGGGCGGCCAGACCGTCGACCTTCGCGGCGCCGGCGGCGACGTCGTTGAACTCATGGGCCTGATGCCGCAGATGCGGGCGCACGCCCTCGAGCAGAAAGGCCTGGCGTGGGTGGCATCCGACGGAAGCCGCCGCGGCGAGATGCCGGTCACCGCCTTCGACGGCAACGGCATGGTGTCCAAACTCGAGATCCTGCGCGGTGATCTGGTCGGCGTGCTCTACCAAGCCACCAAGGACATCACCGAATACCGCTTCAGCACACGGATCTCCGCGCTGGAGCAGGACGAAGACGGCGTCGACGTCACCCTTTCCGACGGCACCCGGGAACGGGTAGACATCGTCGTCGGTGCCGACGGCCCGCATTCCTCGGTGCGCAGCATGGTGTTTGGGCCGGAAGACAAATTCGCCAAACCGCTTGGCGGATACAACGCCTGGTTCACCGCGCCGGACACCGTCGGGCTTGACGGCTGGTACCTCATGTACCTGGCGCCCGGCGGCCTCAACGCCTCCATGCGCCCCACGCACGATCCCGCAACCACCAAAGCGGGCTTGGCTTTTGCGTCTGAACCGATCGTCTACGACCGCCACAATCTCGACGAGCAACGCAAGCTGCTGATCGACCGCTTCGCGGGTGCCGGATGGCAGTGCGACGCGCTGCTGGCCGCCGCGCAGGAGGCCGACGACTTCTACTTCGACGCGTTCCTGCAGATCCACATGCCGGCGTGGACATCGGGCCGAGTCGCCCTTGTGGGCGATGCCGGCTACTGCGCATCCCCGCTCAGCGGCATGGGCACCAGCCTGGCGCTGGTCGGCGCCTACATCCTCGCCGGCGAACTCGGCTCCGCGGAAAACCTTGACGCCCAACGCATCAAGGAGGCCTTCGCGCAGTATCAAACCAAGATGCGACCCTACGTCGACAAGTGCCAGGACCTGCCCAACCGTGTCGACCGGTACGCCCCCAACACCGCCAGAGACATTTCCATGCAGATCAAGGCGATGACATGGATGCAGCGCTGGCCGCTGCGGCCGATCGCGCAACGGTTGTGGTTCAAAGTCGCCGATTCGATTGAGCTGCCGAAGTATTCGACGGTCTGAGCTAGATCGAGCGCGACAGCACCCGACCGAACTGCAGCAGCCGCTCCATCTGGGCCAGGCCGCCGTTGTCGACCGACTTGTCGTAGCGGAACGACTCGCAGAAGAAATCGGTGTCGGTGGCCGACTTCTCGTGGCTGCGCGTGATCAGCTGCGTGTACATCCGCAACCGCACTTCCGCGAGCCGCCGTGTGCCGTCGTTCAGGATCTCGAACTCGGTCGTCAAGATGTGGTCGGTGATCGTCGACAGCAGGATCGTGCGCACCGACGCGTTGAGCACCTGGCGCTGCTGCCCATCGCTGGTCGACAGGTCATCGTCGGCGCGCCACATGATCAGCCGACGCCCGTCGGTCAGCACCACTTCCTGGGACAGGGCCTCGCCCCATGACTCCTCGGTCACGCGCCGGGACATGAAGAACGACTGGATCGACGGGAATTCCACCACGCCCCGAAGCTGGTCGAGCGCCATCGTGGGGTCGCGCAGATACACCTTGGCGGCGTCTTCGATGCCGTAATACGGCGCCCAGTCCTGTGGTGCAGGCACCGGACAAGCGTAGACCCGGCCGATTGACTTAGCTGTCGTCGGATCCGCCGCGGATGGCGGCCGCCGCGGCGCGGATCTGCGGCGTCACCAACATCACCTGTCCCAGTACACCGTTCACGAATCCTGGCGAGTCATCGGTGGACAGATTCTTGGCCAACTCCACCGCCTCGTCGACGGCGACGGGTTCGGGAACGTCGTCGGCATGCAGCAACTCCCATACTGCGACGCGCAGGATCGCGCGATCGACCGCGGGCAGACGGTCCAGCGTCCAGCCCTGCAGATGCGACGAGATCAGGTCGTCGATGTGGGCCGCGTGCTGCGTGACACCGCGCGCCACCTTGATCGTGTACGGGTTCAGCGGTGACACGTCAGGTTGCTTCTGCGCCAACTCTTCTCGCGCCTCGGCTGCTTCCGCCGGAGTGATCCCGCGGGCCTCCGCCTCGAAAAGCAGGTCGACTGCCCGCTTGCGGGCCTGGTGCCTGCCTCGCTCAGGCTTGGCCATGGTCAGTTGACTCGCCCCAGGTAGCTGCCGTCGCGGGTGTCGACCTTGATCTTGTCGCCGGTGTTGATGAACAACGGCACCTGAATCTCCGCGCCGGTCTCCACCGTCGCCGGCTTGGTGCCCGCGCTGGAGCGGTCGCCCTGCAGGCCCGGTTCGGTGTGGGTGATCTCCAGTTCGACGCTCACCGGCAACTCGATGTACAGCGGCGTGCCGTTGTGGAACGCCACCTGCACGGGCAGTCCCTCCAGCAGAAAGCGCGCGGCGTCGCCGACCATCGACTCGGGCAGGTGGTGCTGCTCGTAGTCCTCGCTGTCCATGAACACGAAGTCCGAGCCGTCCTTATACAAGTAGGTGGTGTCGCGGCGGTCCACCGTCGCCGTGTCGACCTTGACGCCCGCATTGAACGTCTTGTCGACGACCTTGCCCGACAGCACGTTCTTCAGCTTGGTCCGCACGAACGCCGGACCCTTGCCCGGCTTGACGTGTTGGAACTCGACGATGGACCACAGCTGGCCATCAATCTGCAGGACGAGCCCGTTCTTGAAGTCGGCGGTCGATGCCACGGCGGTACTACTCCTAGTCTCTCAGCCGAGAATGGCCAGTTCCTTGGGGAACTGGGTAAGCAGTTCTGATGTCTGATGCCGCCGGTCCTCCGGCTCCTCGCACACGACCAGAGTGTCCTCGATGCGGACACCGCCGCGATCGGGCAGGTAGACACCTGGCTCCACGGTCACCGCAGAGCCAGCAAGCAGTGTACCGGCGGCCGAGGAATTGATTCCTGGCGCTTCGTGGATCTCCAGGCCGACGCCGTGTCCGAGGCCGTGGGTGAAGTTGTCGCCATAGCCGGCCTCGGCGATCACCCGACGCGAGGCGGCGTCGATATCGCGCAGCGGCGCCCCGGCGACAACCGCCTCGCTGCCCGCCCGCTGCGCCGTGGCGACCAGCTCGTAGAGGTCGAGCTGCCACTGCGCGGCCGGCGCCAGCACGAAGGTGCGGGTCATGTCGGAGTGATAGCCGCAGACCAGAGCCCCGAAATCGATTTTGACGAAGTCGCCTGCGGCCAGCACGGCATCGGTCGGCCGGTGGTGCGGAATCGCGGAATTGGCCCCGGCGGCGACGATGGTCTCGAACGACACCCCGTCCGCGCCGTGGTCGAGCATCAACGACTCCAACTCGCGGCCCACCTCGCGTTCGGTGCGGCCCGGCCGCAGCCCGCCGCGCTGCACGAGGTCGGTCAACGCGGCGTCGGCCGCCTCGCAGGCCAACCGCAGCAGGGCGATCTCGCCCGCATCCTTGACCTCGCGCAGCTGTTCGACGATGCCTGCGGCGCGGACCAACTCGGTGTTGCCCGCCGCGGTGGTCAGCGCGTCGAACCCCTCCACCGTGACGACATGGCTCTCGAAGCCGAGCCGTCCGACGCCGGCCTCAGCGGCCCGCCGCGCCAGGTGCGGCCCGCACGCGCGTTCGATGACGATCTCGGCGTCGGGCACCTGCTGCGCGGCCTGCGTGCGATAACGCCCATCGGTGGCCAACACCGGTGTGTCGTCGTCCACGCGGATCAGCAGGGCCGCGTTGGAGCCGGTGAATCCGGACAGATAACGCACATTGACCAGGCGCGTTACCAACAACGCGTCAAGTCCTTCTGCCTCCAGCCGCTGCCGCAGCCGGTCTCGGCGCGCAGATATAGTCACAGGTATTGACGCTACTCGCTAAGGTGATGGCCCATGAGTAAGTGGTTGCTGCGCGGACTGGTGTTCGCCGCCCTGATGATTTTCATCCGTTTGGTGCAGGGCGCCGCGATCAACGCGTGGGAAACCAAGGCGCTCACAATCAGCATCACACTCGTTGTCATCTTCGCGATCGCCGTGTTCATTTGGGGATTCCTCGACGGCCGCGCCGACGCGCGGGCCAACCCGGACCCCGACCGGCGTGAGGATCTGGCGATGGCGTGGCTGCTGGCCGGCCTGTTCGCCGGCATCGTCAGCGGCGCCCTGTGCTGGCTGATCTCGCTGTTCTACCGCGACCTCTATGTCGGTGGGCTGGTCAACGAGCTCACCACCTTCGCGGCATTCACCGCGCTACTGACCTTCGTCGCCGCCATCGCGGGCGTCGCGATCGGGCACTGGCTCATCGACCGGCACGCCGAAGATGTGCCGCGCAAGCGTCACGGTCTGGCCAGCGACGACGACGACCGCGCCGACACCGACGTCTTCGCCGCCGTCAGCCACCCCGACGCGCCCAGCGACGCGACCCAACCTGTGGCCACAGACGAACGTCGCGGGCAGGGTCAGCCCTAGGCTGTCTGCCACGGCGAAACGCGTTGCGCGACAGCCCGAAAGCAATCGGGGCGTGCGAAACGCCACACCGCCGCGTCGCTGACGGTATTACCCGGGTTGCCTGTAGAGTCGCCGCGTGCCACAGAGTTCGACCGTGACAATGAAATCTGTAAATGCCCGTCTTGCCGAGGAATTGGCCGTCGCCGAGACGCAGGTCGCCGCGGCCGTCCGGCTGCTCGACGAGGGCGCGACCGTGCCGTTCATCGCCCGCTACCGCAAGGAGGCGACCGGTAGCCTCGATGATGGTCAGCTGCGCCTCCTCGAGGAGCGTCTGCAGTATCTGCGTGAACTGGACGCTCGCCGCGCTGCGGTTATGGCGTCCATCGAGGAGCAGGGCAAGCTCACCGATGAGTTGAAGGCCGCGCTGCTGGCCGCCGACACCAAGTCGCGCATCGAGGACATCTACCTGCCCTACAAGCCGAAGCGGCGAACGAAGGCGCAGATCGCCCGGGAAGCCGGGCTGGAGCCGCTGGCCGACCGGCTGCTGGCCGATCCGACCCAGGTCCCCGAAGAAGCCGCCGGGGAATTCGTCGGCGACGGCGTGGCCGACGCCGCAGCAGCGCTCGAGGGCGCACGGCACATCCTCGCCGAACGCGCGGCCGAGGACGCCGAACTGGTCGGGGCCATCCGCGAGAAGTTCTGGAAGAACGGGTCGCTGCGCACCGAGCCGTGGTCGGAGGAGGTCGCGAAAAGCCCGGCAGCGCAGAAGTTTCGGGACTACTTCAACTTCCGCGAGCCGCTCGAGACCATGCCTTCACACCGCGTGCTTGCCGCCATGCGCGGCGAGAAAGAGGAAGTGCTGGCGCTGACGTTCGACGGCGGCGACGACGCGGGCTATTACGCCATGATCGCGCAGACCCTTGGCGTCGACATGACCGCGGACGCCGCGGCGACCCCGTGGCTGGTCGGCACGGTCGAGTGGGCGTGGCGCACCAAGCTGCTGATCTCAACCCGGGTCGACGCCAGAATGAGGCTGCGCAAACGCGCCGAAGAAGAGGCCGTCGCGGTGTTCGCGAAGAACCTCAAGGACCTGCTGCTGGCCGCGCCCGCCGGTAACCGCACCACGCTCGGCCTCGATCCCGGCTACCGGACCGGTGTGAAGGTGGCGGTCGTCGACGGCACCGGCAAGGTGGTCGATACCGCGACGATCTACCCGCATCAGCCTCAGCGCCAGTGGGATTCGGCCAAGGCCACGCTGGCCGCGTTGGTCGCGCGCCACGAGGTCAAGCTGATCGCCGTCGGCAACGGCACCGCATCCCGCGAAACCGATGCCCTGGCAGCCGAACTCATCGCCGACATCCGCACCGCAGCCGCCGAGCCGCCGACCAAGGTGATGGTCAGCGAGGCTGGCGCGTCGGTGTACTCGGCCTCCGCCTATGCCGCGCGCGAGCTGCCCGATCTCGACGTGACGCTGCGCGGAGCGGTGTCGATCGCTCGGCGGTTGCAGGACCCGCTGGCCGAGCTGGTGAAGATCGACCCGAAGTCGATCGGTGTCGGCCAGTATCAGCACGACGTGACGCCGGGGACGCTGGCGCGCAGCCTGGACGCCGTCGTCGAGGATGCGGTGAACGCGGTGGGTGTCGACCTCAACACCGCGTCGGTTCCGCTGCTCGCGCGGGTGTCCGGTATGACGGAGTCGTTGGCCGAGGCGATCGTCGCGCACCGGGACAAGTCCGGCCGGTTCCGCAACCGCAAGGCACTGCTCGACGTTCCTCGGTTGGGCGCCAAGACTTTCGAACAGTGCGCCGGCTTCCTGCGGATTCTCGACGGCGACGATCCCCTCGACGCGTCCGGTGTGCACCCGGAGGCCTACCCGGTCGTCCGCCGCATCCTCGACCGCGCCGGTATCACGCTCGCGGAACTGATCGGCAATGAGCGAGTGCTGCGGTCGGTCAAGCCCGTCGATGTCGCCGACGACCGGTTCGGCATCCCCACGGTGACCGATATCCTCGCCGAACTCGAGAAGCCCGGACGCGATCCGCGGCCCGCGTTCACCACCGCCAAGTTCGCCACAGGGGTCGAGACGGTGGCCGACCTGAAGGTCGGCATGGTGCTCGAGGGTGTGGTGACCAACGTCGCGGCATTCGGGGCATTCGTCGACATCGGCGTGCATCAGGACGGCCTCATCCACGTCTCGGCGATGGCGGATCGCTTCGTGTCCGACCCGCACGAGATCGTCCAGTCCGGTCAGGTCGTGCGGGTGAAGGTCATCGATGTCGATGTCGAGCGCCAGCGGATCGGGCTGAGCCTGCGGCTGAACGACACTCCGCAGAGCCAGCGCGGCCCGCGGCCGGATCGCGCCGGCGCCAAAAACCAGCGAAACCCGCGCCGCGGCAAGGACTCTGGTCGGCAGGCCGCGAAACAACCGACGGGAGCGATGGCCGAGGCGCTTCGCAAGGCCGGCTTCGGGAAGTGACGACGCTAGGACGCGGTGGCGGCGAGGTAGCGCAGGGCCAGCAGATAGCCCTGCACACCGAGGCCGACGATGACTCCCGTGGCGACACCGCTGAGATAGGAGTGATGCCGGAACTCTTCGCGGGCATGCACGTTGGAGATGTGCACTTCGATCAGCGGGGCGCGCAGTTCGGCGCACGCATCCCGCAGCGTGATCGAGGTGTGGGTGAATGCGCCGGCGTTGAGCACCACCGGTTCACCCGCGTCGGCGGCGCGGTGGATCCAGTCCAGCAACTCGGCTTCGCTGTCTGACTGCCGCACAACGACTTTCAGTCCGAGTTCGGCCGCCTCGCGCTCGATGAGCTCGACGAGGTCGTCGTGGGTGGTGCTGCCGTAGACGTCGGGTTCGCGGCGGCCCAGCCGGCCCAGGTTGGGGCCGTTGATCACGTTCACCGTGGAGATCGAAGTCGTCACATCCCCACCTGCTTTCCCACCTCCGCGTATGCCGCCGCCAGAAGCGACGGGTCCGGTCCCTCGAGGCGCCCGGGTTTCGCCAGGCCGTCGAGGACGACGAAACGCAGCACGCCCGAACGGGTCTTCTTGTCGCCGGCCATGTATTCGAGCAGCTGCGGCAGCGCGTCGGCGTCATAGCCGACCGGAAGGCCCAGCGACGTCAGGACGGCACGGTGGCGGTCCGCGGTCGCGTCGTCGAGGCGTCCGGCCAACCGCCCCAACTCGGCCGCGAACACCAGACCGACCGACACTGCGGCCCCGTGGCGCCACTGGTAGCGCTCGCGCCGCTCGATGGCGTGCGCCAAAGTGTGCCCGTAGTTGAGGATTTCGCGCAGCTGCGATTCCTTCTCGTCGGCGGCGACCACCCCGGCCTTCACCGCGACGGCGCGGCGGATGAGCTCGGGCAGAACGCGGCCCGACGGGTCCAGTGCGGCCTGCGGGTCGGCCTCGATCAGGTCGAGGATCACCGGGTCGGCGATGAAACCGGCCTTCACGATTTCGGCCATGCCCGCGACGATCTCGTTGCGGGGCAACGTCTCCAGCGTCACGAGGTCGACCAGCACAGCCGCCGGCTGGTGGAAGGCCCCGACGAGGTTCTTGCCCGCATCGGTGTTGATGCCCGTCTTGCCTCCGACGGCCGCGTCCACCATGCCGAGCAACGTCGTCGGCACATGCACAATGTCGACCCCGCGCAACCAGGTGGCTGCGACGAAGCCGGCCACGTCGGTCGCCGCTCCCCCGCCCAGGCTGATGACGGCGTCCTTGCGGCCGAGGCCGATGCGGCCGAGAACCTCCCACACGAAGCCGACGACCGGCAGATCCTTGCCCTTCTCCGCATCCGGAATCTCGATGCGGTGGGCATCGATTCCCCTGTCGGAGAGCTGGTTACGGATCGCCTCGGCTGTCTGTGTCAGCGTCGGCTGGTGCATGATCGCGACCTTGTGCCTGTCCTCGACCTGGGCGATCAGCTCCCCCAGCAGGCCGGTGCCGATGATCACCGGGTAGGGCGGGTCGGTCTTCACTTCGACGGTGACGGGTGTGGTCAGATCAGTCATGGCGAGCCTCTGCGCGGCGGGCCAACTCCGCGGGACTGGTCGGAGTCGGCGCCTCGGATGTGGTGGGTGACAACGACACCGGCGTGCGACGCCACGGCGGGCGGCGACGTCGGCGCGGTTTGGCTTTCGGCTTCTGGGCGGCCTGCTCGTCGTCGGGGTTCTCCAGCCGCGCCGCGATGTAGCGCACCACGGCGCCGGGGTTGCGTCGGTTGGTGTTCACGCGGATGGTCGCGGCCCGCCGGTACAGCGGAACCCGCTGCGCCATCAGCGCCCGGAACTTCTCGGCGGGATCGTCGCCCGCCAGCAGCGGACGGACCGTACTGCCGCTGGTGCGGCGCACCCCCTCGGCAGCGCTGATCTCCAGATAGACCACGGTGTGACCGGAAAGGGCTTCTCGCACACCGGGGCTGGTGATCGCCCCGCCGCCGAGCGACAGCACGCCGTCGTGGGTCTGCAGCGCCTCGCGGATCACTTCTTCTTCGATGCGGCGGAATTCCTGCTCGCCGTCGTTGGCGAAGATGTCGGGAATGGTGCGGCCGGTCTTCGTCTCGATTGCCACATCGGTGTCGAGCAGCTCGACGTCGAGCGACTTGGCGAGCCGGCGACCGATCGTGGACTTGCCCGAACCGGGCAACCCGATCAGAACCGCCTTGGGTGCCATCAGCCCGACGCCTGCGCGCGTTGGGCAGGCTCGCGCTGCTCGCTCTGCTGTGCTCCCCGCATGTGCACCGAACGCAGGTAGTTGTCGATGTTGGCGCGCGTCTCGTTCAAAAAGTCGCCGCCGAACTTCTCCAACGCCGCGCGCGCCAACACAAGCGCCACCATCGTTTCGACCACGACCCCGGCCGCCGGGACCGCGCACACGTCGGAGCGCTGATGAATGGCGACGGCCTCGTCGCCGGTGGCCATGTCGACGGTGGCCAGCGCCCGCGGCACCGTCGAGATCGGCTTCATCGCCGCACGCACCCGCAACGGCTGGCCGTTGGTCATGCCGCCTTCCAGTCCGCCCGCGCGGTTCGTCGAGCGCATCACCCCGCCGGGGCCTGGATACATCTCGTCGTGGGCGACGCTGCCGCGACGGCGGGCGGTCTCGAAGCCGTCGCCGATCTCGACGCCCTTGATCGCCTGAATTCCCATCACCGCGCCTGCCAGTTGGCTGTCGAGTCGGTTCTCGCCGCTGGTGAAGGAGCCCAGCCCGATCGGCAGGCCGCTGGCGACGACTTCCACGACGCCGCCGAGTGTGTCGCCGTCGGCCTTGGCTGCCTCGATCTCGGCGATCATCCTGGCCTCGGCGTCCTTGTCGTAGGCGCGCACCGGGCTGGCGTCGATGGCGGCCAGGTCGGCGGGTTCCGGCGGCGGGCCGACATAGGGGTCGGACGCGCCGATGGAGATGACGTGCGACAGCACCTCGACGCCCAGCGCCTGCCGCAGGAACGCCCGCGCGACGGTGCCCGCCGCGACACGGGCCGCGGTCTCCCGCGCGCTGGCCCGCTCCAGCACCGGGCGGGCGTCGTCGAAGCCATACTTGAGCATCCCGGCGTAATCGGCGTGGCCGGGCCGCGGCCGGGTGAGCGGCGCGTTGCGGGCGCTGTTCTCCAATTCGGCGGGGTCGACCGGGTCGGGGGCCATGACGGTTTCCCACTTCGGCCATTCGGTGTTGCCGATCTCGATGGCCACCGGGCCGCCCAGCGTCACCCCGTGTCGAACCCCGGCCAGCATCGTGACCTGGTCCTGCTCGAACTTCATCCGGGCGCCGCGGCCGTATCCCAGCCTGCGACGGGCGAGCTGCCTGGCGATCTCATCCGAGGTGACGCCGACTCCGGCGACCATGCCCTCCAGCACGGCCACCAGCGCGCGGCCGTGGGATTCACCAGCAGTCGTCCATCGCAACACGCGTCCCATCTTCCCACGCTCGGCCCAGACGGAATCTACGCAGGTGTCTTCTCGGCCTTTCGCGGCGCGGATTCCGTCTCGCGAGGTCAGGCCCGGGGGCCCTGCCGTCGACGGGCCTGGTCATCACGTCTTCGATCCGGCGAGTCGGCGCAACATCTCCGGGCTGCCTGGCCACGCGTCGGCGAGCACGTCGTGCGGGATCCGCTTGGCGGCATAGCGGAGCAGCAAGGCGACCACGATGATGTCGTCCAGCGGTCCGATGACGGGCAGGAATTCAGGGATCAGGTCGACCGGTGAGAGCAGCCAAACACCAGCGCAGACGACTGCGATCTTGACCCGGCGCGGAACCCGAGGATCTTTGCGGAGCCGCCGCACGGTCGTGACGCAATCGGGCAAGAAGGCCGCTAGATCCCTGGCGAGGCCGGGCGGCAGCGACCGCGCCAGCACGATCAACGCCAGCCAAAGGCAAACGAGCACCGCCGCCGCGATCAGTACTGACTGCAACCACCCCGGCATCACACGAGCCCTTCGTCGTTCGTGCCGTGAGCGGCTTGGAAGACCCGCTCGGTGTAATCCTCGAGCCGTTCAGCGCACCTCTTTAGTTGCTGTTCGGCCTGGCGCGCTTCCGGTGCGCTGAACACGTCGCGAAGCTTGATTTCGCGATACCACCGACGCAACCGATCGAGGCTCTGCTCTTCTTCTTCAAGTTCGGCGACGGTGAGCTTGCCCTTGCCGATCTCCTTGTCGATCTCGGCGTCGAATTTGTGGCACTCCGCAAGGAATTCGCTCCACTCCTCCTGTCGGGCGGAGGTGAACATGGTCTCCAACCTGGCATTGTCGGACTCGTCGCGGCCAGCAGCGGCAAGCGTCACGACCTCGCCATCGCCGCGGCGGACCAACTCCAGCACACGCTGCACGCCGTCGTCGAAAACCGGCAGGTCGGGCACGGCCCACGTACCTTGACCGAGCTGGATCGCGCCAGTCCTGCGTAACTCGCGCCAGACGGCAACTCTGTGTCGCGAAGGCCCAGCCGGCAACCTCGTCGCCAGCACCCACCAACGTGGGGTTGTATCGTCTGTCACAGCTCCTAATGTAACACTGGTTACATGTGCCGTGTTAGTGTCAGCGCTACGGCGAGAAGACGACGAGGGCCAACGCGGCCAGGGTAGCCGTACACATCGAAACACCGTGCGGCACCGAAGAATTAGGTCGGCGCACAACAGCGACCGCGACGAGCGCCCACATCGCGCTCAGCAGCGGCGCGCCGATGGCGGCCAGCACCCACACGTCGTAGCCGAACGCACCCGTCAGTCCGCCGACGCCGGCGGCCAGCTTCACATCACCGGCGCCCATCGCGGCCGGCGCCACCAGATGCACGACGAGGTACAGCCCGACCAGAGCGACCGCCCCGCACCATGCAGGCGTCCCGCGTCCGGCACACGCCGCCACCGTGAGGATCACGACCGCGCCAGGGATCGTCAGCCAGTTCGGCAGCCGGCGCTGGCGAATGTCGTAGCAGCTCAGCGCCGAACACCAGGCCAGCGCGCTTACGCAGGCCGCCCCCACCCCCACTCGAAAAGGCTAAGCGCCCTGCAGCGCGGCCTTCATCGCTTCTTTGGGCGCAGGCATCCCGGTGAATTGTTCGACCTGCGCGTAGGCCTGGTTCAACAGCATCTGCAATCCGCTGATGACCTGTCCGCCCGCCGCTTGTACGGCCGCGGCCAGCGGCGTCGGCCACGGGTCATAGATCGCGTCGAGTAGGACGGGTGTGCCCGCAAGCGCGGTCGCGTACCGGGCGGCGGCCTCCGCCGGGATGGTGTTCACCACGACCGAGACGCCCGCGACGACGGACGCCAGATCGGGGTCGTCGATGTCGTGCCACCGGCTTTCCACACCGACGCGGCCGGCCAGTTCGACAACCGGCGCCGCCTTGGCACGATTGCGCGCGGCGACGGTGATCCGCTGCACGCCCAGCGACGCCAACCCCACTACCACCGCGGGTGCCGTGCCGCCGGAGCCCACGACGACCGCGTGTCCCGACGCCTCGCCCAGCGCACCTGCCACGCCGTCGACGTCGGTGTTGTCGGCGCGCCATCCCGTCGCGGTCCGCACCAGCGTGTTCGCCGAGCCCACCAGTTCGGCCCGCGAGGTGCGCTCGTCGGCGAAGCGCAGCGCCGCAAATTTGCCGGGCATCGTCACCGACACACCGACCCACTCCGGCCCGAAACCGCCGACCAGCCCGGGCAGTTGTTCGGCGGTGCATTCGATGCGGTCATACGTCCAGTCGACGAGGCCGAGGGCACGGTAGGCCGCCAGATGCAGTTGCGGCGAACGCGAGTGCGTTATCGGCGAACCCAGCACCGCGGCCTTGCGTGCCTTAGCGGGCGCTGTCGAGGACACCGTTGCGCTTCGCGAGTTCGATGTTCGCCAGGTGCTGCGGATAGTCCCGGGTGAAGAGCGTCGTGCCCTGCATGTCGATGGTGACGAAGTAGAGCCAGTCCCCCTCGGCGGGGTGCTCGGCCGCGACCAGCGCGTCCGAACCCGGCGAGCAGATGGGGGTGGCCGGAAGGCCTTGCCGCACATAGCTGTTCCACGGCGTCATCTCCGCCCGGTCCGCATCGGTGGTGGCGACCTCTTGCCGGTCCAGCGGATAGTTCACCGTCGAGTCGAACTCCAGCGTGCGCTGCTCGTGCAGACGGTTGTAGATCACCCGAGCCACCTTGCTGAAGTCCTGCGGCTTGGCCTCGCGCTGCACCAGCGACGCCACGGTGAGGATCTGGTACGGCGACATGCCCAACGTCCGTGCCGTTTCCAACAGTCCGGCCTGCGCGTACCGGTAGCTGCTGGCACCGATGAGCTGCGAAAGGATCTCCTGCGCCGACGCCGACGGGTTGATGTCGAAGGACCCGGGCGCAATGAGGCCTTCGAGGCGGCGGTGGTCATCGCCCATGGCGGCGACGGCCTTGCTCGCCCATTCCGGCACCGAAAGTTCCGCTGGTGTCGCCGTGCTCGCCACCTGGCGCAGTTCGTCTTTCGGCACGCAGCGCCGGTCGCCGTCGAGATCGACGCATGTCGCATCCGAGATCAGCGTGAAGATCCCGTCGGTGACGTCGTTGGTCTTGACGTCCTGGATGTCGTCGAGTTGACGCCCCTCCGGGATGACGAGCTTGCCCACCCGGTTCTGCGCGTCGGTGAGCCGGGCTACCGCATCCGATGCCGATATCTCGGTGCGCATCTTGTAGAACCCGGGCTGAATGGACGACATCGCCGAATTGTTCTCCGCGGCAGCGACAAAGGCCCGCACCGTCGCGATCACCTGGTGGTCACGCAGCGTCTCGCCGATCGCGGTGGTGGAGTCGCCGTCGTGGATCTGGATCACCACGTCGGCCTTGCCCGCCCCGGAGTAGTCGCCGCCGCTCTGCCCGAACACGGTGTGCCACATCCGCGAGCCGAGGAACACCGCCCCGACCACGACGACGATCAGGATGGTCAGCATCGAGCCGCGCACGATGCGGCGACGACGGCGGCGACGGGCCTCGCGGATGCGTTCGGCGCGGCTCATGCGCCGTCTCGGCGGGCCCACGGCGACGGGCTCGGGACGCTCGCGATCCCAGGCGTCACGCATTGTCGACCTCATCCACGACGACCCGCCGCTGGTCCAACCAGCTCTGCAGGATGCCGACGGCCGCGGCCTGATCGATCACGCCCTTCTGGCTGCGCGCCCGCACCCCGGCTTCGCGCAGCGAGCGCTGGGCGGTGACGGTGGTCAGGCGTTCGTCGGCCAGCCGCACCGGCACCGGCGCCACCCGGCGCGCGAGCGCGTCGGCGATGTCGATGGCGTCCTCGGCGGACGGCCCGGTGCGGTCGGCGAGCGTGCGGGGTAACCCCACCACCACTTCAACGGCCTCCAACTCGTCGACAAGCTGAGCCAGCCTGCGCAGATGGCGGTCCGAGCGGTCACGTCGCACCGTCTCCACCGGCGTGGCGAGAATGCAATCAGGATCGCTCACCGCGACACCGATGCGCACCTTGCCAACGTCGACTCCGAGCCGACGTCCCCGCCCTGGGTCATCGCCCCCGGGACGATCCGGCAGACGGTCTTCTGCGTTGGGCACGTACTTAGCTCCGGCCTATCTCCGCACGTAATGCAGCTAACGCCGCGTCGATTCCGGCGGCCCCCTTGCCGGATCCCTGGGCCAACTCTGCCTTGCCGCCGCCGCGGCCGTTCACCGGCGCGCCGAGCACCTTGACCAGTTCGTTGGCCTTGAAGCCGAGGTCCTGCGCGGCCGGGTTGACGGCCACCACGAACGGGACCGTGTCGTTGTCCCCCTCCGCGATGAGCGCGATGACGGCGGGGTCCGAGCCGAGCTTGCCGCGAATGTCGCCGACGAGGCTTCGCAAGTCCGCGGCCGAAGTGCCACCAGCCATCCGCTGCGCCACGACACGGACCTTACCGATTGTCTCAGCGCCGGCCGCGGCATTGGCGGCCGCGGCGCGCGCGTTGGCCAGCCGCATTCGGTCGAGTTCCTTCTCCGCGGCCTTCAACCGCTCGACCAGCTGCGCGACGCGGTTCGGCACCTCCTGGGAGGGAACCTTCAGCGTCGACGCCAGCGCGGCCATCAGCGCCCGCTCCTTGGCGAGGTGGCGGAACGAGTCCAGCCCGACGTAGGCCTCGACCCGGCGCACGCCGGAGCCCACGGACGACTCGCCGAGCAGCGTGACGGGGCCGATCTGCGCCGAGTGGGCCACATGCGTGCCGCCGCACAGTTCCAGCGAGAACGGTCCGCCGATCTCCACCACGCGGACCTCCTCGGGGTAGACCTCGCCGAACAGGGCCATGGCCCCCATCGCCTTGGCCTTCTCCAGTTCGGTGGTGAAGCTGTGCACCTCGTAATCCGCTTCGACGGCCTCGTTGGTGACTTCCTCGATCTGGTTCCTCTGCTCCTCGGTGAGCGGACCCTGCCAGTTGAAGTCGAACCGCAGATAACCGGGACGGTTCAGCGAACCGGCCTGGACGGCGTTGGGCCCCAACACTTGTCGCAGTGCGGCATGCACCATGTGGGTGCCGGAGTGGCCCTGGGTGGCGCCGTGACGCCACCTCGGGTCGACGGCGGCGATAACCGTGTCGCCCTCGACGAACTCGCCGGACTCCACGGTGATGCGGTGCGCCCACAGGGTTCTTGCGATCTTCTGCACGTCGCTGACCACGGCCTTGGCGGTGCTGGACGCGCCCGTGCCGGTGATCGTGCCCTCGTCGGCGATCTGACCGCCGGACTCCGCGTAGAACGGCGTGCGATCCAAGATCAGCTCGATGCGCTCGGCCTGCTGTCCGTTGCGCGACACCACCGGCACCCGCTTGCCGTCGACGAAAATCCCGAGAATCGTTGCCTCGGAGGTCAATTCGTCGAAACCGGTGAACTCGGTCGGGTGCTTGTCGACCAGTTCGCGGTAGGCCGACAGGTCGGCGTGGGCCTGCTTTCGGGCGGCGGCGTCGGCCTTGGCGCGCTCGCGCTGCTCGGCCATCAGGCTCCGGAAGCCCTCTTCGTCGACGGACAGGCCCGCTTCGGCGGCCATCTCGAGGGTCAGCTCGAGCGGGAAGCCGTAGGTGTCGTGGAGGGTGAACGCGTCGCTGCCGGACAGCACGGTGGCGCCCTTCTGCTTCGTCGCGCGCGCGGCCTCCTCGAACAGCCGCGACCCCGAGGCCAGGGTGCGGTTGAACGCCGTCTCCTCGGCCACCGCGATGCGCTGGATGCGCTCGAAGTCGCTGACCAGCTCGGGATACGACGGGCCCATCGCGTCGCGCACGGTGGCCATCAGCTCCCCGACGATCGGGTCGTTGATGCCCAGCAGCTTCGCCGACCTGATCACCCGGCGCAGCAGGCGGCGCAGCACGTAGCCGCGGCCGTCGTTGCCGGGACTGACGCCATCGCCGATGAGGATCGCGGCGGTGCGGCTGTGGTCGGCGATGATGCGGTAGCGGACGTCGTCGTCGTGGTTGCCCTGCCCGTATCCGCGGGGTGCGACCGCGGCGACCGTGTCGATGACCGGGCGCAGCAGGTCCGTCTCGTAGACGTTGTCGACGCCCTGCAGCAGGCAGGCGACCCGCTCCACGCCCATGCCGGTGTCGATGTTCTTGCGCGGCAGCGGCCCGAGGATCTCGAAGTCCTCCTTGGAGGTGCCTTCGCCGCGCACGTTCTGCATGAACACGAGGTTCCAGATTTCGATATAGCGGTCCTCGTTGGCGATGGGCCCGCCCTCGACGCCGTAGTCAGGCCCGCGGTCGTAGTAGATCTCCGACGACGGGCCGCACGGGCCGGGGATGCCCATCGACCAGTAGTTGTCGGCCATGCCGCGGCGCTGAATGCGCTCCGGCGGCATGCCGGTGACTTCCTGCCACAACTGCGCGGCTTCGTCGTCATCGAGATAGACGGTGGCCCACAGCCTTTCGGGGTCGAAGCCGTAGCCGCCCTCATCGACCGGGTTGGTCAGCAACGTCCATGCATACTCGATGGCTTCGCGCTTGAAGTAGTCGCCGAACGAGAAGTTCCCGGCCATCTGGAAGAACGTGTTGTGCCGGGTGGTGTGGCCCACCTCGTCGATGTCGGGCGTCCGGATGCACTTCTGGATGCTGGTCGCGCGGCTCCACGGCGGGGTTCGCTGGCCGAGGAAGTACGGCACGAACTGCACCATGCCGGCGTTGACGAACAGCAGGTTGGGGTCGTCGAGGATCACCGAGGCACTCGGCACCTCGGTGTGACCCCTCTTCACGAAGTGATCGAGGAATCGCTTCCTGATCTCGTGTGTCTGCACGTCGCTTTCCTTAGTCGTTGTCGCAGTCGGCCGGGATCAACCAACCGCACTACAGTACCGGCCTGACTTGTCATGTCCGCGTCAGCCGCGTCAGCCGTCGATGAAGCTGAACCGCACCTTTCGATGCGAATTATCCCTGTTCAAGTCAACGAGCACGACACTCTGCCATGTTCCCAGCAGCGGCTTTCCGCCCTGGACCGGCAGCGTGACCGAGGGCGCCACCAATGCGGGCAACACGTGGTCGGCCCCGTGGCCAGGCGAGCCGTGCGCGTGCCGGTACCGGTCGTCGCGCGGCAGCAGCCGCTCCAGCGTGTCGACCAGGTCGGCGTCGGAGCCCGCCCCGGTCTCGATGATCGCCACGCCCGCGGTGGCGTGCGGCACGAAGACGTTGCACAGCCCGTCGCCGTGGCCAGCGCAGAAGGCCCGCACCTCCTCCGTCAGGTCGACGGTGCGGCGTCGCGACGTGTCGACCTCAACTACATCGGTCTGCATATCGAAAGCCTACGGGCCGAGCCCGCACCTGTTGATTGACGGCGCCGTTTATTACGCGGGTGCCTCGGGTATCTCATCTCCACCCCGTTACCCCCTGGAGGAGAAAATGACCATCACCGGTGTCATCACCGCAATTCTCATCGGCATCGTCGTCGGCGTGCTCGGCCGCCTGCTGGTTCCCGGCAAGCAGCGCATCGGCATGCTGGTGACGATCCTCGTCGGGATCGTGGCGGCCCTCATCGGCACCGCTATCGCCCGCGCACTCGGTATCCCTACTGCCACCAGCGGAATCGACTGGCTCGAACTGCTGGTACAGGTGATCGTCGCAGCCATCGGCGTCGCCCTTGTCGCGGCCCTGATGGGGCGCCGACGGAGCGGCCTCATGGGCGGGCGACGCTCGGGCCTGCTCAGGTAATAAGTAGATAACCTTGTCCCACAGGCGATCCCGGCGGCACCCCTGGCCGCCGGGGTCGCGCATGTTCAGAGGTTGAAAGCCGGCAGGTCGATGCCGACAGCCGCGTTCTCCTCGGATGTGCCCAACTGATAGCCGTAGCGCAGCGCGGTGTGGACGAACCGGGTGACTTCCTCCGGCGTCGGCGGCGGTGCGCCGACGGGACGGCCGATCTCCTTGAAAAACCGGCCCATTCGCGGCGTGGTGATGATCAGGTCGACAGCGGGCCGGTCGGACAGGTTGCGGTGGGCGTGCGGCACGGATCCGGGGACTCGGACGTAGTCGCCGGCCTGTGCGTCGCGCCATTCGAGGCGGCCGCCCTCCTCCACCAATACCTGATGGCCTCCGGCGAGGATGTAGAAGTCCTCGAAGTCGTCGTGTTGGTGCAGCGGAACCGTCACCCCCGGCGGTATCACGCCGCGCATGACGCACACCTCATTCGACCCATCCTCGATCATGGTGAGGAATTCGACTTGCGGCCCGAACACGTCGAGAGCGGGCAGGCCGGCGCCCTCCGCAAGGCGGGTGAGGATCGCGGGGTGGTCCAACGGTGACGTCATCAGATCACTCTGCCATCGCTGGCGGCATCAGTCGACGCGCGGTCGAGGGCTTCGATAGCGTGCGCGACGCCGGCGCCGTAGTCGGGATCTGCCTTGGCGCAGTGCGCGATCCACCGCTGTTGTATCTGGACCGGGACGCCGCGCATGGCGCGCGCCGTGTTGTCGAACAACCGCTTTTGGGCGTCCGGCGTCATCAACCGGAACAGATTGCCCGGCTGCGTGTAGTAGTCGTCGTCGTCCTCGCGGAAGTTCCAGTTGTAGGCCGACACGTCACCGAGCGGTTCCGGCGGCGCCTGGTAGGCCGGCTGCTCCCGCCACTCGCCGTAGCTGTTGGGCTCGTAGTTCAGGGTGCCACCGTGGTTGCCGTCCACCCGCATCGCACCGTCGCGGTGATAGGCGTGCACAGGGCAGCGCGCGGCATTGACCGGGATCTGGTGGTGGTTGACGCCCAGCCGGTAGTTCTGCGCGTCGTTGTAGGAGAACAGCCGGCCCTGCAGCATCTTGTCGGGTGAGAAGCCGATTCCCGGAACAATTCGCGCAGGCGAGAACGCGGCCTGCTCCACCTCGGCGAAGTAGTTGTCGGGGTTGCGGTTCAACACCCACTCGCCCACCTCGATCAACGGGTAGTCGGCGTGCGGCCACACCTTGGTCAAGTCGAACGGGTGGTATGGCACGTTGGCGGCATCCGCTTCGGGCATCACCTGCACGCACAGCTTCCAGCGCGGGAAGTCGCCCCGCTCGATGGCCTCGTACAGGTCGCGCTGATGGCTCTCGCGGTCCTTGCCGATGACCGCCTCAGCCTCGGCGTCGGTGAGGAATTCGATGCCCTGCTGGCACACGTGATGGAACTTCACCCAGTACCGTGCGCCGTCGGCGTTGACGAAACTATAGGTGTGCGAACCGAATCCGTGCATGTGACGGTACGAGCGCGGGATGCCGCGGTCGCTCATCGTGATGGTGACCTGGTGCAGCGTCTCGGGTAGCAGACTCCAGAAGTCCCAGTTGTTGCGCGGGCTGTGCAGATTAGTCCGCGGGTCGCGCTTGACGACGTGGTTGAGGTCGGTGAATTTCAGCGGGTCCCGAAAGAAGAACACCGGCGTGTTGTTGCCGACCAGATCCCAATTGCCTTCCTCGGTGTAGAACTTCACGGCGAACCCGCGGATGTCGCGCGTCGCCTCGGCCGCACCGCGTTCACCGGCCACCGTGGAGAACCGGACGAACATCTCGGTCTGCTTGCCGACCTCGGAGAACACCTTCGCGCGGGTGAACCGGGTGATGTCGTTGGTCACCGTGAAGGTGCCGTAGGCACCCGAGCCCTTGGCATGCATGCGGCGCTCGGGAATCACCTCGCGGTCAAAGTGGGCCAACTTCTCCAGAAACCACACGTCCTGCAACAACATCGGTCCCCGCGGGCCCGCGGTGATCACGTTGTTGTTGTCGACGACGGGTGCGCCCGCGATCGTGGTCAGCTTGCCCTCGGGCAGGCCGTTGTTGCCGTTTGGATTGGTGTTGCTCGTCATGGCATCGACTCAAGCACCGGCGGGCAGCTCCCAGCGCCAGGGAAACCCCCGGGTCCGTCATACCCGTGCATTGCACGGGCGCTTCGGGGCCATCGCGAGTGTCACTGTCGAAGCAGCGAAGGGAGATTCTGATGAATACAGCCGACCGACGAATGATGTGGCATGGCGTTTTCCTGTTCCTGATCGGATTGCTGACCGGCATGCAGGAGCGGCGATTCACCAACATGCGGATGGCGCTTTCCGCGCACCTGGAGGGGGTGATGAACGGCACCTTTCTGATCGCGCTCGGCGCCATCTGGGGCAGCGTGAAGCTGCCGCGTCCGGTGGCCCGTGTCGCGCGCTGGACGGTGTTGTTCGGCACATACGGCAACTGGTTCTTCACCGCGCTGGGGGCCGCGATGGGCACGGCGGCGGCGAATCCGATCCTGTCGCGGGGCCATCACGGAAAGCCGTGGCAGGAACGGGTTGCCGGCGCAGGTTTCCGCAGCATCGCGTACTCGATTCTGGTGTCGGTCGTGCTGATCCTCTGGGGCCTCATCCGGCCGGACTCCGGCGTCGACCACGCAGCCGAAGGACACTGACGATGCGTCTCGTGGTGGCGATGACCGGCGCCACCGGCGCCACGTTGGGCATCCGGCTGCTGGAGGTGCTCGCCAAGCTCGACGTCGAGACCCTCCTGATCCTCAGCGATTGGGCGCGCGCGACGATCAATCTCGAAACCGACTACAGCGTCGACGATGTCCGCGCGCTGGCCACGCGCGCTTACAGTGCGCGCGATCTCGCCGCCGGAATCTCCAGCGGGTCGTTTCGCACCGACGGCATGGTCGTCTGCCCGTGCAGCATGAAGACGTTGAGCGCTATCCGAATCGGCTTCAGCGACAACCTGATCACCCGCGCGGCCGATGTGACGCTCAAAGAACGCCGCAGGCTTGTGCTCGTTGCACGTGAGGCGCCGCTGAGCGAGATCCATTTGGAGAACATGCATTACCTTGCGCGCGCGGGAGCCGTCATCTTCCCGCCGACGGTGGCTTACTATGCGGGTCCGGCGACGCTGGATGAGATGACGACCCACATCACCGGCCGCGTCATTGATCAATTCGGCATCGAACATTCGCTGATCAAGCGGTGGAAGGAAACCGACGGTGAGTACACACACACCCGACCTGCGTAGCTGGTTGGCCACGCTCGACCGTGCCGGCGAATTGCACCACGTCACAGCGGCGGTCGACTGGGATCAGGAGATCGGAGCGATCGCTCGCGTCGCGCTGTCCCTCAACGGGCCGGCGTTGTTGTTCTCCAACATCATCGGCCACGAGAACACCCGCTGCACCAAACTTTTCACATCCGGTATCGGCAACCGGCGCCGAATCCAGTTGATGCTCGGGCTGTCCGGGGATTACACCGACGCCGAGATCGTCCGCCACCTCAAGGACGTCTTCAAAAATCCCATTGCGCCGCGCGTGGTCGAGACCGGACCGGTAAAGCAGAACATTGTCGCCGGCGACGACATCGACCTGTGGCAGTTTCCCGCCCCGCGGTGGCATGCCTCCGACGGCGGCCGCTACATCGACACGTTCTGTGGTGTCGTCACCGAAGACAAGGTCACCGGACGCGACAACATCGGCGTCTACCGCGGCATGATCGTCGACCGCGACAGGATCGTGAAACTGCTGGCCACCACCCAGGGTTGGGGCGGTCACCTCGAACAGTACAAGCCCGAACCCATGCCGGTGGCCGTGGTGTATGGCTGGCACGATGCGCTGCCGTTCTGCGCGGGCAGTCCGTTCCCGAAGGATGTGTGTGAATGGGACATGATGGGCGCCATCCTCGGCCGTCCCGTCGACCTGGTGGCCTGCGAGACGGTTCCGCTGCACGTGCCGGCCAGCGCGGAGATCGTGGTCGAAGGCTTCCTTGACCCCGACCCGGCGAGCTACGCCGAAGAGGGACCGTTCGCCGAATATCCCGGCTTCGTCGACGGCCACGCCGCGCCGACGCCGGTCCTGCGAATCACCAGGATCACCCATCGCGACGACCCGGTGCTGCGGGGCTCGCTCGAGGGTATGCGGCCGGGATTTCTCGTCGAGGACTCGATGCTCAACTATGCGCGCTCGGCGATTGCCTGGAATGTGCTCGAGGCCCAGGGCGTCCGCGGCGTCACCGATGTGTGGATGACGCAGGTGTCCAACGGCACCAACATCGTGGTGCAAATCCGGAAGGGGTACCGCGGCCACGCGCAGCAGGTCGCCGCCGCGTTGTGGGGAACCAGCGGATCCATCTGGTTCTACAAAAACGTCATGGTCGTCGAGGAGGACATCGACATCCACGATCCGCAGGCGCTCGACTGGGCGATGGCATATCGCGTCAACGCCGGCCAGGGTGATATCTGTGTGTACGGGCCGACGATGGGTTCGCCACTGGATCCGTCCACGCCGTACCAGCGGACTAACATGGCCAAGTACGGCTCCGGCGAGTGGCATCGCGTTCTCATCGATGCCACCCGAAGCTGGGACAACGATCCGCGCCCGGAATGGGGCGGCCGCCACTATCCGCCGGTCAACAAAATCGCGCCGGAGTTGGAAGCCCGCATCGCCGCACGATGGCAGGAGTACGGCATCGGAATTCCCTACCTCGATGACGCGCGACGCGAGTTGCTGACGATGGAGAAGCTGAGCAGACGATTCCCCGATGTGTAGTGGGCTAGCCGACGGGAAGTTCGGTCTTGCGCAACTCTTTGCGCGAAGTGACACCGAGTTTGGTGAAGATCTTGCTCATGTGCCATTCCACGGTGCGCGGGCTGATGAACAGTGCGGCGGCGATCTCGGAATTGGTGCTGCCCGCCTGCGCGAGCTTGGCGATGTGGGTCTCCTGTGTCGTCAGCTCCGCCTCGGCGCCCATCCGCTTCCTGCGGACCGTCTCGCCGGTGGCTTCCAGTTCGCGGCTGGTCCGTTCGGCGAATCCGTCGGCACCCATCTCGGTGAACATCTGGAATGCGGTGCGCAGTTGGCCGCGTGCGTCGACGCGGCGGCCTTGCCTGCGCAGCCATTCGCCATACACCAGATGGGTTCGCGCCAGGTATACGACGGCAGGGCTCCGCGTGAAATGACTGATGGCCGTATGGTATTCGGCTTCGGCGACCGGGCCGTCGCTTGTCAGGGCGCGGGACCGGGCCGCTAATCCGAGGGCGGTGTCGGTGCCGCTGGCGGTCGCGCGTTCGACCAGCGCGTCACGCGCTTCGGCCGATTTCGCGAGGTCGCCGCAGTGGATCGCCGCCTCGACCGTCTCGGCCAGTGTGTAGTTGACCACAGCGAAATCGTCGTACTCCAAGGCGGTTTCGCACGCCTTCAGCGCTTCGGCGTACTGCCCCATGCCGTTGTGCAGGACCGCGAGCGCGAACAGTCCCGCCGCAATGGACAATCCCTGGCCGTGGTCGACGGCTCCGTCGGTCGCCTGCGCCATTTCGCGGCATCGCGCCTCCTGCCCGCGGTACGCGGCCAGCAGCGGATCGCTGCGCCGCAGCGGCGGTCCGCCGATCGCGGTCGTGATGGCCTCTGCCTCGGCCAGATGCGCTGCCGCCTCCGCTAGCCGGCCACCGAAGATGGCCGCCGCGGCCGAAGTGGCCAGGCCGACGGGCAACAACGCCAGCACCCCTGCGGCGCGTAGACGTTCGAGTTGCCGTGCGGCGATCCGGCCGAATGCGTCGTGGTCGAACAGGTCGAGGCAGATGCGGGTGGCCATGTCGTACCACCGCAGATCGACCGCATCGGCGGCATCGCACCGTACGAATTCCTCGATCGCGCGTTTGAGCACCGGCGTGCCTGCGGTGTAGCCGTCGGTGACGCGGGTGACCAACGCGTCGAGCATCAGGTCGACCACGCGCTGCGCACCGTCCGTCGTCGCGGCGTGGCGCGCGGCGCCGGCGACCCCCATCACATTGGTGTCCGGCGTATTGGCCAGCCTGCCGGCCAGGATCGCGGTGGTGAGCGCCTCGAAGTAGGTTTCCTTGGCCAATTCCGGGTCGAGGTCGTCCAGCCGTTTGGCCGTGGCCAGCAGCAGCGAGGTCGCTTCTCCCCCACGGCTCGCCGCGAACGCGGCCTTCGCGCGCAGGAGGTCGGTCTTGGCGCTGAGCAACTCGTCCTCGACGCCATTGCTCGCGCCCATCAACAAGCGCGAAGCGGCCTCTGGCGCACCGGAGTTCAGTTTCGCCGACGCGGCGAGCAGGGCCCGCTCGGCACGCGTGCGCTGTTCCGGGGTGAGTTCGACCGCGCACGCCAGGAACGCCGCGGCGGCAGCGGCGCCGCTGCGGGCGCAGGCCTGCTGGGCCGAGCGCACAAGCTGTTGGGCGAGGTCTTCGTCGGGCTTGTTCGCGGCGTGGGCGAGATGCCAGATGCGGTGTTCCTGCGCGGCGGGCCCGTCGACGACGTCGGCGAGGGCCTGATGGGCGCGACGGCGCTCAGACGTCCGCGCGCCGCGATAGACCGCCGACCGGATCAGCGGGTGCCGGAACCGCACGCGGGAGTCGACCGTGATGAGATCGGCCTTCTCGGCGGCCTCGATTGCACTTTCAGCGATGCCGAGTTGGTGCGCCGCCGAGGACAGCCACCTCGGCTCGCCCGATGGTTCGGCGGCGGCGATCAACAGCACGGTCGCCGTCTCGTCGGACAGTTCTTCGAGCCGTCGTCCGAAACCCCGCTCCAGCCGGCTGGTCAGCTGGCCCGCCTCGGCCAGGCCGAAGCCGCCGGCCAGCTCGGCTGGTGAGAGCACGCGATGTAACTCCATAAGCGCCAACGGATTTCCGCCGGCCTCGGCGATGATGTTCTCGCGCACTTGCTCGTTGAGGTCGCCGGGCACGGTCGTGGTCAGCAGGGCGCGGGCGTCGTCGTCGTTGAGCCCGCGCACCTGCACCTCGGGCAGGTCGGAGATGAGCCGGTCGTCACGGCGTTGGCACGCGGCGAAGATCATGACGATCGGGTCGGCGAGGATCCGCCGCGCGACGAACGACAACGCCTGCAGTGACGCCGCATCCACCCATTGCGCGTCGTCGATGACGCAGATCGTCGGTCGCTCGCTGGAGGCCTCCGACAGCAGCGTGAGCACCGCGAGGCCGACCATCAGCCGGTCCGGCGGGTCACCGTCGGTCAACCCCAGCGCGATGCGCAGGGCCCGCTGTTGCGGGTCCGGAAGCCGGTCGAGCCGGCCGAGCAGCGGCGCGCAGAACTGCTGCAGACCCGAGTAGGACAGCTCCATCTCCGACTCGAAGCCGGCGATGCGGATCGCACGGAATCCCGACGCGCGGGCGAGCACGTAGGTCAGCAACGACGTCTTGCCGATGCCGGCCGCGCCGCGCAGCACAACCACCCCGCTGCGGCCCTCGCGCGCCGCCGTCAGCAGACCCGCGAGGACCTGCTGTTCGCGCTGCCGACCCAACAGGCGGCGAGGACCGTCTTCCATCATCTTTTTTGCGTTGTGGATCTGCCGAAGTCTACTCAGCCCGGCAAGGTGTTGCCCTCGATCATGCCGACGAAGTCGGCGCGGACGAACGCCGGGTCGAAGTGGGCCAGCACGTCGTCGTTCATCGTGCCGAAAGTGGTGTCGGGGCGGTGTTTCATCCCGTCGTAGAACGCGTGCAGGATGCCGGCCTTGAAGTCGATGCGCGGGTGCGCGGCGATCACCTCGGAGATCTCGGCCTGGGACAGCGCGTCGAGGTTGAGGCCCAGCACGTCGGTCTCAACACCGGCGGTGACCAAGGCGACCTCGGGCTCCAGGCGATCCGGTATTCCGGGGGTGGTGTGCAGCGCGATGCCGAGCCAGACGTTGCGGGCTTCGTCCTCGGCGATGCCGTGGCCGCGCAGGAATTCGCGGGCGGCGTCGGCGCCGTCGAGTTCGAACCGCTGGTCGGTGCTGCGGTACTCGTCGGTCAACCCGAGGTCGTGAAACATCGCCCCGGTGTAGAGCAGTTCGGGGTCGGCGATCAGGCCGCGACGGCTGCCCTGCAGGCTGCCCCACAGGTACACCCGCCGCGAATGATGGAACAACAGGTCGTCGGCGACCTCTCTGACCAGTTCGGTCGCTTCCCGAACCAGAGCCGTATCTGGGATGAGGATCCCTGCAATCTTTTCTGACATAGCTCAATGGTCAGCGAGTCCGTGGTGACGCCGCGCCCGTGGAAATCCCCGGGCCGCACCCGGGTTCCGGACCCGGGTGCCGGGGGGGTTCGATCAGAGTGACTTGAGCAACACGTCGAGCTTCTCGTAGCCCTCGACCATGCCGCCCTCCATGCCCGAGGACAGCAGCGCGTCACGCGCTTCGGTGTTGGGGCAGATCGACCGCCCGCGCAGCCGGCTGCGGCCGTTGCCGAGGTCTTCGAACCACATGAATTCGATGTTGACCATGTCGGGCGCACCCTCGAATTCGAAGGTCTGGATGATCATCTCGTTCTCCCGCACGGTGTGGAACGTGCCGTTGAAGCGGTAGTCGGCGTCGGACGTCGAGTGCACGTAGCGATAGCCGCCGTGGCTGCGAAAGTCCCACTCCTCGATGCGCATCTCGAGGCCGTGCGGGCCGAGCCACTGCTTGACCAGATCGGCCTCGGCGTGCGCGCGGTACAACGCCTGTACGGGTGCGTCGAACTCGCGGGTGAATTCCATCGCCAGGGTGTCGA
This sequence comes from Mycolicibacterium agri, assembly GCF_002553505.1. Taxonomy (GTDB): domain Bacteria; phylum Actinomycetota; class Actinomycetes; order Mycobacteriales; family Mycobacteriaceae; genus Mycobacterium; species Mycobacterium agri. Next base: position 47,639 of record NZ_PDCP01000021.1, on the reverse strand, counting down.
CGGGGGCGTTGAGGTCGAGTGCGTTGGTCATCGTTTCTTCCCTTCGGTTGTGGTGATCTGTGCCAGCAGCTTGTCGAGCCTGCGGTAATTGCGTTCGGCGTCAAGCCGATACCGGTCGATCCACGCCGTCAGCCGTTCCAGAGCCGCCGCGTCGAGGTGCACCGGCCTGCGCTGCGCATCGCGCGTGCGGGTGACCAGCCCTGCCTGCTCGAGTACCTGAATGTGTTTGGAGACAGCCTGTTTCGTTATGTCGAACGGCTCAGCCAATTCGTTGACCGTGGCGGGCCCGCGGGACAGTCGCGCGACCATGGCTCGCCGAACCGGGTCGGCGAGCGCCAGGAAGGCGCGGTCCATCCGCGCATCCGGGTCGTCACTCCCCACTAGTCAACCTACTCTTTGATCAATGAATTGGTTGACTACGACGCTATGCCTCGCTGCCGCCAGCTGTCAAGGGCTGCCGCCCTTGACGCCCAAACCGACATTTGGGCGTGAAAATGCGAGTGCGCGTCCGCGTAGATTCCGTCTCGCGGAGAGATAACCGCGGCGCGTCAGCGCTTGCGGCGGATGATCGCGCGCAGCTTGTCCAGCCGCGACGCGATCTCGCGCTCGGCGCCGTGGCTGGTCGGCCGGTAGTAGTCGACGCCGACCAGCTCGTCGGGCGGATACTGTTGCGGCACAACGCCATCCGGATCGTCATGGCTGTACTTGTAGCCGACCGCGTTGCCGAGCGCCTGCGCGCCGGAGTAGTGCCCGTCGCGCAGATGCGCGGGCACCAGACCGGCCTTGCCCTCGCGGACGTCGCTCATCGCAGCGCCCAGCGCGGTGGTCACGGCGTTGGACTTCGGCGCGGTCGCCAAATGGACCGTGGCGTGCGCCAGCGTGAGTTGCGCCTCGGGCATGCCGATCAGCTGCACCGTCTGCGCGGCGGCCACGGCGGTCTGCAGCGCCGACGGGTCGGCCATGCCGACGTCCTCGCTGGCCAGGATCATCAGCCGCCGCGCGATGAACCGCGGGTCCTCCCCCGCAACCAGCATCCGGGCCAGATAGTGCAGGGCGGCGTCGACGTCGGAGCCGCGCACGGACTTGATGAACGCGCTGATCACGTCGTAGTGCTGGTCGCCGTCGCGGTCGTAGCGCACCGCGGCCTTGTCCAGCGACTGTTCGATGACGTCGACGGTGACCTTGCCGCCCGACTCGGCGGCCACCTCCAGCGCGGTCAGCGCCCGCCGGGCGTCGCCGGCCGACAACTGCACCAGCAGGTCGATCGCGTCGTCGGCGACCTCGACCTTGCCTGCCAGGCCGCGGGGGTCCTCGATGGCGCGGGTGACGACGGTGCGCACGTCGTCGGGGGTCAGCGGCTGCAACTGCAGGATCAGCGACCGCGACAGCAGCGGCGCCACCACCGAGAACGACGGGTTCTCCGTCGTCGCCGCCACCAGCAGCACGATCCGGTTCTCGACGGCCGACAGCAGCGCGTCCTGCTGCGTCTTGGAGAACCGGTGGACCTCGTCGATGAACAGCACGGTCTGCTCGCCGTGGGCCGCGGCGCGTCGGGCGATGTCGATGACCGCGCGGACCTCTTTGACCCCCGCCGACAGGGCCGACAGCGCCTCGAACCGGCGGCCGGTGGCCTGCGAGATCAGCGAGGCCAGCGTCGTCTTGCCGGTGCCGGGCGGCCCGTAGAGGATGACCGACGCCGCACCCGACCCCTCGACCAGGCGGCGCATCGGCGAATTGGGCTGCAGGAGATGGTCCTGCCCGACGACCTCGTCGAGGGTCGCCGGTCGCATGCGCACCGCCAGCGGGGCCGAGGCGCCGACGGGGCCCATCGCACCCCCGGCCGATGGCGGCTCACCCGGGACGTCGAACAGACCGTCGGACACGCTCCCTGCTTACCACGCAGTTACGACTCGCACTGCGTCACGAAGTCGATCAGTTCCTCGACCCGGCCGATCAGGGCAGGCTCCAGGTCGTTCCAGTCGCGGACCCGGCCGCGGATGCGCTGCCACGCCTTGGCGATGTCGGCTTGGCTGGAGTGCGGCCAGCGCAGCGCCTCGCACACGCCGTGTTTCCAGTCCACGCCCCGCGGAATCGTCGGCCACGCCGGTATGCCGAGCCGTTCGGGTTTGACGGCCTGCCAGATGTCGACGAACGGGTGACCGACGACGAGCGTGTGCGCGCCGCCGGGTCCGCGGCGCACCGCGTCGGCGATGCGGGCCTCCTTGGATCCGGCCACCAGATGGTCGACGAGCACGCCGAGGCGACGGCCCGGGCCGGGGCGGAACTCTTCGACGATGCCGGCCAGATCGTCGACGCCGCCGAGGTATTCGACGACAACGCCCTCGATGCGCAGATCGTCTCCCCACACCTGCTCGACGAGCTCGGCGTCATGGCGGCCCTCGACATAGATGCGGCTGGCCAGCGCCACCTTCGCCTTGGCGCCATGCACTGCGACCGAGCCGGACGCCGTACGAGCGGGCGCCTTCGGCCCGGTTTTGCGCGGCGCGGTCAGGATCACCGGCTTGCCGTCGATCAGGTAGCCCGGCCCGACGGGAAAGGGCTTGCGACGGCCGTGCCGGTCCTCGAGTTCCATGCGCCCGTACTCGACGCGCACCACCGCGCCGACGTAGCCGGTCTGCGCGTCCTCGACGACCATGCCGATCTCCACCGGCCGCTGGGTCGACCTGGGCTTTCTGTGCGGATTGTTGGCAAGGACATCGGAGCCATAGCGATCAGCCACCGGGCGATCGTAGGGGCACACCCCGCGAAGGCCGGAGCGCGACACGGCCAGACCACGCCTCCGCGAGCGCGCACCTAGGTACAGATTCCGGGCCGGAAACCGTACAAGGGTGAGCGCTCGCGCGGGAGAAACAGGGCCAAGGCAGGATCGAGCGGTGACTGATCTGCAGAACTACGGCCCGTGGGCCGTCGTCGCGGGCGGTTCGGAGGGCGTGGGCGCGGAGTTCGCCCGCCTGCTGGCCGCCGCGGGACTGAACCTGGTGCTGCTCGCCCGCAAACCGGAGCCGCTGCACGCGACGGCCGAAGCGTGTCGCCGTCGAGGCGTCGAAGTGCGCACGGTGGCAGTCGATCTCGTCGCGCCCGCAGGCGTCGACGAGTTGTTCGAAGCGACTGCCGACCTCGAGGTCGGGCTGCTCATCTACAACGCGGGCGCCAACACGTGCAGCGAGCGGTTCCTCGACGGCGACCTGGCCGACTTCCAGAAGGTGATCGACCTGAACGTGGGCGCTGCGCTGCGCCTGGTGCAGCACTACGGCAGGCCGATGCGCGACCGCCGCCGCGGGGCCATCCTGCTGGTCGGATCGATGGCGGGCTACCTGGGCTCGGAGCGTCACACCGTCTACGGCGGGGTGAAGGCGTTCGGCCGGATTTTCGCCGAAGGCCTGTGGCTGGAGCTGCGCGACTACAACGTCCACGTTCTGGAACTCGTGCTCGGCGTGACCCGCACGCCCGCGATGGAACGCGTCGGGCTGAACTTCGACGTGCCGGGACTGCGCGTCGCCGACCCGGCCGACGTGGCCCGCGAAGGCCTCGAGCAACTGCCCCACGGGCCTGTTTACGTGGCGGGCGGCAACGCCGACGACGTCGAACGCCGCAACCATCCCGACCGGGCGAAGGTCGTGTTGGGAACGCACAAGATAATGCAGAAGCTGATCGGCGGTGACCGATGATGAGCACGCTCGCCGAACTCGAAAAGCGCTTGCAGCGCATCGAAGATGAACGCGCGATCGAACGTTTCATCGCCTCCTACGGCCCGCTCGTCGACGCCGGCGAGGCCGAGGCCACGGCCGATCTGTGGGCCAAAGACGGCAGCTACGACGTCGAAGGCTGGCATATGCGTAGCCGTGACGACGTCGCGGCGATTGTGCGATCCGATGCCCATCAAGACCTGATCAGCCGCGGCTGTTGTCACTTCCTCGGGTCCGCCGTGGTGACCGTCCACGGCGACGACGCGGTCGCGGTTTGCGAGTCGGTGCTGTTGCTGCGCCGCGACGACGGATACATCGCGGCCCGCGCAGGCGCGAACCACTTCCGGTTACGCAAGAACGCCGGACGATGGCGGATCGTGGAGCGCGTCACCCGCGCGCTCAACGGAAGTGCAGAGCCGCGGGACTTGTTGGCCAAAGGCGTTCTCGGCGCACCGTGACGTCTAGAAGTCAGCGGGATCCGGCCGCACAACCGAACGCGGGGCCAGCCCCAGGCTTCGCACGTGGCTTGCGATCTCGCGCAGGCTCGCGACCCACACGTCGTCGTGGGAGCGCACGTACTCGATGAGGCCGTCCAGCGCCCGTGCCCGCGACGGCCGTCCCGACAGGAACGGATGGTTGGTCAGCACCCACGAAGCACCTTCGGCCCGCATCGCATCGAACTCGAGCTTCCACATCTGGATTGCCTTGACCGGACTCTCGATCAGCCCGCTGCCGCTGAACTCCGGCACATAGCAGTACTGCTCCCAGTCGTCGAGCGCCCACTGAATCGGGATCTCCACCAACCGCTCACCGTCGGGGACCGCCAGCTCATACGGGTGATCGGTGTCCATCAGGCTGCTGTCGTAGAGAAATCCCCTGTCGTGCAACAGCTTCGGTGAGTGCCAGTTCAACTCCCACATGGGCGCCCGGTATCCGACGGGGCGGGACCCGGCGACCGACTCCAATGCGTCCAACCCGCGGTCGAGGATAGCTGCCTCTTCCTGTTCAGTCTTGCCACGCATGGGTTCATGAAGATAGCCGTGGTGTGCGATCTCGTGGCCGTGATCGACGATCGCACGGACCACGTCGGGGTACCGCAGCGCGGTATACCCGGGTACGAAGAACGTCGACGTCACGCCATGTTCGGCAAGGAGTTTCAGCAGCCGCGGCACCCCGGTCAGCGGGCCGTACGCCTGGTGGCTGATCACCGACATCCGGTCCGCGTGCGAGGTGTCCACCCCCAACAACGCCGATTCGGCGTCGACATCGAAGGTGAACGACGCCGCACAGCGGGCCCCGTTCGGCCATGGAACAGGCGCGACCGTCATCCCGTCTCCCGCGCGCGGGCCAATTCGGCCAGGAGTTCGTATGCCAGGAATGCGGCGGCGATGCCGGTCAACTCGGCGTGGTCGTAGGCGGGGGCTACCTCCACGATGTCGGCGCCGACGAGGTTGAGGCCGTCGAATCCGCGCACCAGCTCGAGCAATTCGCGGCTCGTCAGGCCGCCGATCTCGGGGGTTCCTGTGCCGGGTGCGTGCGCAGGGTCGAGCACGTCGACGTCGATGGACACGTAGAGCGGGTGATCACCGATGGCATCCCGCAATTGCGCAATCACGTCATCGACGGTGCGCCTTTGGAACTCGCGGCAGTGCACGACGGTGAACCCGAGTTCGGCGTCGGAGGACAGGTCGTCGGGCGAGTACAACGCTCCTCGAATACCGACATGCGCGCTGTGGCCCGCGACGAAGAGCCCCTCATCGCGGCGCGGCGAAACGGGGTGCCGTGGGTCATCGGTGCGTCGAAATAGGTGTCCCAGGTGTCCAGATGCGCGTCGAAGTGCACCAATGCCACCGGCCCGTAGCGGCGGTGATGGGCCCGCAGCAGCGGGTAGGCGATGGTGTGGTCACCGCCGATCGTGATCAGGCGTGCACCGTCTGCGATCAGCGCGCTGGCCTGCTCCTCGATCTGCCCTACCGCGGTGGCGATATCGAATGGTGTACAGGCGATGTCACCCGCGTCGACCACCTGCTGGCTGGCGAACGGCGACACCTCCAGCTGCGGATGGTACGGCCGCAGCACCCGCGAACACTGCCGAACATGAGCGGGCCCGAACCTGGCGCCGGGCCGGTAGCTGACACCGGCATCGAACGGAATGCCCACCACCGCAACGTCGTAACTCGGCACATCGCCTATGCGCGGTAACCGCGCGAACGTCGAGAAGCCCGCATATCTGGGCACGACGGTCCCGTCGACCGGCTGCACCGGCTGGTGCGCATCCCTTATATCCGGGTTCATGTCCGACACCGTGTGGTCCCTCCGTTGATCTGAATGGTCTGGCCGACGAACGCGGTGAGGTCGTCGCGCGCCAACAGCGAGACCGCGGCGGCGATTTCAGCGGGCCGCCCGATGCGGCCTAGCGGAATTTCACGTGCGTACTCCTCGTGCATCTGCGCCAGCGTGAGTCCGGCGTCGTCGGCGTCGACCTGAAGTTGCGGAGTGTCGATGATTCCCGGCGCGATCGCGTTGACGGTGATGCGCTCGGGCGCGAGCTCACGGCCGAGGGCTTTCGTCAAGGAGATCAGCCCCGCCTTCGAGGCCGAGTAGGCGCTCGCATTCGGCCAGCCGATCACTCCCCACTCGGAAGCGATGATCACGATGTTGCCGCCACCGCGGCGGCGCATCCCGTCGAGGACCGCCTGCACCAGATAGACGGTGCCCGACAGATTGGTGTCGAGAATCTTCCACCAGTCGTCATCGGGGTGCTCCACGAACGGGCCCATGGTCATGTACGCGGCGTTGCACACCAGGATGTCCACTGGCCCACGGGTGCGCTCGATGTCGGCGACCATGGCCGTCACGGCGTCGGGATCGGAAACATCTGCCGCCGCGGGGAATCCACCCGTCCCGCGCACCACGGCGTCCATCCGATGGTCACGCACGGGGCCGTTGACGCCGACGGTTGCGCCCTCTGCGGCCAAGCGTTCGGCGATCGCCGCCCCGATGCCCTGCGTGGCGCCTGTGACGAGGGCGACGCGCCGGTCGTGGCGTTTCGTGGTGTCAGAGGTGATGTCAGAGGTCATGTCAGATCACCGCACCACTGTTCGGCGAGAGCACCTCACCGGTACAGAAACCGGCGTCCTCGCTCACCAGGTACCGGACGACCTCGGCGATTTCGTCAGGACGGGCGAGCCGCCGCGCCGGCAACGTCGACAGGTATTCGGTTGCTCGCCAGGGCGAGTCGGGCGCAAGCAACGGCGTGTCGGTCGGGCCGGGCGCGACGGCGTTGACGCGGATGCCATGAGGGGCCACCTCGGCGGCGAGGCTGCGCACCAGTCCGATGATCGCGCCCTTGGCCGCGCAGTAGTGCGCCTCTGCGTCGCCGCCGCCAACGGCGAGTTCGGAGGTGATGGCCACAATAGCGCCTCTGCGACGGTCGATCATCGACGGCAGGGCGGCGCGTGTGACGTTTCGCAACCCCCCGAGATGCACTCGCAGCATGCGGTGCAGTTGTTCACGGGTGATCTCGGCGATCGGCACGGACTCGTAGTGCCCCGCCGCGCTGACCACCGCGTCGACCGGCCCGAGATCTGCGGCGACAGTCTTCACGGCGGCCGCAACGGCCGCCTGGTCGGCGACGTCGACGACGTACGGTGCGGCGGCGTTACGGTCCAGTGCCGCAACACGATAGCCATCTTCGGCGAGCGCCGAGGCGATCGCGGCGCCGATGCCGGAGGACGCGCCCGTGACGACGGCGACGCGGGTCATTCTGCTGGCGGTGGTGTGTCAGCCAGGCGTTCCGCGATCGGGGCCTGGATGTTGCGACGCACCGACAGGTAGATGCCCATCCCCACCAACGCCAGCACCACGGTGGTGAGCACGCTGGCCCAGTTGATGAACCAGGGTTGGCCCGGCTGGGTGCGGGGCCACGCGACGTTGACCGTCTCGAAGATGATCCACAGCGACGCGATGTAGGTCACCGGCGCGCCCCACCGCCCGAGGTTGAACGGGCCCGGCCGCCACTTGCCCGTGAGCCGCGCCAGGGCTGCGCCGATCACCGGCACGCCGAACGCGATGTAGAACCCGATGATGTTGAAATTCACCAGGATGTTGTAGAACTGCGTGCCCGCCAGGACAACGAAGATGACCGCGACGAGCGCGGTCATGGCGATCGCGTTCACCGGCAGCCGCTCCGCTCCGGCCAGTCTGCCCAGCACCTTCGAACCCGGCAGGCTGCCGTCACGGGCCGCACCCCAGATGCACCGCGACACCGCGGCCTGCACGGCCAGAAAGCTGGACACGAAGCCGATGACGAACATGGCCAGCAGCGGTTTGGTCACGCCCGCACCGAGGTGCGCAGCGAGGGTCTCGGCGACGACATCGCCGGACTGCGAGGCCACGACGCCGGGCAGGTCGGGAATCGAAAGAATAAGCGCTGCAGCAGAAAACATCACGACCATCCCGACGAGGAACAGCGCGAGAATGATCGCCTTGGGGACGTTGCGTTCAGGCTCGTCCACTTCCTCGGCCACCGAACCGGCGGCCTCGAATCCCAAAAACGACCATCCGACGTAGGCGATGGCCAGCAACATGGGGCCCGATGCCCACGATGCCGCGTCGGGAATGCCCGCATTCGAGAACAGCACCGAGAACGGGTTTTCCCGATAGAACAGCAGCAGCACCAGGCCCAGGCCAACCGAGCCGATGACCTCGCAGGTGAGGCTGGCAATCACCATCGCTTTCAAGACTTTTCGTCCGACCATGTTGATGCAGGTGCCGGCCAGGATGATGGCGATCGCCACCGTCGCGATCTGCCAGCGGCCGGGTTCGGCGACGCCGAAGATGTTGAGCAGGAAGCCGCCTGCCGCGTACGACAGCGTGCCGAGTGCCAGCGTTAGGCCCCACATGTACGCCCACGCCGCCACCCAGCCCCATGTCGTGCTCTGGACGTGGCGCGACCACTGGTAGACGCTGCCCGCATACGGCCAGCGCGATGCCAGTTCCCCGAACACGGCCGCCACCATTAGCTGGCCCACCAGCACAATCGGGAAGGCCCAGAAGAACTTCGGCCCTGCCGCGAACAACCCGAGGGTGAAGATCGCGTACACCGCCGCGATCGGTGACACGTCGGCGAATGCCAGCGAAAGCGCCGAGCGGAAGCTGAATCCGCGCAGCAGACGTTCCGGCGCGGGTTGTCCAATGGTGGTCGTATCCGTCGTCTCAGCCATGTCGGCTCCCGTCGCTAAGAGACATACCAGCGGCAACTTTGGGCCGGTCGGGCGCGAAACGGAATACGCTTACGGTATGAATTTCAGGCGACTATTCATACGCTCATCTAAAGTGGATGGGCGCTCGGCTCGATGACACCGGCTCGGGAGCCTGAGTCGATGTGCTCGACCTGCTCATTTACGTCCGATGCGGTGTTGAGGCGGCGCCGTAAACGCATGTTTCGATCAGGTGACTGATGGCGTATCGGGTTCGCGATCTGCTCGAGACCCCGCATCTGCGGCTCACGCTGAAGGGTGGCGGTGACGGCCTTGACACGCCGGTGACGTGGGCGCAGACCTCCGATCTCGAGGAGCCGTGGAGCTACCTGGCCGGCGGCGAGTTGTTGATGAAGAACGGACAGACGCTGCCTGAATCCGTGCGCGGCCAGACGGCGTTGATCCGCGGGGCTGCGGAGAACGGCATCTGCGGCATGGTGATCGGGCTGGACGCCGCCACCCCGGAACTGACCCCCGAGGCGGTGGCGCTGGCCGACCAACTGGCCTTTCCGCTCATGGTGGTGCCCTATTCGGTTGGCTTCTCCTCGATCGGGCGGGCCGTGGCCGACGCTGCCGGCAGCGGGCGGATCGCCGTAACCGAGCGTGTCTACAACGTGATCCGCCAGTCGATGGCACATCCCGCGCCCGCAAATGTGTTGGCACAGCTGGAGCGCGACCTGTCGTGTCGGATCGCGGTTCTCGACGCCGCCACCGGCGCCGTCGCACTGGACGCCTCGGATCCGCCGCCGGACGACCTTCGGGATGCGATCGTCTCCGAGATAGCGCACCGCCGCGGCGCGATCCCCGGTGTCCTGCACGTGAATGCCGCGCAACAGCGCGCCCTCGTGGTCGAGGTGCCCGACGAGCAGCCGACGGTGTTGTCCACGTACGCGTTTCGCGGCCCTTCGACAGAGTTGGTTCATCTCCAGCACCTTGCGTCCGCGGTTGCGGTGCTGCTGGCGCAGCAGAATGCGCGCCGCGAGCACGACCGGCGCATCGGCGCCGAGGTGATGAGCCAGCTGTGCGACGGCAGGATGAGCGACCGCGAGGGCGACCGAGAACTCGGCGAACGTGGAATCGACGCGGTGACAAGCTGTGTGGTTGCCGCCGAGGGCGTTTCGGCGACGGCGGAGCGCCGGCTGCATCTGGGCCTCGGCCGTCGCTCGGTGCCCCACCTACTGCTGCGCCGGGGTGAACTGCTCTACGCCCTGATGCCCGTCACCGACACCTCGCTCGAGGTGCTCGAACAGCGGCTCGGCGACCAGGCCACCCTCGGCATCAGCGAGCCGCTGGGACGCCCGTCGCGCGCTCCGAATGCGGTGCGTGAGGCGACGTGGGCGGTGCGCCTGGCCGTCAGCACCTCGCGGCGAACTGCGCGGCTCGCCGACGCCCGACTGTTCTCGGCGTTGGGCGATCCGGAAGACGCGCGCGTCGTCGTCGACAGGGTCTTGGGTGTCCTGATCGACTATGACGCAACGCATTCCAGCGAGCTAGTCACCACTCTGGACACCTACCTGCGATGTGAACGTTCGTGGTTGCGCACCAGCAGGGAACTCGGGGTACACCGCCAGACCGTCGTATACCGCATTCAGCGGATCGAGGAGATGACCGGCAGGCGCATCGCCGACACGGCGACGCTGGCCGAGTTCTGGTTGGCCCTGCGCGCCCGAGACCTGCTCGCCGTTCCCGACTGACGGCGCTACCCGAATTCCTCGTCGATGATGGCGACGACGCGCTCAACCAGCCATTCGGTGAGTAGCTTGCCCACTTCGGCGCTGGCGCCCATCGGCGAGGACAGCGAGCCGCTCGCGGTCGACATGCGGGTGTCGATCGGCAGCACGTCATGATTGACCACGCGTTGCGGGGCGTCGGGCGCCATCCGGTCGGTGCGCACCGCGGACTCGTCATGATACATCCACAGCGACGTCTCGATGACGGCGGCATGCTCGAGCGCCAACCCGGGAAAACCGTCAGGCCACAATATATTTCGCCGCTCAGACGTGAATTCGGGAAATACATCCTCGACGACGACGACCTTGAGGCCGGGATGCCGTTCCGACACGAGGAAAGCCGGCTCGTAGACGAATCCGGTGTTTTCGAAATGCCAGTTGTAGAGCACGATGTTGTTGAAGCCGCCGCGCTTGAGCTCGCTGAGGATGTCTTCGAGCACACTCATGAACGTCGTGGCGCGCAACGAGATCGTGCCGGGAAAGTGCTGTCCCCCTCCGCTGCCCGGCCGGCTGCGGTAACCGAACGGCACGAACGGGCCGACGACGAAGTCGCGCAGACGGGCCGCCTCGCACAGCACCCGCTGCGGCAGCACCCAGTCGGTGCACACCGGAAGATGGCGGCCGTGCTGCTCCGTGGCGCCGATCGGTATCGCGACGGGAAGGTCGGCGGCCGCGGCGGCGGAGATCTCCTCCCACGTCATATCCTGATAGACCCGCGGCCCGGCGTCGGCGCTCATTTTAAACTCTCCTTCCATGAACGGCTTTCGGCGCCGTCCGCGATTGACATTCCGGTTGCCAAGGTTTTCACGCGATCGGGTCCAGCCCCCGCTCCGACACGTCGTGCGGCACGGCGGGCGCAGGTCGCGGCGACCACCGCTTGGAACCGGCCCAGGCCGCCAACGCTAGCGCGATCAGCACCACTTCGGCGACAAGGTACTGCGTCTCCTGGGTGGCCAACGCAATTCCGGTGAAGACGATCACCGCCACCGGCGGCAGCGGCCACAGCGGCATCCGGTACGGCCGCGGCTCGTCGGGCATCGACCGCCGGCTCCAGAACGCGGCCATGCCGATGCAGAAGTACACCGCCGCGATCACGGTGCCCGCGAAGATGATCAGGAAGTTCAGCGCGGAGGTGAACACCAGCACCGCGGCGGGTACCGCAAGGCACATGATGCCTGCGCCGGGCACATGGAACCTGTTGATGGAACCGAGCACCCGGTTCACCGCTGCCGGCCACATCGCGTCACGGCCGGTGGTGTAGACGCCGCGCCCGAAGTACATCAGCAGGGACACCATCGCGTTGAACAACGCGATCGCCACACCGATGTCGACGATGATGCGCGCCCTGTCGCCCAACGATGCCTCCACCGAGTACACGACGGGGGCAGGGGCGCTGAAGAACTCCTTCAGATCGGGCGCAGCGATCAGCGCCGAGATCAGCGGAACCATGATCAGCACGCATGCCAGCACCGCCGAGATGATGACCGCCTTGGCGATGTTGCGCTCGCCGCCCTTGAGTTCTTCGGAGAAACCCAGCGCGGCGTCATAGCCGTTGATCACATTGAACGCCGGGGCCAGCGTCGCCAGCATCACGGCGAAACCGACCGCGACGAGTTCGCCGTTGCTCAACACCGTGGGATGAAAGGTGACCTCGGCGAGGTTCTGATGCGGATGCGCCAGCGCCGCGACCGTGACGATGCCGAGCACGATGCACTCGACGATCACCATCGCCCCGGTAGCCCACGCGCCGACCTCCACCTTGGTCAGCGCGATCGCCGTTGCCAGCCCTAGCAGCACGACGGCAACCACAGTGTCGGGAAAACCCAAGCCCGGAAACAGGTCTCGCAGAAAACCCACCATGCCGAGGGCGATGCTCGCCGGGATCACGATCCCCTGGATCAGGTAGTTGAACATGGTGATCCACGAGAACGGTCCTGGAAGCACCTTCCGCACCAACGAGTACATGCCGCCCGCGATCGGGAACATGCCCGCCAACTCGGCCAGACACAGCGAGATCAACACGACGACGGCCGACAGGATCAGGCCCGCGCCGATCGAGAATGTGCCGCCGATGACGAACACCCCGGCCGACAGGAACAGCACCGCCATCGTCGGTGACACGTCCGCCATGGCGAGCCCGACGACCTCCGGAATGTTGAGTCGACGGACCAGTTGTTGCGAGTAGCCCAGCTGCTCGAGGCGCGAAGACGGTGGCGGCGTTGAGGATTCGCTCATCAGGATTCTCCGGTTGTGTGCGACGGTGGTGTTGCGACTCCGATGGATCCGGCGGACACGCACGAGGTGCGACCGCCATCGGCGACTAGATGGGTGCCGGTGATGTAGCCGGCGCGCTGCGACAGCAGAAAGACGACGGCCTCGGCGATCTCGGCGGGCTCGGCGATGCGCTGCATGGCGACGCTGGCGGCGTTGTCGGCCAACTCCGCGTCCGGATCGGCGGCACCGTCGAACTCGGCGAGAAACATCGGCGTCTTCGTGGTGCCGGGGCACACCGCGTTGACCCGAATTCCCCAGGAGGCCAATTCGGCTGCGGCGCTGCGGGTCATGGCCAGAATCGCGCCCTTGGTGGCGGTATAGGCCACATAGCCGGCCTGCCCGATGAGGGCCAACTCGGAGGCGGTGTTGACGATCGCGCCCGATCGTCGCGGCTGCATCACCCGCGCCGCCTCGCGCAGCACGAAAAACGTTCCCGCGAGATTGGTATCCACGAGTCGGCGAAACACCTCGTCGCTGGTGTCGACAAGGGGGGAAACCACTGAGATCCCCGCGTTGTTGTGGACGGCGTCGATCGGGCCCAGATCCCGTTCCACCCGATCGAATGCCTCTCGAACGGCGGCGGAGTCGGCGACGTCGGCGGCGACTGTGACAACGCTGCCGCCACAACCGCGGACGCGAGCCGCTGCCGTTTCCAGGTCATCGCCGGGACGGGACAGCAGCGCCACGGCCGCGCCGTTGCGCGCGAGGGCTTCGGCGCTGGCCAATCCGATGCCGGAGGCCGCGCCGGTGACCAGCGCGACGCGGCCGCTCATCTCAGCCATGTTGACCCCGCAGCCACTCGATCTGGTCGACGATGCCGCGTTCCAGCGACCACGACGGCGAGTAGCCGAGATCGCGCTTGGATGCGGTCAAGTCGTAAGGGCCTTGGCTGTCCCACTGCGGAAGCAGACCCGGGCCGATCTCGTAGCGGCTGCCCGGAAGGTGCCGCTCGAGCAGTTTCGCCGTTTCGGCCACGGTGATCTGACGCCCGCCCGAGACGTTGTACACCGGCTGGGTCAGGGTCGAGGCTGTGGCGGCCAGCCGCGCCGCGGCGGCCACGTCGCAGACGTGCACGAACTGGAATGGGTGATCACCGCCTGCTTCGAGCCGGAAGGTTTCGCCGCGCAGGCCGGCGCGAATCATGTCACCGAGCAGGCTCGGCATCCACAAGCCGGGGCCGTAGATCTCGGTGATCCGCAGCGACACGATCTCCATGTCGTAGAGCGAGTTGTAGACGGCGCCGAACATTTCACCGGCGACCTTGGTGACCCCGTACGGCGTGGTCGGTCGCGGCGTGACGTCCACCGTCACCGCGACATCGGTCGGCAGATTACCCAGCGCGCATTCGGAGGAGAAGTTCACGATGCGGCGCACTCCCGTCGCTCGCGCGGCTTCGTAAACGGCAAGGGTGCCTTCGGCATTGGCCTTGAACGTCGTCCACGGCAACTCGACGGACACGCCGGGATGACTCTGCCCCGCGGTGTGGATGATGCGGTCGACGCTGTGGCGGTTCAGCGTCTCGGTCAGACGCGGAAAGTCGAACAGTTCGCCCTGAACCACGGTCAGGCCGTCTCGGTCGTCGACCGCGAAGTCGCGGTTGTAGCTGACGACCTTGACCCCGTCGGCCAGCAGCTGGTCGACCAGCTGGCGTCCGACGAAGCCGCGGCCGCCCGTTACCAGAGTGGTCATCTTGCGCTCCTGAGATCGACGTCGAGATCGAGGTCGCCTCAGCATGCAACCGCTGCTGGCCATCAGCAACGGACGCGATGTCACATATTTGCGGCGTGTTATGGGTCACAATGTCTCATGGCCCTGATCCTTCGCCATGTCCTCGAGCACCCGCTGTTGCGGCCCGCCCGCCCGTCGGTGCTCAGCGGCCACGATCACCTCGACCACGCCGTGCGCTGGGTGCACACCGCCGACCTCTACGACATCGCTCCCCTGCTGCGCGGCGATGAACTGCTGTTGACCAACGGCGTCGGACTTGTCGGCGTCGACGAAACCGCGCGTCGGCTCTACGTGCGCAGGCTCGCCGAAAGCGGCGTCGCCGCACTGTGTTTCGAGGTGGGCAGAACATTCGCGAACGTTCCCGACGAAATGGTCGACGAGGCCGTTGCGGTGGGGCTGCCGATCGTCGAACTGCAGCCGGTGCTGCGCTTCACCGAGGTCGCCGAGGCCGTCAACAGCGAGGTCATCGACCGCTCGGTCGCCCGGCTGCGCCACGCCGACGAAATCTCCCGCGCCCTGTCCGAGGCGCTGGCCCGCGGCGCATCCCTCGAAGAACTCATCGACCACGTCGCGTCCGCGCTGGGCACCTGGGCGCGGCTCAGCGACTACGCAGGCCGGGTCGTCGTCGCTGCGGGCCGCACCGAACCGCGCGATGACGAGCCGACCTCCGAGGCGCCCGTGCTCGTGGAGGGCACGGCGTGGGGCCGGCTGACGGTCGGTACGGCCGGGATTCCCGTCGGGCTGGTCGAGGCGGTGATGGATCGCGCGCCCACCGTCTTGGGCCTGTGCCTCATCCGCGAACAGAAGGACGTCTCCGCGGGTTTACGCGCACAGCAGGTGCTGCTGCACCACCTCGTCGCCAACGAACCCACCGACCTCCGGACCCTCGAGTCGCGGCTGCTGGCCGCAGGCGTGGCAACGTCGGATCACCAATACGCGTGTATCGCAGTGGATCCGACGCGAGTCGAATCGGGCGCGCGCATCGTCGACGCGATCGTTGGCAGCGTCGGTTACGGCGTGTTCGGCCTCGTTGACGGTGTGCTGTGCGGGCTCCTGGCCCGACCCGACGAGGCGGTGGAGCCCAATCTCGCCCATTCCGTGCGTCATACGGCGCTGGCCGAACTGTGGCCGCAGTCGCGGCTCTGCGCGGCCGTCAGCCGCACGGTGCGCGATGCCGCCGAGCTTCCGCAGGCGATGGCCGACACCCGCGCCACGTTGAGCCTCGGGCAGGACCTGCGCATGACCCAACCGGTGATCAGTGTGCAGGCACTGGCGCTGGAGCGGCTGCTGACCGCGCACGGCAATCACGACGCCACTCGGCAATTCGTCGAGGATCAGATCGGCGTGCTCGTCAAGGCGGACTCCACCAAGCACAGCCAACTGCTCCACACTCTCGAAGTGCTGGCGGCATGCGGCGGAAGCAAGGCGGAGGCGGCCAAACGCCTTCATGTGCGGCGCCAGTCGCTGTACTACCGGCTCAATCAGATCGCCAAGATGCTGGACGTCGACATGGACGATCCGAAGCAGTTGATGACGCTGGCGGTGGCGATCACCGCGAGCCGCCTGGTGCGCTGACGACCATCCTGCTCAGTGGGCCGTCACCTCTTCGATGACGGTGTGCAGGAACCGCATCTTCTCCAGCACCGCAGGTGGGAGCACGAACGGATAGAGGTCGTCCTTGCCCATCGACCGGTTGATCATGTTCAGTGACCAGGCCAACGGCAACCACATGTCGATGATTTGATCGAATCCGCTCGGTCCCAGCATCTTTCGCTCGAAGGTGGCAGCTGCAGGCGCGAAGCCGAACGCTGCGGCGGTGTCCAGCGTGTCGCGGATGTGCAGATAGTGTGCGAAGGTTTCGGCCCAGTCTTCTGCGGGATGCATGGTCGCGTACGAGGAAACGTAGTCGTTCTCCCAATCCGCGGGCGGCCCCTGTTGATAATGGCGGTCCAGCGCGGCCTGATAGTCGGCGTCGGGGTCGCCGAACAACTCGCGGAATCGTTGCGAGTACTCCTGCGACGGGCCGACCAGTCGATAGAAGTAGTAGTGGCCGATCTCGTGACGGAAGTGCCCCAGCAGGGTGCGGTACGGCTCGTCCATCGAGATGCGCAACTGCTCGCGATGGACGTCGTCGCCCTCGGCGAGATCAAGCGTGATGACGCCGTTCGCGTGGCCGGTGAACACCTTCTGCTCCTCGCTGGAGAGCAGGTCGAACGCCAGCCCGTACTCGGGGTCCTCGTCGCGGTCGATGATCGGCAGTTTCAGCTCGGCCAATTCGACGATCAGGCGCCGTTTGGCCCGTTCCGCGGCTGCGAATGCCTCCAGCGCCTTGGTGTCGGCGTCGGGCGGTCGGGTGCGGGTGAGCTCGCACGAGGCGCACAACTTGCGCACCGGGGCCTTCTCGACGAGCCAGTTGCATTCGGCCAGATGCAGATTGGCGCACAACTCGTAGGAGTCGGCGTCGACGAAGCCGGCATGCGATGCCTCTTCTGAAGGTGCGATGACCAACAGCGACATGTGCTCGAGCGAATAGCCGAGCGGCCGTTTGCAGGACAGGCACAGGGAGTTCTCAAACGCCAACCGCTGACCGCAGTTCGAGCAGATGAAGTCACGCATGGACGACCTCGCCCTGATGCGGCACCACGTCGACGGCGACCTCGATGGAGCTGCTCTCGGAGTCGGTGTAGATGATCCCGCGCAACGGAGGCACGTCGGCGTAGTCGCGGCCCCAGGCCACCACGATGTAGCGTTCGTCCACCATCTGATCGTTGGTGGGGTCCAACCCCAGCCACTGATTCTGCGGGGTCCACACCGAGGCCCACGCATGGGTCGCGTCGATGCCGATCATGCGGTCCTTCCCCGGCGGCGGATCGGTGGCCAGATATCCCGAAACATAGCTGGCGGCAAGCCCGTTGGCGCGCAGGCAGGCGATCGCCAGCCGCGCGAAGTCCTGGCAGACGCCCTCCCCGGCGGCCAGCACGTCGCTGACTTTGGTCGACACCGTGGTCGACCCGGACCGATAGGTGAAGTCGGTGTAGATCCGCGTGGTGAGGTCGCGTAGCGCCTCGATCAGCGGGCGGCCGGGGGGAAAGCTCGGTGCGGCGTAATCCCGCACCTCGCCGGTGATCTCGGGTGGCTGCAGGTCAAGGGTGAACTCCGTGGCCAGCGCGCCGTCGGAGCCCACCGGGCGCGAGATCTCCCACGGTGCCAGCGCCGATCCGGCGCCGTATAGGTGGGGCGGCGGTGGATCCACCTCGACCACCGACTCACTGGTGACCGAAAGCCTGCGATGGGGTTCGGTGACGTGGAAGTAGGACGTCACGTTGCCGTAGACGTCCTTGCTCGTGGAGCTGTCGGCGGGCTCGGGGTCGACGCGCAGGCGATGCGACAGGCAGCGTTGGGTGTCGGTGTCTCGGGGCGTGAGGTAGCCACGGCCATAGGAATTGGTCACCACGTCGGAGTACCCGTAAATCGTCGTGTGTGTCACCTGATATCGCCGCGACGTCATGGCATCTCCCGGCGGTGGTCGGGTCCCCACAACGGCTGCATGCCACCGGGCAGCGACAGGTGTGTCGCGGTGATGACCTTGGCGAGTTCGCGGAGGTCGGCGTGCACCCCGTCGAGCAGGTCGGCGAGCGCGGCCCGCCGACCGTCGGTCACGTCGTCCAGATCGGCCGGGTCGACGCGGCGCAATCGAGTGCCGATCTCGTCGACCAGCCGCTCGGGTCGCGACGAACCCGACGAGCCCGGCAGCGCCTTGAGGTCGGTGCGCAGCCGCTCGAACTGATACACCAAAGAGCGTGGGTTGTCGGGGTCCAGCAGCACCAAGTCCGCGACGGCGGACACGGTGAACACGCCGAGGTTGCGCCTGCGGTAGATCACTGACGACTCGCAGGCCACCAGGGTGGACTCGATGACGGTCTGTTCGGCACCGGGGCTGCGGACGGACGTCAACGTCGCGCTCATCAGGGCGGTGAGGGCGAGCCCGCGCTCGATCCGCTTGCCGATGTCCATCATCGTCCACCCGACGTCGCGCACCACCGACTCGGCGGCCACCCCGGCCAACGCGAGCATGCCGGCCAGCGTCTCCGCGTGCGCCGTCACCAGATAGGCCTCGCCCTCGTTTTGGGATTCCGGCAGCGCCCGTCCGCGGTGCAGGACCGCCCGTTCCACCGCCGCCAACACCATCCACGTGTCGTTGGACAGCTGGTCGCGAACCGCGCGCGCCGCCACCGCCAGGCGTTCCACCGACTCCGCCAGCGAGCCCGGGCGGCGCCGGTCGACGGTCAGCGACCACAGCGTCGACTGTGCGGTTGCGACCATCTCGTGGGCATCGTCGTCTGCGCCGTCGTCGGCTCCGGTGATGCGGCCCAGCGCGGACAGCAGCACCGGCACACACTCGCTGCCGTGGGAGTCCTGTCGGTAGTGGAACTCGTGATAGCGCTCGCGGGTGACGGTCAACAGGCGGGCCATGTTCTCGGCACGCTCGGCGTAGCGGCCCATCCAGAACAGATCCGACAGCACGCGCGGCGAACTGACGGCACGGGTCGGGCTCGGCGTCATCGCCGGAAGCTGCGCCGGTGCCGACGTGGGGATCCGCTCGGCCGTCACGCGCGTCGGCGTACGCACCCAGATATCTTTGGCCGCAATGGTTTTGCCTTTGTATGCGGCATTGCCCGTCGCGAGCAGATAGCCGAGCCCGCCGATCAGCGGCGCGTATCCGCCGCGCTGGGCCACCGTGAACAGCCGCATGCCGACGCTCGCCGACGTCAGCCCGACCCTCGAGAAATTGGCTGGCGCCGAGGAGAACTCCGGCAGCTCCTGGCCGATCCACTGCCACGGGTCGGCCTCGATCCGGGCGGCCAACTCGTCACGTTGTTTCGCGCTCAGCATGGGCGCGACGATGGTCTCACCGCCGGTCACGGGTTTCAGCAGTAGCGAGGACATCTTGCTGAGAATGTGGGAACGCTCGGCGTTGATCCCGCCCCAGTACACCGGCGCGGTCTCGAGCAGCGGCGTCTCACCGACGAGCGCCTTGGCCAGTTCCGGCAGGAACCGAAGCAGCCCAGGGCTTTCCAGGATGCCGCTGCCAAGCGTGTTGACCACCGTCACCGCTCCCCTGCGCAACACCTCCACCAATCCGACCACACCGAGCCGCGAATCCGCGCGCAGGTCAAGCGGATCGGCGTAGTCGGCGTCGACGCGCCGCAGCAGCACGTCAACCCGCTTCAACGTGCCGAGCGAGCGCATCCACAGCTGGCCGTCACGCACGACGAGGTCGGCGCTTTCCACCAGCGGAAAACCCAGCACGCTGGCCAGATAGGCCTGATCGAAGGCGGTCTCGGAATGCGTTCCAGGGCTGAGCACCACGACCATCGGCTCGTGCGCGGACTCCGGCGCGACGTCGATCAGCGCCAGCCGCAGCGCCTGCGCCCAAGGCGAGGCGGGTCGCGGCGCGATGCGCTCGTAGAGGTCGGGGATGGCGTGCGCGACCACGCGCCGGTCGGCCAGCGCGTACCCGGCGCCCGATGGCGCCTGCGTCCAGTCGGCGTTGACTCGAAACGTGCCGTCGGCAGCGCGGCTGATGTCGCAGGCATGCATGAAGAGTTGGTGGCGCCCCGGCACCTCGATGCCGCGCGCGGCCCGGACATAGCCCGGGTGCGCGAACAACAGCTGCGGGGGCAGCACCCCACCTGTCACCGACCGGCACGGGCCGTACAGGTCGGCCAATATCGCGTCCAGCAGCTGGGAGCGCTGCACCAGTCCGGTTTCCAGCGTGTCCCAGTCCTGCGCCGAGACCAGCAGCGGCAGGGCGTCCAGCTGCCAGGGCACCGGGGTGCCGTCGCCGTTGGTGTCGGCCTCGCCGTTGGCGCCAAGTGGGGTGTAGGTGATGCCGTCGTTGTCGACGAGATCTCGCACCACCGCCCGCAGCTGTTCCAGGCCGTCGCGACCGCGCTCGCCGACGCATTCGGCCAGCTCGGCCCAGGCGGGCCGGACATTGCCTGCCGCGTCGACGAATTCGTCGTACCGGCTGACGGTGCCGCCGCGAGGATCGAACAACGCCTGCTGGGCCCGCGCGGCGCGGTAGCCGGCCAGCAGGTTGTCGATGTCGTGCGGGTTCGCCACGGATCGTGCCATCACTGCAGAACGGTACGCATCGCCGGTCGGAGGCGTGAGCCTGTCCTCGGTGGCGTTCGGCACAGCGGTCGTGGCGGGGACTGCGCCGCGGTTCGCACCGGTGTAGTACTGCAAGTTGCTGCTGGGACATGCGTCTTCGGCGCTGTGGCCGGACAGCGCGCTGCGCCGGTCGCCACACATTTTCGCGGGACTCTCCCTCTACCGGGGTCTGCTGCTTTACTGTCTGCTGTGTTGGCGACCAGTTCCAGAGGGGGATTTGAACGCTCATGAAGCGCCGGTTCAGCGCCGTAGCCGCTCTCGTCGTCGCCGTCGGCCTGGCCGGCTGCTCGAGTCCACCCAGCGCACTGGGCACAAGTGACGCCCGCGTGCTCATCAACGGGAAAGCCACCAACGCGCTGCAGCCGGTCACCTGCACACAGACCGGCACGAACTGGACCATCGAGACCCTCGAAGAGGAACCCGGATTCACCGCGACGATTCGGCTCGGCGACACCTTGACGCCCGAGTCGGTGACCATCCGCAACATGGGGAACTTCACCGGCACGTTCTGGGCCGACAATCTCGGCAAGGCGCAGGCGCGGGTGAGCGAGGGCGGTTTCAATGTCAGCGGCGAGGCCCAGGGTTCTTTCGCCGACAAACCCAACCAGACCACGACGGCGTCGTTCGACATCTCCGCCGACTGCTGACCGATGGCGTCCTGGGCGGACGGATCCCGGATCGTGGCCGGCCTGCCGGAGACCGGTGAGCCGACGCCGCGCACGTGGCGAGTCCGCAAGAAACTGCTCGTCTGGGAGCGCCCCCTACGCAGGGCCGACTACGAGGCACTGGGCGACGCCGCACCCGACGGCGACATCCTCGGCGCACGGGTCCCCGACGAAGGCGTCAAGTTCGCGCTGATCGCCGACGACCCGGACGTGTACTTCACCACCCCGCACTTCGACGGGTATCCCGCCGTGCTGGTGCGGTTGGCGCGGATCAGCGTCGCTGAGCTCACCGAGTTGATCACCGAGGCGTGGCTGGCGCACGCGCCGAAGACATTGGTCAAGGCATTCCTGGCGAACGACGAATCCTGACGCGGCAACAGAGGATCATCGGACGCATCGCTGACAGTCGCGTCAATTAGCGCCTCTCGCGAATCCGAGGAGGAACCATGCCCGCCACTGATCCCACCTTCTACCGCACCCCCGGCGCCGCCATCACCGCCGCACCCGAACAACTCGCCTATGTCGCTGCGTACGACCCCGACGGCCGGGCCAACGATGCGCTGGCCGTCGTCGACTGCGCCGCCGACTCCCCCGGCTACGGCCGCGTCGTCGGCTGGGCCGAGATGCCGACCGCAGGCAACGAGCTTCACCACTTCGGCTGGAACGCGTGCTCTAGCGCACTGTGCCACGACGGCCACCATCATGATCTCGAGCGCCGCTTCCTGCTCGTTCCCGGGCTACGGTCGTCGACCACATATGTGTTCGACACCAAGCCAGACCCGCGAAACCCCGTGCTGGCGCACACGATTGAGGCCGGCGAACTGGCGGCCAAGGCCGGCTACTCACGACCCCACACCGTGCACTGCGGGCCGGGAGGCATCTTCATGTCGGCGCTCGGCGGCGCAAACGGCGACGACGGGCCCGGCGGCGTCGCACTGATCGACCACGACACGTTCGAAGTGCTCGGACCGTGGGAAAAAGACAGGGGCGAACAGTTTTTCGCCTACGACGTCTGGTGGCACCTGCAGCACGACACCGTCGTGACATCCGAGTGGGCCACACCGTCGATGATCGAGAACGGCCTCAACCCCGAGGACCTGCTCGGCCGCAAGTTCGGCCACCACCTGAATTTCTGGAGCATGTCGGAGCGCACCCTGACCCAGCGCATCGATCTCGGCGACGAGCATCAAATGGTGCTCGAGCTTCGACCGGCGCACGACCCGACCAAGTCTTATGGGTTCGCCGGCGTGGTGATCAGCGTCGAAGACCTCTCGGCCTCAATCTGGTTGTGGCAGAAAGACGGCGATCGTTGGACGGCGGAGAAGGTGATCACCATTGGAGCCGAGCCCGCGGACGCCGACGATCTGCCCCCTGCGCTCAAGCCGTTCGGCGCCGTCCCACCGCTGGTCTCCGACATCGACCTGTCGGTCGACGACCGGTGGCTCTACGTGTCATGTTGGGGCACCGGCGAGCTCAAGCAGTACGACGTCAGTGACCCCTCCCGGCCGCAGGAGACGGGATCGGTCAGGTTGGGCGGCATCGTTGAGCGCAGGCCCCACCCGGCGTCTCCCGACCAGCCGCTGCGCGGCGGGCCGCAGATGGTGGAGATCAGCCGCGACGGCCGGCGAGTCTACGTCACCAACTCGCTGTACGCAGCGTGGGACGAGGTCTTCTATCCCGACGGCGTCGGCGCGTGGATGGCCAAACTCGACGCCGATGTCACCACGGGCGGCCTCGCCGCCGACACCGGATTCTTCCCGCACGGCGACGACTTCCGCGGGCGACGGGTGCACCAAGTGCGCCTACAGGGCGGCGACGCCTCCAGCGACTCCTACTGCTTCGCGGACTGAGTGAGCGCGCCCGCATCGAGACGGCTGAGCAGGCGCTCGGTGGCGCCGCGCATGTGCTTCTCCATCGCCGCGCGTGCCGCGTCGACGTCGCGCCGTTCGATGGCGTCGAGGATCGGCGGGTGCTCGGCGTAGGCGACGCTGGTCGTCTTCGACGCGGCGATGTTGTGGCCGATCCAGGCGAACACGAGCGCGCGGATCCGCTCGAGCATGTTGGCGAGCACGGAGTTGCCGGACGCCTGGGCGATGCGCAGATGGAATCCGACATCGGCCTCGGCAAACCGGTGCGGCTCCTCGATGCTCGCGGTGCGCATCGCGTCGAGCAGCTCGTGTAGGGCGCGGACGTCGTCGTCGGTCCGGTTCTGGGCGGCAAGCCCGGCGACCAGGACCTCGAGATGGCCCCGCGCGTGGATCAGGTCGACCGTGCGCTGCTCGCCGAGCGCGATGCCCCATTCCAGGATCCGCGAGAAGATGCCGGGCTCGGTCCCGCGGAAGTAGGTGCCTGCCCCCTGTCGTATCTCGAGCAGCCCAAGGAAGCCGAGGGCCTTGATGGCCTCACGAACGACGGCGCGCCCGACGCCGAGGGTCTCCACCAGCTGCCGTTCCGACGGGATCCGCTGCCCCGGCTGAATCTCTCCGGAGAGCAGCAGATAATCCAGCAGTCGGCGCACCACCTCGGCGGACACCGGTTCACGGGGCGCAATCTCGACCCTGGTCAGACCGTTCACGACGGCAACACTAGCAGCACTTCTCTAAATTGGTTAACCAGTCAACCGGTTGACAAATCCGACACGGCCTACCTACATTCGCCGCACCGGCCGCATCCACAACCTGATCGAAGCGGCTGGCACCGCGGTCCTGATCCGCCCTGAAGGAGCGAACATGCCGGCACCGAGGCCCCCGCTGGATTTCTTTGGCTCGATCGCACGCATTCACCGGTGGAAATTGACGCTCATCGGCGTCGTGCTCGCCCTGGTCGCCACAGCGTGCGGAGGAGGTGGCGACAGCCGGCCGGAGGTGGTCGCCGACAGCGAGTTGCCAAGCGCGGCAAAGACTGACGGGCAGGTCGTCTGGTATTCGTCGCTGCCCGAGCAGTATTCGAAGGTCATCGCCGATGCGTTCACCGCCAAGTACGGTGTGCCGGTGGATCTGTTCGTCACCGGGTCGCTCGGCCTGCAGAACAAGATCGCCGAGGAGATCAAGGCGAACAAGCTCGCCGCCGACGTGTTCCACTCCTCCTACCCGCCCAGCTTCGTGCAGCTGAAGTCGCAGGGGCTGCTGGCGTCCTACGACTCGCCCGAATACCCGGCGTACCCGCCGGAATACGTCGACCCGGACAAGACGTACGGCACATTCCGTGCCACCGCCGTCGTGATCGCCTACAACCCAACCGCGCTCGACGGGCGCCCGGCGCCGAAGGCCTGGCAGGATCTGGCCAACCCGGAGTATCGCGGCATGATCGCGGCGGCCGATCCCAAGTACGGTGGCACGCAGTTGATCGCCGACCATCTGCTCACCCAGAAGTACGGCGACGAAATCCTCCGCCAGATCGGCGCTCAGCAGCCTCAACTCGTCGACTCCCAATCCGCCGAGGCGAATCTCATCATCACCGGCGAGCGGGCCATCGGCATGGACATGAACGACTACGAGGCGTGGGCGTCGAAGTACAACAAGAAGGCGCCGATCGAGTACGTCTATCCCGAGGATCACGTCACGGTCGTTCCCGGATACGTGGGCATCCTCGAGGGCGCGCCGCATCCCAACGCTGCGCGGCTGCTGCAGAACTTCCTGCTCTCGGCCGAAGCGCAGCAGTTGGTCCAGGACAAGGTGGGCGCCTACTCGACACGCAAAGACGCCAAGCCGATCGAGGGACGGCCTGCGTTCTCCAGTCTTCCTGTGTCACAGGCTAATTGGGAGGAAGTCGGCCAGGACACCACTGAGATTCAGGACAAGCTGAGCTCGCTGATGCACCAGTCCTGACCGACACACAGGATAAGGAGAGCGCCGTGGGTGTCAGCACCCGGCCGCGGCCGGACGATCAGCTCGTCGCACCGGCCGACGCGACCCGTACCCCGCTGCCCTCGTGGTCGCGATGGCCCCCCCGGCTCAGCACGCTGGGCCGGTGGACACTGATCGCGGTCCTGCTGCTGCTGGTGGTTTATCCCCTGGTATGGCTGCTGATCCGGGGGCTGCAGGGGCCGGACGGCTCGGTGGCCGTCAACAAGTTCTTCGAAACCTTCACCCGCCCAGACGTACACGAGGCGCTGGTGAACAGCCTGAGCGTCAATGTTCCGGCCACGTTGTTGGCCGGTGCGATCGGCAGCTTCCTCGCATGGGCGGTGTCGCGCACCGATGTTCCCGGTCGCGGCGCACTCGACAAGCTCGTGGTGGTGCCGTTCATCACCATGACGCTGGTCGGCAGCTTTGCCTGGGTCGTGCTCGCGGCGCCGCGGACGGGGCTGCTCAACGTGACTGTCTTCAATCACATCGGCGTGACGCTGAACATCTACTCCACGCCGGGGCAGATCTTCGTCATGACGGTCTATTTCATGCCGTTCGTCTACCTGCTCACCTCGCGCGCCCTGCGTCGGGTCGATCCGGCGCTGGAGGACGCGGCCGTCATCTGCGGTCGCCCCCGGTGGACAGCGTCGCTTCGGGTGATGCTTCCGCTTGTCGCGCCCGCGATCCTGGCGGCACTGATCCTCACCTTCGCAATGACGATGGAGGAGTTCGGCGTCTTTGCGATTCTGGCTGCGCCGCAGGGTGATTATGTTCTCACCACGCTGATCTGGCGCTACATGAACACCTTTCCGGCCGACTACACCAGCGCCAGTGCGCTGGCCTGCCTGCTGCTCGCGCTGACCGGGCTGGTGGTGGTGATCCAGCGCCGTGTCATGGGCTCGCGTCGCAGCTTCGTGGTGATCGGTGGCCGGGAGTACCGGCCTGGCGGGATCGAGCTGCGCGGCGGCGGCAAGGCGCTGCTGACCACAGTGTGCTGGGGCTACGTCACTGTCAGCGTGATTCTCCCCGTGCTCGGACTGCTCACGGTCAGCATGTACTCCGTATACACGGCCGAACTCACGACAACCGGCCTGGGCCTTGCCAATTGGCGCCGGCTCATCGAGGACGGCTCGGTGATGCAGGCGGCCCGCAACAGCACCGTGCTTTCGCTGGGCGCGGCGCTGGTGGCGCTGACCCTGACGACGGTCGCAGCGTACATGATCCATCGCCGCTCCACCCGCGGCAAGGGGTTGATCCTGTTCCTCACCACCGTTCCCGTCGCGGTGCCTGGCGTCGTTCTGGCCGTCGGCGTCTTCCAGGCCTACATCCACCCGCCGCTGGTGCTGTACGGCACGATCTGGATTCTGTTCGTCGCCTACGTCACTCGTCATCTGCCCTACGGGATGCGATCAGTCGAGGCGAGCCTGGAGCAGCTGCACGAGAACCTCGAACAGAGCGCGGCCATCGCTGGCGCGAGCGGTTTTCGGGTGCTGCGCACAATCGTGTTGCCGCTGCTGGCGCCGGGAATGGTCGCCGGGTTCTCGATCATGTTCATCGCAATGTTCCGCGAGCTGAGCTCGTCGGTGCTGCTGTACTCCAGCGGCAATGTCGTCAACTCCGTGCTGATGCTGGAGATGTACGGGCAGGGCAACAACGGCGAACTCGCCGCGTTGGCGCTCACGCTGACCGTGGCGACCATCGCCTTCCTGGCCGTGATCCAGCGCCTCACGCACGTCAACCTCACCCATCGCGGCTGATGCCGTTCATGCGCAAAGGATTTTGCCGATGCCAGGACTGACGCTGTCCCACATCTCGAAGAAGTACGACGACGTGACCGCCGTCGCGGACGTCGACCTCGATGTCGCCGACGGCGAGTTCGTCGCACTGCTGGGTCCCAGCGGCTGCGGCAAGAGCACCACGTTGCGGATGGTCGCCGGCTTCGAAGCCCCGACGACCGGGTCCGTTCGCATCGGCGATCGGCTGGTGTCATCCGGCGACGACGGCATCAGCGTGCCGTCCAACCGCCGCGACATCGGCCTGGTGTTCCAGTCGTATGCGCTGTGGCCGCACATGACGGTCGGGAAGAACGTCGGCTACGGACTGCGCACCCGCAAGGTGAGCAAGGACGAGCTCGCGTCACGGGTGCGTGAGGCGCTCGACCTGGTGCACATGGCCGACTACATCGACCGCTACCCGTCGGAACTCTCCGGCGGACAGCAGCAGCGCGTGGCCCTTGCCCGCGCGGTGGCCTACAACCCGTCGCTGCTGCTGCTCGACGAGCCGCTGTCCAACCTCGACGCGAAGCTGCGCGAACGCATGCGGCTGGACATCTGCGAGTTGCAGCAGCGGCTCGGCCTGACCGCGCTGTACGTCACCCACGACCAGGCCGAGGCGATGAGCATGTCCGACCGGATCGCTTTGATGTGCGACGGCGTGCTGCATCAGGTGGGTGCGCCGGAGGACGTCTACGCCAACCCCCGCACGCCGTTCGTCGCCCGCTTCATCGGCACCAGCAACCTCATCGACTGCCGCGCGCAGGACGAGGCCGCCGAGGGCGGCCGACCGCACGTCAAGATGCCCGACGGCACGGTTCTGATCGGACGCGCGACCACGACGATCGCGCTCAACCAGGCTGTCGTCGCGTGCGTGCGCGCCGAGAGCATCCGGGTGTCCACCGACGAGCCGACCACCCAGACCGAGACGCAGTGGCATCGCGGAACCGTCAGCAAATCAAGCTTTTTCGGCGACACCCGCGAGTACCTCGTCGAGGTGTTCGGATCGACACTGCAGGTGCGCACGTCGGTCGGTCGCGCCTTGCCGCCCGGTGCCGAGGCGTGGCTGGGCATCGACCCCGACGACCTGATCGTGATCGGGTCCAAGTGAGTATCGATGCCGACGCCACTGCGACGGTCCGCGGGCTCATCGACTTCCACCTGCACGCCGCCCCCGACGTCCGTCCCCGCCGGCTCACATGGCTGCAACTGGCCACCGACGCTCGCGCGGCGGGAATGGCGGGCCTGGTGGCGAAATCGCACCATGCCGTGACCGCTGACGTCGCTGCGGTGGTCCAGGAAGCGGTGCCGGAGCTACGGCTCTGGGGCGGGGTGACGCTGAATCGCGCTGTGGGAGGTATCAACCCGGATGCCGTGGCCGCCGCGCTGGCGATGAACGGACGCATCGTGTGGATGCCCACGCACGATGCACTCGCCCACGCGGCCGGGCCACCCCTGCCCGTACTGACCGACCGCGGCGCGCTTCGCGACGAAGTCGTCGAGGTGATCGATCTGGTGGCCGAGGCGCGAGCGGTGCTGTGCACCGGACACCTTGGGCAGCGCGAGGTGATGGCGGTCGCGGAGTACGCCCGTGGTCGGGACTGCAAGGTGGTGGTGACGCACCCCGAGCATCGGGTGAACCACATCGACGTGGCGGCGCAGAAAGAGCTCAGCGCGGCAGGCGCGGTGCTCGAGCGGCTGCTTCCGCGTGCGCACACGGTCACCGACCTCGCGGGTATCGCGGCCCGCATCAGTGGGGTGGGCTGCGAATCCTCAATCCTGGGAAGCGATCTCGGCCAACCGGACCAACCGCACCCGGTCGACGGATTCGCCGGCTTCATCAGCGGGCTGACCAAACTCGGCTTCAGTGACCGAGAGATCGGCCGTATGGCGCGCGAGTTGCCGTTGGCACTGCTCGACGAGGCGGCGCCGCGGTGATCGAGAAGATACGGGTCGGTCTCGTCGGGGCGGGTTTCGTCGCGCCGATGCACGTGCGCGGATGGCGCGCGGCGGGCGCGGACGTCGCCGCGGTGGTCAGCGAGGACGCCGACATTCGGCAACGGGCCGACGCGCTCGGCATATCCGACGTGTTCCCCACGGTCGCTGCGATGCTCGACGCCGGGGCCGTCGACGTGCTGGACGTCGCCTCGCCGCCCGCGACACACCACCGCTACGTCGAATTGGCCGTCGAGCGGGGCCTTCCGGTGATGTGTCAGAAGCCGCTCGCCGACAACCTCGAGGACGCGCGTGCCATCGCCCGCACGGCGGCCGCGGCGCGCGCACCGGTGATGGTGCACGAAAACTGGCGGTTCCGCTCGTGGTACCGCGCCCTGCACGACGTGCTCGCGACCGGTGAGCTCGGAGACGTGCACTGGGCTCGGCTGGCGATGCGGTTCGCGGGCACCGTCACAACGGCCAGACACCCCGAGGTGCCGTACAGCCTGGATAGACAACCGTTCTTCGCCGACGCGCAACCGCTTCTCGTGCTGGAGTCGGTCATCCACCAGATCGACATCGCCCGGTTCCTGTTCGGCGAGCCGACCGACGTGTACGCGCGGTTACACCGGGTCAGCCCGCATGTCCGGGGCGAGGACTGCGCATTGGTGGTGCTCGGGTATCCACAGCGCACGGTCGTCCTCGAACGCAGTTACGCCGCAATGGGATACCCCGATCCCCCGGTGCGCTCCGAGGACGTTGCCGTCGAAGGGACACTGGGTTCGGCGTTCATCGACCGCACCGGCCGGTTGAGCGTCGTCGTCGACGGCCCCGCAGGCGCCTCGTGCCGCACCGCCCATGAGCCTGCCGCCACCGCATACGAGGACAGCTACGCCGCCGCCATCGCCTCGTTCGTCGACGCAGTGCGCTTCCACGGGCAGGTGGAGACCACACCGGCAGACAATCTGCGCACCCTCGGCCTGGTGTTCGCCGCCTACCGCTCCGCGCAAACGGGTGATGTCATCCGCGGCGACGAGGCTCAATGTTTTTGTCTCGCTTGACAATACGAGGCTTGACAATACGAGGCTTGACAATAGGAAGGAGGTATCGTGACCGAATCCGGTCCCCTGGTGGCGCTCGTGCACGCTACCCCGTTGGCGATCGCCCCCGCCGTCGAAGCGCTGCGGGAGGAGATCCCCGACGTGCGGCTGTGGAACCTTCTCGACGACCGGCTTCTCGTCGACCTCGCCGAAACGGGTGTGATGACCGCACCGCTCAAGGATCGGATCGCCGGTCTGGTGGGACACGCGATGCGGGCGAAAGCCGACGCGGTCGGCCTGACGTGCTCGGCCTACTCCGCCGTTGTCGACGAGGTCGCGCCGCGCTACGACAGGCCCGTGATCAAGCCGGACGCGGCGATGTACCGGCAAGTGGTCGCCGATGGCCACAGCCGCGTCGGGGTGTTGTGCTCGACACCCGCGGCGGCCGACCCGGCGCTGCAGCTCGTCCACGAAGCGGCGGGCGGATCCGACGCCGTCACCGGCGATGTAGAGGTGTGCACCGAGGCCGCGGCGGCCGCCGAGGCCGCAGACCAGGCCGCACTGGTGACAGCGTTGACCAAACCGGCAGAGCGGCTGGTGAACAGCGGCGCTGCGGCGCTGCTGCTGGCCCAGTACTCGCTCTCCGCCGCCGCGGGTGCGCTGCAGGAGCGGTTCGGCGTCCCGTGTTACAGCGGACCACGGGCCGCGGCAAAGGAATTGCGCGCCAAGCTAACCGAGGAGGCATGACGACAGTGGTGGCGAATTGGTCCGTCGCTTACACGATTTCTTCACCCGAGTGCCGTGCGATACCCGAGCTCGCCTACCAAGCGGAGCTGCCTGCAGCCCTCGACGACTTGGCCGCGCTCGGCTACGACGGCGTCGAGATCCAGGTCCGCGACGCGGACGCGGCGGCCTCGGCCGGTCTCGTCGAGCAGGTGCGGGCCCGCGGCCTCGGCATCGCCGCGCTGGCGACCGGACCGGTGGCGACCGACGACGGTCTCACCTTCACATCGACCGATCCGCAGGTGCGGGCGGAGGCGCTTCGGCGGTTGAGCGGCATTATCGACCTGGCCGTCCAGCACGGGGTGCCGGTGACGCTGGGTCGCGCTAAGGGCGAGTTGGACGCCGGTAGTGAAGAGCTGCAACGTATTTGGGCTCGGGAGGCGATCGCGGAACTGGCCGAACGCGCCGCGGCGGGTGGACAGGCCATTCTGGTCGAGCCGCAGAGCGGCAGCTTCTTGTCCACGGTCGGCGCGACGGTCGACTTCCTGGGCGTCGCGTCGGCGCCGATGCCGGGCGCGGGGTTGGTCTTCGACCTGTGGCATGCCGCCAAGGAGGAGGACGATGTCGTGGTCGCCGCAACCGACGCGGGCGCGCTGCTGAATCACGTCCAACTCGCCGACTCGGATCGGGGTCCGCTCGGTGAGGGAACATTCGACATTGCCGGGTTCTTGGCGCTGTTGGAGCGGCTCGATTACAAGGGCTGGCTGACTCTGGAGCACAGTCAACGCGGCGATAGCCGGGCCGCAGCCGAGACGTCGCTCACCACACTGCGCACGTTGCGAGGAGCAAGCTGAGATGTACACCGTTGCAGTCATATCCGGTGACGGAATCGGCCCCGAGATCACCGATGCCGCGCTCACCGTGTTGCGGGCCACCGGCGTCGAACTGGATTTCGTGTTCGCCGACGCCGGTGCAGCGGCCGTCGACCGGTGGGATGAACCGGTGCCCGATCAGACGTTGGAGATCCTGCGCGAGGCCGACGCCATCCTGAAGGCGCCGCTGTTGGCGCCCAAAGGCACCGGCCGGATCACCAAGCAGCGCCACGGGCGCGACGTGGTGTACCCCAGCGTCAACAACGCGCTGCGCAGAGAACTCGAACTCTTCGTCAACGTGCGGCCGGTCCGCGCATATCCCGGCGTTCCC
Source organism: Mycolicibacterium agri (assembly GCF_002553505.1). Classification (GTDB taxonomy): domain Bacteria; phylum Actinomycetota; class Actinomycetes; order Mycobacteriales; family Mycobacteriaceae; genus Mycobacterium; species Mycobacterium agri. Next base: position 15,576 of record NZ_PDCP01000021.1, on the reverse strand, counting down.
GCGCGCGCACCGCAGATCGACGTGGTCATCATGCGGGAGGTCACCGAAGGGCTTTACTCCGGAATCGAGCACACCATCGGCGATTCCGCCGCGGTGGCCGTCAAGGTGGTGACCGCGGGCGCCTGCGAGCGGCTGGCCCGCTACGCGTTCGCGTGGGCGCGGTCGAAGTCGCGCCGACGGGTCACGCTCGGGCACAAGGCCAACGTCCTGAACCTCTCCGACGGTCTGATGTTGAGCACCACGGCCGCGGTCGCGCAAGCGAACCCGGACATCGAGTTCGGCGACATGATGGTCGATGCCGTGGGGCTGTGTCTCGCGAAATCCCCTGAGCTGCTTGACGTCATCATTCTCGACAATCAGTACGGCGACATCCTGTCCGACGTCTGTGGCGGCCTGGCAGGCGGCATCGGGCTGGCACCCGGCGCCAACATCGGCGAGCGGCACGCCATGTTCGAGGCCGCCCACGGCGCGGCGCCCGACATCGCGGGCACGGGTACTGCCAACCCGGTGGCGTTGATCCTGTCGGCCGGGATGCTGCTCGACCATCTCGGGGAGACCGCCGCGGCCAAAGCGGTCGAGCAAGCGGTCGGCGATGTCCTCGCGGTCGAGGACACGCGCACACCGGATCTGGGTGGCTCGGCCGACACTGCCACCGTCGGCAAGGCGGTCGCAGCGCGAGTGGCCGAACTCATGGGCCGCGGCTAGGGAAGCCGGACCACGAGCTCGTCGGGGGGCACGGGGTGCCCCTCTGCACAGCGGATCTCGACGCTGGCCTCGGCGCCGCAGGTGTGGGCGAGCCGCAGCGTCGAACGGGTGGGCAGGTGCTTGCGGCCCCACTCGAACATCGCCCAGACCACCGGCATGAAATCCACGCCCTTCTGCGTCAGCACATACTCCTCGCGCGCCCGCTGCCCGGGTTCGCGGTAGGGCCGCCGTGTCAGCAGCCCCGCGTCGACGAGTTCGTTCAGCCGCGCCGCCGCGGCAGCCCGGGTGATGCCGACGCGGGTGCAGAAGTCGTCGAACCGCGTCGTGCCGTAGTACGCCTCGCGCAGGATCAGCATCGCCGACTTGGTGCCGAGCAACCCCATCGTCTTCTCGATCGGGCATTCGCCCACCGCCGACCATGCGCTGCGGTCGGCCAACTTGCCCTGCAGAACAGTCATGGAATTCTCCCCGCTCCTGAGTTGTTCTAAGTATACCCAGGTGGTATAGCTGGGTATAGATAGCTTCACTCAGCGATGAGGCACAGGAGGCAGAAATGGCCGGATATGCAGGCCGCGACGCGGTCATCGTCGGTGCGGTACGCACCCCCATCGGAAAGGGCAAGGCCAGCGGCGCACTGCACGACGTGCGCTCCGTCGACCTGCTCGGCCACAGCCTCAGGGAACTGGTCGCGCGCACGGGCGTCGACCCCGCCCAGATCGACGACGTCATCGCCGGGGCCGTCACCCAGGTCGGCGACCAGGCCGCCAACATCGCCCGCAACGCGCTGCTCGGCGCCGGGTTCCCCGAATCCGTTCCCGGCACCACCGTCGACCGCCAATGCGGCAGCAGCCAGCAGGCCATCAGCTTCGCCGCCCAGGGCGTCATCGCCGGCGCGTACGACATCGTCGTCGCCGCGGGCGTCGAGTCGATGGGCCGGGTGCCGATGGGCTCGAACATCACACCGGGCAGCGACCCGTTCGGCGCGATGGTGCAGCGCTATCCCGAAGGCCTTGTGCCGCAGGGCATCAGCGCGGAACTGATCGCCGCCAAGTGGGGCTTCTCGCGCCAGCAGCTCGACGAGTTCTCGGCGAGCAGCCACGAAAAGGCCGCCGCCGCAACGAAAGAGGGCCACTTCGACAACGAGCTGGCACCCATCGCGGGGCTGACCACCGACGAGATCATCCGTCCGGAAACGACGGTCGAGACGCTTTCAGGTTTGAAGCCGGCCTTCTACAACCCGGCCTACGAGCAGCGCTTCCCACAGATCACATGGTCGATCACCGCGGGCAATTCGTCGCCGTTGTCCGACGGCAGCGCCGCAGTGCTGATCACCACGTCGGAGGTGGCCAAGCGGCTTGGCCTGCGGCCGTTGGCCCGTATTCACACGGCCACCGTCGTCGGCTCGGATCCGCTGTACATGTTGACCGGCGTCATTCCCGCCACCGAGAAGGTGCTGCGGCGGGCCGGGCTCACGCTCGCCGACATCGACCTGTTCGAGGTCAATGAGGCATTCGCCCCTGTGGTGCTGGCGTGGGCGCACGACACCGGCGCCGATCTGGCGAAGACGAACGTCAACGGCGGCGCGATCGCGATCGGTCACCCGCTGGGCGCAAGCGGCGCGCGGATCATGACGACGATGGTCAATGCGCTCGAGCAGCGCGGCGGCCGCTACGCGTTACAGACCATGTGCGAAGCCGGCGGGATGGCCAACGCCACCATCATCGAGCGACTCTGACATGACGAGAGTTCTGGTCACAACCGCGAACGGTGATACGGGGCGGCCGATGGTCGATGATCTGCTCGAGCATGGATTGCAGGTCAGGGCGATGGTCCGCAAGGATGACGCGCGAGCGCAACGCCTTCGCGACAGTGGTGCCGAAGTTGTGTTCGGCGACTTGCTGACGCTCCGCGACGTTCGGGCTGCCCTCGATGGCGTGCAGCGTGCGTACTTCAACTTCCCGGTCGGGGAGGGACTCGTCGAAGCGGCGGTCATGTTCGCACAGGCCGCGAAGGAAAATCACGTCGAACTGATCGTCAACATGTCGCACATTCAGTCGCGCCCGCAGGCCCGCAGCAAAGCGACACAGAACCACTGGCTCTCCGAGCAGCTGTTCGCCTGGTCCGGGATCCCGACGACCAATCTGCGGGTGACGTTCTTCATGGAATGGCTGACCTACATCGCCGATCTGATCCGACACGGCCGCTACGTCATGCCCTTCGATGCGGACAGTCGCTTCGCGCCGATCGCCGGCAGCGACATCGCGCTGACCGCCGCCACCATTCTGGGCGACCCCGAGCGACACGCCGGTCGCACCTATACCTTGACGGGCCCCGTCGAGTACAGCCACCAGGAGCTGGCTGCCGAGGTCGGCCGTGTGCTCGCGAAAGAGCTTCCGTTCGAACAAGTCACGGTTTCGACGTTCCTGGATCTGCTCGGCATGCCCGATGACACCGCCAGGCTCAGGCACTTCGAGGCGGTCACTGTCGACCAACGAGAGGGACGGCTGGCAGGCGTGAGCGGCGCCGCCGCGACGATAACCGGGCGACGTCTTCGCACGGTGGAGGAGTTCGTCGACGAACGCCGCTCGTTGTTCGAAGTCGGTTATGCGACGACTTCCGCCTGATAGCCGCTCGATACTGCGTTTTCAGCAAGTCGCGGGAAAGCGTCAGGCCTTCTGCAGCTCGAAGATCGGGATGACCCGGCTGGTCTTGGCCTCATACTGGGCGAACACCGGCGCGATCTCGACCAGCCGCGGGTAGAGCTCATCGCGCTCGGCGCGCGGCAACTCACGCGCAGCCACGTCGTAGGCGTCGGTGCCTACCTCGACGCGCGCCTGCGGATAGGCCCGCAAATTGTGCGCCCATGCGGGGTCCACGTCGGAACCGGCGTAGGAGCCGACGACGAAGATCGTGTCGTCGACCGGGAAGTAGGCCAGCGGCGAGATCCGGGGCTGGCCGGACTTCGCGCCGGTGGTGTGCAGCAGCAGGATGTGGCTGCCCTCGAAGGGCGGGCCGACCTTGCCGCCGTTGGCGCGAAACTCCTCGATGACGCCTCTGTTGAACGACTGGAAGTCGGAGATCTCTGTCATCTCTTGTCCAGCTTCTCGGGTATGGCGTCTATTCCCGATTCCTTGCGCTGCTGCGGCGTGATCGGGGTGGGCGCACCGGTCAGCGGGTCGACGCCGCCGCCGGACTTCGGGAACGCGATCACCTCACGGATCGAGTCGACGCGCGCCAACAGCGCGGTGATGCGGTCCCACCCGAACGCGATGCCGCCGTGCGGCGGCGCGCCGAACATGAACGCCTCCAACAAGAAGCCGAACTTCTCCTCGGCCTGCGCCTTGTCCAGACCCATCACCGCGAAGACCCGCTCCTGGATGTCGCGGCGGTGAATACGGATCGAGCCGCCGCCGATCTCGTTGCCGTTGCACACCACGTCGTACGCGTCGGCCAGCACGCTGCCCGGATCGCTGTCGATCTTGTCCTCGTGTTCGGGCTTGGGCGCGGTGAAGGCGTGGTGCACGGCCGTCCACGCGCCCGAGCCGACGGCGACGTCACCGGCCGCGGTCGCCTCGTCGGCCGGCTCGAACAACGGCGGATCCACCACCCAGGTGAACGCCCACGCGTTGGGATCGATGAGGTTCAGCCGCTTGGCGATCTCGACCCGAACCGCGCCGAGCAGCGCCCGTGACGGCTTCGCCTGGCCGGCCGAGAAGAAGATGCAGTCGCCCGGTGACGCGCCGACATGTGCTGCCAGACCGTCGCGTTCGGCATCCGACAGGTTCTTGGCGACGGGCCCGCCGAGGGTGCCGTCCTCCCCCACCAGCACGTAGGCCAGGCCGCGATGCCCGCGCTGCTTGGCGAAGTCCTGCCAGGCGTCGAGCGTGCGGCGCGGCTGCGACGCCCCGCCCGGCATCACGACCGCGCCGACGTAGGGCGCCTGGAACACCCGGAACGGGGTGTCCTTGAAGAACTCCGTGCACTCGACGAGTTCGACGCCGAACCGCAGATCGGGCTTGTCCGTACCGAATCGGCGCATCGCGTCGGAGTAGGTGATCCGCGGCAGCGGCAGCGGCACCTCGTATCCGATCAGCGCCCACAGCGCCGCGATGATCTCCTCGGAGATCGCGATGACGTCTTCGGCGTCGACGAAACTCATCTCCATGTCGAGCTGGGTGAACTCCGGCTGCCGGTCGGCGCGGAAGTCCTCGTCGCGATAGCACCGCGCGATCTGGTAGTAGCGCTCCATGCCCGCGACCATCAAAAGCTGCTTGAACAACTGCGGGCTCTGCGGCAGCGCGTAGAACTCGCCGGGCTGCAACCGCGCGGGCACCAGGAAGTCGCGGGCGCCCTCGGGCGTCGACCGGGTCAGCGTCGGGGTCTCGATCTCGACGAAATCGTGTTTGGTAAGCACATCGCGGGCCGCCGCATTCACCTTGGAGCGCAACCTGATTGCGTTGCCCGGCCCTTCGCGGCGCAGATCCAGGTAACGGTACTTCAGCCGCGCTTCCTCGCCCGCGGGCTCGTCGAGCTGGAACGGCAGCGGTGCGCACTCCCCCAGCACCGTCAACGACGTTGCGTTGACTTCGATTTCGCCGGTGGCGATTTCAGGATTCTCGTTGCCCTCCGGCCGGATCTCCACGACGCCTTCGACGGCGACGCAGAACTCTGCACGCAGCCGGTGCGCGGCCTCCAACACGTGGGGCTCGCGGAACACCACCTGCGAAATCCCGGAGGCGTCGCGCAGATCGATGAAGATCACCCCGCCGTGGTCACGGCGACGCGCAACCCACCCGGCCAGCGTCACTTGCTGACCGGCATCGGTGGCCCGTAACGAACCGGAGGCGTGGGTGCGCAGCACAACAAACTCCCTGGGAATTGCCTGACGATAGGACTGCCACAGTCTAGAGGCAGCCGCTCCGCCGGTAGTTTTGCCTTATGGGGACCAGCATCGCAGTCGTCGGCCCAGGGGCGATCGGGGCGACCATGGCGGCGCTTCTGCACACCGCAGGCCATCAGGTGGTGTTGTGCGGGCGCACGCCGCGAGACCACATCGAGGTCAAGCCCCACCGTAAGGACCCGATTGTCGTGCCCGGACCCGTGCACACCGACCCCGCCGATGTCGACGGCTCCGTCGACGTCGTGCTGGTGGCGGTCAAGGACACGCAGAACCAGGACTCGGCGGGCTGGCTGGCGAAGCTGTGCGACCAACGCACCGTCGTGTATGCGCTGCAGAACGGGGTCGAACAAATCGAGCGGGTCGGGCCGCTGTGCCCGTCGTCGACAGTGGTGCCGGCGGTGGTGTGGTTCTCGGCCGAACCGCATCCCGAGGGCGGGATTTGGCTGCGCACCGGCGTCCGACTGGTGCTGCCCGAGGGAGCCGCCTCGCAAACACTCGCAGACCTGCTGCGCGACACCGGGGCCACCGTGGAACTCGAACCCGACTTCGTCACCGAGGCGTGGCGCAAGCTGTTGGTCAACGCGGTGGCCGACCTGATGGTGCTGACCGGGCGGCGCTCCGGCATGTTCCGTCGCGACGACATCGCGGCGTTGTCGCGCCGGTATCTGGCCGAGTGCCTCGCGGTGGCCCGCGCAGAGGGTGCCAACCTGGGCGACGAGGTCATCGACCAAGTCATCGACCTGTTCGTGTCCAAGACCGACATAACCACCTCGGCGCTCACCGATCGGTTGGCCGGCCGCCCGCTGGAATGGGACATCCGCAACGGCGTGATCTCCCGCAAAGGCGCCCAGCACGGAATCGCCACGCCGATCAGCGACGGGGTGGTTGCATTATTGGCCGCAGCGAGCGACGGCCCTGGTTAGAGTGCATGCGTGCGCTGTCATGCGTGCGGTAGCACAGCGTTGCGCGCGACCGCGCGGTTTTGTGACACATGCGGGGCGCGGCTCGAGCGTGTCGAGCAGCACGCCGAATACAAGCACGTAACAGTCCTCTTCGCCGATGTGGTGCGGTCTATGGACATCGCCGCCACTCTGGGCGCGGAAGGCCTGCGCGAGATCATGACTGAACTCGTCGAGTGCTGCGGAGCGGTGGTGCGACGCTACGGCGGCGCGGTGACCCAATTCACCGGCGACGGCTTCATGGCCCTGTTCGGCGCGCCGATTGCGATGGAAGACCACGCTGTACGGGCCTGCCTGGCCGCGTTGGACGTCCAAGCCGAGGCGCAGAGACTCGCGGCCGAATTCGACGCGCGCTACGGCGTCGCGTTGAAGTTGCGTGTGGGGCTGAACTCGGGTGCAGTCGTGGCCGGCGACATCGGATCAGGCCCGATGGGCTACACCGCCTCGGGTCGGCACGTCGGGATGGCTCAGCGAATGGAATCGGTGGCTCCGCCCGGCGGGGTGATGCTCAGCGAATCAACGGCGCGCCTCGTCGAACTTTCGACCGAACTCGGCGAGCCGGAGGCGGTTCGGATCAAAGGCTCGGCGGAACCGGTCGTCGCGCGCCAACTGCTTGCGGTCAAGTCCGGCCACGCCTTATCGGATCGGCGCCTGTCGCCGCTCGTCGGGCGAGCATCCGAGATGCGCGCATTGGCTGACCTCATGGAGAAGGCGATCAGCGGCCAGGGAGCCGTCGTCGGCGTGGTGGGACCACCGGGGATCGGCAAGAGCCGGCTGGCCGGCGAGGCTTCGAGGATGGCGAAGAACCGTGGTATCGACGTCTTTCAGACATATTGCGAGTCCCATTCCAGAGATGTCCCCTTTCATGCCGCGGCAGGCTTGCTGCGCCAGTTCTTCGCCGTCGGCAACCTGAGTCCCGAAGCTGCGCGCACGAAGATTCGTGCAACGTTGCCGGCCTCGAACGAGGACGACCTCGTGCTCCTCGACGACTTGCTGAGGATCGGCGACGCTGGTTCGGCCGTTCCGATCGACCCCGACGCACGGCGACGGCGGCTGGCAAGCCTGCTGAACGCGGCGTCGCAGGCACGCGACGCGCCGGCTCTTTTCGTCATAGAAGATGCGCACTGGATGGACGCGGTAAGCGAATCGATGCTCGCCGAGTTCATCTCGGTCGCGGTGCAGACGCCGTCGCTGGTCCTCATCACCTACCGCCCGGAATACCGCGGCGCCCTACGCGCCGACTCCGGCGCAACGACGATCTCGTTGTCGCCTCTCGACGCGACCGACGCGTCGACACTCGTCACCGAACTCCTCGGGTCTGATCCGTCGGTGGCCGACGTGGCTCCACACGTCGCAGAACGCAGCGCCGGCAACCCGTTCTTCACCGAGGAGATCATCAGAGATCTCGTCGAACGCGGCGTGGTCGAGGGTGAGCGGGGTGCCTACGTCCGTCGGGCCGAAGGTGACGTCGCGGTCCCCGCAACCGTGCACGCGACGATCGCTGCCCGCATCGACCGCCTCGACGCGGCTGCCAAGCGCACGCTCTGCGGCGCCGCCGTCATCGGATCACGGTTCAGCGCGGATCTGCTCGCAGCGGTACTCGACGACGTCGCCCTCAAACCCCTGCTGGATGCAGAACTCCTCCAGAAGGTGACGGAGTCGCAGGCGCGGGACTATGCCTTTCGGCATCCGCTGCTGCGTGCCGTGGCATACGAATCACAGCTGAAGTCGGATCGCGCGACACTGCACCGCAAGATCGCGACCGCCCTGGAGGAGGGCGATCCCGAATCGGCTGAGGCGAACGCCGCACTGATCGCCACGCACCTCGAATCGGCAGGTGAGCTGGCAGCGGCCTTCGAGTGGTACATGCGCGCAGGGGCGTGGTCCACCCACCGTGACATCACCGCTGCCCGCATCAACTGGCAGCGGGCACGTACGGTCGCCGACCGACTACCCGAGGACCACCCCGCGCGAACGTCGATGCGGATCGCCCCGCGCACATTGTTGTGCGCCACGTTCTGGCGCGTCGGAGGTGAACTCGCCGACATCGGTTTCGACGAATTGCGTGAGCTCGCAACCGCTACGGGCGACAAGCGATCGCTGGCCTTCGGCATGACTGGGTTGATCCAGATGTTGAACTTCTACGGCAAGTACGCCGAAGCAGCGGAAATGGCTGACGAATTCGTGGCATTGCTCGAGTCCATCGACGACGCTGAGGTGACCGTCGGGCTGATGCCCATACCGATCGTCGCCAAGTGGGACGTCGGTGAGATGGCCGAGGCGCGCAGGCTCGCCCGACGCACCATCGAGTTGGCCGACGGCGACCCCACAATGGGCAACCTGGTTATCGGATCACCCTTGGCGTTCGCTCTGGCGCTGCATGCGTCGGCGTCATGCATCTCCGGGATCGACGGCTGGGAACGGGACTACGACCGGGCCGTGGAATTGGCACGCGCCGCAGATACTTTCACCTTCTGCGCAGCCGTCATGTTCAAGTACATCGCGATTGAGAACTGGGCGCTGTTGGCGGACGATACAGCGCTGAACGACACTGCCGAAGCGCTGGAAATCGCACGGCAATTCGGTGATGACTTCTCGTTGACCACGTGCGAATTCGTGCGTGGCACAGTACTTGTTCGACGAGATGACGTCGATCGGCAGCTGGGGTTCGAATTGCTCGAGAAGTGCCGCCGAGTCGCGGATAACCACCGGTTCACCATCATCACCTCGTGGTGCGCAGATCTGGAACTCGCCGCGGAGAAGGTCCGGACCGGCGACTACGACGCAGCCATCGAACTGTGTCGGGGCGTGCTGGCCGAAGAGACCCGCAGCGGCGAGATGATGAACCGGGGCTGGAGCACGACGGTCCTGGTCGATGCGCTGCTTCGGCGCGGGCTGCCCGGGGACGTCGTACTGGCGCAGGCCGCTGTCGACGAGCTGGCGGCGACGCCGACCGAACCGGTGTATCTCTACCACGAACTGCCATTGCTGCGGCTCAACGCGATGCTCGCGTCGGCGCGAAGTGACCACGAGCGCTACCGCCATTTCAGGGATCGGTACCGAGCCAGGGCCGAGGAGACGGGCATGTTGGGCCACATCGCGATCGCCAACGCCATGGACTAGACACCATGACCTAACCTGTATGGCCATGAAGCCGTGCGAGCGCGTCGGGTTGGACTTCATCGACACCGCGCCCTATCGATTCGTTTCCACCGTCGATCTGGCGATCACCCCGAAACAACTCTGGGAGGTGCTCGACGACGCCGAATCGTGGCCGCACTGGGCGACGGTGATCACCAAGGTGACATGGACCAGTCCGCAGCCGCACGGCGTCGGCACCAGCCGGGTGGTCAACATGCGCGGCGGCATCGTCGGCGACGAAGAGTACTTGGCGTGGGAGCCCTACTCGCACTTGGCATTTCGATTCAACGAGGCATCCACCGGAAGCATCGCGGCGTTCGCCGAGGACTACCGCATCGAACCCACGGCCAACGGCTGCCACCTGACCTGGGTGATGGCGATGAAACCGAACGGGACCGCCGCGCGGCTGGGAATGTCGCTCGGACGCCCGGCGATGGGCTGGATGTTCGGCAAGTTCCTGTACAACCTGCGCGACTACGCGCGGCGCCGCTACCCGGCGACCGCCTAGTACAGCCCGACCCAGGCGAGCCGGCGATCGCGGTCGGGATCGGAGACGACCTTGTCGCGGGCGGACAAGATGATGCGGGTGCACCGCCGCTCGGTCTCGTAGATCGGCCACTCCTGGCCGCTGGACCAGCAGATCTCGCCGCTGTCCCAGCCCTGCGCGGCGAAATCGAGCCACGCGCGCTGCATGCGCTTGCCGACCGCGGGTGCCAGCCGCCGACCCAGCGGATGCATCTTGCGGCCGAGGAACGAGCCGTAGCTGTGCTGAATGTGCACGATCTCGCTGCCGTGGGTGGCGCCGAGACCGAGCACCCGCAGGCTCCAGCCGAAATGGTCGAACCGGTACATGTGCGTCGGCGCGTGCGCGCTGTAGGCGTCGGCGAAGGCCCAGGTCGGCCCGCCGAACATGACGTCGGAGCCCAACGCGACCAGCGCCCGTCGGCGCGGATAGTCCGGATACGCCGCCAAGAGTTCGTCACGCCGGTCGGGCGCGACACGGTCGATGTAGGCGTCGATCGACGCTGTCGTCGTCGGCAGCATCGGCGGCTTGGTCCACGCGAACATCGACGCCTCGTGGCTGTTGGTGCCGATGATCAGCGGCACCTTGGCCAGCGCGCCTGCGCGTGCCGCGGCCACGGGATGCCGCGGCAGCAGGTCGGTCCCGTAGGTCAGGCCGTACGCCAGCGTCGGCGTCGTGGCGGCGCTCTTGAGCTGCAGGCGGCCCGCGGCGCGGCGCAGCTGACGTTGCGGAAGCGATTTCACCTCGGCGGCGCTCACACCCAGCCGTGCCAGGAACTCGTGCGCTCGCCTGGCCCGCAGCTCGCGGTCGGCGATCAGCGGCAGCGCGGGGCTCTGCGCGATCGCGCGGCGGAACAGGCCGTCGGCGGCGGGGCTGGCCAGCAGCGCAAGCACGGACGTGCCGCCCGCCGACTCCCCGAAGATCGTGACCCGGTCCGGGTCGCCGCCGAATGCGGCGATGTTCTCCTGGATCCAATGCAACGCGGCCATCTGGTCGCGCAAGGCCAGGTTGTCGTCGAAACCGTCGCCGAGGTCGCCGAGTTCGAATCCACCGAACACGCCGATGCGGTAAGTGATGTTGACGACGACAACATTGCCGTTGGCGGCCAGCCGCGACCCGTTGTACAGCTGAAACTGGCCCGCGCCGAACACGAATGCGCCGCCGGGAATCCACACCATCACCGGAAGCGATCCGCTGGTGTCGGGCGACCACACCGTAAGCGTCAGGCACGCCTCGTCGCGGACCTTCGGATCGTCGCGGCCACCGCCGACGAACGATTTGCTCTGCGGCGGCAGCGGCCCGTGCTCGACGGCGTCGCGCACACCAGACCACGGCTTCAGCGGCGCGGGCGCGAGGAAGCGCCGCTCACCGACCGGCTGCTCGGCGTACGGCACGCCGCGCCAAACCCCGACCGAGCCCTCGGTGGTGCCGCGCAGGTCTCCCGCATTCGTGTGTGCGACGGTGGAATGTCCGGCAACGACGGCCACACCGAAATCGTAGTGTGCAAAGCTTGCAGCTATGACCTTCAACGAGGGCATGCGGATCGACACCAGCACGACGTCGACCAGCGGAGGTGGCGGCCGTGGCCCTGGCCGCGGACTCGCGGTCGGCGGCGGTGTCGGCGGCCTGCTCATCGTGGTCGTGGCGTTGCTCCTGGGGGTCGATCCAAGCTCGGTGCTCAGCCAGCAGGACAACCCCTACGCGGGTTCGGGTGTCGAGGCTCCCGGTTTCGACCTGAGCCAGTGCCGCACCGGCGCTGACGCCAACGAGATCGTGCAGTGCCGGGTGGTGGCGACCGGAAACTCCCTCGACGGGGTTTGGGCGCAGCACATGCAGGGCTATACCCGTCCGCATGTGCGGTTGTTCACCGATTACGTCGACACTGGCTGCGGCGGGGCCACCAGCGACGTCGGCCCGTTCTACTGCCCCGCCGACCAGACCGCGTATTTCGACACCGGCTTCTTCGACGTGCTGCGTGACCAATTCGGTTCCAGCGGAGGCCCTCTCGCGCAGGAGTATGTGGTGGCTCATGAGTTCGGTCACCACATCCAAAATCTGCAGGGCACGCTCGGGCGGGCGCAGCAGGGCGCTCAGGGCGCCACGGGTGCAGGGGTGCGCACCGAGTTGCAGGCCGATTGCTATGCCGGCGTGTGGGCGCACTACGCGACGATCACCAAGCAGGAAGGCACCGACGTGCCGTTCCTGAACCCGTTGACCGACCAGGACATCGCCGATGCGCTGTCGGCGGCAGCGGCCGTCGGTGACGACCGGATCCAGAAGCAGGCGACCGGACGGGTCAACCCCGAGTCGTGGACGCACGGCTCGTCCGAACAACGACAGAAGTGGTTCACGACCGGATACCAGACTGGCGATCCGAACAAGTGCGACACCTTCGCAGTGCCCGATCTTGGTTAGGCGCACCACCGCCGTCGATGCCGTAGCCGAGCGCTATCTGGCGACGTTCGCCGCGCTGGATCCGTGTGCGGCAACGGAAATGGGCATCATCGGCGACGACTCCGAGTACGAGAGCGAGATCACCGACTACTCGCCCGACGGCGTCGCCGCGCGCGCAGAAGCCGCCCGCGCCGCGCTTCGTGAGCTCGACAGCGTGGCTCCGGTTGACGATGTCGACCGAGTGACGATCGCGGCCATGCGCGACCGCTTGGGAATCCAGCTCGAACTGCACGCGGCGGGTCTGGACGTCGGTGAGCTCAACGTGATCGCCTCGCCGCTGCAGACGATGCGCAACGTGTTCGACCTGATGGCTGTAGACACCGAGGACGAATGGCGAATCATCAGCCGGCGCTTGTCGCGTATCCCCGAGCGGATCGAGGGGTATGCGGCCGCGCTTCGGGTCGCGGCAGCGGCAGGTCATGCGCCCGCCGTGCGCCAGGTCAGCCGAGGCATCGAGCAGGCGTGCCAGATCCAGCAGTTGTTCGTCGACATGGCCGCAGCCGCCACGCCCGGCAACGACGTGCTCTACGCCGAACTGCAAAACCGGGCCTCCGCAGCAGCCGATGCGTACAGCCGGCTGGCGTCGGTATTGCGCGACGAGATCGCGCCGCGTGCGCGTGGTGTCGACGCGTTCGGCCGCGACGCCTACCGGCTGTTCTCACGACTGTATCTCGGCGCCGAGGTGGATCTCGACGAGACCTACGAGTGGGGGCTGCGGTTTCTGGATTCCGTTGTAGCCGAACAGGAGTCGATCGCTCACCGGTTGTATCCGGGCTCGACGGTGGCCGAGGCGTTGACTCGGCTGGACGAGGAGCCGCGCTACGTCGTGCACGGCACTGACGCCCTGCAAGCATGGATGCAGGACCTGTCCGATCGCGTCGTGGATGCGTTGGCGGACACGCACTTCGAGATCGCCGAGCCGTTACGGAACCTGGAGTGCCGTATTGCGCCCACCAGCACCGGCGGCATCTACTACACCGGTCCGTCGGAGGACCTCGCCCGGCCGGGCCGGATGTGGTGGTCGGTGCCGCCTGGCGTCGACACGTTCCACACCTGGCAGGAGATGACCACCGTCTTCCACGAAGGAGTGCCGGGCCATCATCTGCAAGTCGGACGCGCCGTCGTGCTGGCCGACCAGTTGAACCGGTGGCGCCGGCTGGGCTGCTTCGTGTCCGGACACGGCGAGGGCTGGGCGCTGTACGCCGAGCGGCTGATGGCCGAGCTGGGCTGGCTCGACGACGCAGGCAACCGGATGGGAATGCTTGATGCGCAACGTTTCCGGGCGGCGCGAGTGATCATCGATGTGGGCGTGCACTGCGGCATGACCGCCCCCGACGGCGGTATCTGGGACGCCGACAAGGCCTGGATTTTCCTGCAGGTGCACAGTGCGATGGGGGAAGCCAAGCTCCGCTTCGAGCTGGACCGCTATTTGGGGTGGCCCGGGCAGGCGCCGTCGTATGCCATCGGGCAACGGATCTGGCAGGGACTGCGCGACGAGATGTTAGCCCGCGGCCTGTCGTTGAAGGAATTCCACCGGCGCGCATTGGATCTGGGCGGCCTGCCCCTGGATGTGCTCAGGTCCGCGTTGACGGAGAATTGAGCCATGCGCGTTTGCTCCGGTGCATGGCACGGTTCACCGAAAGCGAATCGACTTTCGACACGACGCCCCAGATCGTAGGGTCGGGCCATGGAATCGGTGGCCGTGACGCCCAGTCTGACGATGCTGCGGGTGGACGGCTGGCAGTTCTACGCCTGGCGCGACGACGACTCGATGACGCTGATCGACACCGGCGCGCCCGGCCACGGCGCCGCCATCAGAGGCGAAGCCGAACTCGCGCCGCCGGTATTCGAGGACTGGGAGATCCCGATCTTCCAGCGCGTTGCGGCCGAGCTCCCCAGACCGCTCCCCCTGTGCCTGTCGACCATCGTCTCCGGTGCCGCCGACCAAATCCGCGCAGTAGATGACACGCTGACATGATCGTGCCCGACACCAAGGACTGGACGTGGGTCATCGACCGTCGCTGCCCGGAGTGCGGATTCGACGGGCCCGCGGTGCATCACACCGACGTGGCCGACCGCATCCGCGCCGACGCCGACCAGTGGCCGCGCAGGCTCAGCGCGCCCGAGGCCCGCATACGGCCGAATCCCTCGGTGTGGTCGACGCTGGAGTACGGCTGCCACATTCGCGACGTGCACCGGATCTTCGATGAGCGCGTGCGGCTGATGCTCGCCGAGCACGCACCGCGCTTCCCGAACTGGGACCAGGATGCGACCGCGATCGAAGACGACTACGCCTCACAGGATCCCGGCGTCGTCGGCGCGCAACTCGTCGACGCGGCCTACCGTGTCGCCGACACCTACGATCACGTGCCGGATGACGGGTGGACACGGCGCGGCCTGCGCAGCAACGGCAGTGAGTTCACGATCGCATCGATGGCGATCTACCACCTGCACGACATCGTGCACCACGCGCACGACGTCGACCGTGGCTGACGGCGCTCGTCGCTAAAGCTGCAGAGGCACAGGTCATCTCACGATCAGAGTGCCCGCGGAGGTGGCGCGGTCACACCGCAGTGCAACACCGCCTCCGTCGGCGCCACCGCGTCAGTCGGCAGCCCGAGTGCGAGCAGCGCCTGCGCTTTGAACGCTCGCGCCGCCGAACTCATCCGGTAGCCGACCGCGCTGACGTCGAGCCCGAGCGAACCCGCCTCACCCCACAGCGCCACCTCTGCTCCGCTGCGGTCGAAGTCGGAGACGAATTGCCGCACCCGGGCGTCGGTCGCATAGGCGTCGGCGGCGACGACGACGGTGGCGTGAGCCCGTTCCGGATCGCGAACGACCGCGTCGAGGTTGTCGGCGAGGTCGAAGACGTCGGCGCCGAGAATCTCGAGTGC